>DHBS01000051.1:13244-92421 GCA_002398825.1 Syntrophomonas sp. UBA4922 | reverse complement strand
CGACCCTCGCCTTGGCAAGGCGATGCTCTACCACTGAGCCACTTCCGCATTTTAATGGTGCCTCGGGGCGGAGTCGAACCACCGACACGCGGATTTTCAGTCCGCTGCTCTACCAGCTGAGCTACCGAGGCTAATATGGCGAAGCCGAAGGGATTTGAACCCTCGATCTCCGGCGTGACAGGCCGGCATGTTGACCGCTACACCACGGCTCCGCAACGAAATTTATTATAGCATCACCTGCTTTTTTAGTCAACACACCAGTCATTTTCTGTCGTTGAGCAGCGATACTGTCATGGCGCCTGTTCCTGAGAATATGTAATTTATTGGATAATATTAATGCTTGCCGTGGCAATATTTTATTATACATTCTTCTGCCAACCGTGTTAAAGCGGTTTTTTCCGCCTTTATTGCCGGTTCTTGCCGTCATATTTGAGCCGCCCGGGCAAATACTAAGCCAAAAGAGGTGTTATTATGCCAGAACACAAAGCGGATGTACACCCCAAGCAGCGCAGTTATGCCATGCGAATGGCCAGGGGCGACACCGGGAGAAATTTTTTAAACGAGTTCTTCGATGTTGTCTTTTACGGCGTTGACAGTATGTTGTATGAATTCGGCTTATTTAAGGATCAGGAAAAATCATCCCTTCCCTTGAGGAAGCCATTGCAGGGTCAGGAAAAAGCCCAACCGCCCTCGGGCAGTTATTTATCGCGGTCAGAAAACGCCCGGTCGCGGTACGGCAATCTTAGCAAAGCCCGGTCAGAAAATGACCCGAGGCTGCAAGAAGACCCTCAACCGCCTTCCTCCCCGGAATAGACCCTACGGCCGGGCCTGGGATGCCAACAGGCTGGCCTGCAGCCCGGCCACCTGCCCTTCCCCGATTGATTTAGCCACCTGATAGGGCTTGCCGGTGCAGTCGCCGGCGGCCAGAACGCCGTGAAGATTGGTTTCCTGTTTGCGGTTTACCTTTATGTGGCGGTCTTCCATCTCCAATCCCGGCACCAGCCGGCTGGGCGAAGTTTCGCCCCCCAGGATGAACAGCCCGTCGACCGGGATGACCTGATCATTGGTCATGCGCACCCCGGTTACTTCGTTTTCCCCTACGATCTCTCGCGGTCTTTCCTGCAAAACCTTAACACGGGCATCCATGGTTCCAACCTTTTTATACAGGGGCACATAATAGACATTACGGCAGATTTGCACCATGAAATCGGCTTCGTTTTCCCCCTCCTCATTATGGGAGATGAGCATCACGGTTTTATCCCGGTACAGCGGACCGTCGCAGGTGGCGCAATAGCCCAGTCCCTTGCCCAGCAGTTCTTCTTCCCGGGGCAGGGTGCTTTTGTAGGGAACCCCGGTGGCTATAATGATGGTTTTGCTGTTGATAAATTCATCCTGCAGCAGGAGTTGGTAGCCCGCTCCGGTGTCATTGATCAAGTCCACTTTGCCGTTGACGATTTCTATATCCATGGCCTGGGCGTGATCCATGAAGCGCTTCAAGAGTTCGGCGCCGCTGGTGGCGGGCAGCCCCAAGTAGTTGTCGATCTTCTGCGCCTTGTGCATAGGCGGGCTGCAGGGGTCTCCCCCGATGACCAGAACCTTTTTGTTGCGGATGGTGGCGTTGACGGCGGCCGATAAGCCGGCCGGTCCACAGCCTAAAACTACCACATCATAATCTGCATGCCGCATCTTATCCCTCCTTTACTCTGCTAACAGTATGCGCCCTAACTCATGCCTATAACCTAACTGGTGCATTTGATTGACTTAAATGTCACCGCCCGGGACAGAAACCGCATGGCGGGTCTTTCCTGACAGTGTTTTGCCTATGGACGAAAACAATCTCGTTAATTCAAGTTCAGACAGTTCGGTTATGGAAAATACGTTTATGATAAAAAAGCCACGCAAGAATACGTGCGATGGAAAACTCGTTTATGTTTGTGATAAAGAATCGCCAGCCGCAATTAAGTGGTCTTCTTGAAAAGGAAATCGCCGAGCGCTTTCCCGGCGATGTGATTGACGGATCATCTAACCGCTCAGGCATTTCGCGGCCTTGCTACCGGGCGATTTGCGTCCCATAGGGTATGCGGAACATTACTTGTCCCGCATGACTTCCTGCGGTTAGATCTCATGGGCGATGCGATTTAATTCTTCTATGGTTTCGGTCAGCTCTTTGATCCGGTTGCTTAAGACCTGCATCAAGCTGGCCTGCTGATCGCTGCGCTGCACGATTGCCTGTGATTCAGACATGATCATATCCAAATCTGCTCTTATGGCCTGTAAGGCATTGCCGGTTTCCTCACAGAGGGGGCCGCTGTCCTCTATCTGATGCAGGGATTGCTGGACGTTCTGGATATGCTTGTAGAGCACGGCGTTGTTGATTTTCACATCGTGGCTTTCCATTGCCAGCCTTTTCAGGGCGATGCCCATCTCGGCCGTCCCCACTTGATAGGTGTTGGCCAGTTTGCGCAGGGAAAAGGCGCTGTCGCGGCTCAGTGACATGGCGAAGGCGCCCAATAGCAAGTCCGGTTGGTCGTCGTCAAATATCGGAGCGGCAAATACCTTTATAGGTTCTCCGTAGTAGCTGAGATCCAATTCCATAGCCACCACTTGCTCGGTGCGAATGGCGGTTCCGGAGGGTCCATGGGGTACATAAGGCTCCCCTACTTTTACTCCCGGAACGGAATCGGCCGGAGCCTTAAAGATCACTTTTTCCAGATTGGAGAGGTAAAATGTGAAACCCGGCGGCAGGGCTTGCAGCATGCCTTCTACAACCAGCGGATAGGAATCCCAAAATTTGCTGCCCATGATAACGCCTCCTTTTTACTGCTTCTAAGTTAATTATAAGGGTCGTGCCATTATATAGCAATTCCAGCTGGAGCCGGCCGTTCATAATGATTGGCGCTGGCGGGCGTCTTATCATCCCGGCCCGGAGATGCTATACTGATTCTAATCATTGCGAGGAGGAAACAATATGAAATACCTGCTCATCCTGGCCGATGGGATGGCTGACGAGCCGATCGAAGCACTGGACAATACAACCCCTCTGCAGTATGCGCAAACGCCGAATATAGATTTTCTGGCTAAAACCGCTGTGATCGGAACCGCGCAGACCATTCCCCAGAGTTTCCCGCCAGGGAGCGACGTCGCCAATTTGTCGGTTCTGGGTTATGATCCCAGGCTTTACTATACCGGCCGCAGCCCTATAGAAGCAGTCAGTATGGGTGTTTCCATGAGCGATACTGACCTGGCGCTACGCTGCAATCTGGTCACATTGTCCGAGGGCTCTTGCTACGCACACCGTACAATGGTCGATTACAGCGCCGGAGAAATCAGCACTGAGGAATCCAGGCAGTTGATTGGCTTCTTACAAGGCGAGCTGGGAAATGACCAATTGAGCTTCCATCCCGGGATAAGCTACCGCCACCTCTTGCTGTGGAAAGACGGGCATGAGCGGATAATGGAATTGACCCCGCCCCATGATATCTCGGGCAGAGTGGTGAAAGACTATCTGCCTCAGGGCAAAGACAGCACAGCCTTGCTCGAGCTGATGGAAAGAAGCCTGGTCTTATTGGAAAATCATCCGGTTAATATTGAGCGTCGCCGACAGGGAAAAAACCCGGCGCTTTCCGCCTGGTTCTGGGGGCAGGGCAAAAAGCCGGCTTTAGATAGTTTTGCCGATAAATACGGATTACAGGGATCTGTGGTGGCCGCCGTCGATCTGGTCAAAGGCCTGGGAATTTGTGCCGGGCTGCGTCCGGTGGCCGTACCCGGTGCAACCGGCGCAGTTGAGACCAATTTCGCCGGCAAAGCCCGGGCTGCTTTAAATGAGCTCCTGGGCGGGCAGGACTTTGTATATATGCATATTGAATCTCCGGACGAAGCCGGCCATCAGGGCAACTTGAAAGCCAAATTGTGGAGCATTGAACAGATCGACAAAGAAGTGGTGGGCCTGCTGCGCTCCGAACTGGATAAATTCGACGACCTGCGGGTGATGATCATACCCGATCATCCCACCCCGCTGTCGATTAGAACCCACAGCAGCGGGATGGTTCCTTATATGATATTTGACAAGAACAACCCGGTGATAGGCGGAATAGGCCGCTACGACGAGGAGTCCGCCCGAGAAGGCCGCCATTTCCCGGCCGGACACCAGGTTATGGACTATTTCATCAAAGGCTGAGCAGTAAAAGTACACAGCCAGGCACGGGGACGGCAGGCGGTGTGAAAAGTCCCTAAATTGGCGATTGAATTCTCCAAAGCGGGAGAGGAACGAGTTGTTCCGGTCAACAGACTAGCCTCCGCCCCAAATAAAAGCCAAAAATCGGCTGTAAGTGGGGCGATTGAAAACCACAGATAGTTTTCACAATCTGACGGTTATTTTGCCTGCCTGTGCCTGCTTTCGTCCTCGTCCCAATATTTACAGCTTGAGGAACCTGGCCACGGTGTTTTGCATATCGGCCGGGCTGGTGGTGGTGTCGTGCAAGACCGGACGCTTATCCAGGTCTCGTATGCCTTGGGGAACCTCGCTTCCGGTCCATTCAGACAGGAAGCGGATCAAGCTGAATTCATCTTTGCCGGCCCGGATGGCTTCGGGGAGAATGGCCTCGGCCACGCTGCTGCCAAACTTGAAGGGGCTGGCGGTTGAGGCTATGATGGTGGTGCGATTATCCCCGGTCTTCTCCCGATAACGGTCATAAACGCACAAGGCCACCGCGGTGTGCGTGTCCGCCAGGTATTGATACGTATCCCAGGTCTTGCGGATGGTCGCGATGGTCTGGCGATCATCCCCGAAATCAGACCAGAACAATTCTTGTATTTTATCCCGCACCAGGCCGCTGACCTCATAGCGCCCGGCTGCGGAAAGCTGTTTCATCCATGCGTTTACCTGCTGAAAATCATGCCCGCTGACCTCGGCCAGAAGCCGCTCCAGATTGGAAGAGATCAGAATATCCATGGAAGGGGATATGGTTTTATAAAAGGGGCGGTTGCGGTCATAGACCCCGCTGTTTATAAAGTCGGTCAGAATATTATTGGCATTGGCGGCACAGATCAAACGCCCCACCGGCAGCCCCATTTGCCGCGCGTAAAAGGCCGCCAGAATGTTGCCGAAGTTGCCGGTCGGCACTACGATATTAACCGCTTCCCCGTATTCAATGCGCCCTTCCCGCAGCAGATCGGCATAGGCGGATAAGTAGTATACGATTTGCGGCAACAGCCGGCCCCAGTTTATGGAGTTGGCCGACGACATCTTCAAATTATTCCCGGCCAAACGGCCGATGAAGTCCTGATCGCCAAAAATTTTCTTGACCCCGTTCTGCGCATCGTCAAAGTTACCGGTAACACCTGCTACGTTTACATTCTCCCCGGCTTGGGTGACCATCTGCAGGCGCTGCACCTGGCTGACCCCCTGAGCGGGATAAAACACCACGATCTGTGTCCCGGCTACATCCCTGAATCCCTCCAGGGCCGCTTTGCCGGTATCTCCGGAAGTGGCCACCAGGATAACGATCTGATTATTCTCTCCGGTCTTTTTCATACTTGTTGTCAGCAGATGCGGCAGTATCTGCAGGGCCATGTCCTTGAAGGCGCTGGTGGGGCCGTGCCACAGTTCCAGCATGTGCAGCCGGGGCGATAATTCTATAAGGGGCGCGATCTGGGCACTGTCGAAGTTGCGCTGGTTATAAGCGGCCTTAATGCAGTCTGACACCTCTGCGGGGCTGAAATCGGTCAGATATTGCTGCAGAACAGTTTGCGCCCGGCCTTGATAGGGCAGGTCGATCCAATTTATAAAATCCTCTTTACTCAATGAGGGTATCTTATCCGGTATGTACAGGCCGCCATCCGGTGCGATGCCGTTTATAATGGCCTGAGCGGCCGTTACGCTGGGGCTGTTTCCCCGGCTGCTCTGATATTGCACTTAATCCATCTCCTTATTGATGCTCCCGGGCTGGCCGGGCGAAGCGGCCTGCCTAACAGGGCTTGTTCTTCATTTTATACTGAAAGCATTCTATATGAAAGCCTGATTCTCCTGATACAGGTTAATAAAACTGCTTGTACCAGGCCAGGATCTGTTCCCCCCACAAGAGGGTCAGCATAGCCCCCAGGCTCAGGAATGGCCCCAATGGAATCGCGGCTTTGAGATCTTTATGCTGTCTCACCATCCATCCCAGGCCGGCTGCCGCGCCTATTAATATCCCCAAAAATATGGCCAGCAAGGAGGAAGGCCAGCCCAGATAAAGGCCGATCACTGCCGCCATTTTTATATCCCCTCCCCCCATGCCGCCCGGATACAGAAGAGCTGGCGCCAACAGCAGGAGCCCGGCACTCAATGCGCCCCAAAACGCAGGCCAAAACCGCTCTGGTGAAAACAGCAAACACAGCATTAAAAAAGCCAGGGTCATAAATGTTAAAAGCCGGTTGGGTATAATCCGCAGTTCCATATCAATGGCAGAGGCCACAAGCAGTCCGCAGAATAATAAGGCATCTTGCAAGAACTGCCAGCCCCATCCCGAATGGGCGTATAGTGCCGCCATGCCCAGCGCAGTGCCAGCTTCGACAAGCGGATACCTCCAGGCGATGGCCTGGCCGCAATACCGGCAAGAACCCCGCCGGAGCACAAAGCTCAATAGCGGTATCAAATCGCCGGCCTGCAGGTCATGCCCGCAGACCGGGCAATAAGATCCCGGCCAGACTGTAGACTGAGCCCGCGGCAAACGCCAGATGCAGACATTTAAAAAGCTCCCGATGAACAGACCCAACAAGATTATAATAGCCAGCATGGGCAAGGTTTCCTCCAAAAATAAAACTAGGAGCGATGATTTTTTAATAATAAATAGTATCAGAGCAAATCATGGCAGTTATCAGTATATAATAGTAATATAATTAATAAAATTAATGCAGGCATTAAGATCCTGCCAGCCCATATCGATGCCCCCAACAGACGTATACCCCAAACCAGGGCTTGATCTCCCTGGAATAATTAACAGCACTTTTTTCTAACAATAAAGTGATAACGCAACAGGTTATGGCAATATTTTACAACATTCTGCCCGGGAGGTGGTAATTTTGGGACAGTTACTGGCTTTATTGATCATAGCAGTTGTCGCCAAATTTGCCTGGGACGCTTATAAAGAGCAGCAGGTCAAAACCAAACGGGAGGGCAAAGTCATAGATTTGAGCAACGCCTGGGTTGACCTCAACGATATGCCTTACCGTAAGCGTGATTTCATTCTCAATGCGCGCGAACTGTCAGGTTTCCGCCTGATATCCGAAACCCTGGATGACCGCTATGTAGTATTTCCCAAGGTGCGGCTGGCTGATCTGCTGTCGATGCCTGCCGACACCCCGCGCCGCCAGGAATATTTGGAGAGGGTTAAAGACCGCCGGGTCGATTTCGTCATCTGTGCCAGTAATAATCTGGAGCCATTGCTGGTGGTATTTGCCGGCAATCCCAGCGAGGCCAGAAAGAAATCGGCCGGCGACCGTTTTACCCTGCGGGCCCTGGAAGCCGCGGGGCTGCCTTATACCGGCCTGGACGTTGCCAACCTGCCTGGCAGCCAGGATCTTTTGGCAACTTTTCAAGCAGCCGGCCTGGCCATATAGATTGTATCAGAAGTCATGCCCGCCACCAGACAAGTAAAAACCGTGTCGCAGGCATTCTCCGCGACACGGTTTTTTATTGCGAATAAGATCTGCTTAGAGGTACTTTTTCTTTTTGTCGTGATAATGGGTGTGCAGAAGTTCATGAGACTTGTGTCCCAACGGCTCATGCAGGAATTCATCGTAAAGCACCTTGACTTCGGGATTTTCATGGGATTTCCTGATGGACAGCCCCTCGTCCTCGAGATAAATGGCATCAATACGCTCGATGCGCTTCTGATTGCGCTTGGTGATGGGCTGTCCGCCGCCGCCGATACAGCCGCCCGGACAGGCCATGATCTCGATGAAGTGATAGGGCGACTCTCCGGCCCTCACTTGATCCATCAGCTTGCGGGCATTGGAAAGGCTGTGGGCGATGGCCACGTTCACTTCCAGGCCGTTCAGATCGACAGTGGCCTCTTTGATGCCGTCAAAACCGCGAATTGTAGTAAAATTGACATCTTCCAGGGTGTTGCCGGTGACCACTTCATAAACCGTTCTTAAAGCTGCTTCCATAACTCCGCCGGAGGCTCCGAAGATAACCGCAGCGCCGGTGTAGGCTCCCATCCAGGAATCGAAGTTTGACGGGGGCAGCTTGTTGAAATCGATGCCGCTCTGTCTGAACAGACGCCCGATCTCGCGGGTGGTTAAAACGATATCCACATCTTTGTAGCCGCTGTCCCTCATTTCGGGGCGATCCGCCTCAAACTTTTTGGCCACACAGGGCATGATCGACACGCTGAAAATCTTGGCAGGGCTGATGTTCATCTTTTCCGCCCAGTAGGTCTTTACCAGGGCGCCAAACATCTGCTGCGGCGATTTGCAGGTGGACAGGTTATCCAACAGGTCGGGATAGAAGGTTTCACAGAAGTTGATCCAACCCGGGCTGCAGGAGGTAAACATGGGCAGGGTGCCGCCTTCTTTCACTCTCTTCAACAGCTCGTTGCCTTCTTCCAGAATGGTCAGGTCGGCGGTAAAGTTGGTGTGCAAGACATAGTCGAAGCCGATCTGGCGCAGCCCGTTTACGAATACATCCATGGGAAGTTCGCCGGTCGCCATGCCAATCTCCTCAGCGATGGCGAGTCTGACTGCAGGGGCGATCTGAGTGACCACAATAGTCTCGGGATCGGCCACCGCGGCCAGGAATTGGTCGATATTTTCGATTTCGCCGATAGCTCCCACCGGGCAGGCGTGAATGCACTGACCGCACATTACGCATGGGCTGTCGATCAGGTCTTTGCCCAGCGAAGGGACCACCATGGCGTTGTTGCCGCGGCCTTCAATCCCTAAGGCGTTTACGCTCTGGATTACCGAGCAGGCCTCAATACAGCGCCGGCATAGGACGCATTTATCAGGATCCCTGAACAGCGACGGGGTGGAGGTGTCTTTATCATAGCCGCGAATCATCAATTCAAAGGGATTGTCGCGAATGATCAATTCCTCAGCCAGGGTCTGCAGTTCGCAGGCCCCGTTCCTGATGCAGTTGAGGCAATCCTGGGGATGATTGGCCAAAATCATCTCTACAATGGTCTTCCGGGCTTCCAAGACCTTGGGGGTATTGGTTCTGACAACCATGCCTTCGAAGACTGGGGCCGAACAGGCTGCTTGCAGAAGTCTGTTGCCTTCGACTTCGCAAACGCACACCCTGCAGTTGGCCTTAATGGACTGATCAGGGTGATAACACAGAGTAGGAATATGGATACCGACTTGCTGTGCCGCCTGCAGGATGGTTGAGCCTTCGGGAACGGATACATTCATTCCGTTTATTGTGATGTTTACCAATTAGTTTCCCTCCTTTGCTCCCCTACAATAATTTGGCATTATAGTCGGCTTTGAAATGCCTGATAGTGCTCAATACCGGTGTTGGCGCCGCTTGTCCCAGCCCGCACAGGCAGGAGTACGACATAACCCGGCCTATCTTTTCCAGCAAAGCAACGTCATCAATCGATCCTTCGCCCGCTTCGATCTTTTCCATCAATTCCGCAGTGCGCATGGTGCCTTCTCTGCACGGGGCGCACTTCCCACAGGACTCATGTTCAAAGAATCCGGCAATCCGGGTAACCACATCCACTATGTCGCGACTGTCATCCAGAACGAATACCGCACCAGAACCCAGGGTCGCGCCAACCGCGGCCATGGCATCAAAAGCCACCGGCGTGTCCAGATCAGCCTCGGGAATAAATGCCCCTGAGGTCCCCCCGATTTGGACCGCTTTGAATTTTCTGTCGCCGGGGATTCCCCCCCCCAGCTTGTAAACGATTTCTCTGATAGTCGTGTTGGTGGGTACTTCGAAGAAGGTTTTGTTGTTGATGTCGCCGGTTAAAGTGAACACTTTGGTTCCGGGATAATCAGGCGCTCCTATGGCGGCAAACCATTCGGCCCCTTTATCCACGATTACCGGGATATTGGCAAAGGTTTCAACATTATTGACGATGGTGGGTTTCTGCCACAAGCCCTGTGCCGGCGGGAAAGGCGGTTTAAAACGAGGCTCGCCCCTGCTGCCCTCGATGGATTCGATCAAGGCAGTCTCTTCGCCGCATACATAGGCTCCGGCGCCCATTCTCACTTCAATGTCAAAATCGCCCAGGACGCCTTTATCTTTAGCCTGAGCAATGGCCTGGTTGAGAACATCCACTACATAAGGATATTCGCCCCGGCAATAAATATAGCCTTTGTCGGCTCCGATGGCATAGGCGCAAATGGCCATTCCTTCGAGGAGAGACTGGGGATCATTCTGCATGATTAACCGGTCTTTGTAAGTTCCGGGTTCACCTTCATCAGCATTGCATACCACATATTTCTGATCCGCTTGTGCCATATAGGCGAACCACCACTTCTGACCACAGTTAAATCCGGCACCTCCACGGCCCCTTAAACCAGATTTCTTTACCTCATCGATTAAGCCTTTCTGATCCGTGCCGCGGGCCTTCTCCAGGGCCTTATATCCACCCTGAGCAATATAGGAGTCTATATTGAGCGGGTCGATCTTGCCGTAGTTACGCAATACGATGCGCAGTTCTTCGGCCATCGTACGACCTCCTTTCTGAGGTTTGTTATTAATCATGAATGGCGGAGGCGATTCTATCTATATTCCGCCAGAATTGCCGCAATCTGAGCCGGAGATACGCCTGCATAAGGCTTGCCGTTGACAGTAATTACAGGAGTGGCCTGGCATTGTCCTACGCACTCGGTATACTCTAAGGTAAACTTGCCATCATCCGTGGTTTCACCCATCATGATGCCAAGTTCTCTTTCCAAAGCCGCTACCACTTCATCTGCTCCCGCTATGTGACAGGGAGCACTTTCACAAATACGTATCACATTTTTTCCTCTGGGTTCAACTGAAAGATAAGAGTAAAAAGTTGCTACTCCATACGCTTCAGCTACTGGCACGTTGAAGATCTTGGCTGCTTCAACAATGGCCTCTTCGGGCAAATAGTTGAATTGTTTTTGTACAGCATGGAAAGCTTCGATGATTCCCCCCGGTACATCCTTGTACTTGGCAATAATACCCTTGTAATCCATTCACATTCCTCCTTTCCCCTAAATTGAAGGCCTGAACTGTAACAGGCCACTTATATAAAGATAACTGATAGGGGCAAAATAATAAAAGCCTGAGGAAGCTTGTCTTTGTCAATTTGAAGCAAATTTTATGGAATTTCTCCAAATTATTAAATTTATATCATTATAACTCGTCCGCAGATATGATTACTTATGATTCCTTATTAAAATGCGGTTTGAAATATTTCCCCCAATGTTGTATTACAAAATTTTTTATTTTTCGAGGTGTTTCGATGACAATAATGACTGATTTCGACATGCGGTCAGTGCCTGATTACTGCCGTATCACCCCGGTAAATGATGGTTTGGATTACCTGATCGGAGGCCAGGTCCTGACCTGGAAAGGGCCTAATGCACCGGTTTATTCCCCTATCGGAAAGAGCTCTTTAAAAGATCAAGACGGGGTTTATCTGGGAGCGGTTGCGCAGCTCGGCCCGGAAGAGGCAATAAGGGCTTTGAGCTCCGCCAGAATCGCCTATCGGGACGGCGCCGGGCGCTGGCCCTTGATGACTGCATCCCAGCGCATCTCGGCCCTGGAGTGCTTCCTGGAGATGCTGCGTGAATTGGAGGAGCCTTTTGTTCGCATGGAGATGTGGGAAATCGCTAAACCCTATTCAGCCTGCCGGGACGAGTTTGAACGTACCATTAAGTACATTGAAGACTCCATCGCATATCTGGAGAGCAACCTCAATTCATCAGCGCGCATCAGCCGCAGCGGCGCTTATGTTTCCGTTTTGCGCAGAACCCCGCTGGGGGTGGCTTTATGCCTGGGGCCCTTCAATTATCCCTTAAATGAAACCTTTGCTATGGTCATCCCCGCTCTGCTGATGGGCAATGCGGTGGTGATAAAGCCGCCCCGCTACGGCTGTTTATGCAGTATGATGCTGTCAGACGCTTTTGCGGCGGCTTTCCCTCCGGGAGTGGTCAATGTTATCTACGGCGAGGGCGAGAGCATCATAGACCCGCTCATGTCCCGGGGAGATGTTGAAATCCTGGCCTTTATCGGCTCCGCCGCGGTGGCCAATCACCTGGTTTCACTGCATCCCCGCCCTAATCGCCTGACTACGGTTTTGGGCCTGGAAGCCAAAAATCCGGCTTTTGTTTTTGCGGATGCTGACCTTGAGCTGGCCGCGCAGGAGTGTTTGGACGGGGCTATGGAGTACAACGGACAGCGCTGCACCGCCATCAAACAGGTGTTGGTGCACCAGGATGTTGTGGAGCGGTTTGTGGAGATTATCAGTGAGAAAGCGGACAGGCTGGTATGCGGCATGCCCTGGGAGGATGGAGTGGTAATCACCCCGCTGCCCGGGAAGGACCGGGCGGAATGGCTGCAGGAACTGCTGGACGACGCAGTCTCCCTAGGCGCCCGGGTGAGCAATCAGCGCAGCGGGTTGGGCCCGGGGACCTTATGGTATCCGACCATTCTTTTCCCCGTAAATCTGGAAATGAAAATCGCACAGGTGGAGCAGTTCGGGCCGGTTTTGCCGATTGGGGTTTTTACCGGCCAGAGCGAGCTCGTAGATTACATGCGGCACAGCAAATACGGCCAGCAGGCCAGCATTTTCAGCCAAAACCCGCAAAGCTGTGCCCGCTTTATCGATGTACTGGCCAATATGGTGGCCCGCATCAATTTGAACTCGCAATGCCGGCGCAGTCCTGATGAACTGCCTTTTACCGGGCGCAAGGACTCTGCGGAAGGAACCCTGTCGGTAGGCGAAGCCTTAAAAACATTCTCCCTGCCCTCACTGGTGACCGCCAATCCTAAAGGTCAGGCATTGTTCTGGGATATCTTCAAAAGCAATCAGTCCCAGTTTGTGAGGATGTAAGAAGCGTGGCCAAAAAGGGCCTTCCCCTATTGCCGCCACAGCAACCGGACTGAACAGGAGAAGCATTCCCCTGTTCAGTCCCACCGGTCACTAATCGTTTAGAATCAGGGACAGCAGCTCGTTGCGGGTTTGGGCGCGGGTCTCGAAAAGCCCCCGCACTGCTGAAGTGACAGTTAAAGCCCCGGGCTTGCGCACTCCGCGCATGGTCATGCACATATGCTCGGCCTGTATCACCACAGCTACTCCGAAGGGTTTGACGGTTTCATAAATACAGTCGGCGATCTGCGAGGTCAGCCGTTCCTGCAACTGGGGACGCCGGGCGTAGGCATCCGCCACCCGGGCCAGCTTGCTGATCCCCACCACGCGGCCTCCCTTGGGAATGTAAGCTACATGCGCTTTGCCGTAAAAGGGCAGAAGATGATGCTCACACATGGAATAAAGGGGGATGTCTTTGACCAGGACTAATTCATCATGATATTCAGTAAAAGACACCTGCAGAAACTCGCGCGGGTCCTGGTCACAGCCGGCAAAGATCTCTTCGTACATGCGGGCCACTCTTTTAGGCGTATCCAGCAGGCCTTCCCGCTGCGGGTTTTCTCCCATCGCCTCCAGAATCATCAATACCGCTTGCTCGATTTTTTCCTTATCTATCGGTCTACGTTCCACTATTCAGACCCTCCTATGCGGCTTGTGTGAAAACTATTTTGCGGTTTTCAGCCGCCCCACTTATAGCTGATTTTTAGCCGTTATTGGGGACGGAGGCTAGTTTATTGACTGTATATCCCGCCCGCATCCCACTTTCGAGAATCAGGTTTTCAATTTCGAAATTTTTACACAGCCTGCCGTCCCCGCAAGAATTTAAAAGAGCCCTACGATTTCACCGTTTTCCTTAATGTCTATGTTTTCCGCAGCCGGGGTTTTGCCCAGGCCGGGCATGGTCATAATATTTCCGGCTATGGCGACAATAAAGCCCGCTCCGGCCGACAGCCGCACCTCACGCACATTTACCCTGAAGCCCTGCGGCCTCCCCTTTAAGTCCGGGTTATCTGACAGTGAATATTGGGTTTTGGCAATGCAGATGGGCAATAACCCATAACCAAGATTCTCCAGGGTGGCGATGACCCGATTGGCTTCGCTGCTGTAGGTCACCCCATCCGCACCGTAAATCTCCTGGCAAATTGCTGCTATTTTTTCCTTCACCGCAAGCTGCAGCGGATATAAAAAGCGAAAATCACTCGGCCCTTCGGCAGCCCTGATCACTTTGTGGGCCAGTTCTTCACCACCGGCGCCGCCCTCGGCCCAGACCCGGGACAGTGCAACCTCTACGCCCATTCCCTGGCAGCGGCTGACAATGTATGCGGTTTCTTCCGCAGTATCGGTGGGGAATTCGTTTAAAGCCACTACCGGCGGTACCCCGAATTTTTTGATGTTCTCCAGTTGTTTTTCCAGATTGGCAAAGCCCGTTTCCACCGCCTGCAAGTTGGGGCGGGACAGCTGTTCTTTGCCAACTCCGCCGTGGTTTTTCAAAGCCCTCACCGACGCCACCACTACTACCGCGTCTGGCTTCATCTCACCGTATCGGCACACGATGTCGAAGAATTTCTCCGCCCCCAAATCAGCCCCGAAACCGGCCTCAGTAACCATATAGTCGCCCAGTTTCATCCCCATGCGGGTGGCGATGATGCTGTTGGCGCCGTGGGCGATGTTGGCAAACGGCCCGCCATGTATAAAGGCCGGGGTGCCTTCCAGGGTCTGTACCAGGTTCGGCTTGATGGCATCTTTCATCAAGAGGGTCATGGAGCCGGCCGCTTTGAGGTCGTTGGCGGTAACCGGCTGGCCGTCATATGTATAGGCAACTACGATGCGTTTGAAACGTTCTTTCAGATCCATGAGG
Source organism: Syntrophomonas sp. UBA4922 (assembly GCA_002398825.1). GTDB lineage: Bacteria > Bacillota > Syntrophomonadia > Syntrophomonadales > Syntrophomonadaceae > DTU019. Next base: position 77,505 of record DHBS01000051.1, on the reverse strand, counting down.
TCGGTGGCCAAACATAAAGCTGCCATCACTTCTGAGGCCACGCTGATATCAAAACCAGATTCCCGGGGCACGCCGTTGATCTTACCGCCCAGTCCCAGCACTATGTTGCGCAAGGCCCGTTCATTCAAATCCATGGCCCGGCGCAAGACCACCTGGCGGGGATCAATGCCCAGGCTGTTGCCCTGATGAAGGTGGTTGTCCAGCATAGCTGCCAGCAGATTGTGGGCGGTGGTTACGGCATGGATGTCTCCGGTAAAATGCAGGTTGATGTCTTCCATGGGGACCACCTGGCTGTATCCTCCTCCGGCCGCGCCGCCCTTGATGCCGAAGCTCGGCCCCAGTGAGGGCTCTCGCAGCCCGATGACGGCCTTTTTGCCCACTCTATTCAAAGCCTGTCCCAGACCTACCGTAGTAGTGGTTTTGCCTTCTCCGGCCGGGGTGGGGGTGATGGCGGTTACCAATACCAGTTTGCCTGACGGCCGGTCTTTGATGCGCTCCCAAACCGGCAAGGCGACTTTGGCTTTGTACTTGCCGTAAAGCTCGATGTCATCATCAGTTAATCCCAATGACGCTGCAACATCTGTTATCGGCTTCATATGGGTCTCCTGCGCGATTTCGATGTCACTTTTCATGGCGGTCCCTCCTGTTACAATTTTCGCAATGTCATGTTTGATTCTACCATAATTCGGGACAGAAACCATGCTTCATCTGAGGCATAATGATAAATTTGCCCAATCCCTGACCCTGCGATTTTAGGGTATAGGGCCATTTATCACTATGCCTTGCGCTGTTAGTTTATCCAAATAGCCGGTGGCATAAATACAAAGAGACCAGGAATCCGGTTATATCCGCGCTCAGACCGGAAACAACCGAATAGCGATAGCGGGTGACGCCGATGGAGCCAAAGTAAACCGTGAGCACAAAAAAGGTGGTATCGGTGGTGCCCTGCATAATTGAAGCCAGCCGTCCTATAAATGAGTCCGGCCCGTGAAACTTCATCAATTCGGCGGCCATGCCCAGAACTGCGCTCCCGGACAGCGGGCGCATAATAGCCAGAGGCATGATTTCAGCCGGGGCGGCGATCAAATCGGTGATTGGTTTTAAGAGGCTGCCTAAAACCATCATGGCTCCGGAAGCGCGAAAGACTGAAATAGCCACCATCATCCCCACCAGAAATGGGATGATTCTTACAGCGGTTCGAAAGCCCTCCTCAGCGCCTTCCACAAACTTTTCATAAACAGGCACTTTTTTGATGAAGCCATAAAGCGGAATGATGAGCAAGAGCAGAGGGATAGCCCATTGCGAAATGACGTTTAACACATTAACCAGCATGGCCCTATCTCCTGCGGCGTCGATTGCGGCGCCGGAACCAGTAATCCACGCTCATGCCTACTACCATGGCGGAGGCGGTGGCCAGAATACAGGGGCCTACGATCTCAGTGGGATTGGCCGAGTTAAAAGACGCCCTGACCCCGATAATGGTAGCCGGCAAGAGAGTGATGCAGGAAGTGTTCATGGCCAGAAAGGTGCACATAGCCTCCGAGGCCACCCCGGGCCGGGGATTAATCTGGTCCAAGTGCTGCATGGCTTTCATTCCGAAAGGAGTAGCGGCATTGCCCAGCCCCAGCACATTGGCGCTGAGGTTCAAAATAATGGCTCCCATGGCAGGGTGGTCAGGCGGCACGCTGGGAAACAGCCACACCATCAAAGGCCTGAGCAATCGGGCCAGGGCGTTGACCAGGCCTCCGGACTCGGCGATTTTCATAATACCCAGCCACAGGGCCATAATCCCCACCAGGTTTAGGCACACCTCAACCGCATCACGAGCAGCCTGCAAGGCCGCTGAGGTGACCACCTCAATGTTGCCGTGCCAGGCAGCGACCAAAATGCCGGAGACCAGCAGAAACAACCAGATCAGATTGAGCACGGGACATCCCCCTCAACGCTTTTTGTAAAAGGGTTATGTCCATATGCGGCAAAATAGAACTGGACGCCGCACCGTTCCCGCTTGCTACAGGTTTTTGCACTTATGATGCAAACATGTTAAAGCCCTGGTTGAAGAAAAGTGAATGATAACCGGGATTTCGGACCTAAAACGGCATGTCAAAGCATGTAAAATAGAATCAGAGATAAACTATTTTCTTTGAGGAGGCAGCTTGGATTGGACAGAATCGTCTCCAAAGGGGCGCCGGACTCGCAAGCCCTGGCCATCCCCATCAATCCCCTGGTTCAGGCCGCATTGCGCTCCCTTTACTCAGGTCCCGGCGGCTTATGGGGCACGGGCCTTTACGGCTCCCCGCTCTTCAGTTATGAAGCCAAGGACGGACGCATTTACATTTTTTACGAAATGCCTCCCGGCATCAGGGCAATTGATTATGGCAAGATCTTTATGAGTCCACGCCTGGCCAGACCCGGTTTTATAATTGCGCAGCAGTTGAGAAAAAACGTGTCCGGCTTATCTGTTGAGACCGGCGATGTGTTCATCATTCTCCTGTCCGAAATCGCCCGGCTTCACAACCCCGGCAAAGATATTGCCTGGATATCTCTAGAAGACATTGCCGGCAAGCGCGGGGTAAACCTTCGCAACGGGCGCAAAAGCACCCTCATGGAAGACTTGAGGAAACATGTCTCGTATATTGCCGATTTGCGGCTGAGCATGACCTGGAAGGATTATAAACGCGGCAATACCATGGTATTTGGCGGACAAAACGCGGACCGCCTGCTGGATATTGTTGATGTGGAACACCGCCAGGGCTCGCGGCGCTGGATCGAGTTTGGGGTTCGATGCGGTCAGGCCTTGGGCTACTTTCTCAACCGGGACTCAGTGCGCTGGATCGGCTATTTCCATCGTTCGATACTTCAACTTAGCCCCTATCATGACGCAAACACCAAGAAAATCGGCTCCTACTGGACTATTATAGGCAGTATCGCCGGCAAGAGAGGCAAACTGCCCCGGGCCACCCCGAGGAGAATCCTGCAGTTTTGCGGCTCCCTGGTCAACCAGCGCAATCCCGGCCATACCATTGACAGCTTCATCAAAGCCCACGACCGTTTAATGCAATGCGGCGCATTGCAGGCAGTATCGGAGCTGGAGCCTGCAACGCGGACCAAAGGCTATTTTAAGACCTGGTTGGACACCCCCATTTCAGTGCAATTGTCAGAAAGCCTGTGGCAAATACAGCCGGGCATTTCAGTTCAGAACAGTGGTAATATCGGCACTTTTCCCACGCCAAAATCAGCCGAAAACTTATGCAAATATCCTTTTCTGATCAAAGATTACCGCCATAAATCAGGTATACATCAGCAAGAACTGGCCCGGGCAGTAGGCCTGAGCCGGCAGACTCTCTCCAAATATGAGCGGGGTTTGCAGGCCATCCCCCCTGAGACAGCCGCTAAATTGTTTTTGATCATACAAAACAAGCGCAATAAATAACCACTTATGCAACCCAAAAGCGCACCCATCATGTGAGAATACCCACCTAACGATCAGAAATGTTAAACCTCTTTATGTTTTTGTTGCCGAAATTGCAGGTATTAAATCACCGCCATTTTTTCCAACAAGTATTAATTAGTTTAATTGTTAAGGGACGGGGAAACCCGTTGCTTTCCTATTTGCTATACTGCCTCAAAATGGAGGAGGGATAGTCAATGATTTATCAGCCACAGCGCGTAACGCCTCGTGCCGAGTTGGAAAGCCGTACCATTCGACTGCAGGAAGCAATGAGAAATCACGACCTGGATGGCGCCATTATTATTCAAAATGCCGACCTGTTCTATTTTGCAGGTACAATTCAACGCTCTCACCTGTTTATCCCCACCGAGGGAGAGCCCGTATTGCTGGTCAAAAAGAATTATGTGCGGGCTACCCGCGAATCGAAGCTCAAATATATCAGGGATTCCCCCAATGTCAAAGAGATGTCCGCAACCGTGGAAGCCTTGTTGGGGCATAAACCTAAACGTATCGGGTTTGAGCTTGACGTTATTCCCGCTAATCTGCTGTTCTTTTATCAGAAACTGCTGGCAGGAGTGCAAATAGTCGATATAAGCGGCCTTATACGCCAGGTCAGAGGGGTAAAATCCCCTTATGAAATTGATTTGATCAGGGAAGCCGCGCAGCTCAATTTCCAAATGTTCTCTCATGTAAAGGAGTTTTTGCACGAAGGGATTCCGGAAATCGAGTTTGCCAGCAAGCTGGAAGCGCTGTATCGGCAGGGCGGTCATCAGTGTTTTATACGTATGCGCGGCTTTAATGCGGAAATCGTCTATGGTCATCTGATGTCGGGTTGGAATCTGGCGGTCCCCAGCTTTTTTGACGGACCGACCGGAGGAAGCGGCTTGAATCCATCTTTTCCGCAAGGTTCTGGATATAAGATAATTATCCGGGATGAACCTGTTATGGTTGATTATGTGGGAGTCAAAGACGGATACATGGTGGATCAGGCCAGGATATTCTGCATCGGCAAGCTTAAGCCCCATCTGACCAAAGCCTACGCAGTGGCTGCCGAAATCCAGGCGGCGGTCAAAGAAATGTCCAAACCGGGTGTTTGCTGTGCCGATGTTTACGAGGCCGCCGTGCAGATCGCCCATAGAAACGGTTTAAGAGACCATTTTATGGGGTATCCCGAATCAGTGGCATTCATAGCCCACGGTATTGGAATAGAATTAGATGAGCTGCCGGTTATGGCACGCGGTTATCAGGCCCCGCTGCAGGAAGGCATGGTCTTGGCGCTGGAGCCCAAATTTGTGTTTCCCGACGGAGCGGTCGGCCTTGAGAACACTCTGGTAGTCACCCCGCAGGGACTGGAGAATCTAACCGTTTTTGATGAGTCTGTCGGTTTTCTGCCTTAGGACGACTTAAATGGGCGTGGCGACGGGGTGACAATTGAGATTGTCCCAATTGTCACCCCGTCACCCAGTTGCGTCCGTCAAGGTTCGTTATTGCACAGTCTCAGGCGGTTTTTGTTCCGAGCCGCGGTTCTGGAAGAGCTGCTGAATCTTGTCCACAAACTGCGGCATCAGATCCAAGGCCCTTTCCGCAACATGATTACCGCTGGTGGAGAGCAGCCTGACATCATTGCTGCGCACTACCAAAAAGCCGATGGGTTTAACCGAAACACCGGCGCCGCTGCCGCCGGCAAACGGTTTTTCGCTTTGCTGCTGTCCCCCCTGGGTTTCGTAATCGCCACCGCCGGCGGCAAATCCACAGGCAACCTGCGAAATCGGGATGATTACACTGCCATCGTTGGCCTCAACGGCATCGCCGACTACGGTGTTGACGTCCACCATTTCCTTAATGCTCTGCATGGCGGTTTTCATCAAGCCTTCAATGGGATGGCTATTGCCTTGCTGTTGATACTGATGCCCTTCGTCCATATTTATTCTCCCTTCGCTTTGAACCTCATCCAGGTGATTATATAGATATAATGCACCAGGCGTATTTTGAATATGCAATCCAGCTGGGAAGAGCAGCGAAATGCGCAAAAATCCGGGTTAACTTCTAATTGAAAGGCTCTGATTACACTGACGCGGCTTAAATAATTTATCACCGCTCCTTTCAGAGCCCACAACGCGCCGCTGCCTATAGCGGTCAGCATGGCATCGTCCAATCCCAGCCAGCTTCTCCAGGTGACTTTCTGCACCCCCAGTTGTTTCAGAAACTGACTCATCAAAAAGCGCTTGGCCGGAGATGAATTGCCCGCACCCGCGGTGAGAATGGCCTTGCCCAATTCCTCGGCTTGAAGATGATGATTGCTATTAAATTGACTCAGTTTGGATTTGATATTGATGTCTAAAGAAGGCGGCTGAGCCTCGAACACAAATTGCACATCGACAGTGTAGGGAAGCCGCATGAATGCGGCCAGCCCGGCCAATAACGCAGCTGCCAGGATGAGATACCACATGGATAATCTCCCGTTTTACCATATTATTCCCGGGCTGGGCGTCTTTATGCAATTATCGTAAGGCCTGGCGAAGGGTCTTTATGTAAGCCTCCATGCTGGTGATAACCTCCAGCATCAGTTCTTCTACCACGATGTTTTCACGTCCCAGGCGGAAGGTGGGGCACATCAGATTGTAGTCCAGGATTTTTTTGTGGATCTGCTCCAGCCGGACCCGCTCTTCGAAATACATGGACTCTTTGCGTTTTTCGAAGCGTTCCTGGGCCTGCTGGTTGCGTTTGGAGCTATAGAACATGGCGGCATACTTGCGGAAGTTCTCCACTCCCCCGCGGTGCTTTTCGAAATCGGCATCGATTTCTTTGCCCAGCTCAATCCAGTAAGGGGCGCAATCATTGTCTTTCAGGATCTTAAATACCATCCTCAATTCAGGCGGTTCATAAGGGTTTTCATCAAAGCGCACCGGTTTGCCGTGGCCGTTGAGGTTGTCAAAGTCCCCCCGTTCCTGGGCTTTGAGGATCTGATTTTCCACCAGGTCGGCGGTGCTGCTCATATACCTGGCTAATTTACGGGCTTGCTGAGATTTTATCTTAACCTGTTCTTCCATGGATTTTTCAGACATCGGGGATATCCTCCTCTAAAACGGGCAGATCATTTAGGCTGGCCAGGCCGAAAACCTTCAGGAATTCCGGGGCGGTCTGATACAATACGGGTTTGCCCGGCGCCGTCTTATGTCCGGCTTCCTCGATCAAATTCCTGTCCAGCAGCATAGTGATAATGCGGTCGATCTTTACCCCGCGTATGGCTTCGATCTGTGCGCGGGTGACGGGCTGCTGATAGGCGATTACCGCCAGAGTCTCCAGGGCGGCGGTCGACAATCTTTTGCGCAAGGGCGGGTGCAGCCCGGCCAATAAGCCGGCGAACTCGGGCCGGGTGCACATCAGATAAGCACCTTCTACCTCCACAATTTGTATGCCCCGTTTTTCTTGATTATACTGCAAAAGCAGTTCTTGCATAATGGGTTTCAAATCCAGCAAACCCACATCGAGAATTTCCACCAGTTCCTCTAACGGCACCGCTTCAGATCGCGTAAACAGTATGGCTTCGGCGGCGGCTTTCACTTCATCACGCATCAACATGGCTGATCCCTGCCTGCAGATAAATTCTAATATCGGATTTGTGATCAGGCTGCACCGCCCGCACCCGGCGCTGCCGCAGCAGCTCCAGCAAGGCCAGGAAATAACCCAGCAGCTCCTTGCGATTGGCAGCCGTTTTCAGTAATTCGCCGAAGGCCATGCCCCTGTGCCGTTTTTGGGTCAGCATGGCCATCAGCTGCTTCATTTTGAGGTCTATATTCACATCTCCGCTCGGTATTTCCACCTGGTGCTGGCTGTGCTTGATCTGATCGCGCAAAGCCTTATAAGCCGACACCAGGGATTTAACATCGGCCACCAGCTCTTCCTCAGGCCGGACTTCATCAGCCTGGCGATAGAATATCCGCTCCACTTCCCCCTGCTCGCGCCTGGCCAGGTAATGGGCCACCTGCCGGTAGCGTTTGTAGGACAGCAGTTTTTGCACCAGCTCCTCGCGGGGATCTGCTTCGCTTTCCTCGGCTTGCTGAGGCTTCAAGGGGTTCTTGGGCAGGAGCATCCGGCTCTTGAGCTGCAGCAGATATGAAGCCATCACCAGAAAGTCACCCAGGCGATCCAGATCCCAGTCGCCGGTATCGGCCAGATAAGCCAGGTACTGATCGGTTATCCGGGCGATGGGGATGTCGTAGATATCCAGCTGACTCTCTTCAATCAAATACAGCAAAAGGTCCAGAGGCCCGTGAAAAGCCTCCAGTGCCACCACATAGGACATGGCTTATCTCCCCTTAAAAAATCACCATAGAGGCCAGTAATTTATACAAAAAGTTGGCAATGGGCATAAAAATCTTTGACGCCATTCCGGTAATAATCAAGAGCATAAGGATGACGAATCCGTATTGTTCCAGGCCATACATTAAACGAGCACCGCTGTCCGGCAAAATCCCGGCTAAGATCTTGGATCCATCCAGGGGCGGCAGGGGAATGAGATTAAAGGCCGCCAAAATAATATTTATGCTTACCAGCGGTTGCAGTAATTGCAGACTAATGACAACGGTTTCACTGCTCTGAAAAGGGATCAAGATACGCATCAAAATTAAAGCCAAAAAGGCCAGCAGCAGATTCATGCCCGGCCCGGCCAGGGATACCAGCATCATGCCCTGTTTAATGGAGATATGCTTGAAATTATAGGGATTGACCTGTACCGGTTTGGCCCACCCGAAATGGAAGATAAAAAGCATGGCAAATCCGATCCAGTCGATATGGGGCAGGGGATTGACGGTGAGCCGGCCCTGCAGGCGCGGGGTGTCGTCTCCCAGGGCATAGGCCACCCGCCCGTGGGCATACTCATGAAAGGTAATCGCGATGAGAATAGCGGGCAGATATATGATTAAATCAACCAGGGAATTCATTGGTAAATCGTTCCTCCTTCAGCCACTGTCTGACTGTTTCCAATTCATCATGGGAGTCTTTTATTAATCCGTCCAATTTCAGCTTATAAAGCTCAGAGAACATTTGGCTGAATACCGGTCCCGGCCGAATACCCAGGTCTATCAGGGTTTGGCCGTCAATACTCACCTTGACCCGTTCCTTCTGATCCAGGTAGCAAACCAGCTTTTCCCATGCGGCTTCGTCTTTTACGCACAACAGCAAATATATGATACCCTCCCAGCTCCAGCTGGTCAGGTCGCTGTCGATAGTGCTAAGGGGAATATCCCGGTTGTCTTGATAAGCCCTGGCCAATTGCGGCGCCAGGAAGGATTCATCTATGCAGCGCAGGGCCGCTTTGGGAAGCGGATAGCGCGAAACCGCCAGAAGTGCGGCCTCGCGGCTCAGAGTGGACAGAAACGCCATGAGGTAAACAAGCCAGTCCTGCACCCCGGTGATATGATAGCGCTCCTGCCACCAGCCCAGCAGTATTCTGATGCGCCGCATATCGTTCCAATTCAGCCTGTCCAGATCGATCTCCGGGAATACATAAGCCCATACCCCGATTTCCTGCATACGTTTCAAGGCTGGCAAGGGGTCTTTTTCACCCAGAATCAGGATCAGTTCATTGAGGATGCGTCCATAGGACAAATGCCCCAGCATGCGGCGTTCGATGGCATCCCGGGCAAAGCGCAGAGTGTCCGCTTCCATGGTAAAGCGGTAGCGCTGTTCAAAACGGATGGCGCGAATGATACGGGTGGGGTCTTCCACAAAGCTCAGATTATAGAGAATGCGGATCAAACCCTCTTCGATATCGCGCCGCCCCCCGAAGAAATCGATCAATTCCCCGAAGTGGTCAGGGTTAAGGGCAATCGCCAGAGTGTTGATGGTGAAGTCGCGCCGGTACAGGTCTTCCTTGATAGAGGAGCGCTGCACCTGAGGAAGGGCGGCCGGGAACTCATAATATTCCGCCCGGGCGGTGGCCACATCTATTTTAAAGCCATCCGCCATGACCACAACGGCGGTCTTGAAGCGCTGATGCACCCTGACCCGGGCGGGCAGAGCCTCACCCAATAAATTGGCGAAAGTCGGCCCATCTCCTTCCACCACCAGGTCCACGTCAAAGTTAGGCACGCGGAGAAACAGATCACGCACCAGCCCGCCTACCAGATAAACCTGGCAGTCTGCATTTTCCGCCACCTGTCCGATACGCTCCAGAATAGTCATAATCTGTGAGGGCAGCTGCTCTTTCATCAGGTGCAAACAGCTTTCTTCATTATTGTAAGCCGCAGTATATAAAATCTCGTAGTCCTCAGGATAGTCGTCGCCGTGCAAAGTGCGCAAGACGTCGGTACGGGATACAATCCCCACAATATTGGCTTCATCGTCCAGTACCGGCACCCGGCCGATATCATGGCTGATCATGGCCTTCTGAATCTCGTTCACCGGTGTATCCGGCCGGGCGGTGATCACCCGGGCGCTCATGAAGCCCTTCACGGGCGCATGACCCAGATTATGCTGGCGGGCTTTGTCAACATCACGGCGTGATATCAGACCTACCATTTGATTGCCGTCCATTACCGGCATGCCGGTATGCCCGTAACGCAGCATAGTCTTGCCGGCTTCTTCCATGGTCACATGGACTGAAACCGTTTTTACCGGAGAAGACATGATATCGGCGGCAACCAGCGGGGCTCTTGTTTTCTCTTTGAGGGCTTCCAGAAGGAGGGGGATGATATTGCTGTCATCCTGTCCCTTCAGGCTGGCTGAAGCCGCCTTGCTGTGGCCGCGTCCCTTGAATATCCCCAGGATTTCGTTGACCGGTATATTGACGGTGCGGCTGCGCCCGATGATATTAATTTTCCCGGCCTGGCTGGCTATCACAAAAACGGCGTCACAATTTTCAATGGTCAATAATCGTTCGGTTACAGTCACCAAGCTGACAAATTCCCGACTGTGGCAGCTGGCCAGAACGATATCGTAGTCCTTGATATGGTAGCGCATGGTGCCATTCAGCAATTCCTGCATCAAGCGGCGCTGATTGCGTGATAAGGGCTGATCGATGAAACCGGCTACCACACTGAGATTGGCGCCCTTTTCCAGCAGGAATGCGGCCGCTTTAACATCCCGGGCGGTGGTGGAACTGAATAACAGGCTGCCGGTATCTTCGTAAATGCCCAAAGCCAGTATAGTGGCTTCAAAGGCGTTTATATCCACCCCCCGGGCCATGATCTCCTCTACCAGGATGGTGGTTGTCGCCCCCAGCATTTGTATCTGGCGGCTCTCCCCCCGCAAATCATCCGGCATGGGGGGATGATGATCGTATATCTTTATAGCAACCCCGGGCTGAGCGGCTAACGCCTTCAACTGATCCAGCCGGCTGGCATTGGCCGTATCAACCACAATCATTTTTGTAACCGCTTCAAAGTCTATATCATTAGGCTGCTCAATGTCGATCAGGTCTTTGTACAGGCCCATAAAGCGTTTGACATTGGGTGACAGTGTTCCGGAAAATACCTTGACCGCCTGGGGGTAGAGCAGATTGGCGGCAACCATGGCAGCCAGCCCGTCAAAATCGAGGGCGGTATGTGATACAATAATCTCCATTCCATAACTTTCCTTCCCAAGATATATGCATTATATCACAACTCCCTATTACACGCACCGCAGGGAAGCCGCAGCCTTTTCGGGGGCGCAATCAGGGGGACTCACCCGTGACTCCAGACTCCAAAAGACTCCTTCAGCCATAGCGGCTGAAGGAGTCTCGGGTCTGCCTAAAAATCTCATTTATAACATTATTCCGGTATCAGATGAAAATATTATTTAAGGTAGTCGGGCACCAGGTCATTTCTGACTATATCTTGATAGGTTTCCCGCTTGAGGATCAAATGGGACTTGCCGTCTTTGACCAAAATCATGGCCGGCCGGGGAATGCGGTTGTAGTTGCTGGACATGGCATAATTGTAGGCTCCGGTAGCAAAAACCGCCACTATATCTCCGCTCTCAACCGGGGCCAGTCTGGCATCCCAGATCAGCATATCTCCTGATTCGCAGCATTTACCTGCAATAGAGACCTGTTCTGTGGCCTCCTGAACAGCCTTATTGGCTACCATTGCCAGGTATTTGCTGCCGTACAGGGCAGGGCGGGGATTATCGGTCATGCCTCCGTCCACAGCGATGTATTTGCGAATCCCCGGCACCTCTTTACTGGAACCGACCGTATAAAGGGTGATACCGGCAGGGCCGACAATAGCCCGGCCCGGCTCTACTATGATCCGCGGCTTCTTCAGGCCATATTGGTCAGCTTTAGACTGCACCGCTTTAGTCACTGCCTGCGCCCAGTCATCCGGTTTTCTGGGCTCATCCCCGGGAAAATAATATATGCCGAAACCGCCCCCGATATCGAGTTCCTGGAATTCATGCCCGGTAAGTTCCTTAACGTCAGCCATGAAATGCATCATCAGTTCGGCGGCGTGTTCGAAGGACTCCATTTCAAATATCTGTGATCCGATGTGGCAGTGCAGTCCTACAAGTTTAAGCGCACCGCATCCCAGAGCAGCCTGCACCGCTTCCATAGCCTGCCCGCCGGGCAGGGTGAAACCGAATTTGGAATCGATCTGGCCGGTTTTGATAAATTCGTGGGTATGGGCTTCCACCCCCGGGGTGATGCGCAGCAATATGTCCTGTTTTACCTGCAGCCCCTGGCAGATCTGGTTTAGGGTTTTTAGTTCCTGGAAGTTGTCGACCACCACGCGCCCTACTCCAAGCGCAACCGCCATTTCCAGCTCGCCAGGCGATTTGTTGTTGCCGTGAAAATAGACCTTTTCCATAGGGAAGCCCGCATTCATAGCCGTGAACAATTCCCCGCCGGAAACTACGTCCAGCCCCAGCCCTTCCTCATTCACTATTTTGCACAGGGCGGTATTGCATAAAGCCTTGCTGGCATACAGTACCAGGGTATCGCCCGACACCCGGAAAGCGTTGCGGAAAGCCCGGCAATTCTCCCTAAAGCCGGTTTCATCTATAACCCACAGCGGAGTTTGATACTGCTCCACCAATTTGGTGGCATCTACCCCGCCAATTTCCAAGTTGCCAAATCCATTTATCCTCATGGTGCCTGTCAGATGCAAACTCTTCAGCTCCCCAATCACTAAATCGTGAACATTGTATCATTTCCTGTCGTTAAGGGTCAATAAAAGGCCCGCGGATATACAACATACAATCATCATATTGACGGTTCGAGGCAAGTGTGATGGTTGAGCCTGCCCCAATCCGGACACAGAACACAGGGGAACGGTTGAACCGTCCCCCTGGAAAACCGTCCTCGATTGCTGCTCAAGTCTTACGGTGTGACCCCGGTAGGGCTTGCCGCATCTTTTTCCAACTTATCCTTTTGCGCCTGGAGATCCTGGATTTGCTTTTGTAATGTGCCGTTGTTGTTACGAAGTTCTTTAATGGTGCGCGCAATCTTGAAATACCTCACGCTGTCAAGCAAAAAAGTGATTAAAGCGCCGCCCAAAGCCGCCACTAAAACCACCAAGGCCAGAGATATCTGCGGTGTGCTCCAGGTGATGAAATGAATCTCTACGGCAGCAGGATTCTGAAAGATAAAGGTTAACATAGCCGCCAGAAAAAGCACCGCTCCTATTAAATAAACCTGCATCCTTCCTACCCCATTTCGCTGTTTTTTCATTTCCTTGAGCATATATTTTCGTTCTTTTTGTCAAAATTCCTGCCTTCCTGCTGCTCCAGCAATGGTTTTGATCTCAGCATCAGGCTCCACATGGATAAGCACCGATGAAAACGGCACCCGCTCGCCAATGGATTTTTCTATGCTGTCACACAGGTCATGGGCCTCCTGCACGCTGGTTCGGGCGTCTATGACCAGATGCAGGTCGATATGGGCTTCGCGCCCGGCACGGCGCGTGCGCAGGTCATGGTATTCCACATAGAGGTAATGGTGTTCGGCCAAAACGTACTGCACCTCCTGCAGGTGATGCTCTTCCAGGGAGGTATCCAAAAGGGGCACAAAAGCCTTCCGGGTCAGGTCATAGGCGGCTTTAACAATCAAACCGGCTACGACGATGGCGGCAATAGGGTCTATGATCTGCAGTCCGGTTATTTTTATCAGCAAGAGCCCGATAAATACGCCTAAGGAGGTATAGACATCGGTGCGCAAGTGCATGCCGTCCGCTTCCAGGGCAATGGAATGGTGTTCCCGGCCGGTTTTCAGCAGGTAATTTGAAACTACCAGATTGAGGACGGTCGATACCCCCATTATAACCAGGCCCCAGGTGGGCTCCATGGTTTCTCCGCCAAATCTGATCTTTTCTATGGCCTCTTTGATAATCAGGGCTGCCGCCACGAAGATCAGCAGGGCTTCAATAGTCCCGGATATATTTTCGATTTTTCCGTGGCCAAAGGGATGCTCCTCGTCCGGGGGTTTGGACGATTCTTTCACCGCAAAAAGGGCAATAACCGCGGCTACCAGGTCATTGCCGGAATGAATAGCTTCAGAGATGACGCTTATGGAACCGCTCAAGACGCCGGCGACGAATTTGGCGGTCATCAGGAACAGGTTGCTTATAACGGATATTATTGCTGCTCTGGTCTTGATCTGTGTGTCCACAGCCCACCCTCCGTTAAAAAAACGGGACTTCATATTATGAAGTCCCGCGGATTTCCGCTGCTCAATGAGCCCGGCTAAAAGCCTGACTAAACGCAGTGATGTTGTTATTAAGGTCTAGTATAGGGGACAAAGACTTGTCCTGTCAACGGATTTCGTCTAAGCCGCCTTTTTGATCTCGTACCACAGGGGGCTGGCAATGCAAATAGAGCTATAAGCCCCCACCACAAAACCGATCAGCATGGCTGCCACAAAGAATTTGAGGGTGGCGCCGCCCAGAATCAGCAAGGCCACCAGGGTCATAACGGCTGTCAACACCGTATTGATGGATCGATTTAGCACCTGCAAGATGCTCTTGTTTAACAGTGTCAAATAATCCGGCTTTTTGGTGCTGCGCATGTTTTCCCGAACCCGGTCAAACACGACAATGGTGTCGTTGAGGGTAAAACCGACCACAGTCAGAATAGAGGCGATAAAGGGCGAATTAATTTCCCACTGAAATATGGAGAATACACCCACTACCACCAAGACGTTGTGCATCAGGGCCAGAACCGCCGCCACTCCGAAAGTCCATTCAAAGCGGAAGGAGATGTAGACCAGCATCAAGACCAGGCCTATCCCCAATGCCATGAGTGCGTTGAGGCCCAGTTCCCGGCCTATGGTAGCCCCGACGCTCTCGGCGCTCATCAATTCCACCTCGCCAAACCTGGTCTCTAAGGCATTGATCAAAGCTTTGGTCTGTTCCTGATCCAGTTCGCTGGTGCGGATAAAATAGGTGTTATCAATGTTCTTCTGCACCTCGGATTGTTCCAGTCCTACCGGCACCAGGGCTTCCCGCACCTCCGGGGCGCTTACGTCGGCAGCCATTTTCACATGCACGATGGATCCGCCTCTAAAGTCGATCCCCAGGTTGAGTCCATTGAGAAAAAGGGAAGCTATTCCCGGAATAATCAATATTAAAGATATGATGTAGAAAATTTTCCTGCGTTCAATAATCATTGCAATCCCCTCCTTATACCCCGTATAGCTTGGTGTTCTTGGTAAGATTAGAGGCCAGACCCAGCAAATAACGGGTAAAGGTCAGAGCGGTAAACATGTTGATTATCAACCCGATGGAGAGGGTAACAGCAAAGCCTTTTACCGAGCCGGTGCCAAAATACATCAAGACTACCGTGACCATCAAAGTGGTGAGGTTGGAGTCGAATATGGTCCAGAAGGCGCGTTTAAAACCGGCGTCTATAGCCGCTTGCAAAGTCTTGCCCCACCTGATCTCCTCCTTTATGCGCTCATAGATGATGATATTGGCATCCACCGCCATACCGATGGACAGCACGAAGGCGGCGATACCCGGCAGGGTCAGGACCGCATTGAGCAGGACCATGCTCCCCAAGACCAGCAGCCCGTATAAGACAATGGAGATGTCGGCAATCAAACCCGGCAGCCGGTAATAGCCCAGCATAAAGAGGAAAACGGCCAGTATGCCGATCATGCCGGCTTTTAGGCTCTTTTCCAGCGAATCCGCACCCAGGCTGGGGCCGATAGAGCGCTTTTCCAGAACATTGAAGCTGACCGGCAGGGCTCCGGAACGCAGCAATACTGCTAAATCCTGGGCTTCCTTGGCGTCGAAATTGCCTTCGATGATAGCATTGCCGTCGGTTATGGCCTGGTTGACGATGGGGGCGCTGATGGGCTTGCCGTCCAATACGATCACCAGCGGTTTGCCTACATTAGCGGTAGTGGCCTGGGCAAACAGATCGGCGCCTTCTTTGTCAAACTTGAGTTCTACATAGGCCTCCTGGGTGTTGGGGTTGACCCGGGCCTGGGCATCAGTCAAATTCTTGCCGCTTACCAGAACATTGCCCTGCTCATCCTGAAACTCCAACTGGGCTACGTTTTTGAGTATATCTACGGCGGCCTCAGGATCATCTTCCCCGGCGATCTCGATAACCACCCGGTCTTTTCCCTGTGGATACAGGCTGGTCTCTCTGACCCCCAGGCTGTCCACGCGGTCGCGTATGATGCCTACGGCTTTTTGAATGGTGTCATCAGTGATCGGTTCACCCGGCTTTTCCTGGGCCTGTAATACCACCCGCAGGCCGCCCCTTAAATCCAAGCCCAGATCCAGGTTGTTTACCAGGGGCTTCTGCAGGAAAAATACAGCCAGACCCAGGGCGATCACAATCACTGCACTTATGGCAATACTTAAGTTTCGGTTCACTAATGCATTCCTCCACAACTTTACTTAGATCAGCTTGGCTCCATTTATAATGAGTTCGAATTCGCAGCCCAGAAAATCAGCGGCCCGGCGGCACAACAGCATGCGGCTCAGGAAAATCTCGAAATACTCCATCACTGGGCAGATAGCGGTGTCTATAGCCATCACCATGGAGATGAGCTGTTCCTCTTCATCGATATTCACAATAGAATACTCTACAGCGTAATTGACCCGGTCATGAATATCGAAGGTGGCGACATCATGGTTCCTGACCCGGTTGCGGTGTACATGCGACTTGTCAGCCAGGATCAAGGCCGCAGCCACCGCGTTTACCGGTTGACCGCTGCCTTCGTCATGATTGCCGATAGCCGCACAGATGACAGAGATTTCATCTTCCGGCATTTGCATACGATTGAGCAGCTCCCAGGCGATCAGGGCTCCGGCCTGACTATGCCCGTTGCGGCTGATGACATTGCCGATGTCATGCAGATATCCGGCAATCGCTGCCAAATCGGCCATGCGCTCCGGGTATTTCAATTTAAGCAAGATTTCCCGGCTGAGCCGCGACACCACTTTAACATGGACCTGGCCGTGATCAGTGTAGCCAATCGCTTCCAGATGCTTATTCCCCTGCTTGATAAAGCCCTTCACCAGGGGGTGGCGATAAAGGTCGGCGACTTCGAGCATGATTATTCTGCCTCATCGACGCGGTAGGCTACCGCGGTTTTCAAAAACTCGATCTCTATGTTGTCATTAACTCTGATCATGACGGTCTTGTCTTTTATGCGGGCTACTTCCCCCCTTATGCCGCCGATGGTCACAACCTTCTCGCCCCTTTTGAGGGATTCCAACAGTTCTTTATGACGCTTCTCCTGCTTTTTGCGAGGTTGTATGATAAACACCCAAAAAATCGCAATAAACCCGCCAAAATAGAGAACCAAGGTTAGTACGGAATTGTCCAGTGGCATTCGATATCACCCCTTAAATTTGATCAACTTAAGTTAAATTCGCGACTTAAAGCTAAAATCCTCTAAGATATTTGATAAACAGTTAAAAACTGGTGGTAAAAGTCCATATATCGGCCTGCCCGGATAGCCTGGCGGGCTTCTTTCATCAGGTTCACCAGAAAATGCACGTTATGGTAAGTGATCAGCCGGTGGGCCAGCATTTCACCGGCTTTAACCAGATGCCTGATATAGGCGCGGCTGAAACCTTTACAGACCGCACAGCCGCAGTCTGGATCCAGGGGCAGAAAATCCTCGGCATATTCCCGGTTGCGCACGGTAATCCGGCCCTGGCGGGTATAGGCGCTGCCATGGCGGGCTAAGCGGGTGGGTAAGACGCAGTCGAACATATCTATGCCGTGCCGTATCCCCTCCAGCAGATCCTCCGGCGCACCCACGCCCATCAGGTAGCGCGGGCGTTCCCGGGGCAGCAGGCTGTCCATGGCTTGTATGGTCTCATACATCTCCTTTTTGGATTCGCCTACACTGAGACCCCCGATGGCATAGCCTGGGAAGTCCAGGGCCAGCAAATCCTGGGCGCTCTTTAGACGCAAATCAGGGAAAACATTGCCCTGCACGATGCCAAATAATATCTGCCGGTCGGAATGGTGTGCTTCCCGGCACCTCCTGGCCCATAGCGTGGTACGTTCCACCGCCTGCCGGGCTTCCTCGTAATTGCAGGGATAGGGGGCGCATTCATCGAAGCACATGGCGATATCGGCCCCCAAATCCATCTGGATCTGCATTACCTTCTCAGGGGTGAGAAAGTGGGCGGATCCATCGATGTGGGACTGAAACTCCACTCCTTGGTCACTGATCTTGCGCATGGCACTGAGGCTGAAAACCTGAAACCCGCCGCTGTCGGTCAATACCCCTCGCTCCCAGTTCATAAAGCTGTGCAGTCCGCCGGCCCGTGCAATCAGCTGCTCACCGGGGCGCAGGTAAAGGTGGTAGGTGTTTGACAATATTATGGAGGCCCCGATCTGATAAAGATCGTCCGGGGTCAGAGTCTTGACCGTGGCCTGGGTTCCCACCGGCATAAACACCGGAGTCTCGGCATTTATATGCCCGGTTTTCAAGCAGCCCGTCCGGGCCCGGCATAAGGGATCATTCTTCTCTATTGTAAACATCATAGCACCTCAACTGTACTTGTAAATTTATCCGTTCAAGACAAACCACATACTTTTCAGCAAATCAACATCGCGTCTCCATAACTGAAGAAGCGATACTTTTCCTTAATGGCGTGCTGATAGGCCTGTCTGGTCTTTTCCACCCCCAAAAAGGCCGATACCAGCATCAGCAGTGAAGATCCGGGCAGGTGAAAATTGGTTATCAGCTGGTCAATGGCATTAAAATCGTAACCAGGGTAGAGGAAACAGTCGGTTTCCCCCTGCCCGGCCCGATAACCCCGGTCTTTATCATAAATGGTCTCCAGGGTGCGCACCACGGTAGTGCCTACCGCGGTGATCCTCCCCCCCTTTTCCCGGGCCCGATTGAGCAGGGATGCTGTTTCGGCGCTCACCTGGTAAAACTCGCTGTGCATCTGGTGCTGGCGAATATCGGCGCAGCTGACCGGGCGGAAAGTCCCCAATCCCACATGCAATACCACCGTGGCTATCTGAACTCCCTGGGCCTTTATCTCCTCCAGCAGGGTTGTGGTAAAGTGCAGGCCGGCCGTAGGCGCGGCTGCCGAACCGCTGTGTCTGGCATAGATGGTCTGGTAGCGCTCCGCATCACCTGACTCGTCACTGCGCTCTATATACGGCGGCAACGGGATATGCCCCGCCCGGGCAATAAACCCATCCTCATCACAATGGTTTAAGACCAGCCGCCTCCCTCCGGGAAAACCAAGCTCGGCGGTGATGACTGCCTCAGCCTCTTCAAACCCGGGGAAGAGTATGCGGTATCCGGGACGCAGGCGGCGGGCCGGCCTTACCAGGGCTTCCCATTCCGGGCCCTGTTTGCGCAGGAGCAATATCTCCACCTGCCCCCCGCTCTCTTTTACTCCCAAGAGCCGGGCGGGAATGACTTTGGTGTCATTTAAGACCAGTACATCGCCGGGATGCAGGTAGTCTGCCAGCTCTTTAAAATAGCGGTCATGCATCGCCCCGCCTTTGCCTTCCACCACCAGGAGACGGGAAGCATCCCGCGGTTCGGCCGGATACTGCGCAATCAGCTCCGGCGGCAGGTCATAATGATACTGCGCTAAATCATAATAGGGGCTGTTGTCATCCACTGACATGGATATTATCTCCTCAAAAACAGATTTAACAGGACGGTCAGGATCAAGCTCAGAATCAAGCCGGTAGCCAGCGGAAAGTAGAGGGTGAAATTGCCGCGGCGGATCACAAAATCACCGGGGATGCGAAATCCCTCTCCGCCCAGCTTGCTCATCAGCAATAATCCCAGCCCTGCCAGGAGAATTAACGCCCCCATGGTGATGAGGAGCCTGGCGATACTATCCATACCATTCATGATTTTGGGTCCTCCTTCTTCCGTTTCGCAGAGGCATAGCGCTCCTGTTCGCTGTACAGGCATCCGCAGTACTGCTGCCGGTAAAGCCCGGCCTCCTTGGAGCGGCTGACGGTCTCTTTATAGTCGCTGCGGAAGTCCCGGTACAGGAAGGGGACCCCATATTTTTCAGCAGCCATCTCCCCGGCCTCCTTGATGAGGTCATGCTTTTGAAAGGGGCTGACCAGAAGCGAGGTCGAGAAATAATCGAACTTGCCGGAGCGGGCCATCTGTGCGGTCTTGTGCAGGCGGATCTGATAGCATAACTGGCAGCGCTTCTGTTCCCGGAAAGTAATGTGGTGGAAATAATCCACCGGGTTGTAAGGCTCCTCGCCGATCAGTTTGAGCCCCTGCTGCCGGGCATACTCCTGCAAAGCCTCCAGGCGTTTGGCATATTCAGTAAAAGGGTGAATGTTGGGATTGTAAAAATAGCCCCGCACATCAAAACCCTCTTTTCTGAGGGCGGGAAGGGGAACGGTGGCACAGGGCCCACAACAGGTATGCAAGAGTACTTTGTCCATAATTCACTCCATTACTCGCCATCATCAGGCGCGTCAGCGCCAAGGTTAAAAAGGTCAGATTTCCAGGCCGGATTTAAAGGATAACCCAGATGCTTGTAGGCATTCTCCGTAGCCACGCGCCCCCGCGGGGTCTTTTGTATCAATCCCAGTTTAATCAGGTATGGTTCGTAGACATCGCTTAAGGTATCTCCTTCTTCTGACACCACGGCAGCCAGTGTTTCCAGGCCCACCGGGCCTCCCCCGAATTTATTGATCAGGGCTTCCAGTATCATTCTGTCCACGTTGTCCAGGCCGCATTCATCGATTTCCAGGCTGCTCAAGGCCATTTGAGCCAATCTCAGGCTTATCACCCCGTCGCCTTTCACCAGGGCAAAATCCCATACCCGGCGCAGCAAGCGATTGGCGATGCGCGGCGTGCCCCTGGCCCGGCGGGCGATCTCCCGGGCGCCCTTCTGGTCTATACGCAGGCCCATAATCACAGCCGCCCGCTCGATGATCAACAAAAGGTCATTTTCATTATAAAAGTCCAAGCGGCAGTTGATGCCGAACCGGTCCCTTAAGGGTGAACTCAAGAGGCCTGGACGGGTGGTGGCGCCTATCAGGGTGAAAGGAGGCAAATCCAGGCACAGTGTCCTGGCCCCGGGCCCCTTGCCGATAACTATATCGATCGTGTAATCCTCCATAGCCGGATACATGATCTCTTCCACAGTACGGTTTAAGCGGTGTATCTCATCGATAAACAGGATCTCACCCGGCTCCAGGTTGGTTAGAATCGCCGCCAGGTCTCCGGGACGTTCGATAGCCGGGCCCGAGGTTTTGCGGATCGATTTGCCCAGTTCATTGGCTATGATAGTGGCCAGGGTGGTCTTGCCCAGACCCGGAGGCCCGCTCAAGAGGATATGGTCTATGCTTTCCGCCCGCCCCCGGGCAGCCTCGATAAATACCTGTATGTTGCCTTTGACCTTGCTCTGCCCGATATAGTCCGCCAGTCGCAAAGGCCTCAGGGAGGTATTCTCTTGATGATCCTCTTCCCCGATAAAGTGAGGCGATATTAAGCGCTCATCCCGCATGTCCTGCCTCCCTCCTATTTCTTAAGCTGTTGGGCTTTCTTCTTCAGCACCAGCTTGACATTATGGGCTACTTCCCGGCCTAACAGCCCCTGGTTTTTCAACTCCATCAACTCGGGAAAAACCTCGCTGCGGTTGTATCCCAGGGCCTCCAAAGCCTCCATAACTTCGCTGAAGGGCAGGGGGCTCTCGGATGGCGTCGGGGTCAAAGCCAGTTCGGCAGGCACCTTGTCTTTCAATTCAAATAATAAGCGCTGGGCGCTCTTTTTGCCCACCCCGGAAATCGCCAGCAAAGCCTTTTCGTCCTGACTGGCGATGGCCTGGTAGAACCGGGCCGGTTCCATATGGCCGAGCACGTTGAGAGCGGCTTTAGCGCCGATGCCGGATATGGACAAGAGGAGCCGGAACAGATCCAGTTCGGCCTGATCCAGAAACCCGTACAGCTTGAATTCATTCTCGGAAACCGCCAGATGCGTGTGGAGCATAACCGGCTGCCCGCACTGGGGCAGCCCGTTCAGCGCACGCGGGTGGATGTTGATTTCATAGCCCAGGCCGTTCACGTCGATTACAGCCAGATCCCCTCTGAGGTTGTGCAAAATACCCTTAACAAAAGCAATCATAAACAAGCCACCTTTGCCTGCGAATTTCCATAGCCTAAGCCTTATATAAATTGGATAAGCGGTGGAAGTGCAGGTGGCAGATGGCCGCGGCCAAGGCATCTGCAGCATCATCCGGCTGCGGCGTTTCTTTGAGGGCCAGCAGCTTCTGCACCATGTACTGCACCTGCTTTTTATCAGCTCCGCCGTATCCGACCACCGCCTGTTTGACCTGCAGCGGGGTGTATTCGGCTATACAGAGTCCGGCCTGGGCACTGGTCAGTAAAATCACTCCGCGGCTCTGAGCCACCGTAATTACGGTTTTGGCATTTTTGTGATAGTAGATCTGTTCTACCGCTACCGCATCGGGCTGAATATCCTCAATCAGCTGAGTCAATTCCCCGTTGATCGACAGCAAGCGCCGGGGCATCTCCATATCCGCAGCGGTGGTGATCAAGCCATAGTTCAGCAGGCGCATGCGCCCGCCGCGGTATTCGACCGCCCCGTAGCCGGTGCGGGCAGTCCCCGGGTCAAGTCCTAAAACCCTCATAAAAGCGACTTCCTTACCCCATAGATACATTTATGATACTTGATATTGTTTTCCAGTGCCATGAGTAAATAGCCCAGAAAATAAAGACTAAGGCCAGATAACCGGCCTTAGCATAAGCAAACTTGTGTTCGGGGACCTTTACATATATTCGTCGAGGCTATCCAGGGCGTCGTTTAACATGGCTTCATTCGCAAATTCATACTGGCCATTGCGAATGGCAGCTACAATTTCCCCCGGCAAGACATCTATTCTGATGGTCGTAACCCTTAAGAGTTCGTCATGAGCCGCATCCGGCCCCTTGTAAACGGCCAGACGCCCCTGATATTCCTTTATCCGGGTCTTCTCGTAGTCCTGCGGGCACCAGTCGCCGACCAGCTGCCGCAAGGTGATGGTGTTGCCTTCGATT
The DNA here is from genome assembly GCA_002398825.1 of Syntrophomonas sp. UBA4922. Classification (GTDB taxonomy): domain Bacteria; phylum Bacillota; class Syntrophomonadia; order Syntrophomonadales; family Syntrophomonadaceae; genus DTU019. The sequence goes on along the minus strand of DHBS01000051.1, from coordinate 54,599 downwards.
TTAACCATATAGCCGTTCTGTTCATTGTACAGCTGCCGGATTTCATCCACGGTTTTGCCGATCAATTCTATAGCATTGGGAAACTCAGAAATGACCACATGGCCGCATTGCTGATATTCCCGCTCGTAGATCACCTGGGTGTTGTTGTCCACCCTGCTCTGTACCGGCTCAACCTCAACTATCGGCTTGCGTTCATTAACCAGTTTATTAAAGGGCTGCCCGCCGGTGAGAAAAAATCCCAATCCCACCCCCAGGAGCAAGGCTGCCACAACCAGAGCAATTATTCCCTTATGCCGCATGGTTTATCACCTCTGCGACTTATTATTGCCAAATTATGCAAAATTATACCCCTGCCTTGGCCGCTTTCGGATATGCTTATAACCGGGGTCTTAAGAACAGCGCTATATCATGTGGGTTGACCAGGGCGCAATCAGCCCGGATGTGCTGTTTTTTGAGAGGGCTGCCAAGGTGATAAACGCCACAGAATCGCCGGCCTACTCCCGCCGGAATCTGGTCGCTGTTACCGCAGGCTAAATAATAAGGGACAGGTGCACTCCTCCCGGCGGGAAGACGGCGCGGCTGTCCCCTGGTGTTTTCTGAATTATTAACTCAGTTTATCTAAAACGTCCTCGGTGAGATTCATATTGGTATATACTTTTTGAACATCGTCATGATCCTCTAAAAGATCTATCAACTTGATGATTTTCAGGGCGGTATCCACATCACTGATTTCCACCTGGGTTTCCGGCAGCATGTCTAAATCGGCCTCGGCTATGGCAATACCCGTATTTTCAAGGGCTTCCTTCACCTCCAGAAAATTGTCCTGGCCAGTGATGATATCATAGCTGTCGCCCTCGTCGCGCACATCATCAGCACCGCACTCCAGGGCCATAAGCATCAGTTCTTCTTCATCCGGGGCATTGGCTTTGTCAACGTTGATCAGTCCCACCCGTTTGAACATCCAGGATACACAGCCGCTTTCCCCCAGATTGCCGTTATGCTTGGAGAATAAATGCCTGATATCAGGTGCGGTGCGGTTGCGGTTGTCGGTGGCAATGTCCAGCATTACCGCTACTCCGGCCGGGGCATAACCCTCATAGCAAAATTCTTCGATGGCCTCGCTCTGTATCTCCCCGGTGCCCTTCTTTATGGCCCGGGTGATGTTCTCATTGGGCATATTGATGCTTTTGGCTTTTTGTATGGCCAGCTTCAGCTTGGCGTTGCTTTCCGGATCGCCGCCTCCGCCGCTTTTGACCGCAATTGTGATCTCTTTGGCGACTTTAGTGAATTCCTTGCCGCGTTTCTCATCGGAGCGCGCTTTCTTGTGTTTGATATTGGCCCATTTGGAGTGTCCTGACATTACATAAAACCCCCTTAATAACCGAATGCTACCAGAGTCCCGGTATCAGCCTTTTGCTATTCTGCATATATTCTTTATATCGATCCCCAAAATACTTCAACATGAACTCCTCCTCCAGCTTGATGCGATAGACCAGGGCCGGCAGGGTGAAGAGAAGCGTAATCAATAAAGCCCCCCAGGAATTGAAAATCATATCAATGGCCAGCAAGCTTATGAAGACCCCCAGGTATAAAGGATGGCGAATGCTTCGATAAGGGCCGCTGGTAACAAGCTGATGCCCCTCATATACCGCGATGCGGGGGTTAAAATATTTCCCTATGGCCCTTAAGCCCCAGCCTCGATAGATACAGGAGATTACAAATAAAATTACGCCTATATATATGATGCCGGGCTCCAGGTCAGAAATACGCGTGTAATGGGTGGATAAGAAATCAATGGCGGCGTAAAAAAGGGCTATCATCGAGGACAACTGCAGATAAGCGTAAGACCATTGATCATCGTCCTCAGTGACGAATACATCAGGATCCTGATATAACAAGGTCTCGGAGATGATGGTCCAGATAAAATAAATGCCTACAAACCCGGTGATGACTGCAAAGTCAAATCTGGGCAGGCGGCCGCTAAGGACATAATTGTTGGCCACATAGGCCACATACAGGAATACCATTACGGCAACCGTAACCCGAATCAATACACTCTTTTGCCTGGAATTCATAGCATCATCCCTTCAATTCCCCGGTTTGGTTGTAAATCACTTTCAGTCCAGCTTCAAATCATCGGGCAGCACTGCTACCCGGGGCAGGTGCTGTTTGTGCCGGTTGGCTTTCATCATGGCCTCGATTTTGGCAATAACCGCCTCATCACCCTCGCCTGTACTCAGATAGGCGTCTAACTGCTTATAGGTGACCCCCATTTCCCCCTCATCGGTCTGTCCAACCCACAGCCCGCCGGAAGGCGGCTTATTTATAATGACATCCGGCACCTGCAGGTAACTGGCCAGGGCGAATACGTCTTTCTTCAGCAAGTCGCCCAGTATCTGCAAATCCACCGCACTGTCGCCATATTTAGTGCTGTAGCCCACGCTGATCTCGCTTTTGTTGCTGGTTCCCACCACCAGATAGTTCCTGGCTTGAGCCAGATAGTACAGTGTCAGCATGCGCAGGCGCGGTTTTATGTTGGCCTTGAGCAGTTGGCCCGAGTCCCGATCCGTTTTGAGATAGGCCTCAAACTGGGCCACCAGGAGCAGGTAGGGATTATCAAGGTCTACGATTTGGTAGGGAATGTCGTTTTGTTCTGCCAGGAGCTGGCCATGCCAGAGGTCGGTCAGATTGCTTTCACAGGGTAAGAGTAAGGCCTGCGTCTGGCCGGGGAAAGCCCTTTTGGCAATCAGCGCCGCTACCGCGGAATCCACGCCGCCGCTTACCCCGAGTACCACCCCGTTCTTTCCAGCCGCTGCCACCTCGCTGCGCAGCCACTCTACCAGATAGTTTACCACTGCCTCCGGATTCATTGTTCTAGTCTCCTTTAAAGAATTCGTGTGCCCCCGGGATGAATCCGGGATGGGTGCAGCCATTCTGAAGCTGTTACTCTAAAACCCGCAACAAATCGGGCCGGGCCGCTGCCGGGGTTAAAGGGCACTGCATAACTGTATATTAGATAAATCCCCTCAGGTCAAACCCCGGGACTTTCAACCCCATTGCCTCAAATTCATCGACTTATATACAATTCAACAACTGCCATCCGAATCCTGCCGAAGTATTCGAATTCTATCCGGCCGGGCCAATACATATAGAGCCGGTCTGTCGATCGGTTTTATGGTTTGGAGTGATGGAGCGGGATGATTTCCATCTGCCCCCAGGCTGCCATTTGATCGCCTTTTATGGTTAATACCCCGGTTACTCCGGGTATTTCCCGGGCAAAATCCACAGCCTTCATCAGATCAGCTTTGCAGGACACCATATTGCCTGCGCCGGTGGCCACGGCGTCGGCCAGGGCTGCGGAATCAGCCCTGATGACCACCGCATCGGCTCTGCCCAGGCTCAAGCTGTGGCCCACTGTTCCCGAGGAGGTGCATATGCCCACCCCTTCTTTGCTGCCGGCGATTCGTATACCAATACGATAACTGAAACGGGACTCGCCTGCAAATACAGCCACGATTCTCTCCTGACTGCTCTTCAGATAAATATCTCCGCCGTTTTCCACGATGACTTCCTGGCAAAGCGGGGCCAGCTTTTCCCCCATGAGCTCGGCTATGGTTCCGGCAACTGCCGCCATGGGGCCGACTCTGGCCGGTGCGGAGGCCAGGCCCATGCGCCGGGCGATTTCCGGAGCATCACCGCGCAGGGCGATAGGGAGCAAGGTAGTTTGAAACAGAGGCTGCAGCTTGATGTAATCTTCCAGTTCACCGCGCAGCCTGATCAGATAATTGCGGCATAAAGTCAAAAGGCTATCGGAGTAGTTTTTAAGATCCACTCCGATAGCCAGGTCGCTCTGTTTGACCCGCACCTGAAAATATTTCAAATCCTGGCCTTCATGCCAGTCGCGGTAGTCTCTCTGTACATAACTCCGCTCACCTTTCATAGATAAACTAAACAGCCTCCTTGAGTTCAAAATGCAGTTTTATGGCCAGGGTGGGACAGCACTCCAGACACATGCCGCAGACCACGCAGCGGGAATTGTCAAAGGAGACGATCATGCTTTCGCGTTCGATAGACAATGCCTGGGTAGGGCAAAATGAAGCACAAGCCCCGCATTGTATGCATAATTCGTCGTGCCAGACCACTGTCTGGCTCAAGGGCTCCACGATCACTCCCAGGTTTTCCAGGAATTTGATGCCCGCCTCATAATGGGGTTTGTCTCCTTCCAATTCCACTACCAGATAGCCTTCTTTTTGCGGGTTGATGTCGGCCTTGAGTATATTCACTATCAAATCGGTATTCTTGATCAATTGATATATAATCGGCTGTTCAGACTGTACCGCCGAGAAATACAATACCACTCTGTTTTTCATAACTGTCTACCTCCTGTTCCTGACCATGGACAAAACCCCGTTGGGCTGGCGATCAGGAAGTGATTTGAAGTCTATCTGGCTGTCAGCTCCCGGCAAGGCTGCCACCGGTTGGGTCAGTTCAAATTGGCCGGCCTGAATCCATGCTTTGAGAATGCCGGCTATTTGCCTGGCCCGGGGATAACTGGACTGGGGAGTTGTCACCACTTCCTGGCCGTTTATTGTAACCTTGCCGCTCTTGAGGTCTTTGAAGCTGACAAAACCCAGATCGGTATGATTGCCGTAAGGATAGCCCTGATGGTAATCCACCACCGGGCAGAAGATTTCTTCATCCTTCACCGCGGTGTAGCGCAGCATCTCCTCATCCAGGATGGGAATGGGGATGCCCACCCCTACCGCCAGTGTGGGTCCATAGCCCAGATAACTCAGACCTACCAACCAGTGGGGATCCATCTGTTTCAGATCCCCTATCAGGGAGAGGGTCCCGGCCGTAGCCATAGGTACGCCATTTTCCCCCCGGGGCACATTGGGATGGTGCTGGGTGCCATTCCAGGCCACATAGCCTACACCGCCGCCCAGGAAGATGCGGGTGCCGATACCGGTGGTTCTATAATGGGGATCATTGAACAAGGGGCTTAATTGGCCGGCGGTCGAGTAAGCCGCATTGCCCAGGCGGGGTTTAAGAACCCCCATATAGGTATATATGTTTTTATCCCCCAGATTCACCGCACAGTTATAATTCTGATAAGCGTTGCGGGGGTTGAACATGAAAGCTTCATTAACATCAGCCAGGGTGATTACCGTGTCCACCTTTTTGTTAGGGTAGCAATCGGTGCCGTAGGAAATAGCCTCCAGACGGATTTCTTTTCCCGCCACCAGGTCATGGATGACATGGCCCCCGCCATACATAAAACGCCCGGGGTATACTTTATTCTCCGGGTCATTGTCGGCCACCTGGGTCGCGCCCAGATAGGCGTCAACGGCGGCAATGCCTCCGTAAGCCTCCACCCCGTTCAGCCACACTTTCTGCATGCGTATGCGCGGTTTGGAATGGCCGAAATTGATAAATACCCCCGATGAGCACATGGGGCCAAAGGTTCCAGTGGTAACCACATCGATTTCCTGAGCTGCTTTAGCGTAGCCTTTTTCCGCTACCACATCGATGACTTCTTCAGCGGTTACAACCACCGCTTCTCCCCGGCGAATTTTTTCGTTGATTTCCTCATAAGTCTTCTTGCAGGTCATAGCTCCTCCCCCTTAGTTTATATCAACCAGCCCATTGGCAACCGCGATTGCCTGGCGGGCGTCCGCTGCAAATCCATCAGCGCCGATCAAATCGGCATATTCCCTGGTCAAAACCGCGCCTCCCACCATCACTTTACAGCTCAGCCGCCGTTCTTTGACCCCGGCGATGACCTCGGCCATGCGCGGCATAGTGGTAGTCATCAAAGCGCTCAGCCCGATGATAGCCGCCTTTTGCTGCTCAGCCTCAGCCAATATCCTGGCGGAGGGAACGTCCTTGCCCAGATCGATCACCTTAAATCCATAGTTCTCCAGCATGATGCCCACAATATTTTTGCCGATATCGTGGATATCGCCTTCGACCGTGGCCAATACCACCGTGCTCCGGGATGCCAACACCTCATCTTTTAACAGCGGTTTTAAATAAGTAAAGGCCTTTTTCATGGTTTCCGCCGCCATCATCAACTGGGGCAGGAAATACACCTTCCGGTCGTAGCGCAGGCCGGCTTCCTCAATACCCGGAATGAGATCCTGGTTGACTACTTTCATGGCATCGTCTTTTTGCAGGGCTTCCTGCAGCAGCCCCATGATACTTTGCTGATCGCCCTCCAGAACTGCCCGGCCCAGCGGGCTCAATCCCTCCGGCTGCGCGGTATCGGCCTGTTGCGCCGCGGGAGCAGCCTGGAGCAACTCGGGTATATTGCAGCGCTGGCATACTTGATGGCGGACCGGCTGTGACGGAGCCGTCCGGTTCTGAAAATGAGCAATGTAGGATTTGGCTCCCGGATCCTGATTCAAAAGCACTGCAGCCGCCCTGGTAACATCCCGCACTCTGTCATCGAACGGGTTCATTATCGGGAGATCCAGTCCCGCCGCCCAGGCCATGGCCAGGAAGGCGGAGGTCAGGATTTCCCGGGCTGGCAGGCCGTGGGAAACATTGCTCACCCCCAGGACCGTGCCCAGTCCCAGCTGGTTTTTAACCGCCGTCAGGGCTTTCAGAGTTTCCATCACCCGTGACTGTTCCGCTCCCGCAGTCGTCACCAGGCAGTCGATGTAGATATCTTCATCCCTCAAACCCAAAGCCCGGGCTTGCTGGTATATTCTTCCGGCCAGCTCCAGGCGTTCGTCAGCGTTAGCGGGAATGCCTTTTTCGTCCAGACACAGTCCTAAAACAGCCGCCCCGTATTTTTTGGCCAGGGGCAGTATAACATCTATTTGCTTATATTCAGCTGTGGTGGAGTTTATGAGGGGCCGGCCCACAAACTGCTTGAGCCCGGCCTCAATGGCTTCAGGATGGGTGGAGTCAATGGAGAGGGGCCGGTCCACCGCGGCCTGAATCTCCATAACCGCTTTGGCCATAGCCTCAGCCTCATCTATGCCTGGAACCCCCATATTGACATCCAGTATGGGAGCGCCGCTCTCCACCTGCCGGCGGGCTTCCTCTACCACCAGGTTCATGTGACCGTCTTTGATGTCTTGCGCCAGGCGCTTGCGGGCGGTGGGATTGATGCGTTCCCCGATAAAAGCCAATTCCTGGCTATGGCCGATCATCACCGTCCGGGAACGTGAGGCCAGCGCCCTGATTTTGGCGGCGGTTCTTTTAACCGGGGTCATTCCCCGCAGGGCCGCTGCCATAGCCTGGATGTGCTCCGGGGTAGTGCCGCAGCAGCCCCCGATTATATTGGCCCCGGCCTGGCGCAAGCGCAGCGCCTGTTCAGCCATCTCATCAGGCGAATCGGGAAAGAACGTTTTCCCGTCAACCAATACCGGTAGCCCGGCATTGGGCTCGACCGAAAGAAAAATATCGCTTAAGCGCCCCATCTCCGCAATCACCGGCAAAAGGTCTTGGGCGCCGCCGGAGCAGTTGGCTCCTATGGCCAGCGGCCTTAAGGCCTCCAGGATGATCAGGGCGGTCTTCGCATCGGTGCCCATCATGGTGCGCCCTCCGCTTTCAAAGCTCATATGGGCAATAACCGGCAGCCCCGAGCAGCTTTGGGCTGCAATCACCGCAGCGCGCATCTCGCCTATATCAGTCATGGTTTCAATCGAAATCAGGTCGGCTCCGGCCTTTTCACAGGCCGTGATCTGCTGGGCATAAACCCGGTACAGATCATCGAAATCAAGCGTCCCCATCGGCTTCAACAGCTTGCCGGCAGGGCCGATGGAGGCTGCCACCAGGGCCTTGCCGGCACTGGCCCGCTTGGCTATACGAACCGCCTCAAGGTTTAATTCCTCCACCCGGTCTTCTAATCCGTAAGCCTGCAGTTTGTAGTAATTGGCGCCAAAACTGTTGGTTTCAATGATGTCAGCCCCGGCTTGCACATATTGATAATGGATATCCGCCAGGATCTCGGGATGCTGGACCCCGAACAGTTCAGGACACATGCCCGGCTGCATTCCGTGCCTCTGCAACATGGTGCCCATAGCCCCATCCATTATTAAACATCTCTCTTTTAATCTTGCAGACACATCCAACGCAGCCATAACAAATTCCTCCCTCAATTTATATTTGAATCAAAAGCGCTTCCAATTAAAAAACCCTCTATAAGGAGAGGGCCGTTTATGCTCTCTCATCTTTCAGGAGTATGCCTCCTGCAGGATTTGGCACCATACCTCCCCCTGGAGGCGGTTGCCGGGTTTCATCGGGCCCGTCCCTCAACCACTCTTGATAAGATTTGAGTATTATTCAATTGCTTTGCAACCGACTGCTTATTCCTTGCTTTTCTCTACGGCTTCTTCAGGAGTGGCTTTACTCTCCTGAATCGGCTGGCTCTCCGCTTTAGGCGGCCTGGCCGGTTCTTCAACTGAATTGATGGCTTCATCAAATTCCTTTTTTATCCCGGTAGTGGCTTTCTTGAACTCCCGGGTGGCTTTACCCAGGGATTTGGCTACCTCGGGAAGCTTGCCCGGGCCTACCACGATCAAAGCTACTACCAAAATAAGTATTAGTTCCCAGGGACCGATGTTAAACATCAATACACCTCTAATCTGCCTAAATCCATGTTACACCGCTACTCGTCTCAGTACATTTTACTTGTCTTTGTTCAGCTTGGCAATCCTTTTCGCACGGTGCGCTTTGGGCAATATCTGCTTATTTAAGCGCTGCTGACACCATTTGCTGGCCCTATTGGGAGGTCAAGCCATACAATAAAAAATCAGGTCGATGAACCCCCGACCCGATTTTCAACAGTTTCATTTAATTGCTTGATCCGGTCCTACCGTATTTCCGTAGGAACCACGGCATCCACGATTCCGATTACCAGCGCGGCCAGGAGAGCGCCCAGTACTGACACTGACAACCAGTTGGGAATTATGAACTGGGCCACATAGATAACTATGGCCGCAGTGATAAATCCTACCAGGCCTCTGGAACGCGGTGAAACCTTGTCACCCAATACAGACTCTACAATGTAGCCTATAATTGCTATAACAATGGCCGCAATTAGTGCTCCAGTAAAGCCTGCCACTTTGATACCCGGCAATAGATAAGCAACCAACATTAAAACAATCGCAGAAACAATGAAGCGTACGATAGTGCCTATCCAATTCCCTTTCATGCTTTATCCTCCTTTTATTTAAAAATTAAGAGCTTTTGTTCTAATATATAATTCCCCTGCCTGAAACGAAAATATGCAGAATTATCATAATCACAATATGCTTGCATTCGGTTCAAATTAAGTCAAAAATATAACTATGTAAAATCCAGGGTAGAGGAGTTATGGCGGTGTCCAAATCTAAAGTAAAAGAACGCCGGGCATTAAAAGAAGAAAAAAAAGCAGAGATAAAGAAAAAGGAGCCTCTCAAGACCCCCTTCAAGGAACGCCACGCCCACATTTTTAAATATTTCTGGGCAATTTGGTTTATTGGTATAGGGGTGATTCTGGCCGTCGTTTTGATACAGTTATATCTCAGCGGGCAGCTCTCTATTCTTTTGCCCAAAGAGAGAACTTTTTAGCAATTTGTAAACGACGGCTGCAGATGAATCACCTATAGACATTCATAATTTTTTTGCGGCCAGATGCGTCACCTGGGCCGTGGCATTTATCAAATAGGGAGCTTCCGGTTGTTTGGGCATTGGCAAGGAATCATAGTACCGGCTCTTCATCCGCCTCACCACCCCGTCTATGGAACCTGCTTCCTCGTCGAGCAGCCGGTATATGGTATCTCTAAAACGCAAGGTCTCGTCGATGGAACGATCAAAAAAGGCCTTAACCTCTGCTCTGCCCACCACCGCTAAAAGGTGTCCCTGACAGAGCATCTCCACCGGCAGCGAAGCCAAACGCCGCAGCGAAGATAGATAAGCCTCGTAATCAGAGACAAATCCGCAGCTTAACTCCCCGGTTTGGCGTAATATCCCGGCCGTTTCTCCTACCATGAGTATTTTTTGATGGGGCAGATAATAACTCAAATGGTCGCGCGTATGTCCGGGAGTTGCCAGCGCCTCCACAGCAAAGCCTTTTCCCAGCTCCAGCACCTGGCCGTCGTCGATTTCGACGTCTACCGCAAAGCTCCGGAAAGGCCGGTCGGTTAATGGTAATCCCGCAAAATCAGGGGAAAGCCGCACTTCTTCCCCGGCCTCCTGGTTCAATTGCGCAATGAGTTTAAGGGCGTTGGGCCGTTTAAGGATCTGCACCGCCCGGGGTGAAGCTGCGATTTTCATATCCGGGAAGGCCTCTTTGAGGTAAGCCGCCGCGCCGCAATGATCCCAATGGGCATGAGTGAGAAAAAGCCACTGAGGCTGGCGCCGGCCAAGAACGGACCGCACTGCCTCCACATATATCCTGCCTGCGAAAGCCACCCCGCCCTCAAACAGGGCCGGGTGCGGCGCATCCCAAAGATAGGTGCGGTATTCGCCGGGTCCCAACGCATACAGCTTGTTCATTAAATGACCTGCTTCAGTCAATATCACTACATATCACCTCAGATTAAATCTAATCAAGTTTCCCGGCAACACTGCCGGGGTCATTTTCCCTTCTAATAATACCTCAAATTGAGAGGCCCGGATATGTATCATCCTTCTCATCGCAGACCGCTTTTTATCTACCCCAAGCAAGGCCTTACTGATGGAAAAAAGCAGTTATGTTATAATTTATAATAATAATGGCAATATCAGGTATCTGCCGGAACGGTCAGTAACCTGAACAAGCAGGCTGTTTTGTTTTTTTGAAGCTCGGCGTTTTATGCAAAATGACTTCAGGAAACCGGCGGGGAGGAGAGGCCTATGAGTAAATTGATTCTGGTTTCCAATCGTTTACCGGTAACGGTGCAGAGAAACGCAGCCGGTTTTGCGTTTCAAAACAGCATCGGCGGGCTTGCTACCGGTTTGAAGAATTATCACCAGCAAGCGGGCAGCGTGTGGGTCGGATGGTTGGGAATAACCGATGAAGATATGCCTTCCGGCGAAAAAGACCATGTACAAAAAAGGCTCCAAGAAGAATATCAGTGCCGGCCGGTTTTTTTATCCGATCAGGATATCAGCTTGTATTATCATGGCTTTTGCAACAAAACCATATGGCCGCTATTCCACTACTTCAAGAATAAAACCGAGTATGACCATGAAGCTTGGGAAGCTTACCAGAGCGTGAACCGAAAATTCTTGGAGAGCATGGAGCCGATTATCGAGGAAAACGATATTATCTGGGTGCATGATTATCATTTGATGCTGCTGCCCCAGATGATCAAAGAAAAATACCCCCAGTCGCAAGTGGGGTTTTTCCTGCACATTCCTTTTCCTTCCTTTGAAATCTTCAGATTGCTGATATGGCGGGAAGAAATACTGAGCGGCCTGTTGGGCGCGGATTTAATCGGATTTCACACTTACGACTATGTACGTCACTTCTTGAGCAGTGTGCGCAGACTGCTGGGTTCCGATCATAATTTCAATAAAATCAGTTATGAAGATCGATACGTGCAAGTAGACGCCTTCCCCATGGGCATCGATTATGATTATTTTGCCAGAGAATGCGACCCGGAAAAATTTCAGCAGGAGACCGGCGACATTATTGAAAATGTCAAAGGCAGCAAAATAATTTTATCGGTAGACCGGCTCGATTATAGCAAAGGCATTCCGGAACGCATCAAAGCTTATCGCAAATTCCTGCTCAAATATCCGCAGTATCGGGAAAAAATCAAGCTGTATCTGCTGGTAGCCCCTTCCCGGGAAGGGGTGGGCTCTTACGATGAGCTGTTGAAAGAAATAGAAGAATTGGTCAGCAAAATAAACGGCGAGTTTGGGACCTTCAGTTGGATGCCTATCTGGTTTTTCTTTCGTTCCTTCTCTCAAAACAGCCTGATTTATTTTTACAAACGGGCCGACGTGTTACTGGTAACGCCGCTGAGAGACGGCATGAATCTGGTGGCCAAAGAATATATCGCCTCCAGAACCGATTACAAAGGCATGCTGGTTATCAGTGAAACAGCCGGCGCGGCCAGCGAATTGGGAGAAGCGGTGATCGTCAACGCCAATGATTATGACGCCATTGCCTCGGGGATCAAAGCTGCGCTCGAGATGCCCGGGGATGAGGCTAGGACCAGAAATAAAAAAATGCATCAACGCTTAAAACGTTATAATGTAAACTTCTGGGCCAGTGAATTTTTGAACGCCTTGAATCATGTCATGGAAGACAACGGTCAGAGTGTTTCGGAGAATATCGAAAAAGACTTTTACAAAATAGAGCAAGCCTATCAAAGCGCGGGCAACAGAGTCCTTTTCTTGGATTACGACGGGACTTTGGTGGGGTTTAAGACCATTCCCGAACAGGCCGGGCCGGATCAGGAGCTCAAGCTGCTGCTGGCGGATTTGGCCAATGACCCGCAGAATACGGTGGTGATTGTTTCCGGCCGCGATAAAAACATTATGGAGGAATGGCTGGGGGATCTGAACTTGAATCTTTTAGCCTCCCACGGCTTGTGGATCCGGCGTTGCGATCAAAAAGAGTGGACCATGACCGTGTCTTTGGACAACGAATGGAAAGATTCGGTCCGTCATATACTGGAATTATATACCGACCGTATGCCCGGCTCCTTCATCGAGGAGAAAGAATATTCCCTGGCCTGGCATTACCGCCAATGTGATCCGGATATGAGCGCCATTAAGCTGAGCGAGATGAAAGAGGCCTTGCTGTCGCTGACCCAATCGACCACTCTGGGGCTTCAGGAAGGCAACAAAGTCCTGGAAATCAAAGACGGCCGGGTGAACAAAGGATATGTATCCTCGTTGTTTATTCAGCATAATAATTTTGATTTTATACTGGGGGCGGGAGACGATTATACCGATGAAGATCTGTTCGCGTCCCTTCCGCCGGATTCTTTCGCGATCAAAGTAGGCATCGGCAATACCAATGCCAACTATCATATCAAATCCTGGCAGTCTATGCGCGGGATTCTGAAAAAATTGGCCGCCATCAGCAATAAGGGTAAGGATGAGTAGAGATTTTATGAAGAATAAACCGGCTGTATACGAAGTTGGAAATTTCAATCTGGGGCTCTATCATATGAAGCTCCACGAGGTTCTTTTTCATAACGCCAACGGATATATCGGCGTGCGCTACGACCTGGAGGAAGGATATCCGCCGGGATATGACGTTACCCCCAGTCAATACATCAACGGGTTTTACGATTACGCCAGAGTGCCGCAATCTGAAAAATTGTACGGACTGGTGGAAGAAAAACAAACCACTTTAAACATAGCCAACACGCAAACCATCAGGATAACTTTCGACGACGAAGAATTCAGCATGTTCAGGGGAACCATTCTGGACAGCCAGCTGAGCCTGGATATGGACCGGGGGATAACGGTGAGAAATGTCCGCTGGCTTTCACCCCGGGGAAAAGAACTCCGACTGACCGTTACCCGGATGGCTTCCTTTCACCAGCTCCCCCTGTTTACCATCGAATATGAAGTGGAGCCCTTGAATTTCTGCGCTAAAGCGGTCATCGAATCGGTGCATGACGGAACCGTTTTAAATTATGTTCATCCCTGCGATCCCCGCCTGGCCAACGAATGCATCCAGTATTTGATTCCGTTAAACTGCGAAATAAAAGAGGGCGCCTCTTATATCACCTCCCGAACTTCAAAATCAGGCCTGGAGGTTTGCAGTTGCGTAAAAAATCAGTTGTTTCAGGAGCACCAGCAAGAATTCATCATTGACAACCACGATGCCATCTGCCAATTTGTCACCCGGGCCCAACCGGGCCAAAAAATCAGGCTGATCAAATATGCGGTCTTCTGCGATTCGATTCGCTACCCCGATTGCCGGCGGCAGGCGGAAATAGAGATGAAACAGGCTTTGGCGGTTGATCTGGGAGAATTGTATAAAAAGCAAGCCGCCTATTTGAGCGAATACTGGAGCAATTGCGCGGTCGAAATCGACGGCGACGAGCCGTTGAATCACGCCATCCGTTTCAGCTTGTATCAATTGATCCAATCGGTAGGCAAGGATGAATACAGCAATATCGCCCCCAAAGGACTGAGCGGCGACGGCTATGAGGGGCAATACTTCTGGGATTCGGAAATATATATTCAACCTTTTTTCACCATCACCAATCCCGATATTTCCAAAAAGCTGATCACCTATCGTTATGCCACCCTGGATATGGCCCGGGAAAACGCCCGCATTTTGGGACATGAAAGCGGAGCGCTTTATCCCTGGCGAACCATCATGGGCCGGGAATGCTCCGGTTTTTTCCCGGCCGGTTCCGCCCAGTACCATATCAATGGGGATATTGCCTATGCGATCATCGCTTATTATCTGGCGACCAAAGACCTCATGTTTATGCGAGCGGTGGGCGCCGAGATTATTTGGGAAACCGCCCGTTTATGGCTGGAGGTGGGGAATTTCCACCAGGGCCGCTTCCATATCAACAGCGTGACCGGTCCCGACGAGTATACCTGCATCGTAAACAACAATTATTATACCAATGTGCTGGCCCAATATCATTTGCACTGGGCGGTCAAAATTTATCATCTGTTAAAAAGCAGCGGCGGTTTGAATGAACTGGAACAAAAAATACAAATAAGACCGCAAGAAATCGAGGCTTTTAAAAAAGCCGCCGACCATATGTATCTGCCCTATGATGAAAAGCTGAAAATCAATCCCCAGGACGACTCTTTTCTACAGAAGCAGTCCTGGGACCTCAAGGAGATTCCCCCGGATAAATTTCCTTTGCTGCTCAATTATCATCCCCTGTATTTATACCGTCACCAGGTATGCAAACAGGCCGATACGGTCCTGGCCCATTTTCTGCTGGAAGACGCCCAATCCGAGGAAACCATGCTTAATTCCCACCACTTTTATGAAAAAGTCACCACCCATGATTCCTCGCTTTCCCGGGGCATATTTGGCATCATGGCGGCTCGCCTGGGTATGACCGAGAAGGCCTTTGCCTATTTTAAGGATACCGCCCGCTTAGATCTGGACGACAAACACAATAATACCCAGGATGGCCTTCATATCGCCAATATGGGCAATAATTACATGGGCGTTGTTTATGGCTTCGGAGGCTTCCGGCTTAAAGAAAGCGGAATATTTCTGGCCCCGGTTTTGCCCCGGGCCTGGACGGCTTACCGCTTCAAAATATGCATTGAAGACAGCCGGATCATGGTGCACGTTAAAGAAAACGAATGTATTCTCACCCTGGAATGCGGCAGTGCCAAAAAGATATTCGTATACGGCCGGGAGTATCTTGTGGCGGACACCCTTACCGTTGCCCGCCCGGCAGTATGGCCAAGGGAGTCTTTTCATGAAGTATAAAGCGGTTATTTTCGACCTGGACGGGGTTATTTGCCACACCGACCGCTATCACTATCAGGCCTGGAAACAGATAGCCGATAAAATCGGGGCACATTTTGACGAAACCATCAATAACCGCCTGCGCGGGATCAGCCGCGCTGAAAGCCTGGAGATCATTCTGGAGTATTGCCCCCGCCGGCTTGGTCAGAAGGAGAAGGATCATTACCTCCAAAAAAAGAATGAACTCTATCTCAGTCTGCTGCAAAACATGTCGCCGGCCGACCTGGACCCCGAGGTGAAAGACACCATGGAGCGGATAAGAGACCGGGGGATTCTTATGGCCATAGGCTCCTCCAGCAAGAATGCCGCATACATCTTAAAACGGCTCGGACTGGAAAATTACTTTGACGCTGTAGCGGACGGCACCCACATCACCCGCTCCAAGCCTGACCCGGAAGTGTTTTTAAAAGCCAGCGCCGGTTTGGGTATTGACCCGCCGCAATGTTTGGTGGTTGAAGACGCCGAATCCGGCATCCGGGCGGCCCTGGCCGCCAACATGGACTGCGCCGCCATCGGCGATGGGACCCGATGCAATCTGGCCCGCTACCATCTGCAGCGTTTTGCGGATTTATTGCTGATCTTGAACGAGGGCGCTTGCCCCCCATCCCCCCGCGGTCATTAAGGCAATTAACGAATCAAGCGGCAGTAAAGTTCAGCGGAGACAGAAATTGATTATTTCGCATGCAATGATGGGAAATCCGCAAACCATTATTCCATCATACATCACCATAAAGTCGTCAAGAGAATTTCGCGATATGCCATTCATAATACCCTCCTTATATTCCGCATGCAAATTTACAGCAGGTCCTCTTCACCGTGTTTGCCGTCCTTGTAAACAGGCCCGGCAGTATGGACGATATGCTTCGCAGGCAGATTAAACCGTCTGTGATACGGTTTTCCCGGTTGGGTTGAAGGATAAATTTTTCTTGCAGATGTCTTATGCCCATGGATAAATATGGTAAACTGTTGCTAACCAGTTTATCCCATTTATCCGAACAACGAGGTCTTGAACATGCTTGCAAGTGTAAATACTTTGGTGCTGGCCGGCATTAACGCCTTGCCTGTCAAGGTTGAAGTGGACATTCACTCCGGACTGCCGGCTTTTGATGTGGTCGGCCTGGCGTCTGTGGCCATCAAGGAAGCTCGGGAAAGGGTGCGCGCCGCTGTGAAAAACTCGGGCTACGAGTTCCCTAACCGGCGCATTACCGTTAATCTGGCCCCTGCTGATTTAAAAAAAGAAGGCAGCCATTTTGATCTGGCCATTGCTATCGGCATTCTCTTAGCCTCATCACAGCTGAATACCTCCCCGCCCGACAACACTTACCTGGCCGGCGAACTCTCCTTGGACGGAACTCTGCGCCCCGTCCCCGGTATTCTTTCCATGTCGCTGAAACTCTCCCAGGATCCGGCCGGCAGCATATTTATGGTTCCCACAGCCAACAGCCTTGAAGCAGCCGTTACCGGAGGCATCACAATAATCCCGGTAACCAGCCTCAAACAGGCCGGGGAGTATCTGGAGGGCGACCGGACCATTACCCCTACCGCTACGGTAAGCCTGGACAATCTGGGGAGCCAGCGTGAAAGCCATGATTTTGCCGAGGTGCGCGGCCAGGAGACTGCCAAAAGAGCCCTCCTGACTGCGGCTGCCGGAATGCATAATGTCCTTATGATCGGCCCCCCGGGAGGCGGGAAGACCATGCTGGCGCGCCGCTTCCCCGGCATCCTGCCTCCCATGAGCCGCGATGAAATCCTGGAAACAACCCGTATTTATTCGGTGGCTAACCTGCTCAGCGCAGATCAGCCCCTCATATTGACCCGGCCGTTCAGGAGCCCTCATAAAAACGCCTCTTCGGCCAGCATAATCGGCGGGGGCAAGATCCCCCGGCCCGGAGAAATCAGCCTGGCGCTTAACGGGGTCTTGTTTCTGGATGAAATGCCAGAGTTCAACCGCGACGTCCTGGAAGCTTTGCGGCAGCCCCTGGAGGACCGCGCCGTCACCGTAGCCAGGGCCCAGGCCACTTACACCTATCCTGCCAGCTTTTGTTTGATCGCCTCTATGAATCCCTGCCAATGCGGCCTGTTAGGGTCAGACCTTGAATGCCGCTGCACCCCGCTGCAGGTGCAGCGTTATTTAAACCGGGTCAGCGGGCCATTATTGGATCGCATGGATATTCACCTGGAGGTGCCGCGCATACACTATGAAGATTTGACAGACAATTCCACAGGTTTGAGTACCGCCATGATGAGAGAGGCCATCGTCAGAGCCAGAGAGGTGCAGGCCGAGCGCTTCAACCATCTGCCCGGGATGCTCAACTCCAAGATGGGGCCCAAGGAGATAAAACAGTTTTGCCAGCTGGACGCCCGGGCCGATACCATGATGAAAATGGCCTTTAAGCACCTGCGTATGAGCGCCCGCGCTTACGACCGGGTCTTAAAGGTAGCCCGCACTATTGCGGATTTGGAGCAAAGCGAAAGGGTGCAGGCCCATCACCTGGCCGAGGCCATACAGTATCGCAGTCTGGATCGGAAATACTGGCGCCATTAAGCATTTGACTCCTCTGTAGCCGGCTGAAGAAAACACTTGGAGGAAGCCCCTCCGCCTGTATACAATAAGGTAACGGGTTCAGGCCAACTTGGATGGGGAAGGCCAGCAGGGGGGGATGGGACATGTCGGACAAATCAGGATCTTTTTGGAAGAATCACAAAGCCGCCATACTTTTCGGTTGTCTAACTTTGTTATTGGCGGCTATGCTTATTTATTTTCTGCTCAGTATGAATGCGGTGTTATAAAAAATACTGGCTTAATCCGGACTGCTATGTTATTATTTTAATAAGTTAAAATCGCATACAACTCCGAGCTTCCCAGTCTAAGGCAATGCTATGGCTGGTGGCCTGTGGGTGTAACTGGAAACGGTTATGCCTCCCCGTATTTTTGGAAAGGAGTTTATTATGCTGTGCTTAATCATGACAGGCGTATTTAGGTATGCTTGGATGTGGTTTGGTAATGCTTGCAAATGCCTGATTTTCAGGTCGTCTGCAGGTCAGGCATGGTAGCCATACCTTATACGGGTATGGTTTTTTTATTTGGTGAATAGCTCTTTTAGAGCTCTAACATATGATCCCATTCTTTTTGTTCCCGCTTTCAGCGGGAATATTTCTTTTTCTTTATACGCTTGGTCCTTGCCGGTTTATGACACCGTAATAAAGCTTGGTAATTCTACCGGATTGCCCGCCGCTCATCCCAGAAACTATCCCCGCCCAGCGGCTAAAGTATTGAAAGAGATCAATAAATAAAGAAGGCCGGGGCGAATATAATCATTACCCCGACCTTAAATGCCATAGAGGTTAATTGCTATTTTTCAATGCCCTCCCGGGCCGGTACTCCCTGTTGATAGTAATGCTTTACTTCTACCATCTGGGTCACCAGATCGGCCTCTTCGATGACGCGATCATGCGCTTTAGGGCCGCCGGTCAAGATTAATTCCATGCCATCGGGCTTGTTTTTAATGAGTTCCAGAATAGCCTCCACGGGAATCAGATTGAAATAGTTGGCGGTATTGATTTCGTCCAGGACAATAATATCATACTGCCCTGAGGCCATGGCCTTTTTAGCTTTTTCCAGCCCTTCACTGGCCAGGTCAACCGCTTCCTGCGGGGGCGGGTTGGTAAGTTTAATGAATCCCTTTTTCCCATACTGTTCAATAGTGATATATGGGCTCACCATCCTGGCGGACTCTAACTCGGCATACTCCCCGCCTTTCATGAATTGTCCCACATAAGTCTTCAAGCCCTTACCCATAGCTCTGAATGCCAATCCCAATGCTGCGGTGGTTTTGCCTTTGCAGTTACCGGTGTAGACCTGTACGTAGCCTTTCTTTAGCAATTCTTCGTTCATGAGATACCCCTCTCCTTATCATTATCTATTGGTCACTCGCATTGCTTCCAATAACCTTTGTATTTTAGATATAAGTTTCAAAATCCTGCTTTAGGAACAAAAACAATTTGTATAGAAATTAATTCTCCGGCCCGGATTGCTTTATTTGGGGATCCCCTTGCTGCCCTCCTAAAGTGACCAGATTGTCAAATAGTTCAGCTACAGTGATCATCCCGATGCCTCCGGGTACTGCGCTGGCAATCCTGGCCCGGGCGGCGGCCTCCGGGTGCACGTCTCCGTGTATAGTCCCGGAGTCATCAACATTGATGCCGGCGTCCATGATGATACAGCCGTCACTGACCATATCCGATGTTATGAAGTCGGCCTTTCCCACTGCGGCTACCACTATATCAGCCGCCCTGGTCTCCTGTTCCAGGCGCCGGGTCCGGGTATGACACAGGGTTACCGTGGCATCCTGGGCGGTCATCATCACCGCCAATGGACTGCCCACGATAGTACTGCGCCCCACTATTGTCACTTTTTTGCCGGTAAGATCAACCTGATTGGCTCTAAGCATGGTCATGATGGCCTTGGGTGTCGACGGACAGACTCCGGGTTCTTTGGCCAGCAGTTTGCCAAGGTTATAGTAATGCAAGCCTTCCACATCTTTGTGATAGTCGATAGTGTGCAGCAGGCTGTTGTCGTCTATGTGAGCCGGCAGGGGCTTCTGTATCATGATGCCGGTGATATCGGGATCATGGTTCAAGTCGATGATTATTTGCCGGGCCTCGGCCTGAGTGCAGTGCTCGTCAAGGTAGATGGTTTTTACCGGAATCCCCACCTCTTTGCCGAAATTGACCAGTCCATTGACATATGACTGCGAGGCCTTGTCATTTCCGATTTTTAATATTGCCATTTGCAGGGGCAATTGCATGGCTTGCTGTTTAATGCACTTTTTCATCTCTTCACGCAGTTCCTTACCATATACAAGCATGTGCTATCATCCTCTCCGCTCCTGTTGACGCATCTTTTTTAATCTGTTGATATCCTCCAAGAGTCCTTCGGCCGGTGTTTCCACGATCATCGGCAGATCGGCCCAGAAGGGGCGGGCAAACATCTCCCTAAACCCGCTGGCCCCGATAGAACCTGCTCCGATATGTGCATGTCGATCGCGGTGCGATCCCAGGGCTGACAGGCAATCATTGGCATGGATAAGCTTGATGCGCTCCCTGCCAAAGCTATTGTCGATCTCTTTAAGGAGGGCTTCTAATCCCGCCGGGCTGCTGCAGTCATAACCGGCAGCATAGGCGTGGCAGGTGTCAAAACAGATTCCGACCCGCTCACTTTGGTTGATCATCTTTAGTATTTCGTTTAATTCATTAAAATCCCTTCCCAATTCGGTCCCCTGCCCGGACATTGTTTCCAGGAGCACGGTTACCCGGCTTTCATCCCGGCCGAGGACCTGATTCAGTATCATGCCCACCCGTTCCAGGCCTTGCTCTGCTGAGCTCGTGGTATATGAACCGGGATGCATGACCAGATAATCAGCCCCGATTTGCGCGGAGCGCTCCAGGTCTTCCGCGATTATGCTTCGGGCCAGATCGTACAGGCCGGGATCTGCTGCCGCCGGATTGCAGATGTAAGTGACATGCACCGCCAGGGGGCGGATGCGGTGCTTTGCCAGAGCCGCTTTGAAGTAGGCCACTTCGCTGTCTTTTAATTGACGGGCTTTGCTGCCGCGGGGATTGCGCAGGAAGATCTGCAGGCATTCCAGATTCATTGCCACGGCTTCGTCGGCGGTGTGTTTTAAGCCCTTGCCGATTCCCAGGTGAGCCCCGATCGAAGACATTGTTTTCACTCCTTGTTTTCAACTTAGTATTTACGGCATCACAGCCCTTAAACCGTTCAGCCCCTGTGGTTTAAGGTTTAGATCTGCCATGGTTTTGTCAAAAGGCGTTTTGAATGTGATTGATGGCGGGTGATGACTCTATAAGTATAGCGATCACATCGAAGCGGATGTTTCGGCAGGGTCTGTTCAAACCGGCCAGGTAACACAAAGCGGTTTTTTTAATATGCTCTTTTTTACGGCGGGTGACAGCCTCCTCAGGGGAGCCGTAGCTGGTGCAGCGCCGTGTTTTGACTTCGACAAAGACCAGCTCACCGCGGTCGGAGCAGATAATATCGACTTCCCCGTAGGGGGTGCGATAATTGCGTTCCACGATGCAATAGCCCTTTTTCTCCAGGTATTTTACGGCCAGATCTTCACCCATTTTTCCCAGAGGATTTGCCATAATAGTCACCACCGTCAATAACGCTGGTCAATGCGATATATGAAGGCCAATATCTCCGCCACCACCTGGTATAGCTCGGGCGGTATCTCCTCATAGATCTGCAAAGCCATGAGATATTTTATCAGGACTTGATTCTCCTGAACAGGGATGTTGTGTTCTGCTGCCAGGGCTTTAATACGCTCGGCAATCAAGCCTTGACCTTTGGCTACCACCACCGGCGCCTGGTCTCGGTCCTGATCATAGGATAAGGCCACTGCCCTGGCCGGGGGATCTTGTTCTTTCATCTCAGACTCCTGGAATGTTATCAAAAGGTCGTTCTCTTCTAGCACCAGTCCTTCTAGACCTTAATGTCAACTTTAGACCGCCAGCCCGGGCCATGATTTTCCGGGGGGCGGGGTACTATTTTTAGGCTCTGGGCGGGCTCTCCGGGAGGGCTGACCTTCATGCCGCAGTCTCTCACCGTATAGCCCAGGTTTTCAAGTGCTCGATAAAGTTCCGGCAGATAAAGCTGCAAGATATCATAACTGGCTTGACTTTCAACCACACTGCGGATTTCCATAAATCTGGACTTATGCCAGGTTACATGAAACAAAACCGCTCCAAGTGCGGGAGTGTCCAATGACACCGCTACATTGATCTGCTCTTGCTCCCTTAATCCGGACTGGCCGGGTTCACCGCTGATGTGGATTTCACAGCGCCGTCTTTCTTCTCCTATCTGCACCGGCAAGGCGAAATAGCACTGGGGGGCTTCCTCCGTCACAGCGGGAGTGGGGAGGTTGATTACTTGCTGTCCCATGATTTCGCGGCTTAAAGCCTCAAGTCTGCTCAGCACCGCGGAGCCGGGGCGATAAACCCCGGATTTTTCGGCCTCATTCATCATATCTTCCGCCACCAGCAACCCCCGCAGCATCTCGGGCTGAGAGCGGACCATATCCTCCAGGCGAGAAGACAAGGCCGGAGCCGGAGCACCGATTTCAAGGCGGTAGGCATTCAATTGCTGGCGTACTAAAATCAGCAGTTGCTTTAAGATATCCCCGGACGCCGCCGGCGGATGAACAACGGCGCTGTTTACAGGCATGTAGGGCTTGTCGCCGGCCGGGTGGCTTGACGGGCTGCTTATGAGGGCTTGCTCCTGCTTGGGCATTGCAGCCGCAGTAGTGTGGGCCGGTTTTATCCCTGCTTGAGGAAGATTGTCCGCCCTGTTCTGCGGCTGAGGCGCCTCTTCAGCCGGATAATCGGCAGAGACCAGCCGCAGCACATCCTGTATCAGGGTGATGACATCAGAACCCGGACTGCTATACCGGGCCAGCGACTGCAGGACAGCCGGGTGCTGGGGAAGATTGCGGGCCAGCTGAAAAGCGGCCAGGTTGATATTCTCCGGGGTGGCTTCGCCCAACATGGCGGTGCTTCTATTCATCATATCCAGGTTGTGGCGATTAATGCCCAGATTGTAGCTTAGGAGCTGTCTGGCCATTTGAGCCTCTTTGGCCTGCGGCGAAATCCCGATTTCCATCAGCCGCTCCGCAATAGTCCGGTCTTCAATTTGCTGAATGCCAGCCGGGGTCATGATTTTCAGGCGGACCCGGCCTGCTTCGGCCTGGTCTACCATCAGGAACAGGTTTTGCCCCACCTCCACCGGAATCCGGGCAGACGCCTCGATCACCCGCCCTTTCAAGGCCAACAATACCGTGCCATCCGTATGTATGGCTTTCACCAGGCCTTGCAGGAGTTCGCCCTGATGAAATACCAAGGCCTTGTCCGCAGGCAATGAGGCGATATCAAGAATCGTCCTGTTCAAATAGAGCGGGTTGTTGTACATCGCTTCCTCCTGCGAACCATGATTTAATGGGATCGAAACTCCTTCGATGTATTTCACAGGGCCCCAGACGACATAAGGCCTCTATATGCTCGCGGGTGGCATACCCTTTGTGCTTGGCCAGGCCATAGCCGGGATAAAGCTGGTTGAAGCCCTCCATGGCCATATCCCTTTCAACCTTGGCCAGAATAGAGGCGCAGGCGATGGAGGCGCTAAGGCTGTCACCTTTAACCAATGGCAGCTGTTCGATTGCTATACTATTGAGGCGCAGGGCATCAATAAGCAGGAAATCCGGCCGGGGTGACAGGTGTTTGATGCAATGGCACATGGCCTCACGGGTAGCGTTTAGTATATTGACTTCATCCAGGCGGGACGGATATACACTGGCAACCGTCCAGGCTATAGCCTGCTGTTTTATCTCCGCAGCCAGACGACTGCGCTTTACAGCGGAGAGCTGCTTGGAATCGTCGATGCCGGCCAGGAAGAAACGGGGCGGGAGAATCACGGCCGCAGCCACCACCGGCCCTGCCAATGGCCCGCGCCCGACCTCGTCTATGCCGGCAATAATCTGATGGCCAGCCCGGTAAGCCTGGCGCTCATATTTCATCATTGCTGAAATGCGCCGTTTTTCATTTTTTAAATTTTCATGATTCAAGAACTCTGGCCCCTCTGTTTTGGTTTGACCTGTTCCCGGTAGATCATATAAGCTGTCATCTGTCCCTCCAGGATGGCGCTTTTAAAGCCCCTGACCCTCAGGGCGTCTCCGATGACGTGGACTGAAGACATCAGCCGCCGGGCCTGGTGGTAAAGCTGATTGACCGGTTTATACCCGGTGGCCAGTATTACCCGCTGTGCGGGTATTTCTCTCTGGTTTTGGGCTGAATCGACGGTCACAACCCCTTGCGAGTTAATATTCAGCACTTTATGCCTGACTAAAAGCGTGACCCCGCCCGCCTCCAGGCGGTTCAAAAGATCGCGGCGGTTTTTCTTTTCCATATCGGCTGCTACCCTGGGACGTCCTTCCAGAATAGTGATGCGGTTGCCGAATTGCAGCAGATAATCGGCCACTTCGCAGCCGTTGCTGCCCCCGCCGATGACTACCACTTCATTCTCGCTGACAGGAATTCTTCCGTCCAGAACATCCTCCAGGTTCAAGCACTCTTCAATTCCAGGCAGAGTAGGTATCTGGGGGCGTGAACCGGTGGCAATAATCAGGTGGTCGGGCCGCCTGGTTTGGAGGTCGGTCAGCTGATACTGGCAATCATAGAATTGGTTTATCCCACTGGCTTTAAGGCGGTTAGTGAGGAATTTGTGATAGTCTTTGATTCGTTCCTTATGCGGCGGCGTAGAGGCATACCTCAACAGGCCGCCGGGATGTGAAGACTTTTCAAACAGGCTGACCTCAAAACCCATGTTGTCAAGGGTCAAGGCAGCCTGAATCCCTGCCGGCCCTGCGCCTATAATATCAACCTTCGATTTTACCGGAACCTTGGCCAAGCGGGAATGGTATTGCTTTTCCCTCCCCGTTGCCGGGTTGACCGTACAGCTAACCGGCATCCCCGCAAAGTGTAGATTTATGCAGCCGTTGCAGCGTATACAGGGTCTGATATTTCCGCATTTGCCCCGCTGCGCCTTCAACGGCCAGCTGGGATCAGCCAACAGGCTGCGTCCCAGAAATACCAAATCAGAACGCCCCTCAGCGACGACCTTTTCCGCAAAATCCGGGTTGTAAATCATGCCGCCGGTTATGACCGGAATCTGCACCATCTGTTTTACTTTCTCCGCCAAATATACCCGCCAGCCTTCAGGATAAGAAGCTGGTTCGATACTGGTCAGACCGGATTCATAAGTGCCGCAAGTGCAGTTTATCAGGCCGGCCCCCTGGTTTTCGAGTTCTCTGGCGATGATTATACTCTGTTCCGGCTGCAGCCCGCCGGGAGTGAAATCGTCGATGTTTAAGCGCACCGAGACGGCCAAACCATTGTTCTGGCTTTTTATCCCGTTGATAACCTCCAGGAGTATGCGCATACGGTTTTCTAAACAGCCCCCGTATTCGTCTTGACGCGTGTTCCTGGGCGACAGGAATTCATTTAAAAGGTAACCGTGCGCGGCATGCAGCTCCACCCCGTCAAATCCGGCCTGACGGGCATATTCGGCGGCCTGGATGAACTGGGCTATAATATGTTTGATTTCGCGAAGGCTTAATTCGCGTGGAATTTCCCGGCTGGGGGTTAAACCCTGCCGGGTAGGGGCCACCGGCGGTACCCCCGTGATCTGGCTCGAGGTCTGCCGGCCGGCGTGGAATAATTGTATAAAAGCCTTACAGTCGTATTTCTTTATGGCCCTGGCCAGGCTGGTTAATCCCGGTATGCAGCCGGCATTGTCGATGTGTATTTGCCCCGCGCCTTCCTTTCCGGTAGGAACATCTACACAGCTGGCTTCTACAATGATTAGCCCCGCTCCCCCCCTGGCCCTGGCTTCATAATATTTGATCACATTTTCATTGACCTTGCCGGATTGGTCGGCGTAGCCCACTAACATGGGGCCCATCACAACCCGGTTTTTTAGTGTTATGTTGCCGATTTGCAGTTCAGAAAAAAGATAAGGATAGCTACCCATTACAAACTCCTCCCCCTAAAGCCAATTTAATTATCTAGCGGCTTTATAATTTTTATATCATGCTTTTCTCTCTTCACACCTTCAGTTCCTTCTCAATAGAGTCGACAAAGAAAGAATTTCCTTAATATTTCACGAAACTGCCCGGAAAATAATCCTTTTGCAGTCACTTCACCATTATAGTTCTTAGCCAGGCCGTCAGTTGCCCCGGGCAATAATATCCGGACGGCAACAAGGGGCGAACCCGGTTCGCCCCTTGTTGATTCTTTACAGAAATCCTGGCAATCAGCTTATCATTAGAAACCAGTATCTGGCTTCAGGTCAATTAACCGTCACACTGAAGACGCGTTCACCTACCAGAACCCCGTCCCAGGAAGTGATGCGGATAGTGTAAGTCCCCGGGGCGATACCGGCTGTACTCCAGAAGTATTGGAAACTGGAGCCGGTGCAGCGGAACTTTTGGATCCCGTTTATATACATTCCCATGGCTTCAACCTTAACATCGTCAGTGGAGCTGGAAGCGATCTCTATGGTCTGTCCCCGGGTGATCACCATACCTGGTGCAGGGGTGCTGACCAAGACCACCGGCGCTTTTCCTGCCGGAGCAGGCGTGGTGGTGGGTGGCGGAGTTACCACGCCACTGCCGCTTCCGCTAACAGTAATGGTGGCCGGAAGGCTATACGCGGTGCCGGCGCTGTTAACAGCATAAGATTTTACCGTGTATGTACCGGGGGTTAAACCTCCCAGATAATACTGATAAGGCATGTTGGCGCTGATACTGCCAAAGAAACGGATCTGTTTCTCGGTTCCACCGGTGGGGGCATAATAGAAGCCGTACTCGGTGATGGTACTGTCGCCATTGGATAATACTGTGCCCATTAAGGTAGCAGAGCCAGACACGACATTGGTCACCTTGACATCCAGGCTGGCCTGGTTGCCGGTTTTCGACGAGCCTACCCGGACCGTATCGCCATAGCTGGTCCCGGAGGAATTGCGGGCATAAGCCTTGACATAATAGGTCTGCCCAGCCTTGGGATCATCAAATTCATAACTGAAGGTACGGTCTTCGTCAATCTTTGTTCCCACATTCACCTTATTGGAGGGATTATTATCAGTACCCCAGTAGAATCCGTATTCCTTGATATCGGAGTCCCCCCGGTCATCTACGATTCCGTAGAAAAGGAAATAGTCAACGCCTACCAGCGGAGTCTTGGTGGTGACATCAGGCTTATCGCTGTCTCTTCCCCCGCCTTCGTCCTCATCGGTGTAAAAATATTCAATATCCCCATAGTCAGTGCCTTTAGAGTTCTTGGCATAGGCCTGATAATAATACCGGGTGTCTTCGTCCAGGTCTTCCAGCTCATATTCAAATTCGTCGCCTTCATCGATATCGGTCCTACCGACCCGTATCTTTTCCATGTCGTTTTTATCTTCACCGTAGTAGAAGCCATATTCGGTGATATCATAGCCGCCGTCGTCATCAATACTGCCGTATATGGTGACATTCACACCATCTAAATCATAATCCTCGGTTATTACCGTCGGATAACTCCCACTCCCGCCTTCGGTTTTAAAGCTCCTGACGCTGCTGTAACCGGTTCCTGCAGAACTCCTGGCATAGGCCCGGAAGTAATAGGTGGTGCCTTCATCGAGCTCATCATCAACATATAAGCGTTTGGAGAAATCCCTGCCTTCGCTGATACTGCTGCCGACCTTGACCTTGTCCATATCATCTTCGTCTTCACCGTAATAGAACCCGTATTCGGTAATATCATCTCCGCCATCATCATCGACGACGCCCTCCAGGATAACATAATCATCTTCTACCTCAGCAAAGTATGCACTCACATCGGGTTTTGCAGCAGCTAAAGCCACACCCGCACCGGAAGATAAAGTCCACAATAAAAATGCGCAGCTCAGTAAGGCGGCGATTCCTGCTTGGCGTAACTTCCTCATGAAGCCAGCCCTCCTTTTTTAATTTATAAAACGATGTTTTCACAATTATACATTGATGGTATTTCTGTAGCAATCCGGATAAAGACGGGTAAAAAGCCACCAAGTAAGCCTCCTTTCTCTTTTCACCCTCTTCTGCATATATTTGTAATTACGTGTAAACTGTTGTAATGCTTTCACTGAGACTGACGCAAAAGGCGCAGGCATGGGCACAGTCTGTCACCCCCTGCTTGCGTCAAAAGACCCCGGATTGAAAACCCGGGGCCTTTTTCGGTCTTGCTGTCACAATGATGGCTAGGGCAGGAAGATTCCTTCGGGGTCTACGACTTTGTAGAGTATCTCCAGCTGTTGGTAGGTCGGCGGTTTGGTTTCGCCGCTGCACCTGGATATATCCAGATCGAAGTCCACGTTGTTCTTGACATCTTCCGCGCTGAATCCGGGATGTACAGTATCCAGGTACATGACGCCGCTGTCGTCGAATCTGAATATGGCCATGTCGGTAATGCAGGCGGTGGGTCCGCCATAGCAGTACTTGCCATAGACTTGACTTTTAGGCACATATTCCGTATCGGGCCAGTTCCTCACCATCCAGCCCGGTGAGGTCACATATTCCAGGCGCTCACTGAAGCGGCGTTTTTCCTGCACCATGATCAAAACCGTTCTGCGAGCGAAGGAAAGGATGTCGGCATTGCCGCCGCTGCCGGTGAAGCGCTGCTTGGGACTGGCATGGGTGCCGACATAGGTAGTATTGAGGCTGCCGTACTTGTCGATCTCCGCGCCTCCTAAAAAGCCCAGATCAACATATCCGGCATGAAGCTGACCATAGAAGGTTTCAAACAAACCGCCGGCTTTGGCAGCTTGATAGGCGCAGCGGGCATCGCCCACGGAGGTAGGCAGGTCAATCGGCCTGCCGTCAATGCTGCCGGCTTCATAGATGCATGCAGCATTGGGCGCATGTTCATTCTGGGCCAAAGCGATGGCCAGCATGGGAAGACCTGTTCCTGCAAATACGACGTCGCCATCCCGGACTTCCCTGGCAGCCGCGGCAGCCAGCAGGTCTATGGGTTTGAATTCCCCGACTTTTGCGTATTCAGTGCTTGCAGTCATTTATCTCGTCCCCCTTTTCACCCTGCTGGAATAGCCGGTTGCCTGACTGGCTCTTAAGGTCTCCAGGCGTTTTACACCAAGCTTTTCGAGGTATTCCCAGTGGTCGTTTACCCCAAAAATCCACTCTTCTGCAAATTTGTCAAAGCCGTCCTGTTTCTTGGTGTTGGAGTTGAAGCTCCTGAGGAAATCGGCATCTGTGTCATAATAGTACTGAGATCCGGTGGGATGAGCTGCCCAGGGGCAAACCACCACATAGTCGATTTCATACCCGGTGGCGATATTGGCAGACGGGTCGCGGCGCAGGTATTCATCAGGCACTATTTCCTCAGTGACCACGATAACCTTGTCACAGGCTTTGATGACATCTGAGTCGTTGTAGCTCTGCGCCAGTACGCGGACCGTACCTTCATCGCCTACCATGGGTGCATAGACCAGGCCCCAATTGGGCTTAATGGCGGGCATCAACAGCATTTCCCCCATGTCATAGAAGGGATCTTTGAATTTAACGTATTTTTCTTTGGGGATCTTGGGATAGGCTCCGGTACGCAGACCGGCTTTGGCAAATCCATCATACTCAGGATTTAAGATGTCTGTTCCCATTGCTAACGCAGTGGGGAAGAAGGGGACATTGACTGCCCCGGCCATAACCCGGGCTACTGCGTGGCCATGGCTCAAATCGTCGACGATAACCTCACCGGCAACCTGTTTTCTGGAAAGGTTTACGCCGGTTTTTCCCAGGATTTCCTGGCCCATCCAGCTGCCTTCCCATAGCTTTACGGCGCCGCCGCCGACTAATACTTCACTGTGGAATCCGCCCTGCACTTCAAACAGGTGCAGATTCTTTTTGCCCTGACGCAGGATTTCATAGCACATAGCTGCGGGCCGGCGCCAGATAGTAAAACCGCTGAATGCCAAACAATCGCCGTCTTGAATTAGAGCGACCGCTTCTTTCAGAGAAAGTTGGTTTATGGAACCCATTACTCTCCTCCTCCTCTTCTTTACGACTCTTCACAAAATTGAGCAACGTTACATGTGGTTTTTGAGGCAGGTCTCCGGGATGACCCCGGTCACATGCAACCGATCAGGGACAGAATACAACTGGGACAACTGCTGATTCAGGTTGACAATTCCCCTGGGGAACCACCTCCCTGCTTCGGCGCCGCCCGGTTTAAACAGAACCAGACTTATTCTGTTGCTTCTGTCCACCTCCTCTCATGCACATGAAAGCCCCGTCTATTAGCGACGGGGCTCTGCGGCCCTCCTCAAATGAGGATATGTTAGTTAGGGAATTGGGAAACACCATTTTTATAGGATAGGATAAGACCCGGGTACTAGACCTTACCCCAATTTGCTTAAACGCCTGAGGCTGATATGTAAACTTGCACCAAAAAGAAATACCGGCAAATTATTGCCGGTGCTCGAAGGCCCTCATGGTATCATGGTGGTAATGCTATCCACCGTCAATGTATGTAATGCTGTTCAGCCAGTCATCCAACATTGCTGTCGGATCTGACCGGTATTACGTTTCGCTCCTCTTTCGCGGTCTTTGGTTTAGTGATGTGAACATAACTGGTAAGGCTGTTTACGGTTCCGCAACGGGGGCATTTGATCTCCAACTCGATACAATCCCGATAACGACAGAGCAATTTGTTGCACTTCTTGCACCGCAGATCTTTCATTACTATTCTCCACCCCTTAACATCTTACTGCAGGCCTATTTCTGTTGCCGGCACGGTAAAATGCGCGCTATAACAATATTCTATCACTATAGTGGGAATCCAAGCGAGTGTATTCAATGTAACCGGATACTGTTATCTAATCTTATCTGTGAGTGCTGATTTATTATAAATTTTCAAGCAGTTACAAGGGGGTCTATTATAATATCTCTATTCAACCTTATTGCCATTATGCAGCAAATGCTGTAATTATGCAACAAGTAGTTTTGCAGATTGTTTATTCATTTCTGGCCATGCCTGATCTTTGCCAGGAAGGACCCAGCCGCTTGCGGGTATCATCCAGCACCGCCTGCAATAAAGGGATATCCTGACTGGTAAATACGGTTTCCTGCCCGTCTCGAATGCGTTGAATGGTGTCTTCGATCGCCACCACCCGGAATCGGGTTTTGCCGTTTGCCTTATAATGATGTGAAAAAGTAGGGGTGTAATCAATCTTCTCAATTTGGGTGAGATCGGTACTTAAATCCTTGCTGAAGTCAATCTTTAGCACAATCCCGCTGTTGCGTTCCTGGCCGTTTTGATGGCTGATAAAGTTGCCCATGCCGTAGATTACGAATTTGGGTTCATCATTGATGTTTACTACTTCCATGGTTTGAATAACATGGGGGTGGCTGCCTAAAATCACATCTGCTCCGGATTCGAGAAACAGACGGGCCATTTCCTTTTGCTCCGGAGTGGGAAGAGGGGTGTATTCCACTCCCCAGTGCAGAACGAGAATCACAATATCCACCTGGGGCCGCAAATCCTTTATATCGGCCACTATTTTATCCCGATCGATGAAATTCACCATGTACTCATAATCATCTGGAACCGGAATGCCATTGGTGCTGTAAGTATAGCCCAGATAACCTGCCTTAATCCCGCTGACCTCTTTGATAACCGGTTTACGCCCGTCTTCGGCGGCACTGTAAGTTCCCAACGCATCCAGGCCTCGACTTTCCAAAACCTCCATGGTGCGCAGGGCGCCTTTGACGCCCCGGTCCATAATGTGGTTATGGGCGGTTACGACGATGTCAAAGCCGGCATTCTTAAAGGTATCGGCCATGGCATCCGGGCTGTTGAACAAGGGATAACCGGTGTAAACCGCCTGCGCTCCAGCCATGGGGGCTTCAAAACAGGTGCTGGTAATCTGGCCCTCCAGCAGATACGGCGCAATATCTTGGAAAAAGTGATCGAAGTTGAATATATCGCCTTCCTGCCCCGCCCAAATCTGGGTGTTGTGCATCAAACAATCACCAGCCGCAGTGATGGTAAGGTGTTGTATGTTTTCGGTCTGGGGTTGATAGGCAACCGGCACCGCCTCAGGTCCAAACAAGGTCCCGCCGTACCAGGAATAAGCTGTCCAACCACCTGCGACCAGAACAAGGGCAAAGAAAAGCTTCAGTATTTTACGCAGCACAATCACCTTCCTGAAGGAAACACCCTGCTTAAAGCAAGGGTTGGGCTTGTTGACAAAGTCAACGGGTTTGCAGGGCAGGGACGGAAGCGAAGAACCAGGCGCTCAATAGGCCCGCGATTGAGGCGTACAAATAGTATGCCGATGGAGCGGACCTATTGAGCAACGCAGTTATTCGCTTTTGTCGACAGTCTGAACATCCTGCTTAAAGCAGGGTGTTGGGCTACATTGCTCTAGGCTTCTTCAGGGATATAGAATCTCCAGGCACAGAACCATTCTTCCGGGTGCTCATCCGGCGGGCAGCCGATACACTCGCATTTTACCCGGGAATCAATGGTGCGGGCGAAAGAACTGTATTCCACCAATCCCGCAGATTTACAGGGATAATCATCCAGTCCCTGGCGCTTACGGGCCGATTGCACCCGGCAATCATTCATCTGGAATACGATGCTGTTCGGTCCTTCATCAATGATGGACTGCACGTTAATGCGCGCATACATCCTCAACTGCAGGGCCTGTTTGACGCCCTCGATCCCCGGCTGTTCGGGAAGATTCAAATAGCGTTTAATAGACCAGGCTTCAAAGGGAGAGAACTTGGCCCAACAGGTGTCATTGCAGCGTTTGGCGTCATACATGCCATGCTTAAACTCGACCGCCTGGAACCAGATGCCGTCGCCGGCCAGCCAATTGACCCCCAGATCAGTCAGCAAGCTCAAAAGTTTTTCTCTGGGCATCTCCAGGAACGGCTTGGGAACTCCCTCCACCATTTCAAAACCGAAGAACTTGCCCAGGCGTTTCATCTGGGTGTCATAGCTGCGTTTATAAGCCGCATCGAATATCTTCATGGCTTCCTCGGTCCCCATCTGATGTTCGACCTCTTTAAACCAGAAGACATGATGTACAACGGTACGATGCATCATATCAACCACTAACCGCGCCAAATCTTCCTGGGTAAACTGTTCATCCCATTTGTCCATAGTTGCCATTTGTGCTCCTCCTCTCTCCATATAAACGTCTATACGCCACGCGCAACGCAGCAGACCCTCCGTTCTCCCAGCCCTTGCCGCTTTGAGACCCGGTTGCCGCTGCTTCACCGGTAGGCAGCCGGCAGAACTGATTCATCAGCGATAAGCAGGGAGTCCGGGTTAATATATAATTCTATTCTACCAGTTACTATTCGTTGCGGTCATGATTTCTACCTGCAATGAGCTAAAAAAAGGACCTCCCGTCATCACCCGGGAGGATCTATGAGAAGCGTATCTGACCATGGATCAGTCTTTGGTCTTTATCGTCATTTTAATGCTGCGACAGCAATCATCATTCTTAACGATGACGCAATCGGGCCTGTCAATCAAGATATAATCACCTTCTGTTTCGATGATAAGATCTTCTTTGCTGGTGACAGCTCCTTCTTTGGGAATAAACAGTTGCCTTCCCAACGGAAGCAAATAGTCTTCTTTAATAATGGCCATAATATTACCCCCTATACAGTAAGCTTTTATTTAATGCCAAGCCGAGCCGGGGCTTCAGGACTTGGTCTATTTCCGCTCCCAATAGTCCGCTACCCGCTCAGGCTTAAAAATGCCACGATCGGTAATAACTCCTTTAATCAAATGGGGTGGTGTCAGGTCAAAGGCCGGATAAAATCCGTTAACTAAATCCCCGGTTATCCTGGTACCGTTAAAACTGGTAACCTCTTCGGGGTCGCGGTATTCAATGGGTATGTTTCGGCCCTCAACGCAATTTCTGTCCGGCCCTCCGTAGCCGAGTATATAAACCGGCAAATGATGATACCCGGCAGCGATGGCCAGTTGATAGGTTCCGACTTTATTGGCTACGGTGCCATCCATAGCAATCCGGTCAGCAGCGGTGAATACCTTGCTGATCATATTCGTACTCATACAATAAGCTGCCATATTATCCGAAATCAAAGTTACCGGAATTCCCAGTTGAGATGCCGACCACGCGGTGAGGCGAGCCCCCTGCAGATAAGGCCGGGTCTCGGTGGCAATGACAGACAGTCTTTTCCCATTCTCAGCAGCAAAATACAGCATATATAACAGGGCAGGTCCTGGAAAGCAGTGGGTTAACACCTTATCACCGTCTTCCAGAACCTGCTCTGCCCATCTGCCTGTCAATTCGGAACGCTTTTGCTGCCTTTCGACCGCCTCCGCGATGAAAACCATGATTTGTTGCGCAATGTCCCCTCGTTCCCATACAATGCGGCTCCAAATCTTTTCCAGCAGAGCTCCGAGGTGAAACCCGGTGGGCCGGGTATTAAACAGCCGTTCCTTAACAATGGCAAGAGATATCCTGAGTTGTTCCGGGGTGATCTGCTCCTTTTCAAGGTCGCGGGCCGCCATATATAAACCATAGGCAGCGGTGATAGCTATGTCACCGGCGCCCTGAACTGCCATCATCTCAATACCGCGAGCAACTTCCTCATAGTCCCGGCATATCAACTCTTCGGTCTTAAGCGGAAACAAGCGGCGATCAACGATCACCAGCCGGCCGTCCCGCAGAAAAACTGTATTGTTAATATGCATCAACAATGGTTGTGTCACACCCGGTACCTCCGGTTTTTCATCAGGAATATCTGGTTTCTTTACAATTTCTTACTCCTATTCAGCTAACTGGCCTGGTAGTGATCCATTCGATGATGGTGTTTATCGGCAACGTAGATGCGAACACGGCGGATGCAGCGCCCTGATCCACCAATGCCGCCGCATCTTGCGCCGGAATCAGCCCTTCGCCGAAGAGGCTGATATGCTTCCCGCCGGCAGCGTCCAATGCCTGGCGCATTTCCGGGAATACGGCCAGGTGTAATCCCGTGTATATACTCAAGCCCACCAGATCTACTTGAAGCTTGACTGCTTCAGCGGCGTTCTCCTCCAGGCTTTTGTACATACCGGAATAATACACCTCGACCCCGCCGGCCTCCTTAAGAGACCGGGCCAGCAACCGTATTCTCTTATTATTCGGATCCAAACCGGTCATAGCCAGCAATACTTTTACTTGCCTCATAGTATTAAACCTTGGGGCTATTTGATCAGGTACTTTGCTGCAACTTCGTCTGCCAGGGTGTAGGGGTCGGTCTCTTTCTTCAGCAGCTTCTGCACCATTTGATCGAATTCGCCCGTTTCGATGAGCTTGTTTAAAACAGGCTCTAATATGGCCGATCTCAAAGCATCGTTGATCTCTGTCTGCACTTTTAGCTGAGCTCTTTCCTGTAAGAGATTATTATCATACAGGAACTTATAATGCTCCTGTATCTTCTCATACAGTTCATCGACGCTTTTGGCAAAGGAATGGGGCTCCAGGTTGCTTTCAACCATCACGATGGGAGGCCGCCAACCACTGGGGAACTTGCCCATATCCATCATGCTCAGGGTTTCCTTATAGAGCTTGCGGGCTCCCTCGCGGTCTGCCTTATTGATGATGAATATATCGGCAACTTCCATCAAACCGGCTTTAATAGCCTGTACCTCGTCGCCCATGCCGGGAACCAGTACCACCAAGACGGTATGAGCGTGATTGATGATGTCCACTTCCTGCTGACCTACGCCAACGGTTTCTACAATGATCACGTCTTTGCCCATTACGTCCAGGACATGAATCCCATCCCCTACCGCTTTGGAAAGTCCGCCCATTGCACCGCGGGTGGCCAGGCTGCGAACAAATACGCCCGGATCATCGGCATGCCGCAACATCCTAATCCTGTCTCCTAGCAAGGCTCCACCGGTAAAGGGGCTGCTCGGATCAACCGCCATGACGCCCACAGTCTTATTCTTGGCTCTAATACTGCAGATCAGTTGGTCGGTCAGGGTGCTCTTTCCAGCTCCCGGTGCTCCGGTAATACCCACCACATGGGCCCTGCCTGTAAACGGAAATATATGCTTTATGGCTTCATGGGTATTCGGGACCTGGTCTTCAATGTTGCGGATGAGGCGGGAGACAGCCCGAATGTCTCCCGTCAACGCCCTTTTACCTAGTTCTTCCATAGTTATTACTCCTTAGCAG
Source organism: Syntrophomonas sp. UBA4922 (assembly GCA_002398825.1). Taxonomy (GTDB): domain Bacteria; phylum Bacillota; class Syntrophomonadia; order Syntrophomonadales; family Syntrophomonadaceae; genus DTU019. The sequence goes on along the minus strand of DHBS01000051.1, from coordinate 18,390 downwards.
CTATGTTGGTATTAATCCACTCCACAATGGAGTCAAGAGTAGCACCCGGAGTGAATATGGCCTTTAACCCTGCGTCGTACAGAGGCTGCATATCACGGTCAGGGATGATGCCGCCGCCTACAACTGGAATATCAGTTACCCCGCGATCTTTTAACTGTTGTACAACTTCAGGATACAGATAGGTATGAGCACCGGACAGGCAGCTCAAACCGACCATGTCAACGTCTTCTTGAATGGCTGCGTTAACGATCTGTTCAGGGGTGTTGTGGCATCCGGTATAGATAACCTCAAAGCCTGCATCACGGAAGCATCTTGCTAAAACTTTTGCTCCGCGGTCATGTCCATCAAGTCCCGGTTTGGCCAGTAGTATACGGATCTTCTTTGCCATTAACAATAACCTCCTTCTAAACTACATTTTCTAGTAGATGCCGGGGTCACGGTACTCGCCGTAAACTTCCCGATAAACATCGCAGATTTCCTGAACGCTGGCCCGAGCCTTGACGGCTTCGATGCAATAAGGCATAACGTTTTCGCCCTTTTCACAGGCTTTCTTGATATCTTCCAAACACTCTTTGACTCTCTTGCTGTCGCGGTTTCTCTTAACGGCAGCCAGTCTTTGAAGCTGTTCTTGTTCAACTGTTTCATCAATTTCTACCAGAGGAATGTCCACTTCTTCATTTTCCACATTGTACTTATTGACGCCGATCATGATCTTTTCGGCAGCATCGATCTGGCGCTGGAATTTGTATGCGGCGTCGGAGATTTCAAGCTGCGGGAAGCCCTTTTCGATAGCCGCCACCATGCCGCCCAGTTCGTCGATCTTGTGGATGTAATCCCAGGCTTGCTCTTCCATCTCGTTGGTCAGCGCTTCTACGAAATAGGATCCTGCCAAGGGGTCGATGGTGTTGCATACGCCGGTTTCCTCGGCGATGATCTGCTGAGTTCTGAGCGCGATCTGCACCGCATGGTCGGAAGGCAGACACAGCACTTCGTCCAGGGAGTTGGTGTGCAGTGAGGCGGTTCCGCCGAGCACGGCAGCCAGAGCTTCGGTGGCGGTTCTGACCACGTTGTTGTAAGGCTGTTGCGCAGTCAGTGAGCAGCCGGCGGTCTGGGTGTGGAAGCGCATCCACCAGGATCTCTCGTCAGTGGAGCCATAGCGTTCTCTCATGCCGCGAGACCAGATTCTTCTGGCGGCGCGCATCTTGGCGATTTCTTCAAAGAAGTCGATATGGGAGTTGAAGAAGAAGGACAGGCGCGGTGCAAAGCTGTCAACCGGCAGGCCTTTTCTTCTGATAACGTCTTCCACATATTCCATGCCGTCGCGCAGGGTGAAGGCCAATTCCTGAACAGCAGTAGCGCCGGCTTCTCTGATGTGATAGCCGCTGATGCTGACAGTGTTCCATTTGGGAACATATTTGGTGCCGAATTCGATAGTGTCTGAGATCAGTTTAACTGAGGGCTCGGGCGGGCACATCAAGGTCTTCTGGGCGATAAACTCCTTCAGCATGTCATTCTGAATGGTACCGGACAACTGGGTTAAAGGAATACCCTGGATGTCTGCGGTAGCGCAATACATAGCCCATAGAATGGTAGCCGGCGGATTGATGGTCATGGAGGTGGAAACCTTGCCCAGCGGAATACCTTTGGTCAGGTCAAAGAAGTCTTCAATGGTGTCAATGGCAACACCGCATTTGCCGCATTCGCCTTTGGCCTTGGGGGAGTCGGTGTCATAGCCCATCAGAGTGGGGAAGTCAAAAGCGGTGGAGAGACCGGTTTGACCATTGTTTAACAGATAATGCCATCTTTCATTGGTGGTTACAGCAGTACCCATCCCGGAGAACATACGGAAAGTCCAATATTTGCCCCTGTAACCAGTCGCCTGGCATCCCCGCAGAAACGGAAATTGGCCCGGATAGGCGATATCCTTCTCAAAATCCATACCGCCGATGTCTTCGGGACCATAAATCCTCTTGATTCCCAGGTCGGAAACGGTACTCCAATCGGCTTTCTGGTCCGGGTTCTTGGAGACGACGCGCTTTACTTCATCTTCCCATTTCTTACGCAGCAGACTTGATTGGTCCAACAATTCTTGGGTAAATAACATGTTACCCCTCCTCAATTAGTTTTTAATTACCCCTTACCCAGCTCGTGTGGGTCAATACTCAATACCGGTTTGATTTCTTACCCCGGCATTGTAATGGTGTTTGATTTCCCTAACCTCGCTAACCATATCAGCTTTTTCCAGAATTCTTGGGGCGGCATATCTTCCCGTAAGAATGATGTCCGTCTCGGCCGGCTTACTTTCCAGCAAAGCCAACACTTCATCTTCGGGAATCAGCTTAAAGTCCATTGCTACATTGATTTCGTCAAGGATGATCATGTCATACTTGCCACTCGCAACTACTTCCTTGGCTTTCTCCAACCCTTGCCGGGCAAGCTCCACATCGACAGGAGCCGGCTTGTCACGCATCACAAAACTGTCCAGCCCGTATTGGTACAAATCAATATCGGGGAGGCATTTCTGAATGGCCAGAACTTCACCATAAAGCCGGCCTTTCATGAATTGAATGATGCAGACCCGGTAACCATGGCCTGAGGCCCTTAAAGCCTGGCCAAAAGCCGCGGTGGTTTTGCCCTTACCGTCGCCGGTTATTACCATAATAAGGCCTTGTTTGGCTAAGTTGTCTGCTCGTACTTCAATGGACATAGCATAATTCTCCTTCTGGTAGGTCGCAGCACAGATACACCGGGGGTGATCTGCCTGCATGCATTCCATTTCCAGTTGTGGGTAGACAATAATACGGCAATACTCCTTGGCGGTCGTTCACCAATCGCTGATACCAGCCTCACTGATACGGGCAGCGGGCATGGATTTAGAGATAGATGCACTGTTTCCAAGTTAAAGAGAAAGTTGATAAAGAGAAATTGCGTTCAGTACGGGTTGGTACTCATAACCCGTACCGGCCTTGTAGGACATAACGGCCTGCCGTTCACCCCCTCTCCGTTAACATGGACATGATAACTAAAATCCGCAGGGGCTCAAGGCTCTCGCTGAATAAACGAGCCGTAATGCCGGCTTTTGCAAAGAATGGTGTAATAATAAGTGTTGTATCGGCTTGCTTATTAATTTTTATAAGTAGGTTTGATATCTCTGAGGTGTGCTGGGGATTGTTTGTATCCCAACTATATTAATGTATATTATATATCACATGCTTCATCGTGTAAATTTTTTTTTAAAATCTTTTTAAAAGTGCAATATTATCAGATTTGCTATATTCTTCCCCCAGATTTTATCGGGCTCATTCCAGACTTATAGAACCCATTGTCCCGCGACGGTACTCCTGCAACACCAGGCGGCTGACCTTGTCCAGATCGGGTTGGCCCCCTTTTTGTAAAAGGCCTCTGGATGCGGCAATCGCTGCCAGTATATCCTCTACAGGCAAATCCACATTCTGCACCCGGTAGCGCTCCCGCAAAACATCGGGGTGGCGTTCCTTGAGAAGCTCCACCAGATACAGGGCGACATTATATTCCTGGTATGCATTCTCACCTATTATATTCAACAAGGCTAACTTTAAACCCTGCTTTTCATCTTCAATTTTAGGCCACATCAATCCGGGGGTATCAAGCAATTCTATGTCCTCTCTGATGCGCAGCCATTGCTTGCCGCGAGTGACTCCGGGCTTTTCTCCAACCCGGGCCATTTTACGCCCCGCCAGACAGTTTAAAAAGGTTGATTTGCCAACGTTGGGAACCCCCACCACCATGACCCGAACCGGCCTGACACGGCGCCCTTTTCGCAACATCATCTCCGCCAAAGGGGCGTAAACCTGTTTGGTCAGATCCAAAACTCGTTTGCTGCCCCGGCAGTGCGCGGAATCCATGGCTGCCACCAAATAGCCCTGCTTCTTCAGATGCTCTTTGCTTCTGGAAGCAGCCTGCGCGTCAGCCAGGTCAATTTTATTTAAGACCATGATAAGGCTTTTTTGGCGGATCATCTTCTCCAGCTCCGGGTTGCGGCAGGCCATCGGCGCCCGGGCGTCCAGGAGTACTATGACGATGTCCACCAGTTTGATATTTTCTTCTATTTCGCGGCGGGCTTTGACCATGTGGCCCGGAAACCATTGTATCAATCTGCAGCCTCCCCGGTTAAAGATAAAGAGAATACCATAAGGTATTCTCTCCGGTTACTTCATTATATACTATTTCCTTAAAATCAATCTAAAATCTGCGTTTTTCTTTGACCCGGGCTTTTTTGCCGGTAAGGCCACGCAGGTAGAACAATCTGGCCCGGCGCACCTTGCCCCTTCTGGTGATCTCAACCTTGGCGATGCGCGGCGAATGAATCAGGAAGGTTCTTTCTACGGCCACCCCGTAAGTAATGCGGCGCACGGTAAATGTCCTGGATAATCCGGCACCCCTGATCTTTAAGACAGTCCCCTCAAAAACCTGAATTCTTTCCCGGTTGCCTTCCACGACCTTTACATGGACCTTTACGGTATCCCCAGGCCTGAAATCGGGAAGGTCTTTCTTGATCTGCTCTTCCTCAATGGATCTGATGATGTCCTGCACGGTTTTACCTCCTTATACAAGGTGTTCTTACATTATCGTATCAATGTAGCGGACCACCTTTGTTTACATGGAACAAAGTGATTATATCATTATTATCGTTATACCACAAGCAAACTAGCCGGAAACTGTGGTTTATGGAACGATTGAGATTATGTAGCATAAAGGGCCCGGCCGCCATATTGGAGCGGCTAGTCTTTAAACCAGGGCTCGCCCAGCAAACGATCCAGAATGATGGAGACCGCGCTGCGCACCGAGAGATGATTATAATCGCTGTCAACGCCGATGGGCTCCAGTATATAATCACACATGGCCATCAATTCACGGCTCATGCCCCAACCGGTTCCGAACAGCAACAGCCAGGTCCTGTCACGGCGGTTGATTTCAGCGCGCAGGCCCCGATAGGATACGGTATTGGGATAGGTCCTGGCATCTGTGGCTACGGTCTTGACCTCTTGAACGGTCTCCTGCCCTATCCGCATCAAGACCTCCTGCAGGTCATGGCACAATGAAATGGTAGACATGGCCTCGCGGCGGTCGGGGTTATACTGCGCGCCAAACCCCTCCTGCCAGTACC
>DHBS01000051.1:1777-13085 GCA_002398825.1 Syntrophomonas sp. UBA4922 | reverse complement strand
GCCAGTACCCCAGGATATCCTGTATCAATTGCTGCTGCTCGCCGGCGGGGTGCACCACAAAGAAACGTTTAACCTTAAAGGTGCGGCAGGCCCGGGCTATGTCATGCAGATCCAGATTGGTGATGGAAGTGGCCACGATTTCCATGCGCTTGTTATACATGGGATAATGCAGCAGAGCCACGTAAACCTTATCCCCTTCCATTAGTCCACCTGCTTTCGTTCAAAAAGGATGGTTTCCAGAAGCCGGCGCTCCTCCTCGGTAAATTGATGCTGCAAGAGCAGATCCGGCCTTTTCAAAAGGGTCTGGCGCAGGCTTTCCTGCAGGCGCCAGCGGCGGATGTTCTCGTGGTGCCCGGAGAGTAAGACCGCCGGAACCTCGGCTTCGTTATATGTCGCTGGACGGGTAAAATGAGGATACTCCAGCAGGCCGGCGCTGAAAGACTCTTCCTCACTGGACAGCTCATCCCCTAACACCCCCGGCAACAACCGGGCCACCGCGTCTACCAGGACCATGGCCGGCAGTTCCCCGCCGGTCAGGACGTAATCGCCGATGGACAGTTCCTCGTCGATCTCCGCCATGACCCGCTCATCAATGCCTTCATAATGCCCGCACAACAGAATAAGATGCGGTATTTCGGAGAGTTCCCGAACCTTTTCCTGGGTAAGCCGTTTTCCACGCGGGGAAAGATAGACGGCATGGCTTGATGAGGTGCGCCGGGCAGCCAGAGCCCGGCAAACCACATCCGCCTTCATGACCATGCCAGCCCCGCCTCCATAGGGATAATCATCCACCTGCAGATGCCTCCCTTCAGCAAAGCTGCGGATATCGGTTATTTTTATGTACAATATGCTTTTGTCGACGGCCCTTTTGATGATGCTCTCCGCGAATGGAGAATCAAACATGCCGGGGAAAAGGGTTAGAATATCTATCCTCAACTAAAACACTCCGTTTTGAAACGTCCGTATTACACGCTTTACCGGGTTTGGCCCTCATCGATCAATCCGGGCAAGAGTGCCACCTGCATGTGACCGGCCTCCACATCAACGTTCAGGATTATTTCTTTAATAGCCGGGATCAATATTTCTCCGAAACGCGGCGAATCAACCACATAGACGTCATTGGCCCCGGTTTCCAGTATTTCTGATATCTCGCCCAGGTGCCCCAGCCTTTCATCATAGACCGCGAGTCCCTGGAGCTGAAAATGGTAATATACTCCTTCAGGGAGGGGATAGATCTCTTTTTCATCAATCTGCAGCAAGGCCTGGTGGAGTACCCTGGCTGCTTCAGGACTGTCTATTCCCTTGAATTTTAACAGATAGCCGTGCTGATAGGGCCGGGATGCTTCCACTTCCAAAATCTGCTCCATCCCGGGTCCTCTCAGGCCAACCCTTTGCAGTGTTTTGAAACGTTCCGGAAAATCGGTTAGAGGGAAAACCCTGACCCAACCGTGGATTCCGTAGACGCCTACCACTTTGCCTATACTGACCCGATTGTCATCCATATATCAATTCCTCTGCCGGCGGGAAAAGCTCCCTTGATCTCTAAGGAAAAACGATAGGGCTTATTAAGCCCTATCGAAGAATTTCCACTACAACTCTTTTGCCTTCTTTGGCTGCGGCGGCTTTAGTCAGGGTACGAATGGATTTGGCGATTTTACCCTGTTTGCCGATAACTTTGCCCATGTCTTCCGGGGCTACCCGCAGTTCAATGAGCACGGATTTATCGTCTTCGGTCTCCTTCACCACGACCTCTTCGGGTTTGTCTACCAGCAGTTTAGCGATATAATCCACAAGTTCCTTCATGATAGCTTTCACCCCCTGTATCGGCTACTTGCGGCTTTCATTGTACTTGGCCATGATACCTTGCTTCTTCAACAGAGACTTGGCTGTATCTGAAGGCCGGGCGCCGCTGGCTAGCCATTGCAGGGTTTTGGCCTCATCTATCTTGACGGTAGCCGGGTCGGTATTGGGATCATAATAACCCAGCTCTTCGATAAACCGTCCATCCCGGGGCGCCCGTGAATCAGCTACCACCACGCGGTAGAAAGGTCTTTTCTTGGCTCCCATTCTTCTCAACCTGATTTTTGTTGCCATTATTTTCACCTCCTTAAAAAATGTATCACCTGAGGGCAATGCCCTGATGGTTTTTAAAATGGAAACTTAAAGGGGGATAAACCGCCCTTTTTGGCCTTTTTCCCCATTTCCGAAAACTGTTTCATCAGTTTTCTTGATTCTTCAAACTGCTTGACCAGACGGTTCACATCCTGCACCCGGGTGCCGCTGCCGCGGGCAATGCGTTTTTTGCGACTGCCGTTGAGAATCTCGGGATTTCTGCGTTCCTGCGGAGTCATCGAACTTATTATGGCTTCGATGTGTGCAATCTCTTTTTCATCCACATTGACCTGCATATTTTTAAGCTGCTTGCCCATACCGGGAATCATACCGAGCAGTTCTTCCAGCGGCCCCATGGATTTTACCTGTTGCATCTGTTCTTTGAAATCCTCCAGGGTAAATTCCTGCTGGCGGATCTTGCGCTCCATTTCCAGGGCTTTCTCACGGTCGATGTTGGCCTGGGCCTTTTCAACCAGACTGAGCACATCCCCCATCCCCAGGATGCGTGAAGCCATGCGATCGGGATGGAAGATTTCCAAGGCATCGAGTTTTTCGCCCATACCCACATATTTAATCGGGCAGCCGGTAACCGCTTTGACGGATAAGGCCGCCCCACCCCGGGTATCTCCATCCAACTTGGTGAGGATCACCCCGGTTAACTGCAGTTGAGCGTTAAAGTGTTCCGCCACATTGACGGCATCCTGTCCGGTCATGGCATCGACCACCAGCATGATTTCATCAGGCTTGACGTATGCCTGAATGGTTTTGAGTTCATCCATCATCTCTTCATTTATATGCAAGCGGCCGGCGGTATCCAGAATCACTATATCCCGGTTGTGGGCGCGGGCATACTCCATTGAAGATTCGGCGATGTCTACCGGGTTGGCTTTATCTTTGCTGTATACCGGGATTCCGGTTTGTTCTCCCAAAACCTGCAGCTGCTTGATGGCTGCCGGGCGGTATATGTCGCAGGCCACCAAGAGTGGGCGGCGGCCTTGTTTGACCAGGGTTTTACCCAGTTTGGCGACAGTGGTGGTTTTGCCTGCCCCCTGCAGGCCCACCGCCATAAGCACGGTAGGGTTGCGCGAGGAAAGATTGAGCTTGCTTTCCGAACCACCCATCAGAGCCGTCATTTCATCATGCACAATTTTTACGATCTGCTGACCCGGGGTCAAGCTCTGCAGGACTTCTTGCCCTACGGCCCGCTCTTTAACCCGGCCGACAAAATCCTTGACTACTTTAAAGTTGACATCGGCTTCCAGTAGGGCCAGGCGGATCTCACGCATGGCCACCTTGACGTCCTCTTCACCTATTTTGCCTTTTCCGCGCAGTTTCTTAAAAACTCCTTGCAGCCTATCCGATAAACCTTCAAAAGCCACAGTATCTCTCCTTTACATAGACTCCAAAAGAGTCCTGAGGGTATTCACAGCCCGAGTATGAGTATCATGGTCACAGGAACCTTCCAACAATGCACAAACCTCTTCCAGCTCTTGCCGAATCTCTTTGAAGCGCCGCACCAACCCCAGCCGCCGTTCATACCCGGCAAGGGTTGTTTCGCTGCGTCTCAACAGGTCGTATACCGCCTGTTTGCTTATCTCCATTTGCTCAGCGATTTCGGTTAATGACAAGTCCTGTTCATAATACCAGGCCAAAACCTGAGCTTGTTTTTCGGTTAACAGCGGGCCATACAGATCCTTCTGCATGATGACCCGCTCCATTTTTTCCAGCATGGCCAGTACCTCTATGTAAAGTAAAAATGCTTTACCCGTTAAATTTTACGGGTTTAGTGTGTAAATGTCAACTTCAAGCCATAAACTAGCTTTACCAGCCGCTTTGTTTACTCTACAATGGAAGCAATAAATAAATTGTCGAGGAGACCGAAATATGTCGGAGAAAATTGCCCTGGTATGCGACAGTATGAGCGACCTGCCCCGGAATTTCGCCGAGGAGCACAGCATCAAGGTGCTCCCGGCTCGAGTGATTTATCCTGACCGCGAATATGCTGACGGGATCGATATCCAGCCGGATGAGGTCTACAGCCGTATGCCCCAGGAAATACCCACTACTTCAATGCCCTCCCCTCATGACATCCGCACCGCATTTGAGGAGTTGATCCAGGAGGGCTTCACTCATTGTATTGCACTGCATATTTCCAGCGCCTTATCTGGCACCTATGAATCTGTCAAAATGGTGGCCGATGAAATCAAGAATCTGAGGATTCAGGTCATCGATTCCCGCACCCTCTCCATGGGGACCGGTTGGCTAGTCATCAATGCTGCCCGCAATATCAAAGCAGGATGGAACTTCGACTCCATCCTGGAGAATATGCAGGCCTTGCAGGAAAAAGCCCGGGTTTATTACATACTGGACACCCTGGAATACCTGCGCAAAGGTGGGCGCATCGGCAAAGTCGCCGGCATGATCGGGGAGTTCCTGCACTTAAAACCGGTGATATCGGTAAATGCAGAGGGCGAGTATTTCACCTATTGTAAGGCCAAAGGCCGGCGCAAGTCCATCGAGAAGCTGGTGGAAATAATTGAAAAAGCAGTGCAGGAGCGGGAAATCAATCTGGGGGTAGTGCATGGCGGAGCGCCGCAGGAATTTGAACTCCTGGTGAAGCGTTTCAAACAGTTCCCCAATATCCGAGAAATCACGGCTTCACAGATAACCCCGGTTCTAGGGGTTCACACCGGTCCCGGCCTTTTGGGGGTCTGTTTCTACGAAATATAGCCTGTATCACCGCATGCCGGCCGATGCCCGAACCGTTAATACTCTTTCGGCCGGCGGCAGCTTCGGACTCGCTATGCGCATCCTGCTTTGAAACGATACCTAAGTTCGGTTAAATCGTGGTTTGGCTTTGGATTCAGCCCCGGCGGATAAGCGGGCATGGATTGTTCCGGCAATCCAAAACATTGCAGGCTTTAGCCTGCCGCAACCTTGACCGGGACTGGTTTACATAATATATTAATAAAAAGGTCTGAGCAGAAAGGAGAAGCCGGTGAGGAATTAAGTAACATCAAACTCATATCGATGATGGATGTTACTGTCCGGTGCAGCCGGTTTCTTTGGATTGTTTATATTCGGTTCAGACCAGGTGAATGATATCGCCTTGAGTTCTTGGTTGTATGGAACCGGCCCTATCGGAAGTAGCATTCAGGCCATAAGGAGTGGTTTGAATGCTTTTGTTATCTGTAGATCATGTCAGTCAGAGTTTTGGGGAAAATGACATCTTCAGCGGTGTCAGCTTCCAGGTGCAAAAAGGCGAAAAAGTAGCCCTGGTGGGTCCTAACGGGGTCGGAAAGTCAAGCTTGCTTCGGATTATAGCCGGAATTGATCGGGCCGGGACTGGTCAGGTTAAAATCAAGCCCGGGACTGTGTGCAGGCTGATGACGCAGCAGTTTAGCAGCGGCCGCAATCTGACCGTGGGGCAGTGGCTGCAAGAGGCTCATTTATCAGGGTCAGGCCATCGATCAGCAGACGAAGCCCTTAAGCAATTTGCTTTCCGCCAGCTCAAAGAGCAGCCCCTTGGGAATCTGAGCAGCGGGGAAAGAACCCGTTTGCAGCTGGCCGGGCTGTGGCTGGCGGAGGCGGAATTGTTGTTATTGGACGAACCAACCAATCACCTGGACATAGAAAACCTGCAGTGGCTGCAAGCCTATATAAATGATTCTCCAGATACTGTCATCATGGTGTCCCATGACCGCTATTTTCTGGATCGGACCGTCGGGCGGGTACTGGAACTGTCCCAGCATGGCATTACCGCTTATCCAGGCAACTACTCGGATTTCTATCAGGCCAGGCTGAAAAAACTGGCACAGGACACCAGGCTTTATTTCGATCAGGAAAAACAGGCCCGCAAGCTTCAGGAGGCTATTGAAGAGCAGAAGCAATGGGCGGGGCAGGCTCATCGCAAGGCCGCACAGAAGGCGGCGGATCTGGGGCTGAAAAAAGGCGGCAAGGTTTTTTTCCGGGGCAAGGCCAAAAAACTGGAAAGCCGGGTTAAAAACAATATCAAACGCCTGGAACGCTTGCAGGAGGAGCGTATCGCCCGTCCCCGCAAAGCCAGGGGCATCGACCTGTCTTTCACCGCCGGGAGGCGCTCCAACAACTGCATTGTATGGGGCGAAGATCTATCCAAATCTTTTCCCGGCAAAACGCTGTTTACCAACAGCGCAATCAGCCTGAGCCACGGCCGGAAGGCCGCCCTGACAGGCCCTAACGGCAGCGGCAAGACCACTTTGCTGCGCATCATCGCCGGGTTAGAGCCCCTGGACGAAGGCTCGCTGTGGCTCTCCCCTTCCTTAAAGGTGGGATATCTGGAGCAGGAAATGAAGGCCCTCAACCAGGAGCGCACGGTCTTGCAGGAAGCGGGCGCATTCTGCACCGATCGGCAGCGGGTACGGAATCTTTTGGCTGACCTGCTGTTTACCGGTGATTCTGTTTATAAGCCCTGCCGGGTGTTGAGTATGGGCGAGCGGCTCAGGGTCGCCCTGGCCAAATTGCTCCTGGGGAGCTCCGATCTGATCTTGCTGGATGAGCCCAGCAATTATATGGATGCGGACAGCCGCCACAAGCTGGAACAGGCCCTGACAGCCTTCGGCGGTTCGCTGATCGTGGTCTCCCATGACCGTTATTTGCTGGAGCGGGTGGCCGATCAGGTATGGATCATTGAGAACCGGAAAATAATGATTCATCCTCAATCCTATGCAGAATACCAGCTTGACCGCAGCTCGCTCCGCTGGCATGCAATTGCCGAAAGGCGCATGGAGCTGGAGATGAAAAAAGACCGCCTGTTAAGCGAGCTGTCTTTGATCGACCGCCGCTGCAAAGAGGTCGAATATCTCAAGGTGGAGGCAGAGTTTCTGGCGGTTGTAGAACAGTTGAGGAATATGGGGCAATAAGACCTTTTTCCCCCAATAACCGGCACCAGGATATTAATTGCGATACCGGCCGCCGGCCTCCCGGCTCTATTCAGAGCAGGTTCAGCAAGGTAACCATGGGGCCGGGCCGCTCACACCTGTCCGGCCAGCTCCTCCGCTCTAGCCGTGGAAGCGGCTATAAATGCGAATTACAGCCGATTTCACCTCAGTAAATCCGGGGTGTGCTTTACGCTCACCCCGGCCGGTTCGAGCCGATGTGCGGGGGTCCGACAAATAGGGGATATTGGCGGAAAGCTCTGCTTGTGGTCTCTATTCATATCCTTATAATGGGAATTATAGATCCCAGGAGAGAGGACGAGGGTTATTTGCGCATCAGCATGACAGGCTTGGGTTTGCTGTTATTTCTCTGTTGGAGCGGTCCGGTTATGTGGCCTGTTGCCAATCTGTCAGCCTTGGACAGCAGTTCGGCACCGGCGCAGCCGGCTGATGCTTTTGAAGCTGCCGTTAAATCCTTTAACCTATTGTCATCTTTTTTCAGCGATAGCGATATCGAGGATTGCGACATCTACCCTGTTTCCCGGCATGGCCGAAGCTACGCCGAGGCCTATGACTATCTCCTGGCGGGCTTTGAGGCGGGACTTGCGGATGACATCCTTAAAGCCTATACTTTCACCGGCCCTGACGGCACCCTGAGGATAATCCCCTGTGAAGGCATTCCCCTGCTGACCGTGGCGGACCGGGCTCAAGCCGCCATAATCCCGCAAGAGGACTGCACCCTGATTAAGGTCCGCCTGGCAGATTGTTATCAACCCGGTGACAGCTACATTTATCAGATCACATCCCGCTTAATCGAGGGAAACTGGAAGATTACCGATTTATCACTAACTGAAGAATAACTGAATCCCGGGCATTATTTCTTCCCTAAGATCACCGGACCGGCTGCGGCAAGCAGCCGGTCTTGATTATTCCCTGCTTGTTTCAAGTTATGCTGCCAATATGAAGCCGCATCTTTATGCAGGCCGGAATCAAGGGGTCTTAACTAGGCGGACGACAGGATAAATAGTGCTGGGTATCAGCCCAAAACCAGGTGATTTGGTCATTGGGAGCTGCAAATATGATTATGGGGCGGCCAGCAGCTCCCGGGCCGCTGCCAGGAGCTTCTCTTTCCGGTTTTCCACAGAGTTCTTGAGCACCATTTCCAGCAGCAGCCGCAAGGCCTGGCCCAGTTTGGCGTCAGCCTGGTAGCCGATCTCCATCAGATCGCGTCCGTTGACCGCCAAATCCTTAATGTTCAAAGGAGCCTGACTATCAACCACTTTCTGGTAAATCCGCTGGGCCTGATCGATAAAAGAACTGTCATGAAAAGAGGCGCTGCCGTTGATATCGGCTTTTTGCAGTGTGAAAAGATCGGGCAGGTTGTCCTCTCCCACCTGGATGAGAAGCCGGATGACCGCTTCACGGTCAGGCCTGGTCAGCCAGTACATATGATTCCCGACCAGTGTGCTGACCTTATCGACAACGGCCCGGCTGAATCTGAGGCGCTTCAATATCTGCAAGGTCTGCCGCTGGCTTTCCTGCTGATGATGATAGAAATGGCCGATACCGCGGCTGTCCATGGTAAAAGTAGCCGGCTTGCCGATATCATGGAGCAAGGCCGCCAAACGGATTTCCAGCTGTGCAGGCACATTCTCCACTACCGCCAGGGAATGATTGAACACATCATTGATATGGGCCGGGTTGTGCTGTTCAAACCCTACCATGGCCATCACCTCAGGGATGATTCGTTGCATCAGACCGGTTTCAACCATAAGCCGCAGGCCCCTGGCGGGGTGCTCCGATACCAGAATAGCAGCCAACTCTTCTTTGATTCTCTCCGCAGCAACACTGTCTATCAAGTCCAAACATTCTTCCATGGCGGGGCTCAAACTGTCATCCAGTCGAAAATCCAGAACCGCAGCCAGTCTAACCGCCCGCAGCATGCGCAGGGGATCTTCGCGGAAGCGCTCTCCGGCCTGGTTTTCAGGCGCCCTGATCAACCTGGCGGCAATATCCTGCCGGCCTCCCCAGGGATCGATAAGTGCGCCGCTGCCGTCAATAGCCATGGCATTGACGGTAAAATCCCGGTGCAGCAAATCCTCCTGCAGCCGCACAGCCCAGCCGCCACCTGCACCACTCCCCCGGCAGCTGGTGACCTCGACCCGATTATCGCCCACCATGACCACTGTAGTCCCATGTTTTATACCGATAGGAAGGGTCTTTTCAAACAGCCTCGCCACCTCACCGGCTTCAGCGGAACAGACCACGTCAAAATCCCGGGGGGAGCGGTCCATAAGCAGATCCCGCACCGCTCCCCCCGCTACAGCTGCCTGAAAACCCTGATTCCGAAGCTCATTCAGAACATGTTCAATATGATCGGGTAGTTTAATGTGCATAAGCGAGCCTCCCATCAGCTTACGACTTACGTTGACCGCCCTTCCTGGGCTGCGGCTACAGCCGCTCCCAGACTTGAGCCATTGGCGACGGGTATCAACGCAACAGCAGGATATCCTTCCCGGTGTTGATTGATCAGCTTCTCCACTGCCGCTGCAAAACCGGGGAGCTTCAGGAACACGCTGCCATCCACCGCCACGGCCTGGCCTTGCTTTAATTGCCTTGATCTTTCGGTTACCGCCAAGTAGCTGGCCGCAATCAGTTGTACGGCCCGGTCTATAATAGCATGCCCCGCCGCTTTCAGCATGGCAATATCTTGATCCCGATAATGGGGAAAGCCCTGCTGGCACAGCCAGTCATCCAGCTGTTTCCTCGCCAGGGGGGCGTCCGCTCTCAACCAGCTGAGCACCTCGGCGCCCAACATAAACGGCTGATTGATACAGTTTTGGCCTCCATACGGGGAAGGCAGAATCTGTTGATCCAGCAGATCGAGAAAGACCAGGCGAAACAATTCTCCCATGTATTTCCCGGAAACCATTTTTTCCAGGCGCTGTTTGCCCGGATCAAGGCTTTGGCTGTCCAAACGCCGGTCATAAAAGTTCTCCGGTACCGCTGCAAAATTGCCGGCTTCAATGTTGACGATCATCGGCAGACCAGACGGCGTATAAAGAGATGGTTCACAATAACAGGTGTTGTGTCCGGTGCCGCATATCGATCCGGCGCAGACCGCGGGTTCAGAGTAGGCTCCAGCCATAAAGGCGGCAACTGTGTCATTGATGATGGCAGTTGGCATGATAGGGTACAGGCCGCGCCCCTCCAGGGCTTCAGTCAACATTAATTTGATATCCCGCCCTACGGTGGCGCTGGTTTTGATCTCTTTGGTCCACTCCAACAGACGGGCTTTATCAACCGCATCCTGCTGCATCGGATAGGAAAATGTCAGTCCCAGCTTATAACTCTGCCCTTCAAGCCGCACTTCTTCAACCAGCCCGGCTATAAAAGCGAACATATCCCTGCCGGTGCTGGCAGCAGCAGTCAAATCGTAGCCCTGCCCGGCATCTGCCAAAGGGCGGCTGATCTGTTTGGTTATAATGCTACGGCCTTGCCCCAGAAGGGAAACCGCCATAACCCGGACATTGGTGCCGCCCAAATCGACTGCTATATACTCGCCCCGTTCCTGACCAGTGGGTGATGACAGATAGGAAGGCAGGATTTTCAATGAACTGGGCCGGTTGTGTAAAGCCCGCTCCAATTCACCGGCAAAAGCCTCGGCAATAGCCTCTACCGAGTTTATCCGGAATGAGTCCGATATGTTTTTGACCACATTATCCTTCATCAGTGCACCTTCTTATATCAGCCCGGCCCGATCCGGACAGAGACCGGCTTAAAGCGCTTAATTCCATCTCGCTGCCTTTATTTTTTCATTAAAGCCCTGATTTAATCAGCAGCAGGGCAAGGGCAGGTTGAGCAAAAGCGTGATATCATCGCAACTTCCATATTCAAAGCTATGGGTTCCAAGTGGCCCCGGGTAGCTAAAGCCTGATTTTTGCCGCATTATCCCCGCCCCCCGGTTTCGGTTCCGGGAAGCTGATATAACCGGTAAATTCTGGTCGTGGATTTTTCTGAGCTTGAGTCAATTCTATACATATTGCGGGTCAGAGTCCAGATATAAAGAAGAGAAGACTGTGGAGAGGCAAAAAGAGCCGCGAATATTCGCGGCTCCTCCAGTTTGCTATGGTGGGCGATGACAGGCTCGAACTGCCGACCCCCTGCTTGTAAGGCAGGTGCTCTCCCAACTGAGCTAATCGCCCTGGTGACCCCTAGGGGACTCGAACCCCTGTTACCGGCGTGAAAGGCCGGTGTCTTAACCGCTTGACCAACGGGCC
>DHBS01000051.1:1384-1597 GCA_002398825.1 Syntrophomonas sp. UBA4922 | reverse complement strand
CGCTTGACCAAGGGGCCATAACAGTCGTCAGGCATCGGGAAGCGGACGTCGGGATAAATAAATTAGCTTGGATATCCATTCCCAAAATCTGATGTCTAACCACTGAACAGATGTCATCCGCCGGTTATCGGAATAGGGTCCTCAACTTCGAATATAATACGCTTACCGTTTCCGACGTCTTACGTCTAATATGGTGGGCCTACCAGGACTCGA
>DHBS01000051.1:933-1146 GCA_002398825.1 Syntrophomonas sp. UBA4922 | reverse complement strand
CCCCGCAAGAGTTAGTATATAAAATATCCATACAAAGGTCAAGGAAAATAATCGCGCTCCGGCCTATTTTAAGACCTGTTTTGTTTTCAGCTTTCCCCCGGCCAATGTGGGGCATACAAAAGGCGGTTCCCTTTTCGGTTGCCGCCTGTGATAGTCTTTGGCTCCCCGAGTAGGATTCGAACCTACAACCCTCCGGTTAACAGCCGGATGCTC
>DHBS01000051.1:395-773 GCA_002398825.1 Syntrophomonas sp. UBA4922 | reverse complement strand
GCTCTACCGTTGAGCTATCGAGGATCATCCCAACAGGAATTATTATATATTGCCATCAGGCAGTTGTCAACCGCGGGCTGAGACTATTCGATATAGTCTTTCAGCTTTTTGCTGCGGGACGGATGCCTGAGCTTGCGCAATGCCTTGGCTTCAATCTGCCGGATGCGTTCGCGGGTGACGCCAAACTCCTGGCCAACTTCCTCCAGGGTGCGCGGGCGGCCGTCATCCAGGCCAAACCGCAAACGCAATACCTTTTCTTCGCGGTCAGTCAAAGTATTTAAAATGCCATCCAGGTGCTCGCGCAACAGCACGAAAGAAGCTGATTCTTCAGGGGACTCAGCGTCTTCGTCAGTGATAAAATCACCCAGATGACTGTCG
>DHBS01000051.1:0-175 GCA_002398825.1 Syntrophomonas sp. UBA4922 | reverse complement strand
ATCCATCTCCTCTGCCACTTCGCCCGGGGTAGGTTCCCGGCCCAGGGTCTGCAATAAATTGCGCTGCACCCTGGAGAGCTTGTTTATGGTTTCCACCATATGCACTGGAATCCGGATAGTGCGGGCCTGATCGGCAATAGCCCGGGTTATCGCCTGCCTGATCCACCAGGTGGCA
>DHBS01000035.1:14934-27990 GCA_002398825.1 Syntrophomonas sp. UBA4922 | reverse complement strand
GGTTCTTATATGGGAGTGGCTGTATGTTTTCCCGAATGTGATGCCTTTCCCGCAAACATAACACTTGGCCACCTTTCTTGCCCCCTCTCTTCATAAATGCACTTAACTATTTTACCAAAAGGTCAGATAAAGGGCAAGAAGCAGGAATAGATATTGCGTTGTAGAATTAACTTAGTCAGACAGGAGGGACTGGAATGCATAAGATTACAGATACTGAAATCGGTATTATTCAGGTATCCAAGGAGGTCATTCAGACCATCGCGGGGCTGGCCGCAGTTGATTGCTATGGCCTGGTAGGGATGGTGTCACAAGATCTGCAAACCGGGATCAGCAGTATTCTGGGCCGGGAAAACGTGCGCAAAGGCGTCGATGTTCATTATACTGAACAGGGATTTGTAATTGATCTCTATGTTATGATGGGATATGGAATTAAAATAAAAGAGGTGGCCAGCAGTGTCATTCAGAAAGTAACCTATGTTTTGCGACATACCGCTGGCATACCCGTGGCGGCAGTAAACGTTAATGTTAAAGGGGTAAAAGTTCCCGGCAACAGGTAGGGGAGGACATAGAGTTGAGTTTGTTGTTTATCGATGGAAGTGATTTTGTAAGGGCAATTAAAGGAGGCACTGTCAAGCTGGAAAGCCATCGCGACCAGGTTGACCAGCTTAATGTATTCCCGGTTCCGGATGGTGACACCGGCACCAATATGTTTCTTACCCTGCAGTCAGCGGTCAAAGAAGGGGAAAGGACTCAAGATCAGCCCCTGGGAAAGGTCTCCAAGGCGGTTTCGATCGGTTCGCTTATGGGGGCCAGAGGCAATTCCGGAGTCATTCTGTCGCAAATCTTCAGAGGCCTGGCCGCTTACCTGGATCAGAAAGAAAAGGTTGATGCCAAAGAATTGGCAATGGCCTTCAAATCCGGGGCGCGTACCGCCTATGAAGCGGTTATGAAGCCGGTTGAAGGGACTATTCTGACCGTCATCAGAGAAATCAGCCGCGGTTGCGAGGAAGAAGCCCGGAAGAACAATGATGTGGTAAAAGTAGTTCTGGCCGGGATCCGCACCGGTTACAACACCCTGGAGAAGACCCCCTTGATGCTGCCCGTGCTTCGTGAAGCGGGGGTGGTAGATGCCGGGGGCCAGGGATTGTTATATTTTATGGAAGGCTTTGCCGAAGCTCTGGCCTACGATAATGAAATAAACCTGGAAGGGCTGCGCCTGGGATGGAAGGACGCAGTCGAAGTAAAGCCTGCCCCGGAGGCAGTTCCCCTGCTCGATTACCGCTATTGCACCGAGCTTTTGTTAAAAGGCCAGGAACTCAATCTGCAGCAGATTAAAAACAACCTCAGCAACCTGGGGGATTCTCTGCTGGTAGTGGGGGACGAAAAACTGGTAAAAATCCATGTGCACACCAATCATCCCGGGAGGGTATTGGAGTCCTGCCTTCAATTAGGCAGCCTGAACGACATCAAGATTAATAATATGCAAGAAGAAGTGCACCAGCATAAGAATAACTGGCCGGTGAAGAACGGCGCCGCCGAGCAGACCCCGGCTGATTCCCAGCAGGTCGGACTGGTGGCGGTCGGCAGCGGTCCGGGAGTTGTCGAGATTCTTAAAAGCCTGGGGGTGAATCAGGTGGTGGAAGGCGGCCAGACTATGAACCCCAGTACCGAGGAACTGCTTAACGCCTGCGGGAAGATCAATGCATCTGCGGTAATTATCCTGCCCAACAACAGCAATGTCATCCTGGCGGCCCAGCAAGCTGCCCTGCTGGCGGAGAACCAGGATGTCAGAGTGGTTCCCACCAGGTCTGTAATGCAGTGTATTACCGGCCTGATCGCTTTTCAGCCTGATGGAGATTTGGAAGATATGGTGGCCGCTATGGAAGAAGAGATAAAACGGGTCAAATACGCGGAGATTACCAAAGCGGTCAGGGATTCTGCAGTGAATGGATTGGATATTAAAGATGGCGATGTTATCGGCATAATAGGAGACTCCATCGAAGTCAAGGCTGAGGACAACCAGCAAGCCGTCAAAGCGGTTTTGGAGCAGATCGTAGATGAAAATAGCGAGTTGATTACCCTGTTTTACGGGGCTGATGTGGATGAAGACGCGGCCCGCGAGCTCATGACAGAGTTGCAGAGCATTTATGCAGATTATGAGATCCAGGTTCATTATGGCGGTCAGCCCCATTACCGTTATTATATTTCGGTGGAATAATCCCTTGTATTATGAGGCCACCCCGAGCAACGGTTTTTGATAGATTGTAGATTTGGACAATAAGCGGGTTGGCAGCCCGCTTTTCAGTTTATTAGAGGAATACTTATGCAAGCCTTGCGTAAAGAAATTCAGTTTCTTAAAGGTGTGGGACCCAAGCGCAGCACACTGCTGCAGCGGATAGGAATAGATACGGTTTTCGATCTTCTTTGGTACATACCCCGCAGTTACTACAACCGCAATCAAATTCAAAGCATCGCTGAGCTGGAAAACGGACAGAGCTGCAGCACCAGAGGGACCGTGGCGGCTACCAGCTTGAAACGCAGCCGCCGCGGGATGAGCGTTTTTCAAGCCCTTCTGCAGGATAAGAGCGGGGTAGCCACCGCGGTATGGTTTAATCAGCCCTTTTTAAGCAATTCTATCAAAAAAGGCCAGGAAATCTGGATAAGGGGCAAGGTCAAAAAGGCTTACAACGCTACGGAGGTTCAGGTGCAGGAATATGACCTGCTTGAAAATGACGGTCTTTCCCACCCGGTGATTCCGGTTTACGCCCTTACCGAGGGATTGACCCAGCGGATCCTGCGCAAACTGGTGGAAATGGCGCTCTGTGAATATTTGCCCCATTATCCCGAATTGTTTGAACCTGAAATCGCCCGCCGCTTTGGACTGATTGATATCCGCCGGGCTTTCATTAATATTCATTTTCCTGCAGACCGTGAAGCCTATAAACAGGCCCGCCGGCGCTTGGCCTGCGAAGAATTGCTGCTCTTCAATCTGGGACTGAAGCAGTTCAAAACCAGCCAGAACATATACAGCGGG
The DNA here is from genome assembly GCA_002398825.1 of Syntrophomonas sp. UBA4922. Taxonomy (GTDB): domain Bacteria; phylum Bacillota; class Syntrophomonadia; order Syntrophomonadales; family Syntrophomonadaceae; genus DTU019. Next base: position 24,956 of record DHBS01000035.1, on the reverse strand, counting down.
TTCGTACACCGGGAACAGGACCAATTGGTGGAACAGGTTGAACAACAGCTGCCTTTTGCCCTCACCCCTGCTCAGCGGAAGGTAACCAGAGAGATTTTTGCCGATATGGAGGCAAGCAGGCCCATGAACCGCTTGCTGCAGGGGGATGTGGGCGCGGGTAAGACCGCGGTAGCGGCTCTTGCCATAGCCAAATCTATTTCCAGCGGTTTTCAGGCTGCTCTGATGGCTCCCACCGAAATTCTAGCCCAGCAGCATTTCAACAGTATGACCCGCTTTTTCACCGGGCTTAACCGCAACCTGGCCTTGCTGACCGGTTCCACAGGCAGCGCCCGGCGCCATGAAATCTTGACTGCCACCAGTCTCGGCCATGTCGACCTCTTGGTCGGTACTCATGCCCTCATTCAAGAAAAGGTGAGTTTCGCAGCCCTGGGGCTGGCCATTGTAGATGAACAACACCGCTTCGGGGTGAAGCAGCGGGCACTGCTGGGGGATAAAGGGACCAGCCCTGACGTTCTGGTGATGACCGCTACCCCCATACCTCGCACCCTGGCCTTAACCGTATACGGCGATCTGGATTTATCGGTAATAGACGCTCTTCCCCCCGGCCGCAAACCGGTTCAAACCGTATTCTTAAAAAGGGAAGGGCGCCTTAAAGCCTATCATGTCATGCGCCAGCATCTGGTCCAGGGCGGTCAATGTTATGTGGTCTGCCCGCTTATTGAAGATTCTGAAAAACAAGACCTGCTGGCTGCGGTCACCCTCTACGAAGAGTTATGTGACAAGCTGGCCTCCGGATTTAATGTGGGCTTATTGCATGGCAAGATGAAAGCCTCAGAAAAAGAGGCGGTTATGGAAAGTTTTAAGCGCGGCGCCATTCAGGTGCTGGTTTCCACCACGGTAATCGAGGTCGGTGTAGATGTCCCCAATGCCTCGATGATGATCATCGAACAGGCTGAACGCTTTGGCCTGTCGCAGTTGCATCAGCTGCGCGGCCGGGTGGGAAGGGGAACCCGCCAATCGATATGCTTTTTACTGGGTGATCCTAAAAGCCCCGAGGCCTTGCAGAGAATGCATTTGATGACCCATATACAGGACGGCTTCCGCCTGGCCCAAGCCGATTTGACCCTCAGGGGCGCCGGAGACTTCTGGGGGGTCCGCCAGCATGGCCTGCATCAATTGCGGGTGGCCGACCTGGCCCGGGACGGCGACATAGTGGAGATGAGCCAGGAAGTCGCCGCCTGCTTTACCAGTTTAACCCCCCGGCAACAGGATTATTTTGATATGAAATTTAAAAAAAACCATAATATAGCCGCAAATTAGCGGAATTATTATTTTGTTCCTTAATTAATTTCATAAGAAAATATCCAAGCTATTACTGCAGGTTTGCTCCTGCAGTTTTTTGATTTCACAGACTTCTAAAGAAAGCGGAGGTGTCACGGTGGGTAAGGATGATAAGAAGACCCAAAAACTAGATCATTTAAAATTTGAAATTGCTCAGGAAATGGGAATTGCGAGTTCTGAAAAAACCCAGCCACCCCAGAAAGAAATTAAAAACTCATGAAAATACTTCTAGCATAGAAGTCCGGGTCGGGGAAAGAATATGACTACAACAAAAAGGAGGTGAAAAAGAAATGGCAAAAAGCAATAACAGAATTTTAGTTCCCCAGGCACAAGCGGCCATGAATCAATTCAAAATGGAGGCTGCTCAGGAAGTGGGCGTGACTCTGAAGGATGGTTACAATGGTGACCTGACTTCCCGTCAAGCCGGCAGCATCGGCGGCCAAATGGTTAAGAAAATGATCTATGATTACGAGCAGCGCAAGTCAGGCGGTCAGCTTAGCTAACCTCATAACCACAGCGTAATCATTCTAGGTTAAACAAGCGGAAGATGAATATCTCCGCTTGTTTTCATTGTATGCGCAAAATATAAGAGAAAGTAATCAGGTTGCATACAGTTCCAGCTGTTCCTGAGATATACCGGGGAATAATGATTTGCTGACCCCCATGGCCAGGATGCGCGAGGTATTTTCTACGATATCGTCTATCTCCTGCGGAGTTACACCCAGGCTGCCCCCGAAACGGGACAATATGGTCCTGGTGGCATCCAAGGCCTGGTTCTCATTAAACGTAGCCCCGCTGTTTAAGCAAAATTTGCGAATGGCTTCATTGGTAATAATGCTGGCATTGACAATGGTCGGACAGCCTATGGCGATGACCGGAATACCAAGAGCCTCTTCGGTCAACGCTATTCGGGCATTGCCCACGCCAGCCCCGGGCTGAATGCCGGTATTGGCCATTTGGATGGTTGTTCCAATTCGGTCTACATTGGTGGCTGCCAGGGCGTCAACCACTACCATAACAGTTGGTTTGACATTTTCGACCACCCCTCTGATCACTTCAAAAGTCTCCAGCCCAGTGATTCCCAATACCCCTGGTGCGATGCCGCACACCGGGCGCATGCCTTCTACCAGGGCTTCAGGGGCGTGTTGATGGTAGTGGCGGGTGATGGGGCTGTACTCAATAAATTTAGGGCCGAGAGAATCCGGGGTGGCCCGCCAGTTGCCCAGGCCAACCAGCAAAACGGTATCTCCGGGCTGAACCCGATCCCCTAATAAGGTGTGCATGCTTTTCTCCATAACTTCGACAATTTCATTTTTTACATAAGGATCATTGATTTTTAAAGGCGGCGATTGGATGGTGACATAAGTTCCGACCGGTTTCCCCATTTTTTGAGCGCCATTCTGATCTTTGATTATAATGGTGTTGACCTTTACAAATTCCCGTTGTTCGACCTGCTCAATTACTCCCGGGATCTCCTCATTGGCAGCTCCCCGCAGCAGTTCATGGGCCTCTACAGCCAGGTCTATATTCAGACCGAAAGCCTTTAAGATATTTTTCATATTATCACCTCGGTAGTTAGTCTGCACCATGCCTGGAAATTTATACGAAAAATTAAAATGGCGACTCGCGTCGCCATTTTGGGGAGAGGAGAATTTTGTAAAGTTGTTGGGGAGGGTTTGTTTTACCAGAATAACATCTGGTATTGATATCTTTACCCCTAAATAAGGATTATATACAATATTTTTAAAATTTTTTTTATGCTAAAATAGATGCAATAATATGGTCGAATGGCATTTATGCCAGGAAGGGAAGGGAATAGTGCGAGTTATCGCTGGCTCTGCCAAAGGAAAACGACTTAAGGCACCATCTGGCAAAGAAACCAGACCTATAACCGATATGATAAAAGAGGCTCTATTCAATGTGCTGGGGCCCAATATTCAAGATGCCCGTTTTCTGGATCTTTTCGCCGGCAGCGGCAGCGTGGGCATAGAGGCTTTAAGCCGCGGGGCCTCGCAAGCCGTTTTCGTCGACAACAATCCGGCGGCAGTGCGCATCATCTACGAAAACCTGGATAACTGCGGTTTCGAAGATTATTATGAAGTATATTGCAATGATGTTTTACGTGCTTTGACCATATTAGACAAGCACGGCGCAAGATTCGATTATATTTATGTAGATCCTCCCTTCACTGTTGAAGGGATTTTTCTGGATGTGATGAAAAAGCTGGATCAGGTTGAAATTATGGAGCCACAGGGCTCTGTTATCATTCGAACTCGTCGACATAAGGAACTCCCCCCCGCATTCAGCCGTTTAAACCGGTACAGATTGAATTATTACGGGGAGTCTGCCCTGCATTATTATTCGTTGATGGCTTAGAGGAGGCATAGAAAATGATGGAGATCTTTAAAATTCTGGATGAATTGGAAGCAATGGTGAAGGAATCCAAAAAGATGCCTTTTTCCAACACTAAAGTGGTTGTTGAGAGTGATTTGCTTTTAGATAGGGTTGATCGTTTGCGTGCGGTGTTGCCTGAAGAACTGGAAACAGCCCGGCTGATCATGTCCGAGAAACAGCGTATTATCAAAGAAGCCTGCGGGCAGGCTGACGAGTATTTGGAACAATCCAAGGACAGAGTCGCCCGCATGATGGATGACAGCGAAATTACCAAGAGCGCATTGCGGATGTCTGAGGAAATCCTGGCCAAGGCTGAGGAGGTCGCCCGGGAGATTAGAGCCGAGGCCAACGAATACGCTGAAAATATGCTTAACCACATGGAAATAGTACTTAAGAAAGGACTTGAAAACATCAGCAAAGGCAAAGAAGAGATCCGCCTGGAGATAGACCGCGAGTTTTAATCTTTTTTCATCCAGGCAATACATAATAAGCAACAGATTAATAGTACCATGAATAGCATGCAATACAGCGACCAGCGCCAGGCATGTATGGCATAAAAGGGGCTGGGGAGAAGAATGGTTTGAGACACCGGGGCTGATGCGGCAGCCCAGTATTTATATCCGATCCCGGTTATTAATACAGCGATCCCAGCCTGTAAGAGGCGGGCTTTGATATAGAAGCCGAGCCGCACCGGTGTGCCTACCAGCACCCCCATTACCTGGGTGATGATGCACAATCCGCTGAATGATAATACTGCGCTGACTGCCACTAACTGGTGCAGGAGGGTTGCATCACCGGCCTGGGCAATATAGTTTGAGCCCAGGGTGATTTCGAACAGACCCATCCCCAGGCCATAGGCGACCTGATAGGATAACTCGAAATAGCCGAATATACAGTTAATAACCCTGGCCAGTATTTCCATCAAGCCCCAATCGGAAAGCATGGTGGTAATTACGGAGAAAGTCATTATATAGCCGCCAATAGCCAGAATATTGGTTATGCTCTTACTAATCGCTTCGGCCAGGCGCTTGGCGAATCCTTCCTGATTTATTGAACTCAATAATTCCTCTCCAGCCGCCCGCCACCGTCCCCGCCTGCTGGTTTTAGGCATTCTGTAGACTGACTGGGCCTTAAATCTGTATATAAATCCCACCATTAAATTGGCCAGGTAATGAGATATGGCTAATAACCAGCCCAGTTGCGGCGAACCGAACATGCCCATTCCCACCGCACCGAGAATGAAGAGCGGGCTGGAGTTGTTGGTGAAAGACACCAGGCGTTCTGCTTCATTGTCGCTCAGCAAAGCCTGATCATACAGGCGCCGGGTCAACAAGGCGCCGATAGGAAACCCCGAGGTAAAACCCATGGCAACTACCAGTGAACTGCATCCCGGCAGACGAAAAATGGGCTGCATCACCGGTTCCAGCAAAACTCCCAAAAACCTGACCAGGCCCATGCTCACCATCAGTTCCGACACAATGAAAAAAGGCAGTAAGGCAGGGATGATCACCATTGCCCAGAGCCGCAGGCCGGCAGTTGCTGCATTAACGGCTGAACTGGGTTCGGCCACCATGAAAACGGCCAGCCCGGCCAGCCCCAGCAAGAGCCAAAACTGGGGACTTTTTAGCATTGTCTCCTGCAAATCAGTTTTCCTCCCTTAACTTGACAAGGTTTCCAGTTCAATATATGTTGGTATGGGCGAGGTTTAGAAGCCAAAGCCAGGCTATTAATGCTGTAATATAGCATCTTAAGGAGGTTTGGAGATGGCTCAGTCACCCAGAATTGCACTGGTACTTGGAGCGGGCAGCGCGCGTGGGTTGGCTCATATCGGAGTGCTTCAGGTATTGACCGAAAACCGGATCCCCTTTGATTTCATTGTGGGAAGCAGCATGGGTGCTCTGGTGGGGGGCTTATATGCCTGCGGCACCGATCTGGTCATGTTGGGTAAAATGATTGACAGTATGGACTTGAGGGTGTTTTTTGACGTACATTTGCCCCGGTTAGGTTTTATTGCCGGTAAAAAAATGGATAGTCTTCTCACCCTGCTCACCAAGAAAAAGAGTTTTGAAGAAACCCGGTTGCCTATCCAAATGATAGCCACCGATTTATTGACCGGTGACAGCGTGATCCTTGAATCGGGGCCAGTGGCTGAGGCCATACGGGCCAGTATTTCCATCCCCGGAGTATTCTACCCGGTTAAAAAGGAGGACATGATCCTGGTCGATGGCGCGGTAAGCAACCGCTTGCCTATAGAGGTGGCCCGCAGCCGCGGAGCCGATATCATTATAGCTGTTGACGTGATGTTCGGGGGAGGCAAGGAAATCAACATTAAAAACACCCTGGATGTGATCATCACCTCACTGGATATTATGCAAAGATCCCAGTTTGACCAGGTCAAAGAACTCACCGATGTATTGATACAGCCCAGGGTAGGGTGTTTTTCGCCGCGGGCTTTTGACAAGGCCGCTCAAATCATAGACCTGGGCCGCCAGGCCGCAGAGGAGAACCTTGAACAAATCATCTCAAAAACCATCGGCCTGACCAGGCCCTAGTTTTATAACCCGGCGCAGGAAATCCTGCCCGGCCTGCCGCTGACCGGGGTCTGGAGCCAGGAGACTGGACACGTCTGAGGCTTTGATGTCGAGAAGAAGCATATGAGAACGGATGTGTTCAGGAGCGGTTTTTATCAATTTGGCGATGTGGCTGCCCGTGCTCAACACCGGTAGAACTGAATTATTTTTCACATTTTGCAGGAATTTGCGCCCTTGTGCCGAAAACCCTAAAAGGCGTATATACTGGGGCCCAACTTGATCGAAAAGGGCCATCTGGTTCTTTGATACAGAAAATAGCGAGTATAGGAGCATACGGTTAACTCTGGTCATGTTATATCGTTTGCTTTTTATTGCGTTGCGCAGGGCAGGAAGGGTCCCGCTTTGCCTGGCAGCCAACAGCAGGCGGTTCTCCAGGCCCTCGGTGATCTCGTAGACATTCTGCAGCCGTTCCCTGGTTGCCAGCCGCAGTTGGTTGAGTATCGCCAGTTCCAGGCCATCGACGGGAATGGGGGCACGTCCCGCTTTGATCTCTTCCTGTAGGATTGTGAGGCTGGCTTCGGGCAAGGCCGGCGATAAACGGTTGAGGGCGCCTCGATATATGCAGCGGCGTATGGCCGTAGCGCTGGCTAGTTCTGATACCTCGATGTCATGGTAGTCAGCGCCCCGCCTGGCATAGGTTACGGGACTGAGCTTTAAGCCAAGTTCCTTAATGATACGCAGATATTCAATGCCTAGTATATTGTTAGCCCCGGACAAGAGGCTGCTCATTTCAGGGCTGTTATCATGCAGTATATATTTTACTGCACTGGCCCTGGCCGCGGGATAGCTCAAGCCCCGGGCCAGTTCAGATTTGAGTCTTTGCTGATAGGCCGTGGTCTCGTGGGCAAGCAAGGCCGCCACTTTATTCAGGGAGCAGAGGTTGCCGCTTTCGCTGCCGAACACCACATGGGTTGCCCCGGCCGCTTGCAGGGTCAGCAGAGCACCAAAGGCGAAATAATAGGCACTACGGGCTGCAAAACAAAACGGCAGCTCAATTACCACGTCTACACCCCCGGCTAAGGCCATGCGTGTACGCGCCCACTTATCACAGATGGCGGGTTCACCCCGCTGCACAAAGGGACCGCTCATTACGCAAATAACCGCTTCAGGCTGCAGTTTTGAACGAGCTTCTTCCAATAGCCAACGGTGCCCGTTATGAAAAGGGTTAAACTCGGCAACGATACCGACTACGGTCATGTGTGCCCGACTCCTTGCATGTATCAATAGTGCCAATAATTATACACTCTCTAGCCCGTTTATGCTAGAATTAGAACAGAATGTGAACATTGCAACAATCTTGGAACAAGGTGAAAAATTGGGAGGGAAAAGGATGAGTTTACTAGCGCAAATTAGAGAAAAGGCAGCAACCAAAGGGAAAACTATCGTGCTTCCGGAGGGAACCGAAGAGAGAACCCTAAAAGCTGTCAAGGCAATCGCAGACAACAAGATTGCCAATCCGATCCTATTGGGTGATGAAAGCGCGATCAGGGGGTTAGCAAGCACAATTGGCGCCGACATATCCGGCGCGGAGATCATCAATCCAGCTACTACACCGCTGCTGGATGACTTTGTTCAGGCCTTTTATGAAATGCGCAAGGACAAGGGTGTCACTTTGGATAAAGCCAAAGCCACCATGTTAGATCCGCTGTTTTTTGCTTCCATGATGGTAAAAATGGGCAAAGCCGACGGTGAGGTGGCCGGAGCCGAAAACACCACCGGCAACGTTTTGCGTCCCGCTTTGCAGATCATCAAGACAGCTCCGGGCATTTCGGCCGTATCTGGCGCGTTTATCATGATTTGCCCCAACAAGGATTATGGCGAAGACGGGCTGTTCGTATTTGCTGACTGCGCCGTTACTATTGATCCCAGTGCGCAGCAGATGGCCGAGTTTGCCAAGGCTTCAGTTGAAACAGCTGTCAATGTATGCGGCTTTAAGGATCCCAAGGTGGGCATGCTGTCCTTCTCCACTAAAGGCAGCGCCAGTCATGCCTTTGTTGACAAAGTAGTTGAGGCTGTCCAGATCGCCAAAGAGAAATTCCCCGAAATTAAAGTGGACGGCGAGTTCCAGCTGGATGCCGCAATAGTCCCCAGCGTAGGCGCTTCCAAAGCCCCGGGCAGTGATATTGCAGGGGCATGCAATATACTTATTTTCCCTGACATTCAAGCCGGTAACATCGGCTACAAGTTGGTGCAGAGACTGGCTAAGGCCGAAGCCATTGGTCCTATTCTTCAAGGTATGGCCAAACCCGTCAACGATCTTTCCAGAGGCTGCAGCGTAGAAGACGTAGTTAATGTAGTCGCCATGACGGCCCTGAAAGCCTAGTCCCTAGTCCCGGAGTCTTTTTCCCGTCAGGGATCAAAGATAAATAGAGGGAAATTGAAGAAATTGAGGAGGTAGGAATTATAATGAAGGTTTTGGTTGTTAATGCCGGTAGTTCTTCGATTAAATATCAAGTTGTAGACATGACTGATGAATCCGTTTTGGCGGTGGGGCTGGTAGACAGAGTAGGTATACCGGGAAGCACTCTGGAACACAAGCCTTTGGGAAAAGATGCTGTTGTGATTAAAAAGGACCTTCCTGACCACACTGCAGGTATGGAACTGGTTCTGGAAGTCTTGGTCAATCCGGAATACGGCGTTGTGAAAAACATGGATGAGATCGGAGCGGCCGGTCACCGCGTGGTCCACGGCGGCGAGAGTTTTGCCGAATCAGTGGTCATCGATGAAAACGTCAGCAAAGTAATCAGAGATTGTTTCGACATTGCCCCCTTACATAATCCCCCCAACCTGATGGGGATCGAAGCCTGCCAGAAGCTGATGCCCAATGTCAAGCATGTGGCTGTATTCGACACCGCTTTCCATCAGACCATGGAACCCGCCAATTATATGTACGCATTGCCCTTTGAAGCCTATGAGAAATACCGCATCAGAAGATATGGCTTCCACGGCACCTCTCATTATTATGTTTCCCACCAGGCCTGTCAGATGTTAGGCAAGACATACGAAGACTGCAAAATCATCACTTTGCATCTCGGCAATGGCGCCAGCATGGCGGCTGTTAAGAACGGCAAAGTCGTCGACACCAGTATGGGCTTCACCCCCCTGGAAGGCCTGGTAATGGGGACTCGCTCCGGGGACATCGACCCTGCCATAGTATTCTTCCTGATGGACAAACTGGGGATGGATTCTGCGGAAGCCAACAATTACTTCAACAAGAAGTCAGGTATGCTGGGATTGTCAGGGGTATCCAACGACCTGCGCGACGTTGAAGAAGCGGCCAAGGCCGGCAACAGCAGGGCGCAAACCGCTCTGGACGTATACTACAACGCAGTAAAGGGTTACATCGGCAATTATTTTGCCAAGCTGAACGGCTGTGACTGCCTGGTATTCACTGCCGGTGTAGGTGAAAACGGCATCGACATCCGCCGTCATATATGCGAAGATCTTGAGGCGCTGGGCATCAAGATGGATCCCGAAAAGAACAAAGTTCGCGGCAAAGCGGTCGATGTGGCTACCGACGACTCCAAGGTACGCATTTTCATCATTCCCACCAATGAGGAACTGGTTATCGCCAGAGATACCTACAGACTGGCCAAATAACATATTGTCATTCACAGGAGGCGGGCATCGCCCGCCTCTCAGACCGTCGACAAAAGCGAATAACTGCGTTGCTCAATAGGTCCGCTCAATCAACGT
>DHBS01000035.1:0-14719 GCA_002398825.1 Syntrophomonas sp. UBA4922 | reverse complement strand
GCTCGCTCTGCCCAGCTCGTTGACTTGTCAGCAAGCTGGGAGGCGGGCATCGCCCGCCCCTTTAGTTTTGGCTCCTATCAGCCGCATATCAACAAAATCGATATAGTAACTGCCTTTATTGACAATACTAACCGGTGAAGAATATAATTAATCTGGTGTTTTTTAGGGGTGCAAAATGAAAATTGACCTTAAACAACTCAAACTTCAGCCGCAACAGAGTGAGCACTATTCTTTTGTGGAATTTTGGCCCGATGAACTGGTTCGGGGACTGGGTGCTCAGTTTGCGGAGCCGGTTCAGGTCGATATCGAAGTGGTATTCACCGGACAGACATATGTCGGCACGGGAAAAGTAAAGTCCAAACTGGTGCTGGCCTGTTCCCGGTGTCTGGAACCATCGGTTATTCAGGTTGCTGAAGAACTGGGCATCACCATGATAGATGCCGGCAGCCGAAAACCGGAGGAGTTCAAGGATGATGTACTGGTGGTTGATCAAGGTGAGGCCGATATTGAGCCGGCGGTAATAGAAGCCATATTTGCCGTCATCCCCTTGAGTCCGCTCTGCAATTCGGAATGTCAGGGTCTGTGCCCGGGTTGCGGTGTAAACAAAAACGTGGAGGCTTGCCGCTGCAGTGAAGAAAATATAGATCCGCGCTGGGAAGCCTTGAAAAAATTAACCCAGGAAGGAGGGGAACAAATTGGGCGTTCCTAAGAGGAGACATTCGCATTCAAGAAAGAATATGAGGCGTGCCGAATGGCGCAAGCTGGACAAACCAGGGTTGGTTGAATGTCCTCAGTGCAAGGAGTTGAAATTATCACATCGGGCCTGCTTGAATTGCGGATTTTATAAAGGTAAAAACGTGATGTAAGATATACAGGTTGATCAAAAGGTAAGGTATCGGCGCACTTTCAGGCCCATAGCTTACTTTTTGTATTTCTTGCTGAAATGAGGAGGAAGACCATGAAGATCGCAGTTGACGTAATGGGAGGCGATTATGGCCCAGGCGAGGTTATCGCAGGCGTCCTGAGCTGGCTGAAAGAAACCGATGCCTCCATTATCCTGGTAGGTTTGGCGGAAGAGATCGCGCCGGTCTTAAAAGGCCAATCGTATGATACTGAAAGGCTCAGGGTGGTCAATGCCAGCGAAATAATAACCATGGAAGAATCTCCGGCCATCGCGATCCGGCGCAAGAAAGACGCCTCCATTGTGGTTGCTACCGGTCTGGTCAAGGCGGGCCTGGCTGATGCGGTATTGTCCTGCGGCAGCACCGGAGCACAGATGGCCGCAGCTCTATTTAACCTGGGGCGGATGGAAGGAATCGAACGTCCTCCGATAGTCAGCGGGATACCGAATATTCGCGGTTCACAATCACTGCTCATCGACGTGGGGGCCAACGTGGACTGCCGCCCTTCGCAACTGGTGCAGTTTGCAGCCCTGGGAAGCGCTTATGCTTCAGCAATTCAAGCCATCCCCAATCCCCGCGTAGGCCTGCTCAACAATGGCGCCGAGGAGACGAAAGGCAATGCTGCCGCAGTCGAAGCTTTCAGCTTGCTGCGCCAGCAGCCCAAACTTAATTTTATCGGCAATGTGGAGGGTCGCGACCTATTTAATGGCGATTGTGATGTGATTGTCTGTGATGGTTTCACCGGCAACATCCTGTTGAAATCCATGGAGGGCCTGGTTCTGTTCCTGGCCCAGCATACCGCTCAGGAAATGGGCAAACTCCCCAGCATTTACCAGAAGGTCGATTATCGCCAGGTAGGCGGAGCGCCTTTGCTGGGGGTTAAAGGGATAAGTATAGTATGTCACGGCAGTTCAAAAAAACAGGCAATATGCAGCGGTATGAAAATTGCCGCTCAATGTATTGTGAGCCGTATTGTGGAACAGCAGGAAAAAGCCCTGGCAGCATTGATTTAAGGACCATACATAATGTATTGCTCAGGTTACAGTAGTTAAAGGAGGTAATCTAGTTGCAGGAGTTTATAGAGCTGGCCAGAAAGATACTGGCGGAACAGCTGGACCTGAACCCCCAGGAAATCGCCATGGAAACCAAACTGGAAGATCTGGACGCCGACTCCATCGATGTTGTGGAGATGATCATGGCTCTGGAAGATGCCTATGATGTGGAATTTCCTGAGGAAGGGCTGGAAAGCCTGTCAACCTTTGGGACGCTGGTCACGGCCCTGTACCGCCACCTGGAAAAGATTCAAAATGGCTAAGCAGCGGGATGCGGTTGCCCGCTTTATGCGTGACAACCGGCTCATTTTTAATCATCTGGGGCTTATCGACATGGCTTTGACGCATCCGTCCTTCAGCCAGGAAAAGAACTGTGTCGGCAATAATCAACGCCTGGAGTTCCTGGGCGATGCGGTCTTGAATATGATTATTGCCGAATACTTGTACAATCACTTTGATGAAAAGCCTGAAGGTGAATTGACCAAAATCCGGGCCAAGGTGGTCTGTGAAAAAGCGCTGCTCAACGTGGCTAATCAAATGCGATTGGGAGATTATCTACTATTAGGGCGGGGCGAGGAGATGTCCGGGGGGCGTAAGCGCCGCTCCATACTGGCTGATGCAGTCGAGGCGGTAATAGGAGCTATATATCTTGATCAAGGCTATGAAGCCGCGACCCGATTCGTACTGGACCGTCTGCAGGTTCACATTGACGACACCGCCCAGGGCGATTATCAAGATTATAAATCCCGCTTGCAGGAGCTGGTGCAGGGTAAAAACAAACAGAATGTGATCTACCAGATCATTAAAGAATGCGGTCCTGCTCATGCCAAAGTTTTTGAAGCCGGGGTGTATTATAAGGAGCGGCTGCTGGCTGCCGGCCAGGGGCGGAGCAAAAAGGAAGCCGAGCAAAATGCTGCTGAAAAGGTCCTGAAAAATCACCAGTTGCTGCTCAGCCTGGGACTGGAGATAACCCCCAAACCATGAAGCATGTCAATATTCCGATTTTTATCCCCCATGTGGGGTGCCCGTTTACATGCATATTTTGCAACCAGCGGCACATTGCCTCCCAGTTAGAACCCCTTTCCCCATCAGCCATCCCTGAATTGGTTGACCAGCACCTGGCGACCATTCCGCCCGGAAGTGAGATCGAGATAGCTTTCTTCGGCGGCAGTTTCACCATGATGGATGTTTCCCTGCAGGAAGCCTACCTCAGACAGGTATCCCCTTATTTGATAAAAGGTTTGATTCACGGCCTGCGCCTTTCCACCCGCCCAGATGGAATCGATCCGGATATTCTGAAAATGCTCAAATACTGGGGGGTAGACACCGTAGAACTGGGAGTGCAGTCGTGCGACGACGAGGTTCTGGCAGCCGCGGGGCGGGGGATGGCCCTTCTGCAAATCGTTGAGGCCAGCCGTTTATTAAAAGAGTATGGATTTAAACTGGGCATACAATTGATGGTGGGGCTGCCCGGGGACAACCGGCTTAAAGACCTGGCTACCACCCGGGTCATTATTGGACTGCGGCCGGATATGGTCAGAATTTATCCCACCCTGGTGATTGCCGGGACCGAGTTGGCCAGACAATGGCGGGAGGGGAGCTATCAGGAGCTCTCCCTGCCTGAGGCTGTCTCTGTCTGCGCCGAAATGCTGCTCATGTTTCAATACCACCATATCCCGGTGATCCGCCTGGGTCTGCAACCCAGCCAGGAACTGCAATCTGCCGAGACCTTGCTGGCCGGGCCGTATCATCCTGCATTCGGAGAGTTAGTGGAGCAGCATATCTTTTATATGCAAGCCCGGGAGCTGCTTCTGGATGCCCAGGCCCTGCCAGGTCGGGACCGGCCGGTAAACCTTCTGGTAAACCCCGCCGATGTCTCCCGGTTGATTGGACAGCACCGCCGTAATTTTCTGCGTTTGGAAGAGGAATTGGGGACGGGGCTGCTGAAGGTAATTAAATCTGAAGCTATCGCGCCTGATAGCCTCGGACTGTACTACAGCGGTGAGAACCGAATCCTAACCCTGGTGAGGGAGGATTTCATTCGCCGCTTGATAGATAGAGGCCTGCTGCCCGGCGAAGACTGAAACAGCCGCAGGCCGGGCAGGTTGTGGCTGGTAAAAACAGCCCTGAGTAGGCGGGTTTGTTTAATGCCCGGACATAATTGAGAACAATAACTGCTTTTACCAAGATAATGGGAAGGTTTTTGGGCCTGAATTGTTTAACTAGTAAATACTAGCACAGGAAAGAATTTGGGCTGACGGGGGCAAATCCTGACCGCCTGCAAAACAGTATGGCGATTCTTACCAACGCGCCATATGAAGTTGGGTTTGATTAAAGTCCCGGAATGATGGCCGGGCTTAGCTGGATGCCCGATTTAATAGCAATATAAGTGAATTCAACAATACGTTCAGGGTGATTAAAAATATTTTATCGAATGTTTTTTGAGAGGTTGCCCTGACATGATGGAGGAACAGGGTGTATTTAAAGCGTCTGGACATCAAAGGCTTTAAGTCTTTTGCGGAATACACTACAATCCAATTCGAGCCCGGGATCAATGTTGTAGTGGGGCCGAACGGCTGCGGCAAAAGCAATGTGGTAGATGCGGTCCGCTGGGTACTGGGCGAGAATAACATCCGCAACCTGCGCGGTCACAAAGGGGAAGATATCATCTTCTGCGGCACCGACAGCAAACGGGCTCACGGCATGGCCACGGTGGAGATGCTGATCGACAATGGCGATGGCTTTTTGCCCCTGGAATACGGGGAAATAAACCTGGCCCGCAAGCTGTTTCGCTCTGGAGAAAGCGAATTCACCATCAATCGTACCCGGGTGCGCATGAAGGATGTGCACGATCTGTTTGCCGGCACCGGTTTGGGCAAGAAAGGCTATGCCATCATCAGTCAGGGTGAGCTGGATCAGCTTTTGAATGCACAAGCCCTGGAGCGCCGCCTTATCCTGGAGGAAGCCTCGGGGATAATAAAATACCGGCAGCAGCGTGAAGAAGTGAACCGGCGCCTGCTGGATACCGCTCAGGACCTGACCCGCTTGGCAGATCTGCTGGCGGAAATGCGGGAGCGCAGCCTGGAACTGCAGCAAAAGGCGGAAAAGGCCAGGCAATACTTGAGCTGCAAAGAACAAGCCGATATCCTGGAAAAAACCCTGATGGCATATGAGCTCAACCGGCTGGAAAAAGATCAGTGCACTCGCCAGGCCGATCTTGCGGAACGCAAACAGAGCCTCAGAGCTCTGCACCGGCAGCAGCTCGAACAGGCCAAACAATTGCAGGAACGGGAGCTGGAACTGGAAGGCCTGCGTTTGGAAGAACAAAACGCCGCACAAGAGTTATATGATATTCAAGCCCATATTGCCGAACTGCGCTCAGCCTTGCAATTAAGCCAGGAACGCATTGCCAATTACCGGGAAAGACTTAAGGCGGCCCTGGCTGATGCCGCCAAATATGCCGCCCAGTTAAACAAGATCGACCAGGATCTGCTTATCAACAGAGAGGATTATAACCAGCAGCAGCTGTTGTGTGAGGAGCTGGAACAGCAGTGTGTGCAGATAGAAAAGGATGCCTGCGACCTGGAGCAGTCCCTGGCCCTAAAAGCCAAGCTCTTTGAAGAACACAAAGCGCATTTATTCGCGTATACCCAGCGGGAGACCAGAGTCAAAAACGCTATACAGGAGCAACAGGAGCGCTTGCTGAAAAGCCGCGAACGCAGGTTTAGACTGGAGACGCAGTATGAACAGCTTGACCGCCAGCTGAAAGAGGCAGGCCAAGAACAAGCCCGGTACCATGAGGAAATGGAGCAAATCGAAAAGCAGCTGGAGCATCTCCATGCCTCCATCGGGCTGGCCGGGGAAGCCAGAGCCGAAGCGGCGCGGAAAGTGACAGAAGCGGAAGGGCTGATTCAGCAGCAGCAAAAGCAAATCGACCAGCAGGGCACCCGTTTGGAGAGTCTGCGGAGTATGCGCGAAAACCTGAGCGGCTATGCACCCGGGGTAAAAGCCGTGATGAAATGGGCCCATGACGGGGAGCTGGGCGGGATTCTGGGGATAGTGGGGGAAATCCTGGAAGTGCCCCCGGGGCTGGAGACCGCAATTGACATCGCCGCGGGGAGAAGCCTGGAAAACATAGTAGTGGAGAGCAGCCATGACGCCCGCCTGGTTATTGAGCGCCTCAAGAGCCGGCGCGCGGGCCGCGTCACCTGCCTGCCTCTGGACAGCCTGCGATTGCGCAGGGTGCCTGAAGAGGTGGTAAAAAAGTCCCTGGCCGTTAAAGGGGTGATGGGCAGCGCTGACCGCCTGGTGCAGTGTCTGTCCAGGTACCGCGTGGTCCTGGAGTATCTGCTAGGGAGGGTGTTGGTGGTGGAAAACCTGCACAGCGGGATGCAGGCCTATAAAAAGATAAATTATCCCTGGACACTGGTATCCCTGGAAGGGGATATCATCAACCCCGGCGGGGCTATGAGCGGCGGAACCGCAGCTGACCGCGGCCCCAGCCGTCTGCAGCGCCGGGCAGAAGAGAACAGGCTGGAGGCCGAATTGCTGGCCCAGCAGTCCGGGATGAACCAACTCAAGCAGGCACTGGCTTCAGCCCGCTCCGAATTAGAGGCTGTTGATCTGCAAACCGCCGGCTTGAAAAAGCAGCATATTGAGTATACTCTCAAAAAGGAATGGCTTGAAACCCAGATAAAAACCGCGGCTGACCATATGCACAAATTTCAGCAACAGCGCCAGGAAGCCAGCCGTGATATAGCAAGTATAGATGAGCAATCGCTGCAAATAGAACAGGACGTGACCGGCTTGAAACAACAGTGGCAGGCTTTACAGCTGCAACAGCAGGCTGATTCCAGCCAGTTGGAAGAACAGAAGGAGACCTTGGTCAGACTAAGGCAGGATCTCGAGGTGTTGCGCGAGCGTTCTTCATCCTATCATGAACAACTACACATGAAAAAGAGGGAGTTGGACAACCAGCATAAGAACCTGCTGCAGTTTGAAGCGGTTCAGGGCTCTTATCGGCAGTCCCGCCAGGAGGCCCAGGACTTGCTGGAGCGGTTGCAGAACGATACCGAGGCGGAAACCCGCAGAACCGGCAGCCTTGAACAGGAAATATCCCAGGCGGTGCTGGAGGCCGAAGCTAAGCGGGAGAAGCTGGAAGTCTTGAAAAGCAGAGAAATCCAATGCAGAACCGATGTCGGCCAGCTCAAAGCCGGCCTGGGGCCGGTATCGGCAGAAATTGAAAAGCTGGAACAAGTCATTCGCCAGCAGGAACTCAATTTGGCCCGACTGGAGACCGAGTTTTCGGGCCTGCATCTTCAGTGGAGCGAAAAGCTGGGCGAAACCCCGATTCCGGAAATCGACCTTAAAGCGATGAGAGCAGCCGAGCTGCGCAGCATCAAGCAAGAGCTGGGAGTTCTCAAAGAAAACCTTGAAGCCCTGGGAATGGTGGATATCTCAGCAATTGAGGAATCCCAGGCTCTGGAGAGCAAACTGGGCTTTATTGAACAGCAATATCTCGACCTGGGGGAGGCCCGCTCATCACTGTTGAATCTGCTGGCCGAAACCGAACGTCTCATGTCGCTCGACTTCAACAAGTTCATGACTCAGGCCAACCAGAGTTTTGCCCGGACTTTTGCGGAGATGTTCAACGGCGGGGAGGGACGCCTGATGGTTGAAACCGGAGCCAGCGGCCTGGAGGCAGGCGTAGACATTGAGGTAAAAATACCCGGCAAACGGATTCAGTCGCTGAATTTATTATCGGGCGGAGAGCGGGCCTTGACCTGTATCGCCTTTTTATTCGCTTTGATTCGCCTTAAACCGATTCCATTCTGCTTACTGGATGAAATCGACGCCGCCCTGGATGAAACCAATCTGATACGATTTACCGGCTTCCTGCAGGGCATATGCCGGGAGACCCAGTTTATTGTGGTAACCCATCGACAGACCACCATTGAATGTGGCAATACTATATACGGGATAACCATGGCTGAAAAAGGGATCAGCGGGGTATACACTCTGTCTTTGGAGGATGTACCCAGTAAAGCGGGCTAAACCTGATTACATCGAAACTGAAAGGATGAGACCATGTCGCTTTTCAATCGCAAAAAGAAAACCCCGCCCGGTGAAACGGCGGCGCCCGAGACAGGGACGGAAAAGCTGGCGGAAGCCCCGGAGCCCGAGAAGAACGGGTTTTTGAACCGCATCAATCCCTTCGCCAAAAAGGAAACGCCCCCGCAGGAAACGGAAACCGGCCTGGCCGCTGGTGGCCGGACGATGACAGCAGGGGCAGCGGATGGCCTGGATTCTGAAAGGGAAGGTTTTCTGAATCTTATCAAACCCTTCTCCAAAAAAGAAGCTTCGGGAGCGGAAGAGGAAACCGGCACAGCCGGTGATCAGCCTGAGGAGCCGAAATACCCCGAGAAAGAAAACGGCAAGCTTCGGTTTAACTTTCTGCAGAAATTTAAACAGGGTTTGAGCAAGACCCGGGAGAATCTGGCCGGGAAAATACAGGAATTGGTAAAGAACACCCGCAAGCTGGATGAGGAATTCTGGGAAGAACTTGAAGAAATACTCATACAGGCCGATGTGGGCATGAACACCTCGGTGGAGTTGGTGGAAAAGATTAGGCTGGCCGCCAAAAAGCAGCGCATCCATGACTCCCATGAGGTCCTGGCCTTAATTCGCGAAGAGGTGGCCCTTCTGCTGCAGAATACACAGCCCCTCAATCTGGACGGGCTTAAACCGGCTATCATCCTGGTCGTAGGGGTAAATGGCGCCGGAAAAACCACCTCGATCGCTAAACTGGCCTATCGTTTCAAACAAGAGGGCTTAAACGTAATCCTGGCGGCTGCGGACACCTTCAGAGCCGCAGCCATCGATCAGCTGCAGATATGGGCTGATCGGGTGGGGGTGGAACTGATCAAGCATCGCGAAGGGTCCGACCCTGGTGCGGTGGTTTATGACGCCATCAATGCCGCCCGGGCACGCCAGGCGGATATCCTCATAATAGATACCGCAGGGCGACTGCAGAATAAGACCAATCTAATGAAAGAGCTGGCTAAAGTAAGAAAGATTATCGAGAGGGAAATTGGGCAAGAACCACAAGAGGTCTTGCTGGTATTAGACGCCACCACCGGTCAGAACGCAATAAGTCAGGCCCGTATCTTTCAGGAAGCTACCGGTGTATCCGGCATTGTTCTCACCAAGCTGGATGGCACTGCCAAAGGAGGCATAGTCCTGGCCATCGCCAGGGAGCTGGAACTGCCGGTCAAGCTGATCGGAATTGGGGAAACTCTGGATGATTTGAGGGATTTCGACCCTAATTTATTCGCTCAGGCCTTGTTTGACACTGATAATACAAATGCTCAATCCTAATAAGCTATCTGTGAGGAGGAATTTACTTGATTAAAGCAGCCATCATCGGAGGCACCGGCATATACAGCCCAGATGCCCTGGAAAATCGCCGCGAGGTCCTTCAGCAAACCAAATTTGGAGTAGTTGCGGTCACTGTAGGCAGTTACAAAGGAGTGGAATTGGCCTTTATTCCCAGACATGGGGCTAAACACAGTGTGCCCCCGCATCTGGTGAATTACCGCGCCAACATATTGGCTTTGTACAAACTGGGGGTCAGAAATATCCTGGCTACAGCTGCAGTAGGATCCTTGAACTATGATTTTAAGCCCGGCCATTTCGTCCTGGTAGACCAGTTCCTGGACTTCACCAAATCACGTCCCGCTACTTTATATGAAGGCGGGGATATGGGGGTGGTGCACTGTGATATGACCGTGCCCTATTGCCCCCGGCTGAGGTCTGCCGTAATGGAAGCCGCCAATGGCCTGCAGTATCAGGTCAGCAACGGCGGGGTGTATGTATGCACCGAGGGTCCGCGCTTCGAAACCGCAGCGGAAATTTCGGTGTATAAACTCTTAGGCGGAGATGTGGTGGGGATGACCAGTGTCCCCGAGGTCTGCCTGGCCAGGGAATTGGGAATGTGTTACGCTACTGTGGCTACCATCACCAATTTTGCCGCCGGCATTTCGCCAACTATTTTAACCCATAGTGAAGTGTATGAAGTTATGAAGAACAACACCGCCTCGGTACGCCAGCTTTTGCTGGAGAGCACCCTGTTAATTGAAAAGCAGGCTAAAGAATGCGATTGTGCGCGCATCCTTGAGGAAATAGAGGTCAAGCTATGATCGCGACGGTGCGCTTTGATAATGAAGCCGTGGTGGTATTGGACCAGAGTAAGCTGCCCGGGGAGGTGGTATTCGCGCCTTGCCATACGCCGCAGGAGGTGGCTGCGGCTATCCGTTCCATGAAGGTACGCGGCGCACCGCTTATCGGTGTGGTGGCGGCTTTCGGACTGGCCCTGGGGATGCGGCGCTATAACGGCTCCCCGGCAGAAATGGATGCTCATTTCTATAAGACCAGGGATTTGCTGGCCTCCACCAGGCCGACCGCAGTCAATCTCTTCTGGGCCTTGCAGCGCATGGAGCAGCTGTACCTGCAGCACCGTCATCAGGCCCGGGGCGAAGTGGCGGCACTGTTGCTCAATGAAGCCCAGAAGATGTGTGCAGAGGATATAGCCGTTAATAGGACCATTGGAGAAAATGGGGAAGCTCTTCTTCCTGCGGGGGCGCAGGTGATGACGATTTGTAATGCCGGCACTCTGGCAACCTGTGGATATGGGACCGCCCTGGGGGTGATCCGTTCAGCGGCCGCCCGCAATAAAGTCGATATGGTGTGGGCCTGCGAGACCCGCCCGGTTCTGCAGGGGGCCCGGCTGACCGTGTGGGAATTAATGCAGGATCATATCCCGGTAACATTGATTACCGACAGTATGGCCGCCTACACCATGCAGCTGGGGAAAGTGGACGCCATAATTGTTGGCGCCGACCGCATTGCCGCCAATGGCGACACAGCCAATAAAATCGGCACTTTTTCTCTGGCGGTTTTGGCCCAGTACCATCAGATCCCATTTTACGTAGCCGCACCTTCATCTACCGTCGATATCAGCTTGCCCGACGGAGGGGCTATCATCATTGAAGAACGCCATGAGGATGAGGTCAGACGGTGTGCGGACGCCTACCTTACGGTTCCGGAGGTGAAAGTATTCAACCCCGCTTTTGATGTGACCCCACAGCACTTGATCACCGGCATAATAACCGAAGGCGGCGTTATTAGAGCCCCGTTTGCGGATGGCTTACGCAAGCTCAAGGAAGGGCGGTGACGTCATGTTTAGTTCCATGGAAGTGAGGCGCCAGGTTCTGGAGGCGGCCCGGGAGATTTCAAGCAGCGGCATGGTAATCGGAACCTGGGGCAATGTGAGCGCCCGGGCCACTGAGACCGAGGGCTTCGTCATCACCCCCAGCGGTATGGACTATGCCGTCCTGACCCCGGAGGATATGGTGGTGGTGGATTACAATCGGCAGGTAATAGAAGGGAAGTTCCGTCCCTCCAGCGAGACTCCCCTGCATCTGGCTATATACCTGGCCAGACCGGATGTACAGGCGATAGTACACGTCCACAGTCCATTTGCGACTGCCTTTGCCGTGGCTGGAATCCCCATTCCGGTCATATTGGAGGAAACCGCTCAGGCCATCGGCCATGAAATTGCAGTTGTTCCTTATGCGCGGACCGGCACCCGCAAGCTGGCTGAATACACCGTTAAAACACTTGGGGAGAAGGGTTGTGCCGCTTTGTTGTCAAATCATGGCGTGATCGGGGTTGGGGGCAGTATGGCTCAGGCTTTGAGGATATGCTATGTGATCGAACAGACCGCGCAGGTGGGGCTCTATGCCCGTATGCTGGGGCCGCTTCAGGGGCTGCCCGAAGATGAGGTCAATTTGCTTCATGCAGGGTTCCAGAAGTACGGACAAAAGAAATAACAGTTAATGACTAGATGGGATTTGACCCGGCTAATTGGATTGAGGGCTGAAGGAGGTTAGGTAAATGTCGAATTTAATGATAGAGAATGTAGCTATTCTCCCTATGAGCGGTGAAGACAGTTTAATAGAGAAGGGATATCTGATCATAGCCGATGATGTCATCGACCGGATGGGTTCGGGCGCAGCTCCTCAGGGGAGTTATGAGCGAATTATCGATGGCAGCGGGCAGGTGGTGCTGCCGGGTTTGGTCAATACCCACACCCATGCCGCCATGACCCTGCTCAGGGGTTATGCCGATGACCTGCCTCTGATGGAATGGCTCTCCACCAAGATCTGGCCCCTGGAAGCCAAACTCAATGGCGAGGACATCTATTGGGGCACCATGCTGGCCATAGTGGAAATGATCAAATCCGGCACCACTACTTTCAATGATATGTATTTTTTCATGAGTCAGGCCGCCCGGGCGGTGGAAACTTCAGGGATTCGCGCGGTCTTGAGCCGGGGCATGATCGGTGTTTCCCCGGAAAGTCAGTCGGCCCTGGATGACAGCCGCAAACTGGTGGCTCAATGGCATGGCGCCGCTAAAGGACGCATTCGTTTCGCCCTGGGACCTCACGCTCCGTATACCTGTCCCCCGGAATATCTTAAACAAGTAGTGGCCTTGGCAGAAGAGCTTGAGGTAGGCATACATATACATATCTCCGAAACCCGTCAAGAGATGGAAGACATCGTAAAGCAATACGGAGTCTCGCCGGTAAAACTGATGCTTGAAAATGGCGTTTTCACCCGCCCTACACTGGCCGCCCACTGTGTGCACGTGAGTGATGATGACATTGCCATTTTGCAGCAGAACAGGGTCGGTGTAGCCCACAATCCGGAAAGCAACATGAAGCTGGCCAGCGGAGTCGCACCGGTTCCAGCCATGCTAAGGGCTGGGATTGCGGTAGGATTAGGAACGGATGGGGCTTCCAGCAATAATAATCTGGATATGCTAGAGGAGATGCGCAGCTGTGCCTTGCTGCATAAAGTCAACAGTATGGATCCCACAGTGTTGCCTGCTTATCAGGCCCTGGAAATGGGAACTGCCCTGGGTGCTCGAGCCCTGGGTTGGGATGACCAGATAGGGATCTTAAAACCCGGGTACAAGGCCGACATGATAATGGTCAACCTCACCGCGGCTCATATGATTCCACGTTACGATATCCTGGCCAATATCATTTATTCGGGTCAGGCCGCGGATGTTGATACCGTGATCGTCGATGGCCAAATCATCATGGAGCACCGCCGGATTACCAAATTTGATGAGCAGGAGGTTTTGAACAAATGTAAGGCCATAGCCCGCGATTTAATCAGTCGATAGGGCGTATACCGAACGGATTGTAAAGAAAGGGGTAGCTCATTGGTTCCAGCCATATCATTTGTAGGACATCACAACAGCGGTAAGACCACCCTATTGGTTAAGGTGATCCGTCATCTGACTCTCTGGAATATCCGTACCGCAGTAATAAAACATTCTCAGCATGGCTTCGATTTGCCGGTTGAAAAGGACTCCGAGCGCTTTTATCAAGCCGGTTCGGGTTTGGTATACGCATCTTCTCCAAAAATGTCCTTGCGCTATCGCCGGGAGAGAATAGAAAGAAATCTTAGCGATATATATGATGAGGTTAAGGCTGATGCCGACCTGGTGATTACCGAAGGCTATAAAACCGGGCCATATCCAAAAATCGAGGTGGTACGCCAGGCTACCGGAGACCTGTTGCCAGATCTCCCCAATCTTATCGGGCGTGTATCCGACCGCCAGGTCAATGACGGGATTCCCTGCTTCGGATTTGATCAGGACCTGGAAATTGCCCGCTTCATAGTAGACAGATTCCGGCTATTGTAAAAAGGTATAACAAAGGTACAGGTTTTTTGCTCCCGAGACGGAACGCACCTGTACCTTTTTATTTCATAATCTATTTGTTGCTCCAATCATTGTTGTGATTGCTGTATCCTTTTTCTTCAGCCAACAAATCCAGATATATAGTCTGAATGTTGGCCAGGAACAAGTCGGTAGGCAATCCGGAGGGACGCTCGTCATATGTTTTCAAGTACCCCCGGCATTTTTCACAAGTATATAACTGATTGGAAGTATCATTTTCCACAGAGATATAATTGATTTTGCCCGGTTCATCATTACCGCAATGTACACATTCCAGGTAGCGGGTTTCCCATTCAATAAAGCAACGGTCACAGAACATGAAACGCCTTCCGTCCTCAGCGCGCAGGCGGCTGAAATGTGATCTGCTGCCGCATATCGGGCAGATAGTGGGCAGATCCCAGTTCTGGTAAGTGTGCTCTAATATATCGGCCTGATAATGAGCTGCATATACACGCAGGAAGGGTCTGATGGCATGATCCAGTGCGAATATAAACAGCTCCGGGGATATCTTGAGTGAATGAGCCAGTTGTTCCAGATAATCCATATCTTGCTCAATCAACCGGGCAATCAGCACAGGAAAGTTGAAATCGGGAACCTCTTTTTGTATTATTTCCAGATTAGATGCTATATCAGGACGCTGTTTAATTAGAAAAACCAACAAATCATCCAGCACTTGCCGGTATAAAACAGGGTCGATTTGCAGTCCGGTGGTGATAATCAAAGGCCGGCGGTGTTTGGCGATCTTTCGCTGCGGTTCTTCGGCTTTTTCCACGTCCACAGCGGCTTGAAGCTTGATCTGTTGTTCATTCTGCCAGGATTCAAGGCTGGAGAAAAATTCCATATAACCGCTGGGCAGCTGTACAGGTATCTTACTTGGCATCTCGATTCACTCCTCTAATTAAAGCCTGATAAATAAACCTTGTGGTAATAGAAAAGGGGGAGGCTTACTCCCCC
>DHBS01000011.1:51235-51383 GCA_002398825.1 Syntrophomonas sp. UBA4922 | reverse complement strand
CGCTTCCGGACAATATACCCAGCAGAATTGGCATTTGGTGCATAGCTGAGTGTCAACCACCGGACGGTGCGCCCGCCAGGAACCGGTGTCCCCGCCGGCTCCCTTCATCGGCCAGGAAATGGGGCGGTAGGCTTTCGTAACTGATTTC
>DHBS01000011.1:24978-51069 GCA_002398825.1 Syntrophomonas sp. UBA4922 | reverse complement strand
AAATGGGCCGGTAGGCTTTCGTAACTGATTTCATTTATTTCCATTCCTTTCGCTAATCCAAATATAAAGCGGGCTATATGCTGATTTGCGTTACGCTGTTATAAGCCTTGCCGGCGGCCCCCAGATTGCGCTCGCCACTCCCCGGCCATTTATTAAGGATGGTTTGCTCCATAATATTTTGTGGGATGCTTAAGACCCGGCACACCGCGCCAAACAGCGGAATATTGATCATGGGTCCGTCGGCGGAGAATAATCCGGCTTCGCGGGCAATGGCGTCGGCGTCCACCTGCCAGGTGGGGTGCATCCCCACGGCTGCAGCCTGGGGAGCATTGATGATCACGGTGCCGATCTCAGTGATACCTTCACCGACCGCAGCTTCGGTGAGCTTTTCACTCATCACTACCACATAATCCGGCAGCTCGCATTGACTGTGGGCGTGGATCGTGGTGGGGGACATGCGCACTGCTGCCCGCACCGGCGCTCCGCGGCGTTCCACCCCGAAGAAAGGCAAGGCCTGTCCCTGCTCACCGTTTTCCAAGGCTGCCTGCGCTAACAAGTGAGCCAGGGTAACCGAGCCCTGTCCGCCAAACCCGTTGATTCTTAGTTCCAACATGTTGTTCCTCCATTCTTCCATGGTGCCGTCAGGGGTACACGTTATCTGAAGCTTTCAATGAATCCAGATTGCCTCCCATGCTTCTGTCATCAGAAAATTCCCAATAAATATATATGAGGACAAAACTCTACACAAACCCCGCGCCCCTTATAACGGTCTTCTCTAAATAGTACTTGTGCATTCGTCAATTGCTCCTCCCTTAGCTTTATGAGCCAATCGGGCAGCAGCGGATAATTAAGGGGCGCCCAGCCGCTACCGGCTGTCTCCCTTATCTAAAAATAGTTGCAGGTTGCCAAGATCATCCTGGATCAAAACCACCTATTTGATAAAAATATAAACCCTTCGCTCAGAACTCTGAGACGAAGGGTTTAACTCCGCGGTACCACTCAAATTAACGGCTAGGTTGCCGTTCACTCCATCAGGATGCGGATCTTAAGATCCGTTATCCTCTTCCTTTTAACGGTGAAAGTTCCGTCCGGGCCTACTTTCACAAATGATTTCGGTCGGCAACTCCAGGATGAGTTCTGCTTGCCTCTTTGACCGCCTCGCACCAAACAGCGGCTCTCTGTAGCCCAAGGATCAGCTTACTATTCCCTATTATCGTCAATTTGTATATTGCATTTATTGTACTGACCTGCTATTTTTCTGTCAACATTTCCGCTATACCTTAAGCTGTGGAGATTTAACCTGTTTTGATGGGCGCCATTGTCTTCACACCGTGGGTTTTCAACAACTTGGCGGGTTCACGGCAGTAAAAAGGCGTTGACCAGATCCGGGTCGGTCAGAGCCACAGGTCAGTTTTCAGCCTGCTGTAAAGCTGGGTTGATGGCATGCCCGATCTTGACGCTGCCAAAGCTGCCGCACGGAATAATTACACGGCGATTAAATAAGGAACTATGGATGACAAAAATTTTTGGCTAGATCTCTTGATCCTCTTCAAACCGGGGCCGGTTTCTTTGTCTGAAATTACAGTCAATATTACAATATTCATCCTATTTCCTCAACAAAAAAATTAAAATTATTAAACAAAGGGATAGTTTCTCCAGTTATACTCGTTTTGATAGTGCAACCGGAGAACCATCCCCATATCTAAACACCACTAAGACAATGCGTTAAATAAATCCCAGGACTAGAGCCATGACTCCTGCGGCGACAGCGACCCAACTCAGTTTTTTACGGGTTGAAAACTGGCCGGCCACACCTGCTGCGACTGCGACGCTTCCCATAATCATAGGCTGCCAGAAGAAACCCAGGACGCCTAATAAAATGCCGATTATCGCCAGCCATTTCGCCATGTCATCACTCACCGTAAGTCCTCCTTTCCGAAGATTTCTTATAACCCTGATCGTTATTTGAGAACGGTCTTATCCAAGATATATTCAACCAAAAGGTGCAATATGTATCGCGGAGCGCCGGTAACCTATCTGAGCTGCTGGCTTCTGGACAGGCCTATCATAATGGGGCGGCAGGCTGATAAAGGCCTGATGTGGTATGATCCCGGAGAATGCTATGGCATTTGTGACCATGCGGGGTGTTACCGGCAAATAGATGATGATCCTGCTTAAATTCCATACCTCCGTCGCGGCTGCCGGGTATATAAGCGGCTGTGGCGACGGCATCATGAGGCACAATAATCCTATTACCTGTCATAAAGCAGACTTTATCATCGATGTTCGTTAACAGCGGCCGGTAACAACGACGGCTAACGATGGGCTTTAGAGATGTGATAGAGTTCGAGCTTGCGGTACAGGGTGGTTCTGGAAAATCCCATGGCTTTAGCTACTTCGGTGAGATTGCCGCGGTGCTTTTCCAACAGATCTATAATGAGTTCCGCTTCTTTTTCGGCAATCAGTCGTTTCTTTTTCTGGGCGTAAGTGAGTTGCGCCTCTGAATCGGAAAGGCTATGCCCGGTATTCAGCGGCGGGGTATGACGCAGGGTGCAAATTTCGGGGGGCAGGTCTGATGGGGTGATGGGCTGGGTGTCTGCGATGATGGCCAGTCTTTCAGCGACATTTTGCAGTTCACGCACATTGCCAGGCCAGTTGTATCTGGCCAGACAGTGCATAACCGCAGGGTTCATAATTCTTTCCATAATTATCGGCGCAACACCCAGCTTCATCAAATAGTGCTGCATTAGCAAAGCGATGTCGTCTTTTCTATCCCTTAGCGGTGGTATGGTAATGCAAATCACATTCAGACGATAGTAGAGGTCCTGCCTGAAATTGCCGTTTTCTACTTCTTCCAGCAAATCCTTGTTGGAGGCGCAAATAATGCGCACATCTACTGGGATGTTCTTGGAATCGCCAATGCGGGTTACCATTTTATCCTGCAAGACCCGCAGTAAAACCACCTGCTGATCCAGCGGCATGTCCCCGATTTCATCGAGGAAAAGGGTACCGCCTGCAGCCATCTCGAACTTGCCGGCTTTGCCCCCTCGCCTGGCCCCGGTAAATGCGCCATCTACATAGCCGAATAGTTCGCTTCCAATCAGTTCCCGGGGAATGGCTCCGCAGTTGATGGCCACGAAAGGTCCCTGGCAGCGAGGACTGTGATTATGAATAGCCTGGGCGAAGATCTCTTTTCCGGTGCCGCTCTCACCTTGAAGCATCATATTACTCATGGTACTGGCAGCAACCCGGGCGAGTTTAACGGTTTCCTTAATGGGGTGGCTGAGGCCGATAATGTCATCGAAGTTTAGCTCCGCCCGGGTCCCACAGACGCTGTTGACCAGGCGGTGTACCCTGTCGATGCTGTGCAAGACGATGATGCCGCCGGTGATACTGCCCTTATCGTCATGGCTGGGCTGCCCTGATGCCAGGCAATGAACCCGGCCGGTCGGGCAATCCAGGAGCAATTCAACATCATTAAAAGGAATGCCGGCATTAAGCATTAAATCGAAACAAGCTTTGCCCTCAAACAGTTTTTTTAAGGTTACGGAGCTGTATCCCTGGGCTTTTTTGCCGAGGATTTTGACCGCCGACTGATTTAGGTCTTCAATTTCGCCGGCATTAGTGACTATAATCACCCCGTCCGCCATAAGATTGAAGATGTCTTTAAGGCGCCTGCTGTAAACCGATAGCTGCTTATCCTGTTCGGCCACCTGCCATTTGTTCACGATAATCTTAACCACTTTATGCAGCATGGAGAGTACGCGGGAATGGTCTTCGTAACTGGGCCCGATCAGACCTAAAACCAGGGTTAAGGTCCCGTGATAATCAAAAATGGGTACCGCTGAGGTAGTGTAGATCGCCAGATCATGATGGAAATGCTCTGATCCGGTAATTTGTATGGCTTTTTGCATCTGTATAGAGGTTCCCAGGGCGTTAGTCCCCAGGAATTCCTCGCTCCAATTATTCAAACTGATTGGCTTCAGGGGCGGGATGCTTTCGATAACCCAGCCTTCCTCATCTGTCAATACTACATGAAACCCGCTGCCTTTTACGGATTTATAAATATCGTTCATAGCCGCCACGGCAATATCTATCAGTTCGGCATAATCGGCAACAGATTTAGCTCTTTCCGCAGGGAAGCTGCTGTGTAATTTCTTGTGGGGGTCGACTCCAGCCTGTTGCGAACGCTGCCATGATGAGGCTATTTCGGGGAGGGAAAACTCATCTGAGAAGTTGGATGTGACGGTGTCAATGGCTTGGGGCTTAGGCATAAAATCACCTCTATCAAATCTTTCGGCTTTAGCGTATACCGGTATATTGGTATACCAGTAAAACAACAATCATGCCTCAACATCTGGGAATCCCCATACAACCAGACCTAAATATCTTTGAACCGCATCAGCCCTGTATTACTTCGAAACAGTTGCCGTCTTAAGCCAGCTAATCACTGCGAGCAGACTCTTCCGTGTTGTCAAGGTGTTCTTGCATCATTCTCTTGGCTTCGGGGCCGTTCTGCTCTTTAATCATCTGCAGAATTTGCCGGTGAGATAGCAGGGCTACCGGAGCCAACCCGTGTTTTCTCAAGGAATTTTCCCGGGACATCTCCGTCAGGGTGATCAAAAGGTCATTTATACGCGCTATCACTTTATTCTTGGATGCTTTACTTATCGCGGTGTGGAATTGGGTGGCGGCCTGAATGCCGTCTCCCCCCCTGGCAATATCGGCTTCCATTTCTTGGAGAATTTGGCCCATGGCCTGTATATCGGCCTCAGTGCGTCTGACGGCGGCCAGTTCAACCGCTTTGAGTTCTATGGCCTGCCGGGCTTCAAATAAGTCGGAAATGATGTCACTGCTGGTTTCTATCATAAAATCAATCTTGGAGAGCAGGTCGTTGATATCGACATGTTTAAGGTAAACCCCGTCCCCGGGGATATACTGGATAATTTCCATGAACTCCATTATCTTTAAGGCTTCCCGCACCGGCACCCTGCTGACCTGAAACATTTCTGCCAGTTCACGTTCCGAGGGCAATTTGTCGCCTACTTTGAGCTTGCCTTCCAGGATCATATCCTTAACCCGTTTGATAATGATCTCATATAATCTTACCGATTGAGCCTCACGTGCTCTGGCAATTGGTTTATACATATTGCTGACTCCCTTAATTTGATACGAGGTGTGAATGGGAAGGTGGTATACCAATATACCATCCTAAGTTGAGTATACAATAAGCCTCGATTAATTGCCACCAGATTGTTGACTGAAATAGATCTGCAAGCTGTAACAAATAGGCGACAGAGTGTAACAAACAGTTGGCATCTGATTGTAACAACTGTGATATTACCTGGAGAAGATTTTTTTAAAACGATATCGATAAAGCACAGCAAACGCAGGAGTTATGGCACATCCGGTGGTTGGCATACAATTTGCAACCCTAATTTAATTTAAAAGCCCGCCATACCAGGTAAAAGAAATAGAAGAAAAGGAGGTTTCCGCGGAAAAGTTGCTTTATTTTCCATCAATGCAGTCAAAACGAGACATAAGGAGTGAAGCCATGAATACTCACAAAAAACTAAGCAGAAGGTCATTCCTAAAATGGACCGGTATCACTACAGCTCTAATGGTAATAGAGTCCCCGCTGAGGAACTTCGATGTAGCCTACGCCTTTGGGGAGCATCCCCAGGAAAAACCCCGCTACCTGGCTAAGAAAAAAGTCCCTCAGGTTTGTGCCCGGGCTTGTGAATGTGATTGCCATTACGATGTCATAGTGGGGGTAGACCAGGTGACTGGACTGGAAAGAGCCCTGACCCTGGAAGGCCGGCCTGACGACCCGGTTTCTCGTGGTAAGTTCTGTATCAAAGCCCTGGGCTTTGTAGATGGCATGTACAATCCCGACCGTTTACTGGTTACATTGAAAAGAACCAATCCCAAGCGCGGTGAAGGGGAAGACCCCGGCTGGGTGACAGTTAAGTCGGAGGATGCGGTCAACGAGATCATCGAAAAAATGAAGACTTACAAGCGGGAAGAAATTTTGTTTGCTTCACCGGGGGATCCCTACAGCAACCGTTTGTGCCGCTCCCTGGGCGTCACCCGAAGCGACCAGCGCACTGAATGTTTCGGCACCCATTATTATCTTAACTCCTTGATGATCACCAATCCTCCTAATAAGTATTACTCCAGCACTTACACGGTGACCCATTCATTGTGGGGTTATGATTACAGTCAGACCAAATATATGGTATGGTTCGGTTTCGATTCTTTCAGCAAAACCGCTAAAGCCGGCATATTAAACCACATCGTGGAGGGGAAACGCAACGGCACTAAAATCATTTTCTTCAATCCGGTAAAAACCCCCCTGGCTGATGGCATGGCTGATGAATACTACGCTATTAAGCCCGGCACCGACCTGGCAGTAGCTCTGGCCATGGCTAAAGTGATCATAGACAACAAGCTTTATCAGGCTGATTTCTTGAAAGATTACAGCGATGCCGGAGTTTTGATCGATTTGGAGACCAAAAAACGCTTAACTGATGCCCAGGGAACCTGGCTGGCCTGGAGCCAGGCTGACGGCAAACCCGCCCCGGTCAACAACTGCAATAATATGGCCTTCGATGGCGGACCGTTCAGCTTCGATTATAATGGCAAACAGGTTACTGCCAAGCCGGTCTTGCAATTGCTGCAGGAAAACCTCAAGGATTGCACTCCTGATTGGGCCGCACAAATCAGTGAGGTGCCTGCTGCGGATATCGACAGGATAGCCCGCGAGTTTGCCCAAGCAGCCCCAACCGTCTGCATACCCAACCTGAAGCGCGACGCGGCCGGACCGAACTACTCCAACAGCTGGCGCTTGATGCAGACCATCAATATCCTGCACATGCTGACCGGGTCTCTGGATCATGACGGAGCGGTGCTGTTCCTGTCCGGGGTTAAGATTCCCTGGCTGGAAGATGTGGATCCCCTTGTCAAACCTTATCCCCAACAACCCGCCAGCCCGGCTGACTATCGCAATCAGTTCCCGGTGACCGACAACATTTATAAGAATAGGGATTTCAGCGCACCTGGGCATTACGGTATGGTAGGGCATGGACTCTATCACGGCAGCACCACCAAGATGGTGTTTTTCAAGGGCCCGCATCGCGGCCTGTTCGCCTTGATTCAACCACAGATGACTGAAGCCGCTCTGGAAAAGATGGATCTGGTGGTAGACTGGAATCTATACCCTGATGACAATGCCTACTGGTGTGACTATGTACTGCCGGCTCCCCATCAATATGAAGAATCCAAACTGGACATCAGGCAGTATTATCCCAAATGGCCTTGCCTGGTGGGTGGCGATGCGGTGCAGAAACCTCCCGGTGATGTTATCGGCTGGGGCAAAGTGGCTAATATGATAGGTATGGCTTTAGCCCCTGAGTATTGGACCACCGATGGCAGCAGCGATCCTGCCAAGTTGATTAAGGGGAACATGAAAGACCCGGCCCTGCAAGCGGTAGGAGCCGCTGAGGACGGTACTGATTTCATGCAGAACAAAAACGGCTTCTGGATTGATAAAAAGCCTTACGAGAACTACAAAACCATTCGCGAAATTGGCTATGGCAGACCTGATGGCCGGGTGAAGATGTATGTCGATGAGTTCGCCGAGGTTGGTTTTGATGGATTGCCCACCTTCCAACCCCGCTGGACCTCGTCTGAAGGGGAATACCAATTCTCCCTGCTCATCACCAGAGCCGGGTGGCACATGCATGCAGACCCCAACTTCATAGATAATCCGGTTATCAACATGCTTTCCGCCAAGAACAATATCGATGCGGTATGGATCAGCCCGGCGGCCGGCCAAAAACTCAATTTGCAGAACGGGGATGAGGTCATCTTAGAGACCAATCCCAAGCATATGCCGGAACTGCCCAGGCCGGTAAAATCAAAAGTCTTCATGTCTTCGCGCATCACCCGGGATGACTGTGTAATGCTCTTCCATGGCATCGGCCACCGCTCTAAATGGCTTAAGCACGGTGTCTGGGGTTATCGGGACGGCGATTTGATTCCGCAGAAGGATCCGAATATCTGTAAACAGCACGATCCCACCGGCATGGGCTGGGTCGAGGATGTTTATGTTCGGATCAAAAAAGCCTAGGGAGGGTAGTGAAATATGAAACAATATGCGATTCTACTAGACAGCAGATTCTGTACGGGATGCAACACCTGTTTCTACAAATGCGTTCAGGAAAACAGACTTCACGATGTAGCCGCCAATGGCAATACCCGGACACTGGTGAAGATCAATGATGAGGGCATGTATCACCATCGCTGCATGCATTGCATAGAGCCCACCTGTGTGGCCAACTGCCCCAAAAAGGCCCTGACCAAGACTGATTATGGGCCGGTTTTATGGGATACCAATGTATGCATCCGCTGCGGCACCTGTGTGCAGAAGTGCCCTTTCCATGTACCCATGCTGGATCAACCCAACAATCAGATCGTCAAATGCAGCATGTGCGCCCACCGCAACCTGGGTCAGGATGAGAATGCTATACCGGCCTGTGTAACAGTGTGTCCCACCGGTGCCCTGGAATTCGGGGAAAGAGGGGCCATGGTAGCCAAGGCCAAGCAGATGGCCAAGGACGGTGGGTTGAACCTGTATGGCCTGGAGGAGAATGGCGGCACCAATATGCTGATTCTCACCAAGGCTGATCCCACTGCGGTCGGCTACCCGGCGGTACAGAAATCCAGTGCTGGCATGAGCCCGGTAGCCATAGGCGGCACAGCGGTCGGGGTAGCGGCAATAGCGGCGGCTGCCTACGCGGGTCTCAAGAAATACAGCACCAGACGAAACGAGATTGCCAAAGAAGATTAAACCTGACGAGTAAGTGCTTCTATTGCGCTTAATAAAAAGCCAGGGGGTTTTAAAATGCATATTGATGATAAACGACTGGAAGATCTGAATGCCAATATGGCTGTTTTTGC
The DNA here is from genome assembly GCA_002398825.1 of Syntrophomonas sp. UBA4922. Lineage (GTDB taxonomy): Bacteria > Bacillota > Syntrophomonadia > Syntrophomonadales > Syntrophomonadaceae > DTU019. The sequence goes on along the minus strand of DHBS01000011.1, from coordinate 42,108 downwards.
GTGGATGTCCAAAGCTATGGATTATCCGGACGAAGAATTCGTTGAGTCTCTGCTCAATAATCAGCTCATGGAAAACTTGCCCGAGGAGAGATGCCGGGCATTTAAGGACTATATTGCTGCTTTCGATTCAACTGAAGCCTTGCTGTTGGATCTGCAAAAGGACTATACCCGGATGTGCCATGTATCCAAACCTAGACTGGTTCCCCTATTTGAATCGGTTTATAAAGAAGGCAAGCTCTTTCAGGATTCCACCTTTGCCATCGCCAGGTTGTACGATGAAGCCGGGATCAGGCCGGGCAGCGAATTCAAACTGCCGCCGGATCATATCGCTCTGGAGCTTGAGTTCATGTCATATCTGATCTACCAGGAAATGGAAGCCATAAAAAGCGGCAATACCGATAATGAGCACATGGCTTTACGGCTGCAGGAGGAAACCATGTCCGGGCATCTTGCCCATTTCGGTCTGAGTGTTGCGGAACGGCTTTCCCAGCATGCCAGATCTCCTTTTTACCAAGGCATGGGCGATATGCTCAGAGTAATGTTTCAACCGCAGGAGCAGCCTGATTTAAACTAGAGGCATAAAGGGGTGATTCAATCAATGCCCTTATCAAGATTATTATTAGCTTTAATCATGAGTGTATTTCTGTTCGGGTTGACACCAGCCAGCCTGACTTTGGCGGACACTGAACAGCCCGACTTCAGCAATCAGAATTGTTTGAGTTGTCATGCTGAGGTGAGGCAGTTCATAACCACATCAGTTCATAGTGATTTCTCCTGTCTGGCCTGCCATCCTAATATAGGCAGCGAGCATCTCCAGGATTACAGGCCTAATTATGAAGACCCTGCGGAAACCTTGATATCCCCGCAGCGTGTCCCTGAGACCTGCGGCGCCTGCCACGCCGAGGAATTGGACTCCTATATGGAAAGCGTTCACGGCCGCGGCCTGCTTTTAGGCAGTATCGAGACTGCCAACTGTATCGACTGCCATGGATCACACAACGTCTTGGCTAGATCCGATCCTCAGGCCACCTATTCAGCTACCCGGCTGCCGGAAACCTGTGCCAAGTGCCATGAGGAAGCGCAGGAGAACTTCATAAGGGGGACCGAGCATAAATCTCTGGCCGCTGGCACCGGTATAGCGGAACACAACACACTCAAGTTCTTCGTCTGGCTGACCATTTTGACAGTAGTGGGCCTGATCGTGCATATGGAAGTGGAGCTGTTCCACCTGTTTAAACGGTCCAGACGCCCAAAGAGCTAGAAAGGGGTGAAATTTCGTGGGCAGTGTGTATCAGAGGTGGAATATACATCATCGTTTGCAGCACATTTTGCTGTTCACCAGCTTCCTGATCCTGGCTTTAACCGGGCTTCCCTTAAAGTACGCCGCCAAAGCCTGGGCAGTTAAGCTGAGCGCCCTCCTGGGCGGATTCAGCACCATGATGACCATACACAAAATTGCTGCCGCAGTGATGATCATAGCAGCGGTATATCATCTGGGATACCTGGTTTTCTGCAAATTCGTGGCTAAAGAAAGCTCCAAGGCCATGATACCAACCATGAAAGATGTTACCGATTTATTGGATCATATGGCCTTCTGTTTGGGAATGACCAAACAGAAGGCAAAATTTGACCGCTATTCCTATAAAGAGAAATTCGATTACTGGGCGGTCTTCTGGGGCATCGCCATTATGGTCGGTTCCGGGTTGATATTGTGGTTTCCTCATATATCCGCACGGTTCGTATCCCGCACCTTCATCGATTGTGCTCAAATAGCCCACAGCGATGAAGCCATGCTGGCCATTATGGCTATTTTTGTGTGGCATTTTTATAATGCTCATTTTAGCCCCATGGTATTTCCTATGAACAAGGTGTGGTTGGACGGAAAATTCTCACAAGAGGAGATGGAGGAATTCCATCCCCTGGAATTGCGCCATGGCGCCCCGCCGGTAGTAGGTAGGGACACCGCAGCGCCCGTTTATGAGGGCTCCAGATTCCGCCGCAGTTCAGTATTGATTGTCATTCAAATGATAGTCTACGCAGTGGTTCTGATTTGGTTCCTGTACGGATTTCTGCCGCTTGCTCTGATGTGACGACAGGCCTCTTGAACTACAAGAAGGTGCTGGGCATCAAAACATTTTAAGGAAGTGATTTATTGTCTGGCGATAAAAGCTGCTTGACTAAATTCAGATCCATGAAAACGGGCCTGGTTTTGGTCCTGGTCATCATCCTAGCCTCCATAGCAGGAACCATTATACCGCAGCACGGTATGCACGGTTCAGCAGGACGGTGGTACAGCTTGCTGCAGCTCGATGATGTGTTTCATTCCTGGTGGTATGTGGCCTTATTAATACTTGCCGCCTTGAATCTGATGGCCTGCAGCTTTTATCGCCTTAAAACGATCGTCCGTCGTGGAGAAGGCCCCCAGCCCTTGCTGGAAAGCGGGCACGTGGCCCAACTCAAGGAACAGGCTGCTTTGGTCATAGCCGGCAATTGCGCTGAGACCGGCGAAAGAATCGTTAAACTGCTTGTCAGCCGGGGATATGAAACCTGGTCTGACCGGCCAGAACCGGGTAAATGGCGGATAGGCGCTGAACACGGGCGCTTGCACGTATGGGGATCAGTCATCACCCATTTCAGTTTTCTGGTTATCATGTTAGGGGTTTTGGCCGGCGCGTTGTTCGGGTTTCAGGGCAGCATAAACGCGCCCGTGGGAGCTGTGTTCGGCCTGGACAACATTCCCGGGACGGGAGCCGCACCGGGAACAGAAGGGTTTGAGCTGCGGGTGGAAGACTTCCGGATCGAGCGCTATGCCGATTCGACACCTGCCGGGTATTTCAGCCGGGTAAGCATCATTGAAGATGGCTACGTCCAGCAAGCCGCAACTATTGGGGTAAACAACCCGTTGAATTACCATGGGGTTAAATTCTATCAGGCCAGCTACGGTGAGGCCATTGAAGTAATTATTGGCGGACCTGACGGCAAGATCATCAGTTCAGGGTTGATACTGCCGGGTCAGCGCTTCGCCATACCGGGGACGGAATACAGTGTCGCAGCAAACCTTCCCGCTTCCGCAGCTGGCCCTGGTTCAGCCCCGGAAACCGCCTCTTCCGGCAGGCAGCTGGCCTATGCCGTTTTCCAGGGAGGGCAACATGTGAGTATGGGCGAGACTGGACTTGCTATGCCCATCAGCATTGGTGAAGAGGGCAATACAGTCAAATTTGTTCAGACTCTGCCTTACACAGGCTTGCTGGTTAAAAAAGACCCTGGAGTGCCCTTGATCTGGCTGGGTTCATTTTTTCTGCTGGTCGGGATGGGGACGTCATTCTTCCTCAGGCCGCACCGCCTGTGGCTGGTGTTGCAGCAGGAGGGAACATGGATTGAAGTGGCCATAGGCGGCGCCACCGGCAAAAACCAGTTGGCGCTGGCTGAAAGCATTAAGACCATAAGCTGTGAGATAAAGCGGGTGGAGGTAACTGCTCCCCGGGAATTGGCTGATAAAGAGGTGCTGTTAAATGGGAACATATGAAGATCTTGCTTTTGGTGCTGCTTTTGCTGCATATACCGCAGCTATCCTGCTTAATGTATGGGATTTGGCAGCCAAAAGACAGGCTTTGAGCCGGTTTGCCAATTATATAACCGCTATTGGCTGGCTGTTCAACACCCTGGCTTTGATATTTCGCTCGGTGACTGCGGGAAGAATTCCCCTGGCCAACGGCTATGAGTTTTTAGTGGCATTTGTCTGGGGGATTGTATTGTTTTACTTATGGATGCAATATAAATACCGGCTCAGGGCAGCAGGCTTATTTGTTTTGCCCGTGGCGTGGGTGCTCTTGGCTTACGTAGCGGTGGAAATGCCGGCTGATCAAAAGCTGATCACCCCGTTGATGCCGGCCCTAAAGAGCAACTGGCTCAGTGTGCACGTCGCTACGGCTATTCTTTCTTATGGAGCCTTGGCAGTATCTTTCGCTCTGGCAGTAATGTATCTGATAAAGGAGCGCTATACCAAAAATCAGGCCACAACATCGGTGTTATTTCAAAAACTGCCCGGCATGGAGGTCCTGGACGAGTCCTGCTATCGATTCATTACTGTAGGATTCTTCTTGCTATCCATGGTTATCATCAGCGGAGCCATCTGGGCGGAGCAGGCCTGGGGCGCCTACTGGAGCTGGGATCCTAAAGAAACCTGGTCCTTGATCACCTGGTTGATATATGGAGCCTGCCTGCATGTCAGACAGACGTATGGCTGGCGGGGGCGCCGTTCTTCGGTAATAGCGGTGATCGGGTTCGCAGCGGTCCTATTCACCTTCTTCGGGGTTAATTACTGGCTGGTCGGTTTGCACAGCTATGCATGATGATAACTCCCCCTCTCCCATGGGGGACGCGGGGTTGCCGTAACCATCCCCGCGTCCCTATCCCCGTATACTCATACCATATAGACAGGTGGCCACAACCCGACCATGGTGGTTGGCCGCTTTCCCCCTCACAAACCCCAGACCCTATCCCATATCCAGGCTGGAGGCTATTATCAATGAACTGAAAGAGGGATAATTAAGTTGAAGCACAGTACAATACAGCGTTTAGACAACCCCGCCCGCTAGGCCTTGCAAGAGATAATTCGTTATTACAACAGGTTTAAGGGATAATGGGGGAGTCAGACGCTTTTTTCATTATTCTGCTGAAGAATGCCAATAACATGCCATTTTGACGGTTTTCTGGGATTTTTTTGCAAAACGCATTATGTTAAAGTATTAATAAAAGCTTAAAGGAGTTGAGTACAATGAATACTTTAGATGCGATTGCCAAGAGAAGAAGTATCAGAAAGTACAAATCTGAACAGATTGAGGATGCGAATCTGGAACAGGTCATCAAGGCGGGACAAATCGCACCCAATGCGGGTCCATTCCACATCAGCGTGATTCAGAATGCAGAACTTCTGAATAAAATCGCGGAGGTGTCGGTGCAGGCCATGAAGGACTCGGGAATCAAAATGATGATGAATCGTGCGGCCGTGCCCGGTTTTAGTCCGCTCTATGGGGCCCCGACTCTGGTGGTTCTCTCCGCTTCTCCGAAGAACCCTTACAGCATGGCTAATATAGCCGCTGCCGGTGCAAATATGACTGTTGCCGCCACTGATTTAGGGCTGGGTTCATGCCTGATGGCCACACCGGAGCTTGGCTTTAAGGCCGATGCGGCTTTGGCTGCTGCGGCAGGGATTCCCGAAGGCTTCTCGGTCATACTGTGTGCGACCCTGGGCCATATTGACGACGATGTTAAAATCCCCGCAAGAACTGAAACGGACAACGTGAATTATATTAAATAAACATAAGCTTGGGGTTGTCAAAGAAGTGGGCAGACCGAGCAGAAAAAAGTGAAGATCGAGGACGAGCAACCCCGCGATTGAGGCGTGCTTAGGGTACGTTGATGGAATGGACTCGCGATGTAACCATGAGATTGACTTTTTTAACGGTCTAGGGGGCGGTGAAAACCGCCCCCTTATGCATCTGTTTGTAAGTGAGAATCGGCCCCCGTGTACCGCTCATCCCTTATCGAACTATTTTTAGGCTGCAATATAAAAACGCAGCTTAAAGGTGGTGCCGTCCACACCGGTAATCACCTCGAGGCGAGCATTGTGCCGGGCGGCGATACTATAACAAACTGGCAGTCCGAGTCCGGTCCCATTATCTTTGGTAGTAAAGAAAGGCATACCGATTTTATCCATTAATTCCGGTTTGATTCCCGGACCCTGGTCTTTTACATAAAGTACTATCTGGCCGTCTTCTACCGTTGTGCCGATGGTTAACGTTCCGCCGCAGGACATGGCCTCCAGGCTGTTGTAGGCCAGGTTAACAATCACCTGGCGAATTTCGTTCTGATCGATCGACAGCTTGGGGGGATTGCCCAATTCCAGATTGATCAGCATTCCTCTAAAATTGGCCTCAGCCTCCAGCATGGGATATAGGGACATAACCAGCTGGTCTATATTCTGGGGCTGCAGGCAGACGATCTTATCCTTGGCCATGCCTAAAAATTCGGTTATGATTTCATTGGCCCGATCCAATTCCTCAACCATAAGGTCGATGAATTCAATGTCCTCCCGGTACTTTTCTCTAAACAATTGTAAAAAACCGCGCACAGACGTCATCGGGTTCCTGATTTCGTGTCCAATGCTGGCCGCCATCGTTCCAATCAGATTCAGCTCTGAAAGACGCGCCACTTCTTGCTCGATGCGTCTTTGTTCAGTTATGTCGATCAGACTGGTGATGCGGCACAGTTTACCGTTCAGATGGAGTAAATGGCACCACAGCAGACCACGGCGGATTTCCCCCGATTTAGTGCGGAAATCAACTTCGAGGCCCTCCAGTTTTCCTTCGTCTAAAAGCAATCTCTCCATATCATATTTGGTTTCAAGATCTCTGAAAAAATTTATTTCACTAACAGGTCTGTCGATGACTTCCTCCCGGGAATAACCCATTCCCGTAAATAAGGCTTCATTAGCGTCGATGAATATTCCCTGGCAAAGGGTTGAAAGTGTCATCATAATCGGGCTGCCATGAAAGACCTTGGAAAACTTCTCTTCTGAGAGACGCAGGGTATTTTCTGCAATCTTGCGTTCAGTAATATCAATACAGGTGCCGGCAGCGCGCAGTGGCTGCCCGGCTTCGCTTCTGGATACCACCTTGCCGCGATCCAGGATCCATTTCCATTCCCCCGCTTTGGTCAACAAACGGTATTCGGCCTCAAAATGAGGGCTTTTTCCCGCCAGATGGCCCAAAATTGAGCTCATGGTCTGGGAATAATCATCGGGATGAATAAGACTCTTCCAGGTTTTAAACCGCGGTTCAAGTTCTTCGAGGGAGTATCCTAATATCTCAGCCCAGCGTGGGCTGAGGTAGAGATAGTCCTTTTCCAAATCCAGATCCCAAAAGCCATCTTTGCTGGCCTCCAGTACAATGCGCAGGCGTTTTTCACTCTTCTTGAATGCCAGGTCGGCCGCCTCCAGTTTTCGCATTCTTTCCAAGCCCATGGAGGCCAATATCTGTGCTATTTGAAAATAAAATTTCATTATTGATTTAACCTCTGCCTCGGGAACAACATGAATTTTATGAAGAGCCGTGATGTAGGCTTCTTCGTCGAAACCTAATTCTTGAGCTTGTTTGCGAAAATAGTCTTCATCCGGGGGCTCGTCAAGCACTTGTCCCAGATATATCGTGGCTAAATGCTGGCCGTTTACCACTACCGGGGTGGCATAATCGACCAGTCCGTTCAAACATCTGAACTTGGTGTAGGAACCGTATTGCAGGTGTTGGGACATATAAATATTGCTCTGTTTACACCGTTCTTCGCTGGTCGGACAGCTGCGGTGGAAGTTAAGGCACATATCAGTCCAGCCGTGTTTGCAGAGAATATTATTGTCGGCGTCCATAAAAGTACATCTTATGCCGGTGAGTTCGTAAAAAGATTCAAACAGTTGTTGAAGCAGGGGGAGGTCTATCAGTTCTGAGATGTGGTATTTTTGTGATTTATCTGCTTGAGAATGCAGCTCCGGGTTAAGCCATTCTTGCCCGGCCTCACAAGCAAAGTAATTCTTGTATGAAGGCAGTTCAGGTACACCGTTGCTCAAGCGGTGGCCGTGTTGCTCCAGACCAAAATTGACAACCTGATAATGCATCTCACTGTCGAGATGCTCTCTGGTCTTAGTAAACTGGTTCACTTTTAGTTGCCCCTTACAGTCTCATATCTATATTAACAACAATAACCTATTCATTATGAGATATATTGTCGAATAAGGTATGTAACCGAAATTTTATTGGTAGATTTGGTTAGATTGCGTCCTAGTTTAAAGGAGCACACAGAAATACCGGCCCTGACATAGCCAGGGCCCCTTAAGTCAGTTCAATCCCAATGATTGTATGAACCCGTCCGAAATGATATCCACCAATATTCGAGCGGCATCTTCTTCTGAATAATCTTCCTGGATCAGCCACCACCTGATCACGACAATGAAAACCGAGGTTATTAAACAGGCTAGCAATTTAATAGGATATTTATTGGCGGAAAAACTGTTTTGCCGGCTATCGGCCAATCTTTCCAATACATATGACTGTACGCCTCTTTCGATTTGGCGGTTTAATTCAAAACTGGAGATGTCGTTAAACAGAATGTTTAAAGTCCTTTTGTTGCTGCTTAAATTGGTTAGAAAGGTGCGAATTTCATCGTATAAATCAACACACGAACCATTTGGGTCAGCCTGGCGGCAAGCTTGAGCAGGATTAATCAAGATCAGCTTGGTCGTTTCATTCAATATTTCGTGGAATAAGGCATCAATACTCTCATAACGGTTATAAAAGGTTTTACGGTTGACCATCGCTCTTTCTGCAATATCCTTGATGGTAACATTCTTATAACCCTTTTCTGCAATCAGTTCCAGAAAAGCTTCTTTAATCATTTTTTTACTGCGCACAACACGTAAATCTGCTTGATTCATTCCCAACCTCCCGGTGCCAGATAATTACAAAAAAGGAAACAGGTAAAATTGGATGGGTATATCGTAGTTAAGCAACACCGCTCAATTATTTGACCATTGTAATGTTCTATAAAACTTATAAAATAGTGAATGTTGTATTTATATATTAATACAATGGAGGGTGGTTTTGTGCAGACAAATACCGATATTTTGGGACATTTTAAGGGACATATTAATCTGCATGAATAACCTGAAAATAGTACAGTTATAATTATCTGTTATGTGTTTTATGAATGGAGGGAGTTATTTGACACAGGTTGATTTTTTCGGAGAATGGATAAATCTCCAACAAAAACTGTTGGATTTTTACCAGGGAAGTATGAATCCAGAGCCCAAAGAAGAGGAGAAAAAAAATAGCAACAACATCGAGTCTAATATGAAATCAGTTCAGGAGCTGTGGCAAAACTGGCTGGATATCTCCAACCAGTTTATTAAACAGAGTATGAAGAGCGTAACCGAGGCCTATCCGCAACAACAAGAAATCATAAATAAAATGTTCAGCGGAGCCAGTTTATATCAGAACCTCCATAAATTCTGGGAGGATTTGCGCTCCATAAAGGCCGCAGACAGCAACCCGCTTGAGTTCCTTAACAAATGGAAAGAAGAGTATCCCAGATTAGTGGCTGATAGCATAATCCCGTTCTGGCCAGAGCAGGTGCAGAATTATTACCATGAATGTATTGAAATTTACAATTTGTCTCAAGACACCGCCAATAAATTCGTGCAGCCCTGGCTTAGCGAGGCTCAAGAACTGCAGGGCCTGCTGCAGCAAAGCCTGGCCGGAGATCAAGAGGCTTATATTGAGTTCAACCGGCTCTGGAAAGAAAAATTTGCCTCCACTTTTGGGAAGGTATTGAACATACCCCAGTTTTCAATGAATAGAGCAATCATGCAAAAGCAAATGCACAGCATTAATGCTTTGATTAATTTCATGAATACCATAGGTGAGTTTACTGCCCTTATGGTCAAGGTCAACCAGGAAACCCTGCAAACGATTATAAAGGACTACCAGGAAATGTTGAGAAGAGGCGCCAACCCTAAAACTTACAAGGAATTCTACGATTATTGGTGGCAGACCAATGAAGCCGCCTATCTCAAACTATTTGGAACTTCTGAGTTTTCCAGGATACTCTCTCAACTTCTTGAAGCCGGAGTCAATTACAAAAAAGAAACTGACAGCCTGTTGGAGAAACAGCTGGAATTTTTGCCATATCCCAGTAAAACCGATATGGAAAGTGTGTATAAGACCCTGGATACATTGAAAAGAGAAGTGAGAACACTGAAAAAGGAAATGTCAGCATTAAAAGAAGGCAAATCCAAATCCGACAAATCCAAAGATGCCTGATTATAGCGTATGAAGGAGGGGCAAGATGTCAGCCGTAATCGATTTTGACAAGACGATCAGCGAAGTATTGGAGTCTCAGAAAAAATTCCTTAACAGCGTAGATATGCTCTTAAATATGGGCGACCCCCAATCGGACACCACTCTCAAAGACCTGATCTATCAGGAAGACAAAATGAAGCTGTTTCACTATAGACCCAGGGTCAAAAAGGTTTGCAAGACGCCTACCTTGATAATATACGCACTGGTTAATCGCCAGTATATGATGGACCTTCAGCCTGACCGCAGTGTAATCAAGAACCTTTTGGAATCAGGCCTGGATATATATATCATCGACTGGGGATATCCTACTGCCGAAGACAGGTATATTACTTTAGATGATTACATTGATGTATATATTGAAAATGCCGTAAATGAAGTACTCAGGGAATCGGGAGCAGACAAAGTAAATATTCTGGGAGTCTGCCAGGGAGGAACCTTCTCGGCTATATATACCGCGTTAAATCCTCACAAGGTCAAGAACCTGATCACCATGGTAGCCCCTATTGATTTTGAAGCCGGGGCAGCAGACGGTTTACTGTTCAAGTGGGGCAAGGCTATGAATGTAGACAGTCTGGTGGACGCATTCGGGATAGTTCCCGGGGAATTGCTCAATGGCGGATTTGATATGTTAAAGCCGTTCCAGTTGATGATCAATAAATATCTCGGTATTATTGACAATTTTGATGACCCTGAAACCGCCGCCAATTTTATCCGCATGGAAAAGTGGATCCTGGATAGCCCCGATCAAGCCGGTGAGGCCTACAGGCGGTTTATCAAGGATTTATACCAGGAAAACAAGTTGGTGAAAGGCAGCCTGGAGATTGGCGGCAGAACTGTAGATCTGGAAGACATCACTATGCCGGTTCTGAATATCTATGGCGAACAGGATCACCTGGTTCCTCCGGCGGCGAGCATTCCGTTCAATGATTGTATCGGCAGTACTGATAAAGAGCTGGTGGCCTATCCGGTAGGACATATTGGCATGTATGTCAGTTCCAAATCACAGCAGCTCCTGGCTCCCAAGATTGCTGAATGGATTTGGAAGCGCGATAAATAGGAACAGACCGGATTGTCCGGCTTGGTCATTGATCACCGCGAATAGGTGAAAAGCTTAACGATAAATGGTTTAAGCCATAAGCAGGGTTATTTAAAGGAGAAATATATGGTCGAAAACACCTACAGTGAACTCATCGTTGGTGCTAGTGGTTATGTGGAAAAAACCATAAGCGAGACCGACGTTTATCAGTACGCAGGCATAACCGGCGATTTCAGCTGGCTGCATGTCAACCAGATGAGGGCCCAGCAAGGTCATTTTAAAACTCGCATCGTACACGGCATGTTGCTGATGGGGTTGATTTCCAATGTGGTCGGCAACCTCATGCCCGGTGCAGGGACTATTTATGAAACCCAGAGCGTGAGGTTCCTTAGGCCTTGTTATATCGGAGATACTGTTAGAGCCCAGACCGAAGTCATTCAGAAGCTTGAGAAAGGCAGGGTGCAATTGCGAACTTTGTGCGTCAATCAAAGGGGGGAACTATTGCTGGAAGGTGAAGCCATAGTCATTCCGCCACGGCAGCATATAGTGGATCTTCCCTGTCCGGGACTTGATGCGGTATCTGCCGGAGCAGCGGCGGAATAAAGAACAAGACGAGGGTTAAAGTTTAGCGTAGAACCTATGGAAAGCTGTACTTGATAAAGGCGCATATTGCGGCCCCGGGCCGCAATATGCGCCTTTTAGGCATTATAACCAACCTCAGTAAGGAGGCCGGGTTGCCCCACCTCGGCCTTCTTATTTTGATTGTAGTTGGTTGACCGCAAGTTTCCTGGCTGCCGGGCATCAGATCCGGAACTGTTTGCGGCGTAAAAACGTGAAAAGATAGCCTGAAATTCATTTTGCACAGGCAGGAAGGGAAAGCAGCGCTGCAGTTATACAGAGGCCGATATATGGATTGCCATCTAACTTATTTTGGATATAAGCAGGGCTGGCCGGTTTTCTGTCGAAAGGAAAAGATATCATTTGCAAGAAAAGCCGGGCAATCGCACCTGATTATTGGCAGGCACAGCAGCCTGTGGCGATTGTGGCGAGTAAAGGGGAAATACATAATGAAAAGGCTGCTTCTCGGTTTAGTGATCCTTTTGGCGGTGACGGGGTGGGCAGTGTCACCCGCGGCTGCTGCACAGTTCAATGTGGTGGATGGGGGAGGGGAGGAAGAGGCCTGGCCCAGCGACGTGGTGGGGAGCTATGTGGAAAACGGCACCAACAATGGCCGGCCCTGTTATCAGGGACCCAATGGCTTCTGGTTGTATCATGGTCTGTGGTCCGAGATTGACACCTGGTTTATAGGCAACATTAAGGGGCAAACAGAGATTAATACTTCAGGGGTGCGCTTTTTTTACACCAGTACGAGCCCAACCCAAACCCCGCCTCTGGACACTAATTTCGGCCCTACCAATAGCGCTTTGGGCGTGGTCAGAGTGACCACAGGCGGCGGCTCACCGCCTCCAATTCCTGACCTTTATATGATAAGCGGCGCAACCGGCACATCTTTTACCTGTCATTGGGCGGATATCAGCACTGCCACCGGTTATAAGCTGGACGTATCCACCTCGGCCGGTTTTGCGAATTTTGTGTCCGGGTATAATGGCAAAGATATCAATATACCTGCCGGAACCCCCTTAAGCCAGCGCCCCATTAGCCAGTCAGTGACCGGCCTTACCCCGGGTTCCCCCTATTATTGCCGGATCAGATCCTATAACGGATTCGGAGAGAGCGGCAACTCGCCTGCATTATCTGTTGCGACCATTCCCGGAATTCCCAGCCTCCAGGCCGCCTCAAAGGTGAATGAAGACGGATTTACCGCCAACTGGATCTCCCAGGCCGGGGCTGACTCCTATCGACTGTTTGTTTCCGCCCATGCTGATTTCTCCTCTCCTGTGGTCGACAATCGTTATGTCAGCGAGACCTATGCTAAAGTCACGGGATTAGAGGCCAATACCACCTATTACTATCGCATCAAAGCGGCCAACTCATCCGGAGAGAGCGGTTTGTCAAGCCCAATGACCGTCACTACCGCTCCTGATATACCGGTAATTTCTGCGGCACAAGCAGTAGAAACCCATGCCTTTACAGCTGGCTGGCAGGCTTCCCCTGCCGCCGCCGGTTACTATCTGGACATAGCCACCGATTCCTCCTTTGATTCCATGGTGGCCGGATATGACAACCGGGATGTGGGTCCGGCTACATCATACCTTATAGATCAGGGCATAACCCCTTATACCGACTACTATATGCGGGTGCGAGCTTACAATTCCAACGGCATCAGCAGCAGCTCGGCAACCGCAAGCGTAAAAACCCTGGCTGTGGCCGCGGTGATCCTTACCGACTCAGTGAGCGACATTGCCATCTACAGTGCCACAGCCCATGGTGAAATCACCTCCCCTGGGGCGCCGGCCGCAGAAGAGCATGGCTTCTGCTGGAACAGCAGCGGCAATCCTACCATTTCCGATGCTGTCACCACCTACGGCGAGGTCGGAGCCGGCGGGGAATTCAGCGGTACTCTGAGCGGGTTGTCGCCGGTAACCCAGTATTATGTGAGGGCCTACGCCACCAATCCTGCGGGTACCGTCTATGGGGATGCCATCAGCTTTACCACCCTGCAGCCCAATAACGCGCCGGTTCTGGACAGCTTTTTTATCACCCTGGCCGGCACCGACGAAGACACTACTTCAACTCCTATCGCAGTAAGCCAGTTCTTACAGGCCCATGATGAGGACCTGCCTCCCGACTCTCTGGGTATAGCCGTTGACGGGGCAACCGGCAATGGCAGCTGGCAATACTCGGTTGACGGAGTTTCCTGGACAGGGTTCGGGGCGGTAAGTGAAGCGGCCTCCTTATTACTGGGAGATACCGCGCAGATCCGTTATCTACCGGATGGCTTCAATGGTGAAACGGCTTCTTTTTCCTTCCGGGCCTGGGACGGCAGCGCGGGCAGTCAGGAGCAGAAGGTCAGCACCGCCGATAATGGCGGGTATTCGGCTTTTTCCAGTCAACAATGCACGGCACAAATAGCGATCAGCGATGTAAATGACGCCCCGCAGCTGCTCTCTATCGAGGAAGATCTGGGCAGCATCGATGAGAACAGTGTTATGATTCCTGTCACCATCGGTTCTATTCTGCAAGTCCAGGATGCAGATCTGGGAGCAATGAGCGGAGCGGCCATATCCGGAGCTTCCGGCAACGGCATCTGGCAGTATTCCGCCGATGGCTCTTCCTGGAGCGCTTTTGGCACCGTCAGTGCTGCCACAGCCTTATTATTGCCCTCTAATGCGCAGATCCGCTATGTTCCCGATGGGATGAACGGGGAGACTGCCAGCTTCAGCTTCAGGGCCTGGGACATCAGCAGCGGCACGGCCTTCGGCAGCGGCGATACCAGCACCAACGGAGGTGTCACCGCTTTCTCGGCTTCCCAATGTACTGCTACCCTGATCGTCAATAGTGTGAATAACGCACCGATTTTGACATCCTCCCCCTTTGAGTTCACTGCCACCGATATCATCACCCCCAGCCAATCCTACCCGGTATCGGCATTTGCTGAGATGAGCGATGTTGACCTGGGGGCTTTGCAAGGAATCGCGGTATGGTCCGCTTCCGGCGGCGGCACCTGGCAATATTCCGTTGACGGCCTGGTCTGGAATGATTTTGGCGCCGTTTCAGCCAGCCAATCCCTTTTACTCGATGCCGCTTATAAGGTTCGCTATCTGCCCGCTGTTACTGGGGCGGAAACCGCTGTTATCAGTTTCCGCGCCTGGGATCAGAGCTCCGGGCTGCCGGGAGGGAAAGCCGATACCACCGTAAACGGGGGTTCCACGGCCTTTTCCAGCAATTCCCAGTACGCTTCCATTGAGGTGTTTGTGCCGGTATATACCATTTCCGGCCGGATAGATATCGATGCCGCTGCCGCAGTTCTGGTGACCCTCGCCGGTCTGCCCGGCAATCCGCATCCCGACTCACTGGGTATATACAGCGCTGAAGTTGAATATGGCTGGGACGGTACTGTCGCCCCGGAACTGGAAGGCTATACCTTCGTGCCCGCGTCGCGTAGTTACAGTGATGTAGCCGTCGACTGCCCCGGTCAGGATTACACCGCTGTTATCAATACCTACGATATCACTGTCAGCCCGGATCCGTTGGAAGGCGGCACGGCAGCCTGCTTGACCGGGAGCGGAGAGGATATCGAACATGGCGCCCAAGTCACCGTATTGGCACAAGCCAATCCGGGCTACGCCTTTGTCAATTGGACTGAGAGCGGATTAGGAGTGAGTACCGACTCCAGCCATGCCTTTGTGGCCACGGCTGACCGCGACCTGGTGGCCAACTTCTCCTTTGACCCGGTACAGATTGTAGAAATTGGCTCAGATGATATTAAGCCCATAGTTTTACCCCCGGGAATACTGCCTGAGGAGGTGGAATACCAGATCAGCGTAACCAACGCCGCTGCCAATCCCCGCATCCAACTGCCGCTGAGTGCAGGGATCGCTACCTCTCCGCGGATTATTGTTACTACTCCCAGTCAGGTTGAACTGGAGATCCCCGCTGGAACGGAGATCAACGGCCCATCGGGGTGGGACGGTACTATAGGATTACCGGTGATCAGCAATTCTGCCAGCCTTAATGTGGGGAGCAGTCAATATGTGATAAAGCTCGGAATAACCGAGGGCACCCTTGAATTTTCCTCCCCGGTGCGTTTGTTTGTTCCTGGCCAAGGTGGTAAAAACCTTAAGGTGATCCGCCAGGGCAAGGCTGATGATATTAAAGCCACCTTGAACGCCAACACCCGGGAAGCAGCCGCCGGCCTGCTGCAGGGGGAGCTGGTTGACGCCAAATTTATCGAGGGCAGCGATCTGTATATATGGACTACGCGTTTTTGCGAGTTTGTGACCTATAGCAATCGCAGCCAGAACAATGATCCCGATTTATTTGATATCAATGGCGGGGAATTGAAAAGATACGGTGTAACCGTAAAGATTCCCGCTGATGCCATCCTTTTGGAGAGCCGGGTATCAATAGAGCCGGTGGCCGATATATCGGGCTTGACTCCTGAGGAAAGCCGCCTGGTAAGTGATGTATTCCTTATCAAAAAGGATAATGACCGGGAGTTCCGTAAAGTGGTTACAATCACTCTGCCATTTGTAAGGGATGAGGTTGACCGGAAAAGCGACCGGGTCAGTTTGTTCTGGTACGATGACGATGCCGGGAAATGGCGTGAGCTGGATCATGTGAAAATCAACTGGGAGCAGAAGACTGTCAGCGGTGAAATAGACCGCTTCGGCATGTTTGCGGTCATCGCCAAGGGCGAAGAGAAACAGATTCCCCCGCCAAAACCGGACGATGAAGAGATTCTGTCAGATATCCGGGGTCATTGGGCTTATGATAATATCAAAGCCTTGGTAGCCAGCGGGGCTATTTCCGGCTACCCCGATAAAACCTTTAAACCGGATCGAACCATCAGCAGAGCTGAAGTAACAGTGGTTCTGGTCAAGGCTTTCGGTTTGTCGGCTTCAACCGGCAAGGTCTTCAGTGATACCTCCAATCACTGGGCCAGAGACTATATAAGCGTTGCCAGCGCCAACGGCATAATCGAAGGATACAGCGATCAGCATTTTGGCCCTGATGATCCGGTTACCCGCGAGCAGTTGGCGGTAATGATCTGCAGGGCGGCTAAAATCACAAGCGACAACTTCACCCCGGGTTTTAGCGATCAGTCCAGCATCTCGGCCTGGGCGCTGCCTTACGTGGCGGCAGCCAGCCAATACCAGGTGATCGGCGGGTATCCCGACGGCAGCTTTCGTCCTCAGGGGCAGGCCAGCCGCGCCGAGGCTGTGACCATAATAGCCAATGCTTTGAAGTTACAATGAGAACGAATTATTAGTAACCTTCTGCATAGCGCCGGTATTCTCACCAGCGACCCGGTTGGAAAAAGCAATCCGCTGGATATTCATTAGCGGCTTTTTCCTGGCGTTGGGAGGTTTGGTAATGATCGGCAGCCCATACGTTATTTGCCGCGAGTACCAGTTCGAAGTACTGGCAATAAGTATCAACTGGATAGTGATGATCGCAGCAGGCATACTGCTGAGCAGGGTATTTAAGAAAACCCGCCGGGGAAGGTCGCCTTTTAAAATCTTGCCCTGACGGTTCAACGCAAGTGGGGAAGGTTCTTGACTG
>DHBS01000011.1:1116-24795 GCA_002398825.1 Syntrophomonas sp. UBA4922 | reverse complement strand
CAGTCAAGAACCTTCCCCACTTGCTCTATAAGCAGGCTGGATATTCTCAAAAAATATTTTGCAGCCTGCAGGGTTGAGCTTCATTTTATCGTTATTATTAGAGAGAGCATGGGGGGTGGTCACGGTTGGGAATGAAAAAGAAAATACGCCTTTAATAACCGGTGACCTGAAGGCCTTCGAATCTTTTATCGATCAGTATAAAGCCTATGTTTTCGCGATTATTATGCGTTTTGTCAGCAATCCCGATGATGTTCAAGATATAGCCCAGGAGGTTTTTCTACAGCTTTATCATT
Organism: Syntrophomonas sp. UBA4922; assembly: GCA_002398825.1. Taxonomy (GTDB): domain Bacteria; phylum Bacillota; class Syntrophomonadia; order Syntrophomonadales; family Syntrophomonadaceae; genus DTU019. The sequence goes on along the minus strand of DHBS01000011.1, from coordinate 24,502 downwards.
CTCTGCCCCGGTACCGGCCTGAGCACCTGAAAGCCTGGGTGGGGAAGATTACCATCAACAAGGCCATTGATTGGAAGCGCAAACGAAACCGGCAATTGGAAATAGTGGATCATCCTGGTGAAATGAAGAACCCTTATCCTGCAGACCTGAATCCGGAGCAATTCGTTCTCCGCCGGGAGAGGGAGGTCCAACTGAAAGACCTGTTCCGGGAGTTGCCTCCGGGTTACCGCAAGGTGATCGTTAAGTATCATTTTGAAGGCAAGTCTTATCAAGAGATCGCCCGGGAAGAAGGCATCAGTTTGAAGACCGTGGAATCCCGCCTGTACCGGGCCAGGAAACTGCTGCGAGAACGATGGAAGGAGATAACCTGATGAAGCATTTCAGCAGAGCACAATGGCAAAACTTTAACCGGCATTCAAACGGGGCTGAAGTATCCTTGATGGAAGCCCATCTACAGACCTGCCAACAATGCCAGGCGCTTTTTCTGGAATGCATCGAGCAGGTTGAATTGGAGCGGGCGGAAGCCTTGATAACCCCTGATTTTACTGCCCAAACACTCGAACGGGTCAAGAAAGCAGGCCGGAAAAAGCAGCCTAAGATGCAGCCTGCCGGTGGCAGATTGCTGGCCTACTACACCGCGGCAGCCGTCCTGACCCTCATACTTACCGGCGGGGGTGTCCTGCAATCATTGAGCAGCAGGTTGATCTGGCCCGAATTCTACCCGCAGATACACAGAGCCATCAGTTATGAGAGGGTTTTCTATGACTGGCCGACGCAACTGCGAGAAAAGGCCGCGGGCTGGATGGATGAAATTGACGTATACAATAAGGGGAGGTAGAGCAGTGAAAAAAAAGAGCAGGTTTCTGGTATTTCTTTTATCTCCGATTCCTGGCCTTAGCCACCTCTATTTGGGGTGCCACCAACGGGCCCTGGTATTTTTCACAGTTTTCCTGGGGCTCTGTGTAGGCGGGATATTTATTGACAGCATGAGCGGCCATTATTTTCTTTCCGGCAATCTGATGCCCCTGATTTTCTTCGTCATAGCCCTGGTATGGTTTATCGCCCTGGCGGAAGCTTTGAGTCTGGCGGGTCAGAGTGCGTATGGCGATGGTGACGGGAATGACAGTGTGGATTCTGCACAACCGGGGTTGTTTTTGATCAGTGACCGCAAACTGATCGCCCTGGCCTTTTCCACTATTCCCGGGGCGGGGCATATGTTTTTGGGCCTATTGAAACAAGGCGCTCAATTGATGTCCGGATTCTTCCTCTTGCTGATTTTATCGGGCTGGCTGAATCTCAGTCTGTTAGCCTTTATTATACCGGTAATCTGGTTCTACAGCGTATTTGACATTTATCATATGCTGGAGGATGAGAGGGAAGTCTATCTGGATTCATCTATATTGTTCGACTGGTTTTCCACTCATCCCGGAACAGTGGGATGGGGGCTGATCGGTCTGGGTCTGCTGGTATTGCTGCAGCGCATCGTGAGTCCGCTGTTGGAGCCGCTGCTCAACGCAAGCCTGCGCGGCTATATTGAAACCACTTTTGTAGCCTTGTTGTTGATAGCCGGGGGGATCAAGCTTTTGCTGGGGAGTAAGGCGGCGGATCAAGAAAATACCGCGCCCGAAACAGGCGGGACCGAAATATATCAGGATATTGAAGCGGCAGAACGTCCTGACAGGGAGGAATTACCATGAGGAAGTGGCGGGTAGGTACGTTTTCCATGGGTTTGCTCATGGTCTTGAGCGGAGTCGGAATCCTTTTGGCGCAGATTCAGGGTATTTCGGCTTTGGGCTATGCACTGAAATGGTGGCCCTTGCTTTTTATAGTACTGGGTGTTGAGGTATTGCTGCAAAGCTATTTCTCCGGGGCTGAAAGCAGCCCGATCAAATATGACATTTTCAGCATTTTTATCATTCTGCTCATGGTTACATTTGGCTTGAGCCTGCAGGCCGCCAGTGAAACCGGATTAGTCCGTTATGTACAGCAGAATATCACTGCCGAAAGGTTCTATGTTCAGAGCGAGCGTGAAATAGCTGTGGAACAGGGGATTCAAAAAGTGGTGGTTGAAGCGGAACGCTGCGCCCGTCTGGAGGTAAGCACCGGCTCCGGGGAATCCATACTGTGCAACATACAAGCCGGAATTCGAAGTCAGTCCAAAGCGGAGGCCGAACAGATCCTGCAGAACCAGACCCAAGTTGCTGCCAGCAGGAGCGGCTCTACTATGTACCTGAGGCTGGGCTTTGCGGAAGCGTATAATCACGGAACCTTCTCGCTGGTGCTGCCCGAAAAAGTAGCGGTAGAAATCGCCCATGGACCGGCTTCTCTGGCAGTGGTCAACGCACAGCTTAAAAAAGATTGGCTCATCACCGGGGCTGGAAGCGTTGATGTCATTCTGGCTCCAAAGTCCGATGTATTGTTGTCAGTTATAGGTCCCGATCCTCTGGAATTAAAAGGCAATATGAACTGGACCGACCCCCAGGGCCAACCGGTTCAGGCGCCGGTTCGGCAGCAGGAGGGTCAGGTTCCGGAAAAGATCGGGGAAGAAAAGGGCAGCCAGGCTCAGGCCCGACTGGGGCAGGCGCTTCATAAGCTGAGTATTGTCCATAAAGGCGGCGGTATAACCGTCAACCAGCTGCCCTGAGGAACAGGTAAGCTGAAGCCGGATTTAGGAAGCGCAAGGCTTCAATATCCGGGATTAAAAGCAGACTATATCTGACCTGGATGAATATCTGTGAAGAAGAACATGATCTATTTATTATAACCCCCTGCCAGCCGGAAAGGGGAATGCATAATGGGTCCGGGCTGACATTGTCCTCGATAATGCCGGCTCATAGGGGAAAAAGAAACGCCCGGCAATCTGCGGGCGTTTGCTAAGGAGATCGGTCTGCTTGCGGTTTTTCGATTATCAGGCTGAGCCGGCCAGCAGTCGAACCATCCTGGTGATGACTTTGACTGCGGTCTGCATCGATTCCAGGCTGATAAACTCATAACGGCTGTGAAAATTATGACCGCCGGTGAAGATGTTGGGGCAGGGCAGACCCATAAAGGACAGCCGGGCGCCGTCGGTGCCCCCTCGCACCGGCTTGATCAAAGGATTGACGCCCTCCTTGAGCATGGCCTGCTCCGCCAGAGTCACTATGTGCAATACCGGTTCGATCTTTTCTTTCATGTTATAATACTGATCCTGCATGTTGAGGCTGATCGTCGATGCGCCGTATTTGCCGTTAAGGAAATCCACGCAGCTTTTCAAGTAGGCCTTCTTGGCCTCGAACCTGGACCGGTCATGGTTTCTGATTATATAGGTCATTTTAGCTTCTTCCACGCTGCCTTGCAGATGGCTGAGATGGTAAAAGCCTTGGTATTCACGGGTATATTCCGGACGCTCCTGGGGAGGCAGCATGGCATTCAGTTCCATAGCCAGCAAAATGGCATTTTTCATGCACATATAGGCCGAGCCCGGATGCACATTACAGCCTTTGATGTCGAGCACTGCCAGGGCGGCATTGAAGGTTTCGTATTCCAGTTCTCCCAATGCGCCGCCATCGACAGTATAGGCAAAATCCGCTCCGAAAGCAGCTACGTCAAAAAAGTCCGCGCCCTGCCCGATCTCTTCGTCGGGGGTAAAAGCCACCGCCAGCTTGCCGTGTTCAAAACCCGGCTCAGCCATGATGCCGGCCAATGCGGTGATAATTATGGCGATGCCGGCCTTGTTATCCGCTCCCAGGAGGGTGGTCCCGTCGCTGGTGATGATGGTTTGGCCTTGATAATTGCTGAGTTCAGGATAATCCTGCACTTTCAAGGTCAGGTTTAAAGCCTCATTTAACAGCAAATCACGGCCGTCGTAGCCGGCAAACACCCGGGGCTGTACATTTTTACCCGCTACCTCCGGACTGGTGTCCAGGTGGGCAATAAACCCTGCCGTGGGAAGCTTTTTGTCCGTATTAGCCGGTATTTCGGCCATTAAATAGCCTTTATCACTGAGGCTGATTTTGCTGAAACCTAACTGCCGCAGCTCATTCTCCAGGAGGCGGGCTAATTCCATTTGGCCGGGGGTGCTGGGATGAGTACCGGTATTTTCGGCAGATTGAGTATCAATCCTCACATATCTTAAAAACCTATCCAGTAATTGCTGCATATTTTACCTCCTAATAACCCGAGCCTGTTTTCCTTACTTTATCTTTCTCCTTTTCAGGCAATCTTCATCCTGCCCGGGTCTTACAAGCTGAGAATGGCCTTGGGCCATCCCAAGAATACCGGCAGCCCGGCTTGGCTGGTCACGTTCCTGCCTGAGCAAGAACATTTCTGGTCAAGGAAATGATATCCGAGCGTAACCGATGGGGATAAAAACGGCCCGGACTGCGGGCCGTTTTAAGCTTTAGCTGGGGGCGGTCTCTTTATTAGTCAATGAATGTTACCATTTCCTCGAGGGGCTTTCTGTTAATAGCGGCTGCACTTGAAGCGGGATAACCCAACACGATCATGCTCACTACATCAAGCTCATCGGGTATGTTTAACAATTGTTTAATTTTATCGGTTTCAAAAAGGCTGAACCATAAGCTGCCCAAACCCAGTGCATGTGCGGCCAGATGCATGTTCTGTATGGCGGCGCAGCAGGAAAAGGCATAGCCGGTGCCCCGGCCGGGCAGAAATTGATCTGCCCCGGTTTTCTTGGGATCGCCTGCTATCACAATTATTACCGGGGCTTCAGTCAGGAAGTCAATTTTAAATTTGCTCACCCATTTCCAGCCGCTGGCCTCATAAATCTTACCCAGGGTTTCCTGGCAGCTGACCTTCAAACGGGCCTTCATCTCTGGATTCTTTACTATCAGGAACTTCCAGGGCTGCAGGTTCATCACCGATGGAGCCCACTGACCGGCCTCTAAAATGGCATTCAGCTTTTCCTCCTCCACCGGCTTGCTCAAGTAACCGCGATAGGAACGCCTCCCCTTAATGGCAGTAAAAATATCCATATTACTCCTCCTCTTCATTTTTTATCCTATGTCTAAACTATACAACTATTTGATGAGGTTGAGAACCGCATCAAGAGAAGCTAACGGCTTCGCGCAAACTGATAGGCCTGATCAATCCAGGACTTCAATTCCGGATCTATTTCGGAGCTGTCGGAGATTATTATGTGATGTGTCCAGCGCCGGGGATACGGTTCGAGGACTTCGGCAATGCGAGGACTGTCAATGCGATGATGCAAGGCCAGGGTCAGTATTATATAATTGTCAGGACGGTTTTTCATAGGGCGTATGGGCAGCCACACCGCTGCGAAAAGTCGTTTGGCATAGAACGATATCTGGGTCTTATGCACTTTAAACTTTACGTCGTGGAAACTCAAAAGCACCGCTTCAATCGATTCATACAGGGGCAGGGTTTCGGGCATTTTAGCAAAGAACCGCTTGGCTTCAGCATTCATGATCAAAGACCTCCTCGGTTCATATTTTACGCCAAGGAGATGCAATACTGAAATATTTGCAGCCTTGAGGCGGCAGAGACTGCCAAGGCCTGCAAGCGGCATTATTGACCGGCCTATATCGCCTAACCAATATTGAATTCTTGCCGAATTTGGGGTATAAATTATTTTGAAAACTCTGGAATAAGAGTACAATCATTGAATGATCGAGGTGAATAACTATGGAGAAGATTCAATTTAAGACCGAATCCAAACGACTGCTGGATTTGATGATCAATTCGGTTTACACCAACCGGGAAATCTTTTTAAGAGAACTGATCTCCAACGCCAGCGATGCCATCGACAAGCTGTATTTCCGTTCACTTACCGACCAGCAGGTGGGGATGCAGCGTGAGGATTTCGCCATTCATATCTCCCTTGACAAAGACAACCGCATTCTCACTATATCGGATAATGGCATCGGGATGAATGCCGAAGAATTGGAGAGTAACCTGGGAACCATCGCCAATAGCGGTTCACTGGCCTTTATGCAGGAAACTGAAGGGGCTGTGGAAGATGTCGATATCATCGGTCAGTTCGGGGTGGGATTCTATTCCGCTTTTATGGTCAGCAAACGGGTGACGGTCCTGACCCGGAGGTTTGGAGAGGAAGAAGCCCTGCAATGGGAATCGGAGGGCCTGGACGGTTATGTCATCAATAAGGCCGACCGGCCAGGTGTAGGAACCGATATCATCCTGGCCCTTAAAGATAACAGCGATACCGACAACTACGACGAGTTTCTGGAAGAATACAAGATTCGCTCTATAGTTAAGAAATATTCCGATTATATCCGCTATCCCATAAGAATGGAAGTGGAGAAGAGGAGAGCGGTTGAGGGAAAAGAGGATGAATTCGAAAGCTATTTCGAAACCGAAACCCTGAACAGCATGATACCTATCTGGCGCAAGAACAAGAGCGAACTCAGTGACGAAGACTATGATTATTTCTACAAAGAGAAGTTCTTCGATTTCGAAAATCCGCTGCGGGTCATTCACAGCAAGACCGAAGGCAAGGCCACATATAACGCCCTGCTGTTCATCCCCGCCCGCGTCCCCTACAACTATTACAGCAAGGAGTATGAGAAAGGTCTGCAGCTCTATTCCAACGGGGTTCTGATCATGGACAAATGCGCCGACCTGCTGCCGGACCATTTTAGTTTCGTGCGCGGCCTGGTGGATTCCTCCGATTTATCCTTAAATATCTCCCGGGAAATGCTGCAGCATGACCGCCAGTTAAAATTGATCGCTTCTAATCTGGAGAAAAAGATAAAAAATGAATTGCTGGACATGCTGAACAACCAGCGCGAAACCTACGAAAAGTTTTACGAGAATTTCGGGCTGCAACTGAAGTGGGGCATTTACAGAGAATTCGGACTTAATCGGGAAATGCTCCTGCCCCTGTTGATGTTCCATTCTTCTAAAGAGAAGAAGCTGGTCACCATGTCTGAATACTTTGAGCGTATGCAGCCTGAACAGAAGTATATTTACTATGCCAGCGGGGAAAACGTGGATCGCATCGACCGCCTGCCCCAAACTGAACTGCTCAAAGACAAAGACCTGGAAATACTCTACCTCACCGATGAAATTGATGAATTTGCGCTCAAGATTTTGCGTGTTTATGAGGACAAAGAGTTTAAATCAGTCTCCAGCGGGGATCTGGGGCTGGAAGATGAGGGCGACGATCAGTCCGCTCAGGAACAATCCCAGGAATACCAGCCCTTGCTGGACTTCATGAAAGAAGCCCTGAGCGGCAAAGTTAAAGCTGTAAGGCTGTCGCAGCGCCTTAAATCCCATCCGGTCTGTCTGAGCAGTGAAGGCATGGTCTCGCTGGAGATGGAAAAGATTTTGAACAGCATGCCAACAGATCGTGAGGTCAAGGCAGAACGAATCCTGGAGATAAATTCCTGTCATCCCATTTTTCAAACTTTGCAGAAGCTGCATACTGAGGATCAGGACAGGTTAAAACTCTATACCGAGGTCATTTATAATCAGGCTTTGCTGATCGAGGGGTTGAACATCGAAGACCCGGTAGCCTTTTCAAATGCCGTATGCGATATTATGGCCGGGTAGCTGCAAGTCTCTCAAGCCAGTCAATCAAAAGGGAAAGAGTGCACCCTCTTTCTCTTTTTTACATCTTTTTTTGTCCGGAAATTAATATACATGGCTGATTGAGCCGTTTGAAGAACACCGTGCCCCTGGTGGTTTCAATCTATGGTCAAAACCGGTACAATGGGCATAGGAATAACAATTGAGGAGATCATTGCCAGGATTCAGTAGCGGATGTGATAATAAGGAGGTTAACGGAATGAACGGGAAAAGATGGATATGCTGCATACTGACAGCATTGCTCCTATGTTGGGCGGCCCCGGGAACCGCTCTCGCGGCTGAAGCGGCGTCGGGGACGGCCAGTGCCGTAGTTGGAGGTATAGTGGAGTTTGATTACAACAGCTCCCTGCAGGGGGTGCCGCCAGGGGCTGCGGCAACAGCAACACCGGTCAGCCTGGTGGCGAGGCAGGGGATTGTCGTTGCCGGGCCGGTCCTGAGACTTGATGTCAGCGGTATACCGGCCGAATTATGGCAAAGTGGCTTGCTGATGAAAATGCCCTGCCAGGGTGAAGATGCCGTGCTGGCCTATTACAATCAAACCCGCCAACCCTGGCCGGCCTGGGAGATGGTCCCGGGCTCAACTGTAGTGAAGCAAAACGGGAACTGCTATGCTCTGGGGCGAATCACCAAGCCGGGAATTTATGCTCCTATAGCCCTGAATGCCCGGCTGATAGCAGATTCCATTACCGAAGAGCAGATACCGGTGCAGTATGGCGAGCGCTTTGTATTTCCGCAAATCCCCGCGGGCTACGGCATTAAGATAATGAATACCAGCAAACCTGAGTTGGTCGGGACTGATGGCCAGGTAGGCGTGCCTCCTTATTATTTTGATACTGCCGCCAGCGTGAATTTCAGGATCTTTAAGGGCGATGATTACGCCGATAGCGGCCACATGATGGCCAAAGTACTGGCCCCCGCTTCGGCGGCTCAGGCCAAACGGGCCTACACCGCGTTAAAATCCATAGGCACGGCCCTGGGGCCAATACAGTACGCCAGCAGTTATGATGAACTGCAAGGGGCTCTGTCTGCCTGGAGGCAGCGGGAATTTCCGCAAATGCAACATTTGTTCGGAAGAGATGTCAAGCCCGAGCAATTTCTGAACCTGATTAACCGGGTTGATACGGAACGGCTGCGCATTTTAACGGCACATGGCAATGAGCTGCTGAAAGGCTACGGCAGCAGTGAAACCGAAGCCAGAATGCTGATGGATATTTACAGCATCAGGGCCTGGCAGGAGGTATGCAAAGAAGAGCCCTACCTGTGGTTTACCCAAGCCCTGGATGGTATGGGCTGGAGTTTCGACACCCTTCTTTCCATACAAAATAGTTTATCCCGGGTGATCGATGCCGATGGCCAGGGCAGCTTGAACCATACCCGCGCCCTTTTGCGCCAGCATACCGAGCTCGCCGGAGGCCAGCGCCACCTGGCGCGAGGGGAGAAGGCCGCCTACGAATTGAGATTCTTTGGGGAGAACACCGGCTTGAATGTCAATGATTATGTGCAATGGCGTTCCAGCAATACACAGCTCTTTTCTTTCAGCGATCAGCAAGGCCAACCGGCAGCCGGCGGCAGCTTGAATCCGTTGTGGCAGGTGGGCGATGGCGAGGCTGTAATTTCTGCCGGCAGCAAAAGCAACCTTGAACCACCGGCATATATTGTGAAGTTCAAGGTGGGGAGCAACGTCCCGCCCGGTTTATTCGTGGAATCGCTTCCAGACGGGCTGAAAGGAACCCCTTACCGGGTGGACCTGTTAGCTTATGGGGGCTATGGAGTCCGTGATTGGAAGATCTCCTCCGGACGTCTGCCGGCCGGATTGGAATTGGCGGACGGGGTCATCAAGGGCATCCCCATGGAATACGGCAACTTCTCTTTCACGGTACAATTCAAAGACACCTTTTATAAAGATACAAAGAACTATGAGCTGTACGTTCTGCCCGAAAACAGCGAGGAAAACCTGTTGCAGTATCAGCGCAGCCAGCTCTGGTATCATTACCTCCCGGCCGAGACTGAACATCTGAGCATGCTCTATACCCATGCGCAAGCAGTTAACGACAAACAGTGGCAGGAGATTCTGGGCCCGTATTTTAACAGCAAACTCTTGCAACAATATCGCTGATGAATATTCAATCTCCGGGCCTGCCTGATTTTAAATCAGGATAAGGCCCGGAGGCTTTTGAAGCCGTTATCGTGATAATACCGGGCAAAATTAAAAATTGTCTGGGCAGCAGGATTATTTCTTGAAACAGTCGAAAAGGATGTTATATTATATATAATCTCATTAAACGTATTACATTTTGAAAGTAAATCTGTATAGATAGCTTTGATTGATTTGGTTGGAAGAGGAGCTGAAACACATGGTGCGATACAGAAACTTCCTGGACTGCATCGAATCTCCACTGGTAGCTATCAACAAAGACCTGCAGATAGTTTATTGTAATCCCGCCTATGCTCGTTTAGCAGGTCAGGCGGTCGATGATATCATTGGGCATAAATGGCCGGAAGTCCTTCCGGAATTGGTTGGCAGCAATACCCAGGACGCTTATATGCAGGTATTGGAAACCGGCCAGATGGGAACGGTGGAAAGCAAGGTCAGCCATCGTTTTTTCATCGAGCGCATCTATACCACCCCGGACGGGCTGGTGTCTATATTTGACGATGTGAGCGCCGCCCGGCGCTTTGAGGCTGTAGCCCAGGAATTAGGCAGCAAATATCATGAGGTATTTGACGAAGCCTGGGATTCAATCTTTCTCTTGGATACCTACACTACCGACATTTTACACATGAACCGTTCCGCCTGTGAGATGTTTGGCTATAGCCGCGAGGAATTGGTGCGGCTCAATATCGGGAATCTGTGTCCGGAAGAGCCGCCCTACAGCGGTGAAGAGTTTAAACGCTGGCTGCGTATGTCTTCAGACTCCCGCGCACAATCCATGGAGTGGAGGATGCGCGACCGCAATGGCCGGGTGTTCTGGATCGAGGTCAAGTCCAAGCGCGTGGTTTTTGAAGATCGTACCCGCCTGATGGCAGCCGTACGTGATATCAATCCGGTCAAACTGGCGGGAGAGAAGCTGCGCCATTCCCGGGATACCTATGAGGATTTCTTCCATAATGCCAGTGACATGATCTTTGTGCACGATTTGGGCGGCAACTTGATATCGGTCAACCCCGCGGCGGAGCGCATTACCGGTTATTCGGTAGCCGAACTGGTGCGTATGAATATTCAGGAACTGGCAGATAATGAAAGCCTGGATTTGCTGCGCGGTTTTCAATACCAGCGCCTGGCTCCGGGCCGTCATATCAGCTATGAAATAAAGATTATAACCAAGTGGGATACCCAGACTTATCTGGACGTGAGCATCTGGCCGCTTTATGCCAATGGCAAAATTGTTGCGGTGCAGGGGATTGCCCGCAGCATAACGCGCATTAAGGAAGAGATGAGCCGCCTGATTACGTCCGAACAGGACTTAAAAGGCCTGGCGGATTGCCTTCCTGATGCCACTATGGCCATCGATATGGAGGGCAAAGTGGTGGTCTGGAACAAAGCCATGGAGCGCCTCACCGGCATCAAAGCCAACGATATGCTGGGTAAGGGCGATTTTGAGTACGCCTTGGCCTTCTACGAAAGCAGGCGTCCTATTATGGTAGACCTGGTTCTAAGGCCGGAGGAGGTCAAGCAGTATTACAAGGTCATTGAAGTTGATGATTATACCGTTATCAGCGAGTTCAAAACCCCTAAACTGCGGGGTCAGGGGCGGAATCTATGGGGCCGGGCGATGCCCTGGTACAACGAGGGCGGCAAGCTCTTGGGAGCCATAGAATGCCTGCGCGATGTAACCGAACGTTATATTATACTGCAGAATCACAAAAACTGGCTGCGCCAATCCGAAGCCCAGGGCAAGCAATTGATCGCGGCCTTAAACAGCCTTGGGGCAAAGGTATTGACTTATGACAGCAAAGGGAATATAGACGCCGTGACCGGGGCCATGGCTGAATGGCTGGGTTATGAAAAACCCGCCCAGCTGGTAGGTAAAGCCCTGGCAATAGTATTAGGCGACGATGAGCAGGCTAAATTGCTGGCTAACCAGGCCGGGGTGGAATCTATGGAGTGGATCGGCAAGGATGGCAGCAAGCTAACGGCCAGCGCTGAAATTCAGACTATTCCTCACGAAGACCAGTTCAGCGGGGGCATGATCCGCTTAATATAGCATAAGAAGAGGAGAAGAGGGACGTTTGACCCAAGGGGCGCCTGTTTAATAGCAGCTTCCCTTGGGTCTTACGTTTACCACAGGGTTTCTATAATGGTAAAGCTGAACTCCAGGGCGATGAGGATGATGATGATCCACTCCAGGAAATTGGAGTGCTGAACATTGACCTCATTACTAAGCAAGGCATAATTCTGCTGTATCACCTGCAGTCTGCGGTTGACACTCTCACTCCACTGCTCGGCGCGCAGAACCTTTAAAGTCATCTGATAGACCCGGGCATAATAGATGTCTTCGGTAATCTTGATAAAGTTGTCTATTCTCTCGGCGACTTCACTGATTTCAGCGATGAATTCCATCAAGCGGCTCATAATGCGCCGATACTGACGGCTGCGTTTAAAACTGGAGTCTTTGTCCACCTTTTGGATGTCATCGTACATGCGATCCATATGCCGGGTTAGAATATCTCCGTAATATCTCAGTTCCAGGAGCTGCACATTGGCGAATTCTATCAAATCGCGCAAATCAGCCGGGTCCTCGCGGTCACAGATCAAGGCGGTATCCCAGGTAACGATGACGAAGTCGTCCTGGCTATAGCTGAGGCGGTTTTTCATAATCTGATCCCGGAGCTGTGAACTGAAATCAGCCTGCTCGCCCATCAATAAAGCTGCTGCATCACTTATTTGTTCAGGACTTTCAATATGATAGATAGTGTAGTCTTCATAAAAAGCGGCCTCAATGCTTACACAGGGTAGAACCGCCTTTAACAGGCTTTGCAGTTGTGTCAGGCAGTTGCCAAAAACATCTTCCAGGCTTTTCTGAGCCGCGAAGTCCAGGGCGACATTTTCGATATGGGGCAGGGAGTCATCATTCTGATATTTTAAACACAAGCTGACCGCTCCGATATCATAAATCCTGGCCTGACATTCAAGGCTCAGTTTTCCGCCGCTCCATAGCATTTCCTGCGCCCCTAACTTCAAGACCAGAGGGGGGACCTCCATATGAATCGATTTGGGATTGATACGGATCAATCGGTGCCTGGCCAGACCGTGTTCCCCGCCCCAGGATCGCTCTACTTGATTAAGATCGATTTCTTCGCATCCGGTTTCATAAACCCGGTAGAAATAGATTGCGTACATGGTTTGCACCTCCCTGCAATTTAGTATAACCCAGGCCGGGCCGACTCTAGCCTTCCGGAATACCCGCAGTTTAAAAGGCGGGCGGGTTGTTTTGCCCGGCGGGGTGGCGTAAAATGATAGATACGCAATTTACAGGACTATGGAGGATTAAAGTGCGATTCTGGTTATGTATGGCAGCTGTCCTGCTGTTAGATCAGTGGAGTAAATGGATGGTGGCGGTTAAAATCGCGCCCGGACAGAGTGTGGAGGTCTGGCCCGGAGTGATGTGGTTTACCCATGTGTTCAATCGCGGGGCCGCATTCAGTATCATGCAGGGGCAGACCATTTACTTTATGGCGGCCGCAGTTGTTGTGGTGGTGGCGTTAATGGCATATAATCTTTTTGCCAAACCGCAGCCCCTCCTGCAGCTTATTACCGGAATGATGGCCGGGGGAGCCGCCGGGAATCTTCTGGACCGATACCGGCAGGGCCATGTCGTCGATTTCATCGACTTCCGGTTCTGGCCGGTATTCAATGTGGCTGATATAGCCATCGTAATGGGCGGCATTCTGCTGGTGGCCTATTTTATCTGGTGGGATAAGGATGGTCAAAGCAATGAACGATAAAACCACTTGGCGGGTGGATGAGGATCTTGAGGGTGAACGCCTGGACGCTTTTGTGGCGGAGCGTATGGAGTGTTTATCGCGCTCACAGGCGCAGAAATTGATCGGGGATGGCCGGGTCTGGGTGGATGGAGAGGTTCGCAAGGCCAGCTACAAAATCAAGTCCGGAGAAGTAGTGGCGGTGGAAGTGCCGCCGCCGGCCGCAGTCGATTTGCAGGCTGAAGACATCCCCTTGGAGATTGTCTATCAGGACAGTAATGTGGTAGTATTCAACAAACCTAAAGGCTTGGTAGTGCATCCCGCGCACGGCAACTGGGAGCATACCCTGGTGAATGCCCTGCTTTATCATGTCAAAGACCTCTCCGGTATCAACGGCGAGTTGCGGCCGGGCATAGTCCATCGCCTGGATAAAGATACCTCGGGGGTGATGGTGGCGGCTAAAAATGATGCGGCGCACCGTGCCCTGGCGGAGCAGATAAAGGCGCACACCATTGAACGCCAATACCTGGCTTTAGTTTATGGGGTCATAAAGGAGAACCTGGGAACTATCGACGCGCCCATCGGCAGAAGCAAAACTGACCGCAAAAAAATGGCGGTGACAGCCGATGGACGTCCCGCCATCAGCCAGTACCAGGTTTTAGAGCGGTTTAAAGATTATACCCTGTTAAAGGTAAAGCTGCTAACCGGGCGCACCCATCAGATCCGAGTGCATATGCAGTATATAAAGCATCCCGTGGTGGGAGATCCCCTCTATACTTCCCGTAAAGCACCTCCGGGGGTCAATTCCCAGCTGCTGCATGCCTGTCTTTTAGGCTTCCATCATCCCGAGAGCGGTGAATACCTGGAATTCACCTCCGACCCGCCCGCTGAATTTGTACAATTCCTGTCAGCCCTGCGGGGATAACGCTGCGTGACGGTGACAAATGGATGACCAAAAAGAACCGGCCCCATTTGTCACCCCCGGCATCCAAAAAAACAGTTACAAGCGAAGTCGAATTAGGTAATATAATAAGTGATGCTCTTGATATGGGGATATTTTGGCGGGGTGTTTCATATAATGAAAAACCCTATCTTAGTTAAAATCTTAGGACATGGCATCGGGGTTGGGGAAGGAGAATACCATTGAATTCTATTATCGGCTATTTCCGGGGGCGGGAGTTGAAACTGCTCTATTTTATCAATCAGCACTATAAATGCCGGGTCCTGGACATCATTATGCAGATTCTCACCAACCTGGGCTCTTTGCCGGCAATTGTGGCAGTGCCTTTGATTCTGCTGCTGTCAGATCACCCCTACTTGATCGACCTGGGCCAGGATATGGCCATGGTGCTGATCATTAGCCAGATACTGGTGCATACCATTAAATTCATGGTTTACAGGGAGCGGCCCTTCAAGGTGTTGGAAGATATCATCGCCAATAAGCCGCCGACTTCCAAACGTTCCTTTCCTTCGGGACATACCTGTGCGGCCTTTGCGCTGGCTTTGCCGGTGTCTTATGTAGTGCCGGATATGGCCCCGCTGGTATTGGGAATGTCCGCTCTGGTAGGAGTTTCCCGGGTTTATCTGGGAGCGCATTATCCCAGTGATGTTTTGGCCGGGGTGGGAATAGCTCTGGCATCGTTCTATATGGTCTTATAACCGCAAATAATATTAAATGTAAAGGGCCTATAATTGTCATGCGTATAGCGGTTTTTTCAGATACTTATTTCCCCCAGGTAAACGGGGTTAGCGTAATCCTGGGTAAAATGAAAGATTACATGAAGCAAAATGACATAGAATACCTGTATTTTGTTCCTGGGGATGCAGCAGAACCCGGGGTTTTTACTTTTGGAGGCGCCAAGTTCCCGCTTTATCCGGAACTGCTCATAACCATGCCCGGCTATCATAAGATAGAAAAGATACTGAATGAGTTCAGGCCCGATATGGTGCATCTGGCCACTGAATTTTCACTGGGCTGGCAGGGGATGAAATACGCCCTGCGCCATGATCTGCCTTTGACCTCTACCTATCACACCAACTTTGTGCAGTATTTGCGTTATTACGGGATGCCTTTCCTGGAAAGACCAGGCTGGCGTTACCTGCGCTGGTTTCACAACCGCTGTCTGGTGAATTTCAGTCCATCGGTAAGCACCCTGCGCCTGCTGGAGGAGCACGGTATTCCGAACTTGAGGCATTGCCCGCATGGCATCGACAGTGAGCTTTTTAACCCGCTTTATCGCAGCGAGGAACTGCGCTCACGTTATGTTTCCGGGTCTGAGGGGATCATACTCCTCTATGTAGGGCGCATTGCTCCGGAAAAGGATCTGGAGGTCTTAATGGAGGCCGCCGGCCTGCTCAACCGGCGCGGTCTGGAGTATAAACTGCTGATGGTGGGGGACGGCCCCTCGCGCCACAAGCTGGAAGAACTTAATATTGAAAATATATTGTTTCTTGGTTACCAGCGCGGACAGGAGCTTTACGATCTCTACGCTTCGGCGGATATATTTGTTTTCCCTTCGGTGACCGAAACTTTCGGCAATGTCGTACTTGAAGCCATGGCTTCCGGACTGCCGGTGGTGGCCGCCTTGGCCGGCGGGGTGGAGGACAATCTGCTGCCGGGCCAAAACGGTCTGGCCTTCAAACCCGGTGATGCCTTTGATATGGCCGGGCAGATCGAACTCCTCATGACCCGGGCAGAGATGCGCCGGACCCTGGCCCGAGGAGCCCTGGAGCACGCTCGTTCCCGCAGCTGGGACGAGATCCTGGCCGACTTCTACCATGTCCTGGGAGGACTGCTGTGAGCCCCTCAAGAGACGAGGAAAAGATTTGACACACTACCCGGGTTTGATTACAATTGCTTAAGAGCCTTTAAGTTGGCCCCGTGAGGCTAGCAAGGATTAAACGCGTTAGGTATGCCTGCCTTGAGTCTTGCGGACCGTGGCAGGCTTTTTATTTGGCGGAGGATCAGGAGGGATAAGGCTTGAACCTGCGGGATAAAAACGTGATTATGGACCAGGTTGGGATGAAAAGGGCCCTGACTCGTATCGCCCATGAGGTCGTAGAGAAGAACAAGGGAGTTGAAGACCTGGTGGTGGTAGGCATCCGCCGCCGCGGGGGACCGCTGGCACAGCGACTGGCCGAACGCATCGGAGAGATAGAGAGCGTCAAGGTGCCGGTGGGCATTTTAGATATCACCCTGTACCGGGACGACCTGACTACCCTTTCCACCCAGCCCATGGTGCATCGCACCGAGGTTGACTTTGACATCAACGGCAAGGTGATTATCCTGGTAGACGATGTCCTATACACCGGGCGAACCGTGAGGGCGGCCATGGATGCCTTGATAGACCTGGGCCGGCCGCGGCGCATTCAACTGGCGGTTTTGGTGGACAGAGGCCACCGGGAGCTGCCCATCAAAGCGGATTACATAGGAAAAAATGTTCCCACCTCCGCTCAAGAAATTGTATCGGTTCTGGTGGCGGAGATCGATGGAACAGATAAAGTGGTAATACAAGAACCGGTAGCGGAAACATAAATAACATCCCTTTAAATTGGTCCCGAGAGGCCAGCAAGGGAGAAAGCCTCAGCCGAAGCGGAACCTTCCTTGCAGCATCACAAGGAAGGTTTTTTTGTGCCTGCATATAAGGAGGCCAAGGATTAACAGGGAAAACAAAGACGACCCGCCAAACGGAGAGAGGTCTTCTAAGGCAGTCGGGCGGCCGGCTTGACATCTGAAGGACTCATTCGCTATAAGCGGCTGAATACTCTGGCGTAGCTTAAGGAAAAAACTCAAACCGGCCGGGGAGTTGTGCGCTAGTTGATAGGTAAGGCTAGGTAATAAGGAGGCGTTAAGGTGAAACTGGACCGGAGGAAAGACTTGCTGGGCATCAAGGATCTGAGCAGGGCTGAAATTGATCAGATTCTGAATACTGCGGTGCCCATGAAGGACGTAATCAAACGCGATATCAAAAAGGTTCCCACCCTTAGAGGGAAAGCCATGGTGACCATTTTTTATGAGAACAGCACCCGCACCCGCACCTCATTTGAGATTGCGGGCAAATACCTGAGCGCGGATACCGTCAATCTGGCAGTGAGTACCAGCAGCGTGCAGAAGGGAGAGAGCCTGCGCGATACCATCAAGACCATTGAGGTGATGGGCTTCGATCTTATGGTAATGCGCCACAGCATGAGCGGGGCTCCCCATTACGCAGCCCGCAACACTAATATGCGAGTCGTCAATGCCGGCGACGGACAGAACGAACACCCTACCCAGGCCTTGCTGGATATGTTCACCATCAAAGAGCACAAAGGCACCCTGGAAAATCTGAAGGTCGCTATCGTGGGAGATATACTCCACAGCCGGGTGGCCCGCTCCAATATCTACGGACTAACCCGGTACGGCTGCGAGATTCGAGTTGTGGGGCCTTCCACACTAATTCCTCCAGAAGTGGAGAAGCTGGGGGTAAAAAGCTATTATAGCCTGGAAGAAGCGGTTAAAGGAGCTGATGTGGTCAACATCCTGCGCATACAGCGGGAACGGCAGCAGGCCGCATTGTTTCCCTCCCTGGATGAATATGCCGACCTCTACATGGTCAATCCGCAGCGCCTCAAAGGCGCCCAGGAGGATGCCCTGATCCTGCACCCCGGTCCCATGAACCGGGGGGTGGAAATTTCCAGCGCCCTGGCCGACAGCACGCAGGCTTTGATCAACGAACAGGTGACAAACGGAGTGGCAGTGAGAATGGCCATTCTATTCCTGATGATGGGGGGTTCCAAAGATGAAATTGCTGGTTAAAGGCGGGCGGGTGATAGATCCCGAAAATAAGCGGGACGAGCTATTGGACATTCTGGTGGAAGACGGCAAAATAACCAGGGTGGGCAAGAGCCTCAAGTCTAAGGATGCAGAAACCCTGGATGCAGCCGGAAAAATAGTGTGCCCCGGATTTATAGATATTCATGTCCATCTGCGCGAACCCGGTTTCGAATATAAAGAAGACCTGGCCTCCGGCACCCGTGCGGCAGCGGCAGGCGGATTTACCACCGTGGGCTGTATGCCCAACACCAGTCCGGTGATTGACAACATGGCGGTAGCACGCTTTGTCAGAGAGCGGGCTCAGCGCAGTGGTGTGGTAAATGTCTTGCCGATCGGCAGCATTACCAAGAAGCAAGCCGGAGATGAATTGAGCGAGTATGCCGATTTACTAGCAGCGGGCTGTGTGGCCTTTTCAGATGACGGCAGACCGGTCAGCAAAGCCGGCGTGATGCGGAATGCCCTGGAATATACCAAGATGTTCGGAGTGCCCGTATTGTCCCATAGCGAAGACCTGAATCTGACCGCTGACGGACAGATGCACGAAGGCTACTACTCGACCTATTATGGATTGAAAGGCATACCGGCGGCAGCCGAAGAAGTGATGGTAGCCCGGGATATAGTTCTGGCCCGTCTCACCGGAGGGCAGTTACATATTTGTCATGCTTCTACAGCCGGTGCGATGGAGCTGATCCGCCAGGCTAAAGCGGAGGGCTTGAATGTTACCTGTGAGGTAACCCCGCATCACCTCACCTTAAGTGATGAGATAGTGGGCACTTACGATACCGATACCAAGGTAATGCCGCCATTGCGATCACAAGAACATATTGCGGCCTTGAGGGCCGCACTGTTAGAAGGCACCATAGACTGCATCGCCACTGACCATGCTCCCCATCATCTGGAGAGCAAGGATTGTGAATACAACCTGGCTGCAGTGGGGATTTCCGGACTGGAAACCGCCGTGGCGGTAATCATGGACCAGCTGGTCAGCCAGAATCTGCTCCCCCTGCCAGAAATGGTCAGGCTGTTTACTACCGGCCCGGCCAACGTCATGGGGCTGGCCAAAGGCCGGCTCAATGCCGGGGATACCGCGAATATTACCATCATTGATCCTGATTTGACCAAAACCGTTACTCCGCAGCAATTTTATTCCAAAGGAAAGAATACCCCATTTAAGGGCATGCAGCTTACCGGATGGCCCTGGGCCACCATTGTAGCCGGCAAGCTGGTTTATATCAACGGCAGGATAATAGAGGAGTGAAGATAAGGTGAAAGGCTACCTGGTGCTTGAAAACGGCAGGGTGTTTACCGGCAAACTGTTGAACGATTGCATGATGGCCGGGGGTGAAGTGGTATTCACCACCGCCATGATCAGTTATCAGGATATTATTACCGATCCGTCCTATTACGGTCAGATCGTAATTATGACCTATCCCCTGGTGGGCAACGTGGGCCTGGTTCAGAAAAGCTATGCCTCCAAAGGGGCTATGCTGCGCGGCCTGGTGCTGCGCGAGGCCACCGATTTCCCAAGCCATTATGAAATGGAAACCGATCTGATCAGCTTTCTTAACAAGAGTGAAATTGCGGTTTTAACCGAGGTGGATACCCGGGCGCTGACCCGGGTGATTCGCAATGAGGGCAGTATGGGGGGCATAATCACGGATTCGATCGAGAATCTGAGCTGGCTGGAAGATAAGGCCAGAAACGCCAGGAAGGAACTGGAAGGCGATCTGGTGCAGTATGTGACCCGCAAGAACATCATGAAGTTCGGGGCCGGAGACCTGAGAGTGGTAATGGTGGATCTGGGTACCAAGCGCGGTTATATCGACCTTTTGACCAAACGCGGCTGCGAGGTGGTGGCGGTGCCGGCCCGGACCACGGCCCGAGAAATACTCGAACTGAACCCGCAGGGGATCCTGATATCCGACGGGCCGGGAGATCCTGAGGCAATCGCCTATGTGACTGAAACCTGCCGCTCCCTCCTGGGTAAGAAGCCTATCTTTGGCATCGGCCTGGGTCACCAGGTACTGGCTATGGCCCTGGGCGCTAAAATCAAACGCTTGCCTTACGGCCATCGCGGCAGCAACCATCCGGTGAAAGACCTCAAAAATGGACGCGTTTATATTACCACACAAAACCACGGTTTTCATATAGACGAAGCATCCCTGTCCGGCCTGAATGTTCGAGTCACCCTGCGCAGCTTGAACGACGGCAGTGTGGAAGGCATCGCGCATTTAAGCCTGCCGGTTTACTCAGTGCAATTCGATCCCGAGGGCTTCCCGGGATACAGTGAAACCGGATTTTTCCTGGACGATTTTGTGGGCATGCTGAAACCATAGGTGTGCCTGAACTGGAGGATAGACTTATGCCACTGGACAAAAACCTGAAAAAGGTCCTGGTCATCGGATCAGGCCCGATTATTATCGGGCAGGCCGCGGAGTTTGACTATGCCGGCACCCAGGCCTGCAAGGCCATCAAAGAAGAAGGCATCGAAGTTGTATTGTTAAACAGTAATCCGGCTACCATAATGACCGATACCGACATTGCTGACCGGGTTTATATGGAGCCCATCACCGTTGAATCCGTGGTGAGGATTCTGGACCGGGAGAAACCGGACGGGATCATAGCCAATCTGGGCGGCCAGGTGGGGCTGAATATGGCTCTGTCTCTTGACAAAGCTGGCATCCTTGAAGAAAAAGGGGTGCCGGTGCTGGGAATGCCTTTAGAGGCAATTTACCGCGCCGAGGACCGGGAGATGTTCAAGACCACTATGGAGGAAATCGGAGAGCCCATACCCGAGAGCGACATTGTCCATAACGTAGACCAGGCCCTGCAGTTTGCGGCCGAGGTGGGCTACCCGCTGATAGTACGCCCGGCCTATACCCTGGGCGGCACCGGAGGCGGCACTGCGCACAACGACGACGAATTGATGGAAATCGCCACCCGCGGCTTGAAGAGCAGCGCCATTCACCAGGCTCTGATCGAGCGCAGCGTAGCCGGATACAAGGAGATCGAGTTCGAGGTGATGCGCGACCACAACGACAATTGCATCACCATCTGCAGCATGGAGAATGTCGATCCGGTAGGCATACACACTGGAGACAGCATAGTAGTCGCTCCGGCCCAAACCCTTACTGACGAAGAATATCAGATGCTGCGCTCAGCCTCGTTAAAAATTATCCGTTCCTTGAGGATCGCCGGGGGATGTAATATACAGTTTGCCCTGGATCCCTTGAGCAAGAAATATTTTGTCATCGAGGTGAATCCGCGGGTGAGCCGTTCCAGCGCCCTGGCTTCCAAAGCCACCGGGTATCCCATTGCCAAGGTGACCACCAAAATCGCCATCGGCTACAACCTGGACGAAATCCTCAATGCCATCACCGGGAAAACCACGGCCTGCTTTGAGCCGGCTATCGACTATGTAGTCCTCAAGGTGCCGCGCTGGCCATTTGACAAATTCGTGTTCGGTGATCGCCGCCTGGGGACGCAGATGAAGGCCACCGGTGAGGTCATGGCCATTGATCGCAGTTTTGAAGCCGCTTTTCTCAAATCTATCCGCTCCCTGGAAATCGGCATCAACGGGCTGCGTCTGCCGGAATTGACTGAATTGGGCGATGTAGAACTCAAAGCCCGCCTTAGCCATGCCGATGATGAGCGTATTTTTATAATCGCCGAGGCTTTCATGCGCGGGGCTTCTATAGATGAACTGCATGATATCACCGCAATTGACAAGTATTTTCTTAAAAAATTCAAAAATATCATCGATTTCTCACGGCGCTTGGAAAAGACCCCGTTGGGATTGGATATACTCAACGAGGCCAAAAAAATCGGAGTATCAGACAGTGAAATCGCTTATTTTAAGGGGATTAGCGAAGATGAAGTGCGCCAACTGCGGAAATCATACGGCATAATCCCCACCTACAAGCTGGTGGATACCTGTGCGGCCGAGTTTGATGCCGAAACCCCTTATTTCTATTCCTGCTACGAGGAGGAGAATGAAGCCATCCACCAGGACGGCGACCGCAAGGTTCTGGTCATCGGCTCCGGACCGATCCGGATCGGCCAGGGCGTGGAGTTCGACTACTGTTCGGTGCACTGCGTGTGGGCTTTGCGGGAGGCGGGCTTAAAGGCCATCATAGCCAACAACAACCCCGAAACCGTCAGCACCGATTTTGACACCTCAGACCGGCTGTATTTTGAGCCGCTGGTTTACGAAGATGTGATGAATATCATCGAGGAAGAGCGCCCTGAAGGCGTGATTGTGCAATTCGGCGGGCAGACTGCCATCAACCTGGCCGGGCCGTTGTCCAGGGCCGGGGTAAAAATATTTGGGACCAGCAATGAGAGCATCGACAGGGCTGAGGACCGCAACCGCTTCGATACCATGGTGGAGCAACTGGGCATTCCCCGCCCGCCGGGGAAAACGGTATTCCATCCCGATGAGGCCGTGAAGGTGGGCGCTGAAATCGGCTACCCGGTTCTGGTTCGGCCTTCTTATGTTCTCGGGGGCAGGGCCATGGAGATCGTATACAGTGAAGACGAACTGCGTGAATATATGCAGACTGCGGTCAAGGCCAGCCCGGAGCATCCGGTTCTGGTGGATAAATACCTGCTGGGCAGGGAGATCGAGGTGGATGCAGTCTGTGACGGCAGCGAGGTCCTGATCCCCGGTATAATGCAGCACATCGAGCGGGCCGGGGTGCATTCCGGCGACAGTATGGCGGTTTTCCCGGCTCACAGCCTAAGTGATTTTATCCGGGATAAGGTGGTGGATTACACGATTCGCCTGGCCCTGGAATTAAAGGTCAAAGGCCTTATCAATATTCAATTTGTTGAATATGAAGACGAGCTCTATGTTCTGGAGGTTAACCCGCGTTCCAGCCGCACCGTGCCTTTTGTCAGCAAAATCACCGGTATTCCAATGGTCAAGCTGGCCACGGAGATTATGCTGGGCAGAACCCTTGGCGACCTGGGCTACCCGGGGGGGCTTTATAAAACCCCCGCTTTCTACGCCGTAAAAGTGCCGGTGTTTTCTTTCAACAAACTGCATCAGGTGGACATCAACCTGGGACCGGAGATGAAATCCAC
>DHBS01000011.1:0-990 GCA_002398825.1 Syntrophomonas sp. UBA4922 | reverse complement strand
GGGACCGGAGATGAAATCCACCGGAGAAGTACTGGGAATCGCTCATAACCTGAACAGCGCGGTCTACAAGGGCCTGCAGGCAGCAGGAGTGGAAGTCAAAGGGGCCGGCGCCATGGTGGCCACCGTATCTGACAAAGATAAAACCGAGGCTATCCCGGTTATTGCCGAGTTCGCCAGGCTGGGGTTTAAGATCACCGCCACGGAAGGAACCGCCCAGGCCCTTGAAGAATACGGAGTGAAGGTGCAACGAGTTAAGAAGCTCAAAGAAGGTTCCCCCAATATCGTCGATCTGATTCGGGAAGGTCAGGTGGATGTGGTGGTAAACACGCTTACTCAGGGGCGCAGGCCGTTCAGCGACGGATTTCATATCCGCCGGGCTGCAGTGGAATTAAATGTGCCCTGTTTAACCTCTCTTGACACTTTGAAGGTGATTCTGGAAGTCTTAAAAGGGAATGAGGAGGCCAAGCCTCAGGAGGTGCAATCCTTGCAGGAATATGTGGCCGAATTCCGCCAGTAAAGATTTGATGGTATGATTAGACTCGGAGGTAAGATAATGCCTGCTGTGGAAAAAGGATTAGTTGCAGCCCATCAAAAAGTGGGCCACCACTTATATGAAATCGAGATTATAGCCCCGCAAGTCGCCCGGGAGGCACAACCGGGACAATTTGTGCATCTTCGCCCCGGTCAGACTCACGACCCCCTCTTGAGAAGGCCTTTAAGCCTCTATGATGTGGACAAGAAACTCGGCAGCATCACCCTGCTCTACAAAGTGGTGGGGCGGGGCACCGAGCTGCTGAAGAAGATCGGGAGCAGGGAGCATGTGGATATCATGGGGCCGTTGGGGAAAGGATTTACTCTCCCTGCAGCTGGAAAAAGCGCGCTGTTAGTAGGCGGAGGAGTGGGCATAGCCCCGCTCGTATATTTAGCCAGGGTCTTGCAGGAGAAGGGACACCCTGTTGAGGCCGCCTGCGGGGCGGCATCCCGTAGCGA
>DHBS01000010.1 GCA_002398825.1 Syntrophomonas sp. UBA4922 | reverse complement strand
GACTGGCGATACCGGATCTACCGGATCTACTGGAGATACTGGAGCCACTGGGGCTACTGGAGCAACCGGCGCAACTGGAGCGACCGGAGCTACCGGCGGCGGGGCGATTATACCGTTTTCATCAGGTACACCTGTCAATCTGACATCTGTTGTAGGAGGGCTGGCAGGTATAGGAGGTTTGGTCGGATTCGGAAACTCTGGACCCACCTTGAGTGCTTTGGGAGCCACCATTGATCTTACCGGTGCATCAGGTACGTTGCTGAACTTTGCATTCTCCGTTCCCCGTGACGGTGTGATTACATCGATTGCAGCTTATTTCAGTACAACTTTGGGCATAACGCTGTTGGCGACCACGGTTACAATTGAGGCGCAGTTGTATAGTTCAGCTACACCGGATAATACCTTTTCCCCGATCGGGCCTTTAATAGCCTTGGCGCCTTCGCTAACAGGCACAGTGGGAATCGGTCAGATCAGCAACGCCATCGCTACGGGTTTAACCATACCGGTTACCGCTGAAACTCGTATATTAATGGTATTCTCTATATCTGTTGTGGGCGTGAATCTTGTCACTGCTGTAGAAGGATATGCCAGCGCCGGAATCACAATAATATAAAGATTAAATGCCTGATCGAAACAATTATCGCTGCTCGAATCCCAGTAGCTATCCCGAATTAAATTCAAGCCTGCCGGAATATACCGGCAGGTTTTTTCAGTACACCTGGGTGCGCTAATTATCGGGATGAGAATCCAAACTATATATTCATTAATAAACTAATTAGTAAAACAGTGTCGGAGGAGCATCATGGAGATTAGTATTGTGCTTTTGACTTACACGCATTTGGACCTGGTACGGCAATGTCTGGACTATATCGCCAATTATGCCGATGTGCCCTATGAGCTTATTGTGATTAACAACGGTGCAAATGAAGAAACCATTAAATATTTGCAAGAACAAGAAAATATTCATCTCATTCTGCATGCAGACGATGTCGGGATCGCCCGGGGCTATAATGAAGGACTGGAAGTAGCCGGTGCTGATTATGTTTTGTTTATGAATCAGTATAGTTTGTTGACCGAGCACTGCCTGAGCAGTATGATGAGCTGTTTACAGTCATCTGAATCGGCTGCTATGGCCGGACCGGTCAGCAATGATGTCAGCGGTCTGCAGCGTATTCCTATTCCTTACCAGGATTTAAGCGAGTTAAAAGCCTTTGTCCATACCAATCATGTTGAAAACCTGGGAGCCAGTAAACCGGTATTCCGTTTATTAAGCCATTGTTTACTGGTGAAGAAAGCGATTCTTGATGATATCGGCACATTTGACGAAATTTTCGGATTAGGCACCTTCGAGGACGATGATTTATGCTTGCAGGCTGTTAATAAAGGCTATACCCTTCATATTGCCCTTGATGCCTTCGTTCATTATATTAATCCTCTTGCCTTGCCTGGATTTGATACAGTAAGGTTTTATAAACAGTTAGCCAATAATCGCAAAAAGGCCATTGACAAGTGGGGATTCGATATTACTAATTATCTGCTCAGTAGAAGAACGCCTGTAAGTATCAGCCTGTGCATGATTGTAAAAAATGAAGAAAATATCCTGGCCCGCTGTCTGGATTGCGTAGTCGAAATAGTTGATGAAATCATCATTGTCGACACCGGATCAAGTGACGGCACCAAGGCGGTTGCCTCGCGCTATACCGATAAAGTCTATGATTTTATCTGGATTGATGATTTTGCCGCTGCGCGTAATTTTGCCTTCAAGCAGGCTACCAAAGAATATATATTCTGGCTGGATGCCGATGATATCATTTCAGACGAAGATCGCCTGAAATTGCTGGCACTCAAAAATGTCCTTGATCCCGCCGTTGATTCAGTAACCATGAAATATTATCTGGCCTTTGATCAGTATGGAAATGTAACCACCAGCAACCGCCGCAACCGTCTGGTAAAGCGTTCCACGCATTTTCAATGGATTGGAGCCGTACATGAATATCTGGCGGTTTATGGACGTATTTTGGATAGTGACATAGCCATAATTCATAAAAGCGAATGGCATGATTCGGACCGGAATCTAAACATATATGAAAATCGTCTGGCCGCGGGAGAAACTTTCTCCCCGCGCGATCAATACTATTACGCCAATGAATTGCTGGACCATCAGATGTATGAAGCGGCCATTGAATGGTATCAAAAATTTTTAGCGGCTGGACAGGGCTGGGTGGAAGACAATCTGTCCGCATGCCGCAAGCTGGCTGAATGCTATCAGAAATTGGGTAATCAGGATAATGCTCTGAAATTCGTCTTACAATCATTCCTTTATGATATACCTCGGGCTGAATTTTGCTGTCAACTGGGCTATAGCTTTTTTATCAAAGAGCAATACCGGCAGGCTGCCTTCTGGTATAAACTGGCTACCCAATTAGAGCGACCGGTTGATCATCGTGGCTTCATAATTCATGCCTGCTGGACCTGGGTACCTCACCTCCAGCTGTGTGTTTGTTATGACCGCATGGGGAATTATGAGTTGGCTTATCACCATAATGAGTTGGCAGCCGCTTATATACCCGATGACCCTAATATAATAAACAACAGAGCCTATTTAAAAACCAAACTTGGCAAATAAAAATCACATTAATGATCGAAGCGGCATTCGGATTTCATCATATAAAGGGACACTAGGGCCGATTCCGCCAGGACAATGTACGCTTGCTCTATTGCAAAAATGTATTAATATATTTCAGGCTTATAATAAGCTGATTTTGTAACAAATATATGGTTTATTGAATAATTTATGGAAAGATAAACAACCCATGGAAACATTTGCCTGATTGCTTCATTAGGCAGCTTTATATTCAAAGATTCTGTGAATGTATAAGGAGGTTATGGTAATATGGCTTATGGTAAGCCCCAAACACATAATACTTGCTGCGCAAATAGTGATTCCCATGCTAAACGGGAGCCAGCTGTTCTGAGCTGCGGTTCCGGCGCCGGATTGACTCTCCCGGTTTCTAGTCCCTCAAACGGGTGTAGTGGCGGATGCTGGAAGCCGCCAGCCTTGGTTGTGGGCAGCGTTGCCGTCAACACCCAGGAAATGTCCAATCCGACTGTCAAAATAGATTTTTCCAGCATTATTAATTATGGAACCCAGAGCTGTTCTGGGCAGTTCTTTATCGGCATTATTTTTCAGCTTAGCAAAGTCTGCGATCATGGCAGTAAAGTTCCGTTGAATACCTGGATATTTCAAAAAGGCTTTGATCTTTTTCAACAGGATGTAATGGGCCAGCGTAATGGTCTGTCAGTTGTCAGCGATTTCCAGGACCCCTTCGAGTTTACCTGGTGCGAATGCCAGGACTGCCCGGGTTGTTGCTCCTATATTTTGGAAATCATCGACTTCCACACTGATTATATTACCCATGTCTCTATTACAAATGTAAATATTAATGCCCTGGCGGTTGAATAACCATAGTAAAAGTCCATTCAGATGTTTAAAAGGTATGGGCTCAACCGGTTTGAAAGTTTCATCTTCATTTAAAGCGAACAGTTAAGGACACGGCTGAATTGCTGTGTCCTTAACTGTTGTCAGCAAAGGCGGCTATGGAAGCAATAACAGCCTCTCTGCATAAACCCCGACTTGATTCGCAAAGCTATAAAAAAGATTAGGAGGTTAGATAAATGGCATTACTAGGTGATCCTTTTGTTGCCAACGTGACCAAACAACTGTCTCAGCAAGAGTTGCTGCAAGCCATCAGGATCGATATAGCTGGAGAAGTTGAGGCCATAATCGGCTATGAAGCCCACGCTATGGCTACCAGTGACGAAAGGGTAAAAAAAATACTAACCCACATCGCCGATGAGGAACGGCGCCATGTCGGAGAATTGCAGCAACTGCTGCATATGCTCAACCCGCACGAGCAGCAGATGTTTGACCAGGGTCAACAAAAAATCATGCAACAGCAATCCCAAGATTTCTCTCAGCCCATGCAGTAAGCTAAGATAATTAAAAGCAGTGCTTATTGGGAAGAGTCGAGAGTTATTTTGGCGCATTTTATCCGGGAACCAGATTAAAGGGCTATAATAATAGTGTAAACCTCAGGCAGTTAAGAGAAGAGAAAGGAGTTAAAATGAGCACTATCATCAATATTGCGGGAATGAGTTGTAATCACTGTAAAATGGCAGTGGAAAAGGCCTTAAAAGCGGTTCCCGGCGTGAAAAGCGCCCAGGTGGATCTGGAAAAAGGACAGGCCGTTATCGAGGGCGCACCGCAGCGCGAGAATTTGGTCAAAGCTATTGAGGAAGCGGGATACGAGGTAGTCTCTCAATAAAAGGCCGGCTGCAAAACCTTTTGCATTACGCGAGGATATTTATTATCATATATGAAGTATAGATGGTGGGATTATTGCGCATTTGCTGCAGATAATCCCGCTGTGCTGTAAGTTAGGAGGTGAAGTCATTGGTAACTAAGGATATGATCATTAAGGACATCGTGGATAAATACCCCCAGACTTTGCCGGTCTTTGGACAGTTCGGTATGGGGTGTCTGGGCTGCAGCGGGGCTCTATTCGAAAGCCTGGAACAAGGAGCGTTGGCCCACGGTATCGATGTGGAGGTTATGTTGAACGCCATTAACAAGCTCGTGCAGAAACAATAGCTTGGAAGGCAGTCTGTTTGCATTAAACGGGGGGTGGTTATGGTTTATCCCAACGGTACAGTGTTGGCTGTAAACATCTCTGAAAAGCGGGGAGAAAAGAAACATGATATCGGTGAGGCCTACCTTCAAGAGGGACTGGGAATAACCACAGATGCCCACCGTGGGGAGTGGCACCGCCAGGTCAGCCTTTTATCGCTTTCCAGTGTGGAAAAAATGCGCCAACTAGGGATTGATATTCAGTATGGCGATTTCGCCGAAAACCTGACCGTATCCGACCTGGAAGTATATACCCTGCCGGTAGGAACCAGGCTTAAGATCGGCGAGGCTTTAGCTGAAGTGACGCAGATCGGCAAAGCCTGCCACAATCAGGGTTGTGCCATCAAAAAGCAGGCCGGTCATTGTGTCATGCCCTTAGAAGGCATATTTGTAAAGATTTTAGAATCCGGCCGGGTCAAACGCGGCGATATAGTGCAGGTATTATATACCTAATGAATTGAACATCATACACCTCTGCTGGGAGGTGTATTTTTTTTGTCTTGATTTCCCGGGATGAACTACCTGCCCCGATGCGATTATTTTCGTGTTTTTTCTCCATACCGTGTGATATTATGTGGGCAGGGGGTGCTTTTATGAGGATATCGGTATTGGCTTTGCTGGGTCTGGTTGTGCTGTTTTCAGCATCTTCCTGCACCAGGCTTGATTCCAGGCAAACACCTCCGGTTCAGCCGGTAATTGCTCAACCGCAGCAACCACAGATACCGGAGCCGGTTGCCGAGCCCGTCCCGGCCACTCCGGCAGCGCCTCAGCCGTCCGTCGAACCGGGTACGGCAGATCCCGGCTCGGAGACTTCAAAAGGCTATGATTGGTATTTTCGCCGCAACAGTCAGCATACCACTCCCGGGGCGCCAGCTGAGGCGGGCAGCTGGTTGAAAGACTACCGGGGTTTCTATGTCTTGCCCAACAGCAGCCAGAAGATATATTTGACCTTTGACTGCGGATATGAACTGGGTTACACTTCGACAATACTGGACACTCTAAAAAAACATGATGTGAAAGCCGCTTTCTTTATTACCGGCCAATATATAAAGACCCAACCCGATCTGGTTACCAGAATGCATCAGGAGGGGCATTTGGTATGCAGCCACACCTGGAACCATCCTGACATGACCACACTGTCCTCAGACCAGATCGAACAGGAACTGCAGCGCCTGGATCAGGCCTACCGACAGCTGACCGGGACCTCTTTAGACCCTTATCTTCGCCCCCCTATGGGGCGGTATTCCCAATTCAGCCTGGCTGAATCCGACCGCCTGGGTTATCATACGGTTTTCTGGAGCCTGGCTTTTAAGGACTGGGATCCCAATCAGCAGCCTGGCCCACAGGTATCATATCAAGAGGTTATGAACAATATACACCCCGGGGCGGTGATTCTCCTTCATGCTGTTTCCCACAGCAACACCGAAGCACTAGACAGAATACTCGCCGATTTGAAGGCGCAGGGCTATGTCTTCGCTCTCTTTGAGTAGCCTTCCTTTTCTCTTAAAAACTGCCGCTTAACCGGTCATTTCTTGATAGCGATCATCTTTAGGAATATGATATTATTGTTGGGCCTATTTATCTTTGAGGGGGCGGCTCCTTCGCGGCGGCGACGAATTTGGCCGGGCCATAGAGCGATTGCCGGTTGAACAGTAGCAGAAAGGATTAAGGCATGCATTTTTTTGCTGATTATCATACTCACACCTCTTATTCAGGCGACAGCGAAGCGCCTATGCAGGATATGGCAAGACGCGCTGTAGAAATGAACTTGAAACAATTGGTGTTTACCGATCATGTAGACTATGATTATGCGGATCTGAACTTTGAACAGATTGATTTTCAGGCTTATTCCCAGGAATTTGCGGAGCTTAAACGAAAGTACCGCGGTCAGATCGATCTGCTGATGGGGGTTGAAATCGGATATCAGCCACATGTGGTGGACCGCATCAGGGATTTGTTAAAAAGCCATCCTTTTGAGTTCGTAATCTGTTCAACTCATATGGCGGATAATCTCGACTTCTACACCGGGGCTTTTTTCGAGGGCAAGACCTCTCGCAACGCATATGAGCGTTACTTTCAGAATGTATTGCAAGGCATTCAGGAGCTGGATGATTTTGATGTATACGGACACCTGGATTTTATTGTAAGGTATGGGGATTACCAGGTGAAGCAGCTGCATTACCGCGATTATTCGGATATTGTCGATGAAATTCTCAAGTGCTTGATCTATGCCGGCAAAGGCATCGAAGTCAACACCTCGGGATTTCGCTATGGGCTGGAGCAGCTGCATCCGCAAACCGAGATATTAAAGCGCTACCGCCAGCTAGGAGGAGAAATCGTTACCATAGGCTCTGATGCTCATTATCCCCAAGATATCTGTTTTGAGTTTCAACAAGCCTATGAAACCCTCATTGGGTTGGGCTATAGGTATATGACCGTCTATAAAGAGCGCAAGCCCTCTTTTATTAAAATGGACCGGTAAGAAACCCGGTACGAACCTGGATAAAGC
This sequence comes from Syntrophomonas sp. UBA4922, assembly GCA_002398825.1. GTDB lineage: Bacteria > Bacillota > Syntrophomonadia > Syntrophomonadales > Syntrophomonadaceae > DTU019. The sequence goes on along the minus strand of DHBS01000010.1, from coordinate 29,814 downwards.
CCGGTTTTTGGCGGTTTTGAGATCGTTACCACCTCCCTTGACACATATCAAATACCAGAAAATACCTGGAAACAGGAGTCACTTTTTATCGATTGGCCTCATATGATGTAAGGCGCTCTATTTTAGGAGGTGGTATATTGAGCATCCTCACCGGGCTGTTAGCCTTTGCGGCTCTGCTTAAGGGAAGTCTGCTACTATTCGCCTATCTCAATAATCAGGTCTTTCCCCAGCCATTGAAGGAGGAGGAAGAAAAAGCGCAGTTGTCACTGCTGAAACAAGGCAGTGAAGATGCCCGCAACATCCTTATAGAACACAACCTCCGGCTGGTAGCTCATGTTGTCAGGAAATATGAAAACAGCGGCGAAGACATGGAAGATTTGATTTCAATTGGTACGATTGGTCTTATCAAGGCTATCAAAACCTACAATGATGAGCGTGCTGTCAGGTTGGCGACTTATGCTGCGCGATGTATTGAGAACGAGGTGCTCATGCATCTGCGCAATACTAAAAAACTCAAGCAAGAAGTATCTATTTACGATCCTATCGGCTTCGACAAAGAAGGCAACGAAATCTCTCTAATTGATGTGTTGACCACTGATAACGAGATCATTGACAGTGTGGAGCTCAAACTGCAGGAAGAAAAGGTGCGCAAGACAATTGATATCCTTTCCCGAAGGGAAAAACAGGTTATCGAAATGCGCTATGGACTGTTTAACGGACTTAAGGAGACTCAGCGGGAGATCGCTAGAAAAATGGGGATATCGAGATCTTATGTGTCAAGAATTGAGAAGCGAGCCCTAAAAAAGCTGATTAATGAAATAAGTGTTCAAACCTGATCCTGGATGCTGGGAGGCAACTTCCCAGCAAAATTTTAGGACCGCTATAGGACAGGCAGGCCAATATGCTTAAGCGCAGACTTAAATTGTATCTTAATACGCTCAATATCGCCTTGCCTGCACCGCTTTGTCAGCATAGCTCGATAATAAGCGAAATTCAAGTTTTCCTGCGCATTCCTGCTATTGTTGGGAAAACCTGTATGGATATGAATTCAAATATGATCTGCAAATAGTTGCAAAAAAGATGAACTTAAATAGGACTTTAAGTCCAACACATATAGTTATTGTATACTAAACTCTTGCAGGATTATTAGCCAGGAAGTAGAATAGTACTATATATAGTATAATTACAAAAAAATCCAATCGAATGCCTCTGTCAGACCGGAGCAGATGGGGGGGATAACCATGGATTCCCAGGATCGCATAAATGAAGAATTGACCGCAGAAATCCACACCATGCGCGATAGGATTGATGAAGTCGTGGCATTGAACAGCCGTTTGCATGAGGAAATTGAGCAACTCAAGCAAAACAATGCCATACTGGTGGAATATCAGGACCGTACCGGACTAGCCTTATGGGCCGGCCAGGTATTTCTATGGGACTGGAATGTGCTCACCAATACGGTCTACGTCAGTGACAGATGGGCGAATATCCTGGGTTATGATTGGGATGAAAACACCCGTCCCCTGCAAGAGTGGCGAGATCTGTTTCACCATGAGGATATCGACAGACTGACCGATGCGGCACAGTCTTATATTGAAGGGCCGAATAAGTGCTATGAGGCGGAATGCCGCATAAAGAACGGGCAGGATGAATGGGTCTGGGTGCGTCTCTCGGGAAAAATGATTTTTAAAGACCATAATGGGCGTACCTTGAGGTCTCTGGGCCTGGGCAGCCCGTCTTTGCAGAATCAGGCCCTGGAGGACAGCGAACAGCGCTACCGCGCGCTTTTTGAGAATAATCCGGTAGGGCTTTTCAAATATGATGCCCACGGCAACATCACCGACCTCAACCATTATATGCTTCAAGTGCTGGGGGCCCCATCTAAAGAGGAGCTTCGCCATCTCAATCAGCTGGCCCAATCCGAAAAAGAAATGGCCTTGATCAAGTATGAATTGCTGGAGACGGTAAGGGAGGGCAAACCCGGCACCGGAGAAATACATTTTGTATCTTCCTGGGACCGGGAAGTATGGCTGCAGTATAAAGCCAATCCCATATATGACCAGCACGGCAAGGTGATTGAAGTCATAGTTGCCTGTGAAGAAATCAGCGAACGCAAGCAGGCCGAGGAGCGCATCCGCTATCTCAGCTTTAATGACCCCCTCACCGGGCTTTATAATCGGGCCTTTTTCCAGGAAGAGTTAAAGCGGCTCGATACGCAGAGACAGCTTCCCATGAGCATAATCATGGGCGACCTCAACAGCCTGAAATTGATTAATGACGCATTCGGGCACCACAAAGGGGATGCGGTTTTAAAAGCGGCGGCAGATGTACTGCGGGCTTCCTGCAGACATGAGGACATTATCGCCCGATTGGGCGGCGACGAATTTGTGGTTCTGTTGCCCATGACCAGTGCCGATGTAGCAGAGGAAATCTGCAACCGCATCCAAAATAATTGTAGAAAAACCGAACAGAGTTCAGAACAAGTGAGTCTGGCCCTAGGGATGGCTACCCGTACCGACATTACTCAGGACTTGGAAGACATCATGCGTGAAGCGGAAGACCGCATGTACCATAACAAACTCATCGAAAGCCGCAATATTCGCAGCTCCTTCATAATGTCCCTGGAGCGCACCTTGCGGGAGAAAAGTCATGAAACTGAAGAACACACGGCACGCCTACAGCAGATGTCAAGCATGATCGGCAAGGGAATGAGGATGAGTGAAGCTGAACTGGACGCCCTTAATCTGCTGGCAGCTTTACATGATATTGGCAAGATCGCTATTCCCAGCACGATTTTGGATAAGGCCGATTTTCTTTCCATGGAAGAATGGGATACCATGAAGAAGCACCCTGAAATCGGCTACCGAATTGCCCTCTCCACCCCGGAACTGGTGCCTATCGCCGAAGCCATTTTAGCGCATCACGAATCTTGGAACGGCAATGGATATCCACTGGGATTGAAAGAAGAGAAAATCCCCTTATTATCTCGCATCCTGTCGGTGTGCGATGCTTATGATGTTATGGTGAATGGACGCCCTTATCGTGAGCCTATCAGCAAACAGGAAGCTCTAAATGAACTGCAGCGCTGTGCGGGTACGCAATTCGATCCTCATGTGGTCAAGGTGTTTGTGGAGAAAATGGCCTGAATCAAGATTTGAGCAGGTCTATGAAGTGCTGCAGGATGCGAGAGGTCATACCCCAGATTACTTCCCCCTCCCAAAAATAAAAATACTGCCAGTAATTCCCGATGCGCAGCGGGTAATTTTTCCCCTGGGGAATCAACTCGAAAGGGAAATCCTCCTCCATGAACATACGCACCGAGACATTGTGAATCTGGGGCTTGGCTTCCAAGAGGTAGGATAAAGGCACAAACAGCAGGCGTTCCACCTCTTGATAATTCAGGCGTATCTGGTGACGAGCATTGATAAATGCCAGGTAAGGGAATATCATGCAATTGGCGGGGTGAACCATAATATCCAGAGGAGCGATGATTTCGATATCATCGGGGCTAAGCCCTAATTCCTCACAGGTTTCCCTGACGGCGCTGGCCCTGGTTCCCTTGTCACAGGGTTCCGTCCTGCCCCCTGGAAAGCAAATCTCACCGGGCTGCCATTTTAAAGTGGCAGCCCTTTTTTCGAAAACCACATAGATCTCATCATTCTCTGTAATCAGCGGCACGATGACTGCCGATTTTAAGGTTTCGGCATGGCCTAGAACTTTGGGCCTACGGCCTTGAACAGAGCGAATTTTATCCTCAAGCATAAACCCTCCGCGTTGATTTATGGTGCTATCGTATATTGCGAAAGCGTTGATGTCACCAGGGCATCACCCGACCTGAACTCGCGTTTTACCAGGCCGACCTTCTCTTGGTAATATTCGGTCACCACGCTTTCCGGGGTTCGAGCCTCAATCTGCAGGCACTTCTCGAATTTACCCGCCGGCGTATCAATGGTGGCGTCAACGGAAACGATCTTTTTCTCCATATTGCCGCTCGTCCAGGTAGTGCCTGCAGTAAGCGGCGCTTTTATAATAACGGTATTGTCATTGCCTGTAAAAGCGGGGTCCTCCAGAAGATTGTCAGGCTCATATTCCTCCCCTTTGAAGAATATTCTGGTGACAGCATCGGCATTGACTTCGAATACGGCACTACTGACTGTGCCGCCGTTGGATTCCTTAAACTGACCCCGGTTGTCTTTGCTATAAATGACTTCCCGGGTAAACGAGGCAAATTCGTTGCCTTCCCCCTGATAAGTCCAACTGCTGCCGGCCTTTATGGGGAAATAGGATTGGGCGGTCAGGACCGCAGGTGTAGGCTGGGGCGCGGTATTCCCCGGCTGAGGGGTTTGGCTGCCGCCCGGAGGTGCAGCCTGGTCACTGCAACCTGCTGCCAGTAAGAGGAGCAACAACATTCCTACCTGAAGTAATCGGCGCATAAATAACCACCTTTCATTCATTATACATTATAAGAGGAAAAATTAGACAGGTCCAGGTTTTCAAGCAGCTGCATAGGGGGTATTTTGTTTTATCGTGGGTTATGCTGCTGCAGAAAAGCCGGACCGTTTAAAAAGGAGTTCCGGTCTTGATATAGTATTTTTTATAATGTACTGTCTTATTATTGAGGAACTCTCAGTAATAAATACGATTCGATCTCATTAAAATATCAATGTGTATTAGTCTAGCTTAAGCAGGCGGGCTAAGGTTAGGGGGGATGGTCCTTTGCCGGAGCTGCGAAAAGACATGGTCAGGGACAACTGGGTGGTAATAGTAGCCGATAACGCTTTGAAACCAGGTCAATTCCCCATCAATCGCAATCAGGTCAGTTCCCATTTTGATGGCAGTGACTGTCCTTTTTGTGAGGGGCATGAAGCCCGTACCACCCAGGAGATTGCTGCCGTTCGCCTGCAGGGCAGTCTCCCGGATGCACCGGGGTGGCTGGTGCGTACTGTGCCCAACAAATTTGCGGCTTTTAACCTGGAAGGAGAGCTGCACAGGTCACATACCGGTCTTTTTGAATGTTTTAATGGTTTGGGTCATCATGAGGTAGTGGTTGAGACTCCCTGGCATTATCAGGAGATTCATCAGCGCAGTCCGGAACATATCGGCCACCTCTATCGTTTGTTGAGGCAGAGGTATCAGGATTTAAAGCAAGACAGCCGAATAAAATATATTCAGATTTATAAGAACCGCGGTTTATTCGCCGGGGCCTCACAACAGCACAGCCACAGCCAGATCCTGGCCTATCCCATGGTGCCCGAACAGAGTGCGCCCATCAGGCGCTATTACCAAAAACACCGGCGCTGTCTCATATGTGACACCATTGAAGCGGAAAAGGCCAAAAAAGTTAGGATAGTAGCCGAGACTGATTATTTCTTGCTGCTGTGTCCTTATGCCTCGCGGTTTTCCTATGAAGCCTGGATCATACCCAAGACCCACACCGAGCATTATGACGGGATTTCTGACCTGGAGATTGAAGATTTGGCTGTTATCAGCAAGGCATATGTCGGGGCTATGATGAATGCCCTGGATCAGCCGGCCTATAATATCAGTATAAATACCGCGCCGGTCAATAATGGAGAAGAGAGGGGATATCACTGGTTTATGGAGATCACTCCCCGTTTGATGGTGATGAATGCGGTGGAAATCGGCACCGGCTTTTATATGAATCCAGTAGCACCGGAGCGAGCCGCGCAGATACTGGGTCAGGCTATACGGGACGGTCGTGAGGTTGGGATATGATAGATAAACTGTATCCCGATTTACAGGTGGCCTCTCTGATGGATATCCCGCTTGAAACCCTTGAGGCTCACAAAATCAGGGCCTTAATTTTGGATCTCGACAATACTATCACAGAGTGGAACAGCAATATAGTGCACAACCAGGTGGGGGAATGGTTCCAAACCATAAAGAAGGCGGGGTTTAAGGCTTGTATCTTATCAAATAACAAAGAGCAGCGCTGCCTGGCTGTTGCCAAACGCCTGGACATTCCCTTTATATATAAAGCCAGGAAGCCTCGCCGTGCCGCCTTTTATCGCGCTATGGAGATAATGAAGGTTAAGCCTGAAGAAACCGCAGTGATCGGGGATCAGATTTTTACTGATGTCCTGGGAGGAAATCGCGCCGGGTTGTTTACCATACTGGTAACACCTCTGGCTAGAAAGGAATTTTTCGGTACTAAGATTTCCCGGGCTATGGAGAAAATGGTCTTATATCGTTTGAAACGAAACCAAAAGCGAAAGGCCAGGCGTTTCTAACTGCCCCAACCCACCGCAGTATCTGAAATTATTATCCAGTCGGAAGATGACATCTAACCGGTGTAAAAGGAGCATGCCATGGATATCAATACCCAAACCCGCTGCCTGGGCATTATAGGCAATCCCCTGCAGCACAGCCTTTCCCCCTTACTGCATAATCGCACTTTACGCCATTTAGGTCTCAATTATGTCTATCTGCCCTTTGAAATAGACGCCAACCAGTTAAAAGAGGCGGTGAACTCCATCCGCAGCCTGGGCATGGCCGGGATCAATGTGACCATTCCCTTCAAGGAAGCAGTGATTCCTTATCTGGATGAACTCAGCCCGGAAAGCAGAGCTTGTTCGTCGGTGAATGTAATAGTAAATCAATCGGGGCGTCTTGTCGGACACAATACAGATGGAGCCGGGTTTATGCAGGCTTTACAAGAACATCCCCCTAAGAAGACGGAAAGTGCTTTATTAATCGGCTGCGGCGGCGCTGCCCGGGCCGTAGCCTATCAATTGGCGGCAGGGGGATTCAAGCGACTGATACTGCTGGACATCGATTTTAAACGGGCCCAATCCCTGGCCCTTTTCATAAACCGTCAATCCGATGGTCTGGCTGTGGCCATCGAGATGAGCCAGAAGGCATTCGAGCAAAATGCCAATCGCACTGATTTGATAGTGAATTGCACTCCAATCGGCATGTTCCCGGACATTACCAATAGCCCGGTCACAAACCTTGATGCGGTTGAACCCGGGACTGTGATATGTGATATAATTTACAACCCGCGGGTGACCATGCTGCTCAATATGGCCAAGACGGCTGGCCTGCCCACTGTTGACGGCCTGTCGATGTTCGTTAACCAGGCTGCTTTGAGTTTGGAATTGTGGCTGGGGGTCAAAGCCCCGTTAGAGTTCATGAGAGGAGTAGCAGAAAATGGCCTGCGATGAAAAGGGATTCACCTTACTCGAGCTGCTTGTGGTGATGCTGATTACCGCATTTAGCCTGGCGGCGGCTGCCCCCGCCCTGGAACAGGTGATTGCCCGGCAACGCCTGGACAACAGCGCTCAACAGATGGCCTGGACTTTACGCTCCGCCCAGCAAAAAGCCATTTATTCCGGGCAGGAGCAGATGGTGCGCTTCTATTATTCCACCAATTCGTATTTGATGGGGACGACCCGCTATTATCTGGATGGGGCGCAGTATGCCGCAATACCCAATTTCCCCACCCGGATCGGCAGAGTTCCGGCATGTATTTTCCAGCCTTCGGGTATACCGCGCTCCGGGGGCACCGTGGTGTTGATGAATGGAGGAGAGGATACCTACTATGTGATAGTAAGCCCGGTAGCAGGCCGGATCAGGGTGGCTGATCAACCGCCTGCCAGCTGGTAGCCGGGCGGTCCATATCATTAGAACGCAAAAGATGAGGAGTATATGAATGCTAAGTTTTCAAACCTGTGGTGAATCACATGGCAAAGCCCTGATAGGGGTGGTAACTGGTTTTCCGGCCGGAGTCCCTATCGACAAGGCCGCTATCGATTATGAACTTAACAGGCGGCAGCAGGGTTACGGGCGCGGCGGGCGCATGGCTATAGAAAATGATCAGGTCGAGTTTTTGTCCGGTGTCCGCAATCAGATCAGTCTGGGCAGTCCCATTTCGTTTATCATCGCCAACCAGGATTACCCCAACTGGCAGAACGTAATGAACAGCGGCGCATGCGAACAGATGGAAGAGCGTCAGGTGACGTCGCCCCGGCCTGGCCATGCCGACCTGCCCGGGGCCATGAAATATAATCATCGGGATATGCGCAACGTGTTAGAGAGGGCCAGCGCTCGCGAGACAGCCTCCCGGGTGGCGGCGGGAGCAATTTTTAAACAATTCCTGGCCGTTTTTAACATATACATTTATAGTCAGGTGGTGGCTATCGGAAAGGTCAGCTGTCCGGGCAAGCCGGTAAACCGTGAGAATTGGCAGCAATTGCAACAGGATTTGAAAAATTCCGCGGTACACTGTGCCGATCCCCAGGCCTCAAAGGATATGATGGAGGCTATAGATGCCGCTCGCCGGGACGGGGAATCGCTGGGAGGATGTTTTGAAGTAGGTGCGGTCGGGATTCCGCCGGGGCTGGGCAGCCATGTATCCTGGGATGCAAAACTGGACGCTCTTCTAGCCGGGTTATTGATGAGCATTCCTGCGATCAAAGCGGTGGAGATCGGCGAAGGTGTGCAGAATGCCGCATTGCCAGGTTCTAAGGTTCATGATGAAATACTCTACAATCCTCAACAGGGCATATACCGCCAAACCAACCGGGCCGGGGGCCTTGAAGGCGGTATCAGCAACGGGGAGACGGTTTGGGCCCGAGGCTATATGAAACCGATACCGACCTTGTATAAACCTCTTAAGAGTGTGGATACCAGGCTGTGGCAGGATAAAGAGGCCACAGTGGAGAGATCGGATATCTGTGCGGTTCCGGCTGCGGCTGTCGTGGGTGAAGCCATGATGGCCTTCGGCATCGCCCGGGCCTTTTTGGAAAAGTTCGGCGGAGACCATTTGGATCAGATCCGAGATGCTTTTGAATGCTATCGCAAATATATGAAAAAGGTGTGGCAATGGGAAAAAATATAGTTTTAATCGGTTTTATGGGAACTGGCAAAAGCACAGTAGGGATGCGTCTGGCAGAACGGCTGCATCTTGAATTTGTGGATATGGATCGTGAGATTGAACGCATCACCGGCATGAGCATCAGCCAGTTATTCAGGAAACATGGCGAAACCAGATTTCGCTCCGAGGAGCAATTAATGGCGCAGAAGCTGGGGCAGCGCACCAATCTGGTCATAGCAACCGGCGGCGGGGTGGTGATTCATCCCGAGAATGTGGCGGCCTTGAAACGAAACGGCATTATTGTCGGTCTGGAAGCCAGCCCGGAGGTGATCATGTCCCGGGTAAGCCGTAAAAAGAGCAACCGGCCGCTTTTAAGCAAGCACACCACCATTGAAGACATCGAAAAAATGCTGGCCTCCCGGGAAGAATACTATGCCCGTGCGGATATCAGGGTCAACACCACCGGTCAGGAATTAAACAAGGTGGTTAATGAAATCATCTCCCAGGTAAAGAGAATGAATAGCAGGCGCAAGAATTCCTCAGAATCCCGGGAATGAGCCCAGGGGACAGCAGTAATTTCAGGAGGGTTGGACGGTGAACAAGTTGCGGGTGGATCTGGGGGAACGTTCATACAACATTATGATCGGGTCAGGCATATTGGATGAGGCCGGAGCGCTTATCAAGGCACAAGCAGGAGTGCAGAAAGTGCTCCTGGTAAGCAATCCCCTGGTTTTTTCTCTTTACGGGGAGCGGGTGTTAAACAGCCTGGCCGGGCAGGGCATGAAGGTTGCAGTTGCGCAAATGCCTGATGGAGAGCAGTTTAAGAATGTTAAGGAAGCCATGAAAATCGTAGACCAGGCTGTCCGGGCCGGGCTGGAGCGCTCCAGTGCGGTGGTTGCCTTAGGCGGCGGAGTGGTTGGAGATTTGGCCGGTTTTGTGGCTGCCATTTACCAGCGCGGAATCCGCTTGGTGCAAATACCCACTACATTGCTGTCCCAGGTCGACAGCAGTGTAGGCGGGAAAGTGGCGGTCAACCACCGTCAGGGCAAGAACCTGATCGGCGCTTTCCACCAGCCCGCGCTGGTGATAATAGACAGCAATACGCTTTTAAGCCTGTCATCCCGGGATTATTTGAGCGGACTGGGAGAGGTGGTCAAATACGGCATCACTTTTGATGCCGATTTTGTCTGCTACCTGGAAAAGCACCGCGAGCAGATTCTGAACCGCGATAAGAAAGTATTAGAGGCCATTATCCATAGCTGCTGTGAACTCAAGAGGATGATTGTGGCCCAGGATGAGCGCGAGGATGATCTGCGTATGAGCCTGAACCTGGGGCACACCTTTGGACATGCCCTGGAAAAACTGGGGCGCTACCGGATCTATACCCATGGGGAAGCTGTGGCCATAGGCACCGTGGCAGCGGCCATACTGGCAACGAAGCTGGGAATGCTTAATGAGCAGGATTTGAAACGCATAGGCGATCTCTATCAAGGCCTCGGCCTGGAAACCAGATTTCCCGGCTATCCGCCTGCAACGGTCTACCGTCATATGCAGAATGACAAAAAAGTTAAGGAGGGCCAACTGCGGCTGGTATTGCCTGAGGGTATCGGGCATTTCACCATCCGTGACGATGTGCCCCGACGGGCGGTCATTGAGGCCATCGCCTCAGCACAAAGCCTGCCTGTGTAGCTCTCTAGCGCCGGAGATTATCCCAATGGGATTCAATCTCGCTTAATTCGACCGCAGCTCCGACTTTGTCCTGCCAGCGGATGTAAGCCGCCAATCTGGCTAATCCCGAATCGATGGCATCCATTTGATCTTTCTCCACACTGAATTGAATACGGGGCTTAATGATTTGCCAGGCCGTATCCAAGGCCTGGTAATGCTGATGGGCCGATTCCCACTGAGCATTATCCAACGAGGTTTTCAACGCTGATAAATGCAGCACGACATTTTCTGTATCAGTACGGCCTGTGCTTAAATAGCTGTCCGCGTTCATAACAAGCAGGCATACCGTCAAAATCACGACAACTATGCTGTAATAAAGCAATTTCCGCACAGTTCATCCCCCCGTTTATTTGTCCTGATATTTGTCAACGAACAACACCCCGCTCTGAGAATTGTAAGTCGCCAGAAACACCTGGTCTGGACTCGATATTCCCTGGGCCTTGAGCTGTTTCATTAACCACTTTTGATTCACCCCGGCCCTCTTCAGATTTTCTTCCATTACAAGACCGCTATAAATGACTTCGGTGCTTATGCCTCCTTGCGGGGGAGTGATATTCAGATCCTTTCTGGTAGGGGTTTGATGTTCCGGCTTGAGCAGCACTGATAATGTGCCGCTGGTTTCCAGAACAGCGAACTCCACCTGGCTTAAATCAAACACGCTTTTGTCGCGAAGGTGCTCCAATAAGTCGGAAATGGTATAATGAACGGTTTTCATGTTTTGTTCCAGAATCTTACCCTTCATGATCACCACCACCGGTTCCCCGCTGAGAAAACGATCCGCCAGCTTCCAATGAATGCTGGACCACTGCATAATGGCCACTATGGCGGCCCAGGTAAAAAGACCCACCCAGTGGGGCCAGGCCGGACTGCTCAGGTCAGTTGAAACAGTGGCTGCTATTGAGCCGATAGTAATGCCCAAAACATAATCAAAAAAAGTGAGCTGACTTAGCTGCTGTTTTCCCAGCATTCTGGTGAAAATAAGCAGGGAGGCAAAAGCGATCAAGCTGCGCACAAAAACTACTAAAGCTTCGTTCATAATAACACCTGCTTTGTCTTGTTATGACCTATTATGAACGAAGCTTATCGTAATGATTCCTGATCCAGCCCGGATGTTAACCTTAAAGTGTATTATGTAAATGGCAGCCTGGCATATAATGCAGACTAGGCGGGTGTCGACCCTGGGGCGGATTTTAATATATAATGTCAAGAGACCGATGTGGTTAAAGGAGAATAGCTATGAATATCAGACAAGCCATTGAATTAGCCCTCGAACAAGAGAAGATGGCCAAGGAAAAATATCTGGAAATGTCCCGCATTGCAGAGGATCAGGAAACCCGACTCATGCTGGAACAGATTGCCAGGGAGGAGGAAAGCCATTACAGGCGCCTGCTGGAAAGGCTAAAAGCCATTAAATTGATGGGCAAATAATATCCTTCTCCTAATGCCCCGCTGACAGCCCGGAAGCACCTTGAGAACTCAAAAAGATGGTTCCGGCGATGATTGTCACCAAGAGCACGGCCAGTGAGATCAACGATATGACCATCTTGGATTTAACCTCATGCTCGCCTTGCATGTATTCTGCCAGAAGGTGGGTACAGTACACGGCATTGCCGGAAAACAACAACACCACAATGAATTGTATTGAGGCCGGTACCATCAAGTAACCTTCATGAGACAGGTTTTTCCACAGGGAATGACTATAATAAGCCAGGACGATAAACTCAATCAAACCCGCTGCATATTGGAATACCAGGCTTTGCTTCTGCATCTCGGTATTATGCTCCATCAGTTCGCGGATTTGAGCCTGTGTGGCCAGATTGCTGCGGCTGTTCATCATGTCGATGCGGCTCCGCACCACCTCGATAGCCGCCTGATAGTCTTCCTGGGATACCTGCAGGTTGGCTTCAGCTTGGGTCAGCTGGTCGAGACGCTCATGATAATTCTCCATCCAGGTATTTAACCGGGCCTGATCAAAATCTAAGGCAGACTCCTGCCGCAGCTGACGGGTCCACTGGTTTAATACGGCCTGCAAGTTGGCTTTGCCTTTTGCGATGAGGTGACGGCTTCCGGCTATTTTGGCATAAGAAGTGGTTAGTCTGTTCAATTGAGCACTCAATTCTTCGGTTTCTTTATGCTCTCCCTGGTCTGAAACCAGATTGGCATGCAGTATCAAGGATAACTCGCGGTCCAGAGCTGCAGTTTCCCGGTTTACTGAGGCCAGTTGTTCCCGCAAGAGCCTGCTTACTATTCCCGCCTTAAGTTGTTGAGCTTCGAACTGCGCCAAGCGCTGTCCCCAAAAAACAGAGCTGCTAGCATCGTAAACTTCGGGATTGGCTACATAAAAGATATTGGTCGGAGACAGGGCATATCTCATCAGTCGGCCGGCTTTTACCGGTATTTCCACACCCGGTTTTCCCCCCACCGCCGCTTCATAATGCTTGAGCAGGTCTTCCCAGGGATGTCCCGGGGCGATTACAACTGTGGCCTGGCCCAGGATCATATCCACATCCACTCCGGCTTGTTGCTCCAGGGATTTGATCTCTTGAAAAGAATCTTGCCAACTGCCTGCCGGACTGTAAGCCAGGGCCCAAACACAGCTCCCCTCTCCCGTAGAAAACTGCCAGAAGTTTTGTTTAAAGGGCAGACTATGGGGCAAGCCGCCGCCATCACAGTCAGTAAACGGCCGGAATCCGGCGTTTTGCAGCAAAGGAGCCATTTTGCCAATAAACTGCGGTGCATCCTCATCGAATAAGAAATAATATTGGAATATCCCTTCAACCATCGGCCGCTTCTTCCTTCCGAATTTTGCTAACAAAAACATAACAAAGATAGCCCAGTAAGTCCAGGTACTTTAAGTCGCCGTAGTAGATTGGCAACAGCAGGCTACAAAAACCCCAAAAACATCTTATGGAAATAATGTAAATAATTGTATATATTTAGAATAGACTGCTGAAACAAGCGGATGGTGTAGAAAAATGGCTTTTAAAACCGCCTCAGGCCATGCGAAGCACGCCCTTAAGCCGGGCTTATCCAAGGTTATTTCCTTCACCGAGCCAAAACAAACCTATTCAGAAGCCAGGCCGGAAGAACTCCGGGGCTGCATCTCCCTGAATAATCTGGGCTGCCTGGGCTGTATTGACTTGCTGGATGAGATCCTGCATCAGGCCATACAACACCGGGCCAGTGATATTCATGTCGAGCCCAGGGAAAATGATGTCCGGCTGCGCTTCCGGATCGATGGCGTTATATATCAGGTGGCGACTCTGGCCCATGAGGTTCATCCCCAACTGATATCCCGCATAAAAATCCTGGCGGGAATGGATATAGCTGAAAAACGGCTTCCCCAGGATGGACGCTTTACCTTTGCGGGTTTACACGGCAAGGTTGACTGCCGCGTTTCCACCATGCCTGCCGTACAGGGCGAGAAGGCGGTTATAAGGGTTCTAGACCGCTCACAGGCCATTACCGAATTGGGGCAGCTGGGTTTAAGCCGGCACAATTACGAACTCCTGACAAGCCTGTCCAGACGCAATCATGGCCTGCTGCTGGTGACCGGCCCCACCGGCAGCGGCAAAACCAGCACTTTGTACGCATTGCTGCACGGGATCAATACCGTGCACAAAAATATTATCACACTGGAAGACCCGGTGGAGTACTCTCTGGAGAACATCAACCAGGTGCAGATTAATAGCAAGGCCGGGCTCCGTTTCGCTAACGGGCTGCGCTCCGCCTTGCGGCAGGACCCGGATGTGATCATGGTAGGTGAGATCCGCGACGAGGAGACCGCACAGCTGGCGGTTCATGCGGCTTTAACCGGTCATTTGGTTCTATCCACCCTGCATACCAATAGTGCCGCAGCAGCGGTGGCCAGACTGATGGATATGGGGTGTGAGCCGTACCTCCTGGCCTCAGCCCTGACTGGCATTGTGGCGCAGCGCCTGATCCGGCTGTTATGCCCGATGTGTCAGGAAGGCTTCAGGTTGGATCATAGATCGGCGGTCCTTTTCAATCAACCCGAGTTGAGCGGGATGACGATGTACAAGCCGGTAGGGTGCAGCCAGTGTTTGGGTCTGGGCTATATGGGCCGAACCGCCATTCAAGAAGTGATGACAATTGGGCCGCGATTGAAAAAGGTCATCTATACAGGCGCCCGTTCTGAGGAGGAATTGGAAGCCCTGTCCATAGCAAATCACATGGTGCCGATAAAGCATGATGGGATTGATAAGGCTATACGGGGCTTGAGCAGTCTGGAAGAAGTGATGCGCGTGGTAAGCGAAGACAATGAAAGGGAAGGGCCATAATGGAGCAGGCGGCAGTAACACAGGACAAATCCGCTGATAAAGGATCAGCCCCTAAAGCGAATTTGGCTTTAACCCGGTTCGCTTCCATATTTGGACCAGGACTGGACTGGTTTAAATTGGCGGGCATACCGCGGCGTGAGATAGCCCAGTTATTCAAACAGCTGGCGGTGATGTTGGGAGCCGGTCTCAGCCTGGAACGCAGTTTGGAAATCCTTATCGCCCAGACTTCAAGACCCTATTTGAAAGAAGCCCTGGAGGACATACTGGATCAAGTCCGAAGCGGCTTTTCCCTCTATCATGCGATAGCCTCGCATGACAAGCTCTTTCCCGGACTGGCCGCGCAGATGATAGAGGTCGGCGAATCCGGCGGAGTACTCACCGACATGCTCTATCGGGCCAGTGAATACATCGAGCATCAATATGAAATCAACCAGCGGGTATTGACCGCACTGGCTTATCCCAGCATCGTATTTGTATTTGCGGTGGCTGCAGTGTTGAGTATAAGTTTCTTTATTATGCCAATGTTTACTGAACTCTACGCCACCAGCGGGGTGCCCTTGCCAGCCCTGACCATCCTGGTGATTTCCAGCGCAGAATTCATCAGGCATTTCGGCATGCTGGTTTTGGCCCTGTTTTTGGCCGGCAGCTTTATAATAACCGGGGTTATACGAAAAACGCCCCTGGCTTTGCCGGTCCATCAGCGGGTGCTTACCCTCCCTATTGTTGGAAAAACCATCCGCAGCCGGGCCATCATGCAGATTACAGAGACTCTGGCCGTTTTGCTCAAAGTCGGGGTGCCTGCCTTGGCTGCACTGGAGACGGCCGGGAAAACGGTGGAAAACCTCTACCTGCAGAAGGTTATTAAAGAGACCTGCCTGAATATGCGGGCCGGACAGGGTATAGCCCGGAGTCTGGCACAATACCGCATTTTTGAAGAGATGTATATCCGCATGATTGCGGCCGGAGAAGAGAGCGGCAGCCTTGCTGAAATGCTTGACGCACTGGCCACGCATCTAAAAAAGGAACTACTGCACAGGCTGGATGGCATGATCGCCTTGCTGGAACCAGCCTTGATTTTAGTGGTGGCTTTTCTAGTGGGTACAACGGTAATAGCTACGCTCCTGCCGATGTACAGCCTCATGGATCTGGCCGGCGGCTTGTAGTTTAGCAGAGAAAGAAAGGAGGTGTAAAAGGTGAGTGTAATGAGAATAAGGTCAAAGCTTAAAGGGGAACAGGGTTTTACCTTAATCGAACTTATTGTGGTTATGGCCATATTGGCCCTTTTGGCCGGATTGGTGGTGCCCAGATTCGCCAATATACTAGCAGACTCTGAGACTAAAGCCAATCAAGCCAATCTGGATATGCTCAACAACGCCTGTGATTTATACGAGACCAATACAGGCAATACGGTGGCTGATCTGAATGAACTGGTTACGAATGATTACATCAAATCCATTCCCACCAACCCCGTAACCGGAGCGGCCTAT
Organism: Syntrophomonas sp. UBA4922; assembly: GCA_002398825.1. Taxonomy (GTDB): domain Bacteria; phylum Bacillota; class Syntrophomonadia; order Syntrophomonadales; family Syntrophomonadaceae; genus DTU019. The sequence goes on along the minus strand of DHBS01000010.1, from coordinate 13,462 downwards.
ACCCTGGCAGAGCTGAGCCGTGGGGAATAGGATCAGACAAGGTCTGAGAGCCCGCAGCAGTCAACTTCGGAACTGTGCCGGAGTCACCTTGCTGGAAGTTCTGGTGGCTTTATTGTTGCTGGGATTGTTATCGGGCTCCATCATTAAGATCGCCGGCGTCAGCGGGCATTGGGTAAAAGAGGCCGAACGGCAGACTCAGGCCTCGGTATTGGCTTTCGGGATTCTGGATTATTACCGCGCCGACCCCGGCGGCCTGGCAAGCGGGCCTTTAAGCGGTAGGGATGCTCGTGAATTGTTGTTTGGCGAGCCGGTAGAAGAGAACATCTATCCCTGGCAGATCGGCTATCAGCCCTATGATGCTCAAGAGGAATTGTTGGAAATTCAGGTGAGGGTTAACTGGGATGGTGGACAAACTGAAAAAGCAGTGGAGATGTACACCCTGTTGTACGCTCCTCCGTAAATTCTTGTCAGGTTTAAAAGGCCAGTCTGGTTTGACATTGCTGGAAACCGTACTGGCCTTGTTTCTATTGCTGCTTATCCTGCAAAGCGTTATGGCCTTGTTCTGGCATGCTTTCCTGGTGGCGGAAAAGCTTCAGCATATTCCCGATCTTCAATACGCAGTCAGGCGGGCCCGCCAGCATCTGGGCGTGGATCTGGCCGGCTCTATTCAGGTGCAGGTAAAGGACGCCACGGGGCAAAACGCAGTTAGCGGGCCGCATCTGTTTCTGACCATGAGCGATGAGATGCTGCATTATTACGTGGATAGCGGCCAGCTTTATCGCGACAGCAATCACGGTTCTCCGCTGCCTCTGGCGGAATATATCGAAAGCCTGAACTTCTCCATACATAATCCAGGCACGGTGGTCATGCTTATTTCCGCTGAACAAGGCGGTTCCCACTGTGAAGGAATAAGCAATTTTACATACAATCGCTATGCCAGCGAGGTGATACAGGGCTTTGAAGACATCTGAACGAGGCAATGCGGTTATACTGGTTCTGGTGGTTATGTTGGCCTGCAGCGGGTTTGTAATGGCGGGTCTGCAGACCGCCTTTATCAACGGGAACATCGTGTACTGGGACCGCAGCAGTCTGCAAGCCTGGCAGGCTGCTGATGCCGGGCTGGCCTGGGCACACTGCCAATTGACCCACCGGCCCTTCAGTCAGAGCGATCCCCTTCAAGCGGATATAGCTTTGCCGAATGGCGCTCACTGTGTGGTCAGCGGCACTTCGATGATGAATGGTATGGCCCGCGAATATACGGTTATCTCCACCGGCAGCTATCAAGGCGCCTCATACAGGGCTACCCGAAAATTCACCATACTTCCGCCGTAATGCAAACACAGGTAGAAGAGTGATGATCCTAATATTGATGAGGAACTGGAAATCACCCTTAAAATATTGATCAAAAGATTTCTTCCAAACCAACGCAACCGCAGTTATCTGCGAAACTAGTGCGAATACTGCTTTTGGTTCTCGTGAACCGACAGGCCTCATGATAATTAAATTGCCCCGTTATGCAACGCATTTGCGTTTATCCTAAAACTAAAACCTCTCAAATCAAGCCTTCAAAATAAAATGTTATTCCCTGAACCTTTTAGTTTACATAATATCGTTCATGCTCTTATCGCGGCCATTTATGTTCATTTACCGGTTGTTTGTGCCGAGAGGGAGGAAAATGTATACAATATTCAAAAATAAATAAATATTCACTTAATTTGTCGAGGGGAGAGGGGTATATAGTGGGGCCAGTCGTAAAATTTTGTAGAATAGGCTTAAAACGTTCAATTTATTTATTTTTATGCTTTATTTTGATATTTCCAAGTGTCGCTAAAGGCGAGTTGGATATCAGCCCTGTTAATCTACCTGTCAATCAAGCCATAGAACCGGTAATTGTAACGCCCTCGGTTTCGGCCAATGCAACAACAAGATTTCTGATTAAATATAAACGGGGAACGGCTGATATAACCAGGGAAAACCCGAAGACGGCTCATTTTTACAAGGCTAAGACAATCAAAAAATTAGGTAGATCAGAATTTGAATTGATAGTAACTTCCAAACCAACCGATAAAGACACAATAATCAGCGATTTACGAACCCTGCCGGAATTCTCGGACATAGAATATATTCAGCCTGATTACGCCATCTCGATGGTCTCCAACGATTCCTATTATAATCAGCAATGGGGTATAGACAGTCAATTCTATCAAGGGTCAGAATCTATAGAACTTCCTGGAGATGAAAAGACAACTACTACCTCGCCACAATACAGTTTCGATGCCAATGTAGTCCCGGCCTGGGATGAATCTCTCGGTCAAGGCGTTTGTGTTGCTGTTATTGATAGCGGTATCGACATAACCCATGAAGATCTGCATAGCAATATCTGGGTAAATGCAATGGAATTGCCCGGTAATGGAATCGACGACGATGATAATGGATATATAGATGACATTTGGGGATGGAATTTCAGCGGTAACGATAACTTAATACACGATCCCCAAAACATGTCTGATGAGTGGCATGGTACCCATATTGCAGGTATTATTGCTGCACAAAAGGATAACGGCATAGGGATAGCCGGTGTTGCTCCTGAAGCCCAAATAATGTCTTTAAAAGCCTTCAAGAACGGAACCGCATATACTAGCGATATTATCAATGCAATACAGTATGCGTCACAAATGGGGGCTACAATTGTAAATTGCAGCTGGGGAAGCAGCCAGTATAATCAAGCCTTATTTGAGGTCATCCAATCTCATCCCGAGATCCTGTTTATAGCTGCGGCCGGCAATAATGGTCAGGATCTATCTTCCTATCCAGTTTATCCGGCATCTTACCAGCTAGACAACGTTATTACTGTAGCTTCTTTCAATCAATCGGCGGCTTTTTCGGCATTTTCCAACTATAACGCGGATGTAGTAGATATTGCAGCGCCGGGAGAAGAGATAATAAGCACTTTACCTGACAATGATTATGGACCCAGCGGAGGGACTTCGATGGCAGCAGCTTTTGTTTCTGCAGAAGCCGCTCTGGTTAGCGCTGCAAATGAAGAATTAAGTTCGCTCCAGATCAAAACCAATATTATTAACGGATGTGACCGTCTTTCTTCTCTTATAGGTAAGGTGAACAACCACAGCAAAATCAATTGCTATAATGCGGTAACAGCAATTGATTCCAGCAACAGTCCCATTACTCAGGTGGCTGCTAATAATAGTGGTTCTACAGGATCAGATTTCCCACATGATTCAGAGTACCATTTGTATTCCATTCCTCAGTGGCAAAGTGTAGCTAATATGTCCGCTGGAAGGGCCAACGTAATTGCTGTCCAATGCAAGGGCAAAATTTATGCCATGGGTGGATATGTAAAGGGTGGGGTTACCGGAAAAATGGAGATGTATGACCCTGCTGCCGATACCTGGACTACAAAGGCCAGTCTTCCAATTCCTCGGGCTTCTTTTGCCGCAACCGTCTTAGATAACAAAATCTATGTATTAGGCGGAGCTGACGATAATGGAACGGATTTAAACAGTATGTATGTATATAATCCAGATACCAATGTTTGGACAGCCAGGGCCAATTTGCCTCAAGCTGTGCGTGGCCTGGGGGCATGCAACCTTAACGGAAAAATCTATGCCCTGGGGGGAGTCTATTATGATACACGCTGGGAAAACGATCAATATATATCAACGGTTTCGGAATATGATCCGACTACCAATACATGGACCTATAAAGCTAGTATGTCGACTGCTCGAACCGTACATGTAGGTGCGGTGAACGGAAAAATATATGCTATAGGCGGTGGTGATGGGGATAGAAACTTAAATCTCGTAGAGGAATATGACCCAATCGCAAATGTCTGGCACACTCGTGCCAGCATGCCAACCACCAGCAATAACTTATATATGTCGAGCTCGGGAGCCATCATATATGGAATCCACGGAAGCATTGGAGTTGTGGAGGCTTACGATCCTTACAAAGATGAATGGAGTACTTTAACCCCGGTAAACGCATATGGCAACATGGGTGCCGTGGTAGCTGGAGGGAAACTGTACGGGATAGGAGGGAGGAGTACTAGCAGCAGTACGGTGTACAGTTGGGTCAGAACTCTAGATATTGAGCCAGGAGCGTGGAACCCCAGACCATATATGCCGTCTAAAAGAATCTCTTTCGGAGCAAGTACACTTAATAATTTTACCTATGTAATTGGCGGTTATAACAACGGGTTCTTGGATACCGTGGAACAATATAATTCGAATAACGGAGTCTGGGTGGGTAGAACCAACATGCCCACTGCGAGGGCAGCACTAGGGGTAGCAGAAATCAATGGGAAATTCTATGCCATTGGCGGATATAATGGATCACAGTATCTTAATACCGTAGAGGAATACGAACATCAGGCTGATACATGGGCGACTAAATCTTCTATGCCTACAGCACGAGGCGATGCCGGGATCGTATCCTGTAATGGAAAAGTATATGCGATCGGTGGATACAATGGAACATATCTCAGTACAGTTGAAGAATATGATCCTGTCACAGATACCTGGACAGCCAAAGCAAGTATGCCAACGCCCAGATGCCGGATGGCTGTAACGGTCAACGCGAACAAAATCTATGTGCTGGGTGGTTTTTATAATGGATGGTTGGACACCGTAGAAGAGTTTGACCCGGCCAACAATACCTGGACAGTTAGGGAAAATATGTTGGCGCCGCGGGATCAATTCGGAGCGGTAACCGTAAACGGGACTATTTTCGCTATAGGCGGATATAGTGATGGGCAATATTATGGTGATGTAATGGCTTATAATGTGCAGGATAATACCTGGCAATACCGAGTCTCCATGCCCACCCCACGCTATAAAGCAAATGTCGTCTCAGTAAATAATAAGATATTAGCTATTGGCGGTTGTGATACGCGTGTTCTAACTAGAGTGGAGGAATATGACCCTGCCAAGAATGAATCAGAGCCCGAAAAATGGACCCAAAAAGCTAATATGCCTTCTGCACGCTATGAACTCGGAGCAGCTGAGGCCGGGGGGAAGATTTATGCTCTTGGAGGTAGCATCGACGATACATATTACAATAAGAAAGCACTTAATGAGGTTTATGATTTTGAAACCGATTCCTGGAGCACCGTACGGGCAATGCCGGAAGCTCGGTATGGACTTGGCTGTGCTTCGGTCGACAATAAAATATTTGTAGTTGCCGGTGCCGTCCCAGCTGGTATTACCCGTTCAACCATAATGTATGACCCTTCTACAAATACCTGGTCATCAAAAGCGAGCTGCACTGGTTACCATAGGAATCCAGGAACCGCTGTAATTGACGGCAAAATCTACGTTATTGGCGGAATCGATTCAAACATTACCGAGGTTTATGATCCTGTTAATAACACCTGGACCGCCAAAGCCAATCTGCCAGCTATAGTCAGTAAGCTTGGGGCAGTGTCTTGTGGCGGGAAAATATATGTCATCGGCGGACAAGACACCAATAACAACCCGCTTAATACAGTTTATGAATATGATCCGCAGACAGACACTTGGACTGGCAAACAAAACATGCCCAAGGCTCGATACGGGTTAGTGGCTGTTAACATAGGTGGCCTGATTTATGCCATGGGTGGCAGTGATGGTGCTGGTTGCTTGGATGTTATTGAAGCATACAATCCGATTACCGACTCCTGGAGTACAGAGGGCAGTATGCCGGAAGCCAAAGCTCTAATGTCGTGTATTACAACAAATGATAGGGCTTACCTTATTGGGGGTCTAGATAGTAGCGGGGTTTATCAATATGTTCATGAATTCAACCCAGGAATAATTGCTCCACAGGAACAAGCACCAAACTCATGGCAGCTTGCTTCTTCAATGACAGCCCCACGGGAGAAATTAGCTGCTGCAGCTATAAATGAATCGGTATACGCAGTAGGCGGAATAAATGCTGGGACAACGCTTGCATCCGTTGAAAAATACGATTCCACAGTAGATGATTGGTCTGCCGTGGCCAGTCTCAATATTGCAAGACATAGCTTGGGGTTAGCGTCCTTAAACGGAAAACTATACGCGGCAGGCGGCACTGATGGCAGTAGTCATGTTGGCACTTTGGAAGCCTACGATCCTTTAAGCAACACTTGGACTCCAAAAACAGACATGCTTGCTTCCCGCAGCGAACTGGCCCTGGCCCCAGTGAATGGAAAGCTTTATGCCATAGGCGGCTACAACGGTCAGAACTACTTGAACGCGGTTGAAGAATATAATCCCCTATCAAATTCCTGGAGAGCAAGAGCTCCTATGCCCACTGCCCGGAGCCGCTTAGGAGCAACTGTAATAAACGGGAAAATATACGCCATAGGAGGATTCAACGGTCTCAGCAATTTGAATGTCATAGAAGAATATGATCCAACCACCAATACCTGGACAACCAAAACAGCCATGACCATTCCCCGGCAAGGAGCCGGAATCTGCAGCTTGAATGGCAGAATTTTTGTCGGTGGGGGTTATAACGGAGCCTATCTGGCAAATCTTGAGGTCTATGATCCTATCGCTGATATATGGGAGATAAAAACTGATCTTACTGGTGCTCGTGCTTACCTAAGTATGGCAGCAGTAAACGGAAAAGTATATGCCGTTGGCGGCGGCAATGCATCGGGGGCATTGAATTTAAACGAACAATACTTACCTGATCGTTACAGACCCAGTTCAGGCGCGATTGGTCCTGACACCTGGATCCAAATGGCGGATATGACATCTAGAAGAAGTGGTGCGGGGATTGTCGCGGTAGACGGTAACATCTATGCTGTAGGCGGAGAGAGGGACCAGAACGATCTGCAAATCCTTGAGAAGTTTGATCTGGAAAGCAACACTTGGATGACTATGACCTCCATGCCAACCGCCCGCAGTTATGCAGGTATAGCCGCACTTAACGGAAAGATCTATGTAGCAGGGGGAGAAAATACATCCGTACTCAACCAGCTGGAAGTATATGATCCCAAAACCGATTCATGGACCACGAAAGTACCAATGCCTACTACCCGGTCACACCTGGCCCTTGTTGCGTGGAATAATAAAATATACGCTCTTGGGGGCCGAAACGGCGCACAGCACTTGGCGACAATGGAGGTTTACGACCCCGAAACGAACCTATGGACAACCTTATCCGGCATGTCAGTCATAAGAAGCGGTCTTACCGCAACAGTACTAAATGATCAGATATATGTGGTGGGCGGTTATGATGGCATGAATTACCTTGATTCAGTGGGGAGGTATGACCCGGATACTGGCCTGTGGGTAAGTTTGACCGACATGCCGTGGGCAAGTGCTGATCTAGGGTGCCTTGCCGTCAATGGCAGGATTTATGCTGTAGGAGGCTATAACGGGGAATACCTGAGTAGTATGGCTGAGTATGATCCCGCATCTGATACCTGGACGCTGAAAAACGACATGCTTTATGCACGCAGCGGGCTGGGATTGGCGGAAAGCGGCTGGGATATTTACGCCATAGGCGGATATGACGGAACTACCCATCTGAATGCGGTAGAAAAATACACTACTCTGTATGACCGATACTTTTATAGCGACAGCAACCGTCTGGAGGAAATCAGACTGCAGTCCGGCGGAGTCATTCACTATGAATATGATGACAATGGCAGCTTGATCAACCGGACCATCGATCAAAACTGAAAGGCAGGGGGGTAAGGGAGAATGAAAGTGATGTATGGATTTAAACTGCGCAATAAAGCTATTTGTTGTTTGCTGATAGCCTTGATGGTCTTAACCGCTCTGCCAATGTCCGCATTTGCAGATCAAACTTATAAACAAAATACCGTTACTGAAAACGCCAATACTGCAACCGTGCCTACCGTGAGTGAAGAAAAATCATCGGATTTAAATGAGCTTCCAGAAAGTGAAAAAAGCTCAGACAAGGAGCTAATAAAGCAAGACAAAAAAGATCCGGCTATAGAATTGAAATTAAAGCTTACTAAAGAAGTGCCTTTTGATATCCCCAAGGAAAAATCCGTGCCCGAACCCCAAACGGTATACCTGACCCTGCCCGGAGAAGGCTATCAACCTTACCGAGATTCCGTTATCTATCAGACGCTAAAAGATAAAGGCATGCTTGATATTTTCGATCAGCTCATTCAGCATGAAGCGAATCCTGCAGATGAACAATTACCTGAAGAAATCGTGCCTGAGGTTGAGAAAGATCCTAATGGACCAACCCCTGAAGACCCCGAGCAACCAACCGAAGCAAATGATCCGCAGGAAGATGACCTTGATCCTGATCAGGGGACATCCCCGGAGGAAGGACTCCTCCCGGAGAACGGGGATTCGCATTCGGGTGCCTCGGGTGATGCACCAGTTTCATCAAATGAAGATGAAAACCCATTACAGGATGGTTCCCAGCCGACACAAGCAGATAACGGGCTGAAAAATAGTGAGAACGATACTTTGTTAGATGATACTGATTCGGGAGTTGCTGAAAATCAAATCTTGCTGCCCGATGATCTATCGCTTAAGGAAGATGGTCAGGGAGTTATTGAAGAAGGCGAAAATGATGAATCAGAGAATGCCCCCGATCTGGCGAACGGCAAAAACACCAATTTTACGAACGGTAATGAAACTGAAAATCCGCCCACAGATCAAAATAATACGAGCGAACCGCCTGCACACGCAGGGGATGATATCACAGAGCTGAATAATCCTGCCAATATACATCCACCCGACCCCGAAGCAGAAAAGGATAAGTCTGAAAAGGAAAATAAAAAAGCCAATCGCTTTTCGGAGCTGGAACCATTGATTGGGACGGATATAGTTAACCTGATGAGCGAGGCTGAATCGCAAAAAGCCTATTATAATACGCTGGTTGGACCGTCAGCGATCAATGGAGTAGTAAACGAACAATATTCGGCGCTCCGCGATACTGATGAAGTCATATCTCCGTTATCTGGCGATCTCACCTTAAAGGTAACCGACATCAAACTTCCGGGTAGAAACGGGCTGGATCTTAATTTAGGAAGACTTTATCAAAGTAATCAAGCTATGTTTGGGGACCGGAAGATTGAAGGGGATGGTATTAATGGATACAATAGTCATTCCACCTATTTCCTCGATCGATATAGCCTGGGAGTAGGTTGGAGTCTTACCCTGCCTTCCGTACAGGTTGAGAAGGATAAAGCAGACGAAGAAGATGAAGATGACGACGCGCAGGAGTTATATTACCATACCGGTGATGGTGCGGTATATCATGTCAAATTCACAGATGACCCGGATGACAGCAACCTTGAGAAGTATCACCGTGATGATATCAGATTTGAAAAGGACACCACCTTCAACAACACACAGGTTGATTCTGCGTATGCAGTGATCAGAACGGACCAGACCAAAACCTATTTTGCGGATGACGGACGTCTTCTAGGTATTGTGGACCGGTTTGGCAACAGCATTGTTTTCAACCATGAAGAACTGCCTGTTTCAAATCTGGTGATTAACGGTGATTTCGAAAATCCGGAATCCAGAGCCTGGCATTCAAATGAATATAGATTGCCAACTGATTGTTTTAACTATGATACTACTTTCGGCAAAGATGATAATTCTTCATTAAAATACGGTTATGTTTGGGGTAAGTCGAGTATTAGCGAAACAGATTATATCGCTGTAGAACCAAACACCAACTATTATGTCAGCTGTTACATGAATGATCAGCTTTCAGGAGGACATACTTTTGTATCTGTTTCGCAGTACAGAAATCTTTATGGCTCAGGACAAGGGAGTGCTATTAGGCTTGATGCTACCGAAAAAAACACCTGGGAATTTAAGGAGGGGTTTTTTACCACTGGACCTAATACTCATTACGTTCAAGTTAATTTTGGGGGCGGGAACTATTCGGGTTATGCCTGGTTAGACAAAGTCAGGTTGGACAAGGCGTGGCCGCTGATATCGAAGATCACTGATAGCATCGGAAGAGAAATCGATTTCGAATATACTGATACATTGAATGAAGACATAGGAGATGCAGGTACTATTACGGTAACAGTTAACAACCCGGATAAGACAGACAGCGTAAACTATACGTACACACGCAACCGGAATCTAATTACTTGTGGAACAGGCAAAGAAGCTTATGAAACCAGATACTCAACCCTATTTAGCAGTGACAACGGCGATACCTGCAATACCTATGAGTATAATTGCCAGGATGTCAGTTGGAAATTTGACGTCGGGGCGACACCCACATCAGGGATTCAGGCCCTACTCAGTAATGCTAGTGTCCGTAATTCTAAAATTCAGTACGATTATACCAAAAAATCAAAATTTCTGGGAAATTTTGGATCCCATGAAGTATATCGCGTTAGCAGTCGCCGGGAGTTCCCGCAGCTGGAAAATGATTATTCTCAGACCCCGCGATTAGTAAAGAATTACAGTTATGAAGGGGCTTTATCAGTATTTAATTTCAACGATGAAACAAGTTATTCTTCCTATCACCGTAACTTTTATTATACATTTACTAACGCAAACTATACCTGTACCATTCAGCAGGATAATGGGCTGGAGACTAATATAATATTTCATGGAAGTCCGATAGGCTGGGTAAAAGACCAAATTGTTAAGATCAAGGCTGATGGTGAAAGAGACACAACTACTTTTGAAGAATATGACACCAAATTTAAGAACCAGCCTGTAAAAATATCAACAAAACAATATGATGCTACATACAATGATGCCTTATATACCGGGTATACCTACAACGACTGGGGTGGGATCGAGTCGGAAACCAGGCCTCTGACCCAGACGGAATGGGATGACGCTTCGGCCAAAGAGCAGCATACCATCAGCTATACGTATGATCCCATCTTTAAATTCTTGGCCTCTAAAACTTATAACCAGGATGAAGGTATCCGGCTTACGGAAAGCAGTATATATGACTATAACGGCCGCTTGCAGACCACAGTGAACGCCAAAGGAGAGACCACTGATTATCGATATGAAGATGATGATCATATGGGCAATGTCACTAAAGTGCTTGTTAATCATGAAGATGGCTTAACCAGCACCACTGCCTACGACTATTCCGGTGCTTATGATGCTTACCCGACTGCCATCACCCAATTCTATACCGAAAATAACCAGGCCCAGAGCAGCACCGCCGAGAACACATATGAATTTGTTAGGGGCCTGGTAACCAGTGCGGAAGACGCCGCAGGTAATATTACCGGCTACGAATACGACGATCAAGGCAGATTGACCAAAGTCACCTATCCCAGTTCGGTAGGAATTAATGGTTCATATGTCGTGGAGGACAACTACGACTATGGCGACTACATCGTAGCCGATCTGGATAACCGGAGCCTGTTCCGGGTGCACCTGTACCGTACCTGGGATGACGGCAGCGGTCCGGAAACCTTCTTTGAAACCGTTGGTTATTACGATGACCACGGAGTGTTACAACAAAGCCGCAAGTATGATTTTGAGAAAGATCAGTGGATCACCACCCAATATGGATTCAATGTTATGGACAGATCATATCCGCAACCGACCCCCTGGATCATCAAACCAGCTATGAGTGGGACGAATGGAGTCGTCTGCAGAGCATCACCGACACCCAGGGCAACCAGCAGGTATATGAATATGACATCCTGAACCGCACCAAGAAATCCTACTTCGTACCCCAATCTACCGGTGCCGCTGAAAACCATCATTTGATAACCTATGATCAATGGGGCCGAGAGATATCTCGCAGCGGCTATCCCGACGGCTGGGGCCAGCCCAATGAAGTGGAAGAAACATTTGAATACGATTATCTGGGCAATCTGATTCAATATACCGACCCTGAAAATAACCAGAGCCAATATCAGTATGACCCCTTGAATAGGCTTATCAAAGTTATTGACCCCCTCAATCAGGAGACCGGTTATGACTATGACCGCTTAGGCAACGTCAGTCAGGTAAAGCAGAGTGAGGGCCTAAAAGACTTCATAACCACCAAGGGCTACGACGAACGCGGCCTGCTGACCGTCAAAACCGAACCCGAAGGCCAGACCGTCAGCTATCAATATGACGAAAACGGCTTGCCCGTTGTGGTAACCGATGCCACCGGCAAAATCACCACCATGGAATATGACAATTACAACCGCTTGCAAGAGATGAGCGCAGGCCCGGATACCCTGACCTACTACTATCATTCCTTGGGCGGAGTGGAGAGAACCGCCGTATATAGCAGTCAGAGCGGAGCCGGAGAAGCTTTAGACTATCAGTATTATTCAACTGGTTTAACCAGCCAGCGTAAAATCGGCAACTATGCGGTAGATTTCCAATATGATGACGTGGGCAACCGTATCCAAATCACCGACCCCTTCGACCAGACCGTCAATTATCAGTACGACAGCCTCAATAGAATCGATACCATTACAACCGACAGCAAAGCCTTCAGCTACGAATATTACGACGACGGCATGATCAAGGCTGTCAACTATCCCAATGGACTTAGAACTGAATATACATACGACAACATCAACCGGCTGACAGAACTTACTAATAAAATGGGGGCCAACATTCTCTCCGAGTTCAGCTACGCCTATGATAAAAACAGCAATATCATAGCAGTAACCGCCAATGGTCAAATCACTACTTATCAATATGACCCATTAAACAGACTGACAGGAATCAAACGCCCTAACGGAGAAGAAATCAATTACAGCTACGACAGCCGGGGCAACCGCAGCAAAGGCTCGGTGACCACCATCGATCCCGAAACCTTCAAAGCCGGAGAGTTTGCCTACAACAGTTGGGATGAACTGGCTTCCTTCACCGGCAGCGGCAGCACTGCCTACAGCTACGATCCGGAAGGGTTAAGGACTGAAAAAGACAGCGGCACGAGCAGCACCCGCTACTATTGCGATGACAACGGCCTGGTGATCGCCGAATCAGATGGAACCGGCCAGGTCAGCGCCCAGAACATCTGGGGTCACAAAGCGCTAGCAAGGCAGGTCAACGGTACTTATTACTACTACCTTTACAACGGCCACGGCGATGTGATCCAGGTTATAGACGAAGCTGGCAACACCGTCAACAGCTATAGCTATGACGAGTGGGGCAACATCTTAAGCTCCCAGGAACAGATCGTAAACCCCATGAAATATGCCGGGGAATATTATGACGAGGAGACCGGGCTTTATTATCTCAGGGCCAGGTACTATGACCCGACAATCGGAAGGTTTATATCGAAGGATAGTTATGAAGGGGATATTACCAATCCGCTGAGTATTAATCCTTATACTTATTGTAGTAGTAACCCGATAAATAGATGGGACCCGAGTGGGCATTTTGATGTGGTTCAACTTGTTTCAGGGTTTAAATCACTGATAGATACTCTTAATTCAATTTTGTCAAATATAGATTCTGATTCAAACAGGTCATATTCAATGGATTATAACTCTGTTATTTGTAGTACAGTGTAGTCTTGCACGCTAGATTTC
>DHBS01000025.1 GCA_002398825.1 Syntrophomonas sp. UBA4922 | reverse complement strand
AGACTTAAGAAGGCAGGATATTTCGACTCTCTCGATTACTACGAGTCTGTTCGTGTGTAAACATGGGAGGAGCCGTATACCGAACGGTACGTACGGTTCTGTGGGAGGTCGGCTGACCCAGTAAGGGTCAGCCTCCTACCCGATTGATATTCAGTACCAGTAAACATTGCATAATTTAAAAAGCTGAGTTTTTTGTCTCAATTCCATTGCCGGGAGGATACTATTGTTTGATTTCAATACCACCCATTATGGTAGTGCATTTGAGATGCAGAATTTTATCGCTGTTCTTTAAATCGCCGCTCTGCATGGAGGTGCTGCCCAAAATACCGCCAGATCCGCGGCCCATTAGATCTATTCCGCCTAAAATGGAAGTACCGTTGCAGGTTACGGCTACGTCTGGAGGGAGGATGACGCTTATCCCCCCCATAATGGCTGACAAGGTCAGGGTTATCTCTGGTTGTGTAAATCGGGCCTTGCGGATATCCAGGTCGATGCCCCCCATGAAGGCGGTATATTCAGCACTGCGAAGCTCCCAGGGCTCGTGCTTCTTTTCCACCGAGCCCATAATAGCTATATTTCCACGGCTATTGTGTTCATTTTTGAGCATAATATTCAACCCGATGATAATGATCAACACCGGCCAGAAGGCTTTCCAGAACAAGGACATATCAATATCCAACCAGCCGGCATTGCGGCCAAACCATGCAACTCCCAGGGCTGTCAAAATGGCTCCGGTGATCAATCCGGCCGGATCGCGCCGGGCGATGAAATTAATGCCGGCCACCACGATCAACAGCGGCCACAATAGATTAAACAAATATCCCAGACTGACAGCGGTAAACCCGAAATTGTTAAGCAGTGCGACGATTCCAAAAGCGATCACGACCAGCCCGGCCAGATAACGCCCGCCCAATCTCTCCATAATATACTCACGCTCCTTTTGCTTCCGCAGGAACAACGCGGATAAAGGCTCCTGCAATTCAAGTCTATATCAGCTTGGCGTTATTTGCTACTCTCTATTCAAGCCCTGTCGCATTCAGCATTGGAACCGTTTTATTGCATTAATTTTCTCCTCCGCTTAGAAGCTGCTCCAGGAGATCGCGCGGGGCATTATGGAACGATTTTATTGAATGGCTGTTGGAACCCCGAACATGATCATGAGTTCGTAATCCACCCCGGCTTCAAGACTGTCGCCTTTGGTGATATTTATGTTTTGAAAAATCACTCGCAGCTTGTAGCCGTTGTTTTCAACGTCAAAAGTCATTTGTTCGGGAGGCAAGGCCTGTTTAGGCACATTCCCAATTTCGGCGACGGTCTGGCCGAAATCATACAAACCGGTGCTGATCAGTTCGGCACCGGCCGCGTTCTGTACCGCGAGCCGCACCTCCTGGGCAGACAGGCGTTCCAGGATCAATTTATAAGGCAGGCCCTGTACCTCAAAATCGACGGCGGACAGATTTTGGCTTACTGCTCCGCGGTGGGAACTGGCACTGACCAGGATATCAAAACCGCTGATGGGAAAAGGTTTTTGAGTATCCATGACCGCAAAGAAGTAATTGCTTTCCACATCCATACCCGGGTAAGCCGATTCAAATCCAAAAACACTTTTCATATCCCTATAGGTGGTGAAATCAGCGGGCAGCCAGACAACATAGCGGGTGTAATCCCGAGCCTGCAGGTAACTGAGTATGCTGGTAGCCTCCAGACGAAGGTTCATGCTTACTTCAGCCTTGGGGGTGATTTTTCCGTCAACAAGCAGGCCCTCGGCCAGGAGCATGCTTTCCAGGCGGGTGATCTGGCTGTTGCGGGATACGGTAAAAGCATCTACAGGCGGTATCACCGATAAAATAGCAAAACCGGCTGCCAGCAAGGCGATCAAGCCGTTTTTGGATACTGGCTTAAAACTGAGCATGATAGCGCAAACCAGTGAAAAAATGCCGAAAAGAGTAATGTAATAGCGGGATTCGGTGATACCGTAGGCATCCAGGCGAATGCCCACCGATATGAGCTGCATGATTACAACCGGAATCAATACCTTGGGAAAAATCAGACGGTATAAAGTAGCAAAACGGTTTGAAGCAAGGCTGGCCAGGATATAAATAATCAGTCCGGAGGCGGAGTAGGCCAAAACCATCCCCCCGAGTTGCCCCGAAGGCCATTTGAGCGTAAATAGTATCTTGACGAAATATGCGGCCAGGACCAGGGTGAAGGCTGCCACCAGAGGGATCGCAATGTAGGAAACCAGGATTTCCAGGAAGCGGGGGTATTCAGCCGAATACCTGGCAAATTCCCTGTCCTCAGCCCGCTCCGAACCCCAGCGGGGCAAAAGTGATAAATAATAGAGCGTGGCGAACAGCACCCAGATGACGACCATGGTATAAGCATAAGCATCGTTATCGACCGGGAAGAGCAAGATATCCACCGCGGCGATAATGCTGGCACAACCGGCGTTGAGCACGGCCGAGTACAAAACTGATATAAAGGCGGATTTAAAATGCACCAGGGCTATTTCATTAAAATCGGCCCGGCTTCTGAAAGACGGCACCCAGATGAAAGCGCAGAACATGGCGGCCACTGCTACAAAAGTGCGGATAGTAACCTCATGACTGATGCTCTGGACCGGCATAAGAATCAAGTAATATCCGATGGTCAACAGGGTTGATACAAGATAAACCACAACACGCTTTTTGTGGAGCTGCTCAAAGCGTTCACAGGCGAACTGTGCGGCGATGCCCAGGAAGGAACCCAGCAAAAAAGTATAGGCCAGTTTTTCGACAATCGGTCCGGGCTGCTTGTGCAAAGATATCATGTAACACAACAGTATGGTAGCGCCGATCAGACAGACTACAGTCAGCGGAAAACGAGATATAGCTTCAATAAGCCTCAACAAGGCAGCTTTTATCATAGCCCCCAAACGGTTCATGTGAACTCCTCCCCTGTCAATCATCAATATTGTAATATACCTTATTACTGAGAAATGATTTTCAGACTTACATCCAAATTCGCGGAATTGAAGGAAATAACCGATTAGTCATCCGGGGGGAACGGAAAGCGCACATAAAAAGTAGTGCCGCAGGGACTGGTCTCAAAATCAATTGTGGCATGATGGCGGGCGGCAATGCTGTAGCAGACGGCCAGGCCAAGACCGGTGCCTTTTTCCTTGGTGGTAAGGAAAGGGGTTCCTATCTTGTCCACAATGCTCGGATCCAAACCATGACCTTCATCCCTGACATAGAGCACAATTTCCTTGGGCCCGGTTTGGGTGCCGATAGTCAGGGTGCCTCCCGGCGACATGGCCTCCAATCCGTTGCGGGCCAGATTTAGAATCATCTGCCGGATCTCTTTTTCATCGATCAGCGGTATGGGAGGTTTGGAGAGATCAAGGCATACTGCCATTTCCCTGATATTTGCGTCGGCTTGAATCATGGGATAAATCGATTTAACCGCCTGGTCAAGGTAGCGGGGCTGCAGGTCGACCAGTTTGTCCTGCGCCATGCCCAGATATTCGCTTATAATACTGTTGGCCCGGTCCAGTTCTTCAATCATCAATTCAAAATAGGCGAAATCATCTTGATAATCTTTTTTGTCGGTCAATAGCTGTAAAAAGCCGCGGATGGTCGTCATGGGATTGCGGATTTCATGGCCGATGCTGGCCGCCATTTCCCCAACCAGTTTAAGGCGGTCGAGCCTGGCCATTTCTTTTTCCAGACGATTTTGTTCGGTTATGTCAATAATGCAGGCTATGTGGCAGGATGAGCCGTCAATATCCAATAGCTGGCTCCACAACAAGCCATCGCGAACCTGACCTGATTTTTTGCAGAAGCCGAAAGAATAGTGTTCGATTCTGCCCTTTTCTATCAGCAGTTTGCGGTAAGAGCGACTGGTGTCGGGGATGGCGTAAAAATTCAATTCGGTGCTGGTGCGGCCTATCATCTCCTCGCGGGTATACCCTACAACCCGGCAGAAGGCCTCGTTGACATCGATAAATATACCCTCTTCAAGGGTAGCCAGACACATCATAATAGGACTGCCGTGAAATGCTTTGGAAAATTTCTCTTCCGACTGCCGCAGAGCCGCTTCGGTTTTCCTGCGAAAGCTGACATCTCTGATCGATTCGATCGCACCCACCAGCTTCCCGTTGCTGTCCAACAGCGGAGACGCGGTGCCATACAGAAAAGCGCCGCTGCTGCCTATCAAGGGACAGAAGCTCTCGGCGGAAATGCGTTTGTAATCCCGGTGAAGACTCAGGTAGGAGTCTTCAATTTCACTTTCGTTAAGATTGATCAGGTCAATCAGTATGGGACGGCACTCCCCATAAAACGGCAGGCTGTATTCATAATTGCCTTTGCCCAGCATGTATTCCGAGCTGACTCCGGTCATTTCTTCAATGGCCTTATTCCATGCTATCACCCGGCCATTTTGATCAATAACCAAAGTGGCGTCAGGAAGGAAGTTGATAATATCAGCCTGACGCCGCTCAGATTCTTTTGATTCGGTAATGTTTCGCCCCACCCCTATGACCACATCTTCTTCCTTGGAGACTATGATATTACATGAGCACCAGGAAAAAGAGCCATCATCGTTGCGGTAGCGGAAAACCAGGTTTTGCTTGCGGTCTCTTACCACCCGGCGCATAGCCTTCAAGGTAGACTCAATGTCATCAGGGTGAAGTTTATTATTGATTATTTCTGTTATGGTTTCCCCGCCGGTGTAATTGGTCACCGAAATAAAATTGGCATTAGCCCTTTTAATATGCCCTTTTTTATCTGTAATTACAAAAAGGTCGGAAGATAGATCAAATAATTCTTCCAACTGCTGATCTGCTTGAAGGTGTAGTCTGCGTTCCTTTTCTAAAAGTTTCTCTAATTCTTCAATTTTTTGTATATATTTAACTACATCATCATGTTGGTCGTTATTCAGCACGATGACCCTCCCCCGATCACTTTATACGAGTGGTATACGTTATTTTACCATGTTTTTGCAAAGCTTGATGAGGGCTCACAGAATATTACAGAAATAAAAAACAGCGGAAATTCAATAAAATGATTCCCGCTGTCAGGCATCTCATGATACCCGGAGATATCAGCTGGCCTGCTCCTTTTTCTTGGCGGAGCGCTCCCGTTCGGTTTTATCTAGGATCATCTTTCGCAAACGCAGCGATTGTGGGGTGACTTCCAGTAATTCATCATTATTTATGAATTCCAGGCATTTTTCCAGGGTCATATTTAAGGGCGGGATCAAACGCAAGGCTTCGTCACTACCTGAAGCCCGGGTATTGGTAAGCTGCTTTTTCTTGCACACATTAACGGTAATATCCTGACTGCGCGCATTCTCGCCTACTATCATACCGGCGTAAACGCTCACCCCGGCATCTACGAATAGCGTGCCGCGTTCCTGAGCGTTGAAAAGGCCGTAGGCTACGGTGACGCCGCTCTCCGAGGCCACCAGCGAACCCCGGTTGCGGGTGGCGATATCCCCCTTAAAAGGCTGATAGGCTTCAAAACAATGGTTCATGATGCCATTACCCTTGGTATCAGTCAAAAATTCTGAACGGTAGCCGATCAGACCACGGGAGGGAATCAAGAATTCCAATTTGGAAGTGCTGCCGGTTCCATTGTTCATAGTCAGCAACTCCCCTTTGCGCCTGCCCAGGCCTTCTATCACGGTTCCGACATATTCATCCGGAACCTCAATAAAGACCTGCTCTACAGGTTCGTGAATCACGCCGTGAATGGTTTTAAGGATCACCTCGGGGCGGGTAACCGCAAATTCATAGCCTTCCCGGCGCATCGATTCTATTAATATAGACAGATGCAGTTCACCGCGGCCTGATACTTTAAAACAATCCGGGCTGATCTCCTCTACTCTTAAAGAGACATTGGACAGTAATTCTCGATTGAGGCGATCCCTGACATGGCGGCTGGTAATATAGTTTCCCTCCAGGCCGGCCATGGGGCTGTTGTTGATTACAAAATTCATGGAGATGGTAGGCTCATCAATAGCCACAAAAGGAACCGGGTCAATACTGTCGCTCGCACAGAGGGTGTCCCCAATGGTTATGTCCTCTATACCGGAAACAGCCACGATTTCACCCGTCACAGCCTCAAGGGTTTCGATTTTTTTCAGGCCTTCAAAGGTGTATAAGGTATTTATCTTGACCCGTTTTGTCTTGCCGTCAGGATTGCAGAGAATAGCCTCCTGGCCTTTATGCAACACCCCCCGGCTGATCTTGCCCACCCCTATACGGCCTACATAATTATCGTAATCTATGGAAGATATCATCATTTGCAGGGAAGCTTCCGAATCACCTTGCGGCGCCGGGATTTGCGCAATGATCACATCCAGTAAGGGCTTCATGTCTGCCGCGTCGTCTTCAAGGCCGAGCTTGGCATAACCCTCTTTGGCCGAGGTATAGACCACCGGAAAGTCAAGCTGGTCTTCATCGGCTCCCAGATCTATGAATAGATCCAGTATTGAATCAACTACTTGGAGAGGCCTGGCCCCGGGGCGATCGATTTTGTTGACTACCACTACGGGTTTTAGCCCGGCCTCCAGAGCTTTCCGCAGTACGAAACGAGTCTGCGGCATCGAACCTTCAAAAGCGTCTACCAGCAGCAAAACCCCATCCACCATTCTGACGATTCGTTCCACCTCGCCGCCGAAATCGGCATGGCCGGGTGTATCCACAATATTAATGCGGGTGTCGCCATAAATAATACTGGTATTCTTTGATAATATGGTAATGCCGCGTTCCCGCTCCAGATCGTTGCTGTCCATGACCCTTTCTACCAACGTCTGATTGCTGCGGAAATAGCCGCTGTATCTCAATAATTTGTCCACCAGGGTGGTTTTGCCATGATCTACATGAGCGATTATGGCGATATTTCGCAAGGAATTAGGCTGCACTTTAATCGACCTCTCATACTATTACTCCAGGTTAAATTCCCTGGCACCTGAAAACTACGTCTAAACTGCACGACGTCCTATTATATCACAGAGAATCCTGCTAAGCCAGCAAACACAAAATTGCTGTGGTTTCAGAAAATAAACCGTCCCCGCTGGCGCGCCTGAACCGTCCTCCCGCCTTATTCTGTTTAAGCAGGAATATCTGCGCTGAATAGTTAATTTATGTAATTATAAAGGATGAGGGGGTCGAGTTGGGTGACAAAAGAAAATGAGGATCGTTTTATTACCTTGTCTCTGGCTTTTGAGGTCTATGGACGGGAAACCGAGGAACTCAAAAATGAAGGCTATATGATCAGTTTCTGCTGTGTGACTCCCAAGGGTGAAGAATTTATTAATAAATATATAGAAGATCATAAACACGCAGTCCTGGATTCGATGCGAAAAAACCACTGCAGTCTCTGTGAGGTACAGGAAGAGCTTAATTTCCAGAACTACCTCACTATTGTCAAGATCTGTGACCGCCTGTGCGAGGATGGCTATCTGGTAAATAGCGGCGGCTATGATTATCGGCTTAAAGACTGAGCCGCTTATAACTCAAGTTTTTGAGATAATGTTGGTTTGCCTGTGGCCGAAGTGAAGAACAAGATGTCAGCAAAATAATAAAAAAATAAATGCCAGCCGGGGATTTGGAGAGCGGGACCCGGCTGGCTATGCAGTTATTATGAAGGGTGCCTTTAACCCCCCATTCAGATAACTCAGGGGAATTTCGAATTCAGGAAATCCGGCCGCATAAGGGGCGATTTCATAAAGACTGAAATAAATCACCAGTTTGGAGTCGGTGAGGTAGAAGGGCTGCTCATCGGAAATACCGTTGAAACCCATGTCACCGCTGGGGAAAAAGTCGCCTGGACGATTCGTGATCTCTTTTTGAATGAACTGGTTGATGGCTTCTTTGTACTTATAATCAGTTGTAAACAGATCGGCCAGGGCAATGTCCGCGCCGGTTGTAAGGTCGATGTTATAGGCGATGCGTTCGGTCATCCCATGCGCCCCGCCAGTGTACTGGTAATAGTCTATATACATGCTTAAGAAGCTATCCTCCAAAGTCATAACCTGATAGCTGGTCATTACTTCATAGGGGAAAACCGGAGCACCTGCGTTTTCCCGGTCTTCAACGTATGCCTCTAAGCCGGCTGCCAACCCTTCGGCAAATTCCTGGGCCTCACCCAGCCAGCGATCGTTAAGGGCTGACTCCACTTCCTGATCCTCCAAACCGCTGATGGCAGGAACCATCAAACTGGTTTTCATGTTCTCGGATTGATTTTGGATGGTCCTGGTATTTATGCTTACCGTTTTACCGGCTTCCTGATCATTTCCGGAGAGGTTTCCGTCTGGGAGCTGGAGTTTTATGGCCTTAGAACAGTTGACAAGCACCTGGGCCAGTTCAGCCCTTGTCATGGTATCTTGAGGCCGAAAATACCCATTATCCCCTTTCATAATATCAGTGTTGGTTACGAAGGCCACGGCATTGACGTCAGCTGGAGGGATACTGTCCATATCGTCATAGACGGGCAGCATCATTATCATGGGAACACTGATTTTTTTGGCTGTAAAGCAGTTTTGAATGGCCTTGGCCATCTCCAGCCGGGTTATATCCCGCTGGGGATAAAAGTGCGGGCTGTCTTCGAAAATGCTGTTTACGGCACATAGTGCAACTGCCTCAGCATACCAGGACTGATTGTCAACATCCTGGTAATAATCACTGGCCAGCGGTTGTTTGAAGAATTGTTTGTCGCCATAGTCAAGGTCAAACATCCTCACCAGGACAGCGGCAGCCTGGGCTCTGGTAACCGTTCCCTGGGGAGCAAATATGTGATATCCTTGGCTGTTGGCCCCCATGCCCTGCATCCATCCCTGGGCAAGCGCCTCATTGATGGCGGTTTTACCCCAATGTTCCTGGATGTCTGTGAAGTCCCCGGGTTGCAGCCGGGCTGACGCCGCTGAGGAACTGGTCAGGACAAATAATATACCGAGCATTACAGTCAGAATCTTGGACATGTAATCCCCCTCCGTTATTATCGATTTGCCTACTTATACGCCCCGGGCATCAAAACCTTGCATGGCAGCAAAATAACTAATGTTTATACTCGAAAAGGGGCATACCTATAAAGATTGTGTTACAATTTTGAGACTTAACTGAAAGTAAATCCGCCTTCAAAGAGTACGTCTTGACAAAAGCAGGAATACTAGTGATACAGTTTCTACATAGGAGAATGCCGTACCAGGTACAAGTAGATTGACATCAAGACCGCCTCTGGTATAATTAATCTGTTTATATAATAACAATACGGTAGGGACGAGGTTTCCAGGGATTCATTTAGCGGCGGCGGGGGTATCAACCCCAAAGATATTTTTGTTGTTTGACCAGGATAAAGAGGGTTTTTTTACCTTCTTGGAGAAGATATTTTAGTCTTTGTTATACTAAAATATGTTGTAACCGGAAAACTTTTCTGGTAGGTTGGAGGGAGTAGGTCGGCTTTTATCTGTTGTTTTTGAGCATTCTATGGATTGGCATCTATAAAATGCTACCTTAAGAGACAAACTGTGAATGACATATAGGGAGGAGTCTTACGCTTTGTTTTTTGAAAGCTGGCTGTTTTATTTGCTAACGGCGCTGGTAGCCGTAACTGAAGCAGTAGTTTTGTTGGTATTATTTTATTATTACTATGTTTCTATCGCTGGGTGGCGCAAGCATCCAGAGGAAAAAGACTATGTGCCCGTTAAAAAGTTCGCCCTGATCACCGCAGCTCATAATGAAGAGGCGGTTATTAAGTATCACCTGGAAAGTCTCAAGCAGATTAATTATCCCAAGGATCTCTTTGATATCTACGTTATAGCCGACAACTGCACCGATAACACCGCGGCCATCGCCCGCCAGGAAGGCGCCAGGGTATATGAACGCTTCTCCAATCAACGCGGCAAGGGGTACGCTCTGGAGTGGATGTTTAACCAGCTGTTTGAAATGGAAAACGAATGTACATACGATGCGATTTGCTTGTTCGATGCCGATAATGTGGTTTCTTCAAACTTTTTATTGGAAATGAACTCCAAGCTTAAGAAGGGTTATCGGTCCATTCAAGGCTACCTTGACACTAAAAACCCCAACGACTCCTGGGTTACCGCCTGTTACGCAACTGCCTACTGGTCGATGAACCGCATGTGGCAGCTGGCCCGCTACAACCGTGGTCTTTCCAATGCTATGGGCGGAACCGGCGTCTGTTTGGAGTACAACCTTCTGAAAGAGTTTGGCTGGGGAGCGACCTGTCTTACCGAAGACCTGGAATTCACCATGAAGCTCCTGCTCCACGGGATAAAGACTTCGTGGGCCCATGACGCTCATGTATATGACGAAAAACCGGTCTATTTTTCCCAGACCTGGCGGCAGCGTACCCGCTGGCTGCAAGGCCACTGGGATGTAGCCTTCCGTTATATGATCCCTTTGTTGAAAAAGGGCATCCGCGAGAAAAAATGGTATCCCATAGACGGCGCTATTTACCTTTTTCAACCGATTGCCATCACCATTATGTTGTTTAACATCATTCTGGGAGGCGCCCATTGGATATCTCCGCAGCCTATCTACGCGTCGCCGATCACTGCCATGGCCCCTAATTGGTTCTGGTGGAGTTTCGGAATTCTCGGCTACTGCTATCCGATGTTGGGATTGATCCTGGAAGGCGCGCCGCGCAAGGCTTATTTCTATTACCTGACATATCCCATCTATGGATTCACCTGGTTCCCGGTTACTATCTGGGGCTTGTTAAAACATAGTAACCAGACGGAATGGGCTCATACCAAACATATGCGCGGCATCTCCATCAGCAGCATAGAATCGCCGGTCAACCAGGCGCCTATGGAAGTAGCGGTTACCGAGGAAAGCGATGATGTGGTAGATCTTTCCCAACGCGAGGCGCGGCCGCGGCGCAGCTCATCCAAACGCCGCAATAAGCCGGGCAAACATTATGTTCCGGTCAAAGATAGCCTCGACCTGGAAAAAGCGGTTGTGAAGAAGTAACAGTCTACTATACCAAACCGGGATTAAAAGGCAGCAATACCACAGGGTATTGCTGCCTTCTCAATTTTTGTAATCCATCCAAAATTATCCTGATAACAACCGTAAATCATATCGGACGGTTAAAACGCCGACGGGCTGGATTTTTGCGCTGTATGCTGTCATACTGGGAAAGATAACGACAAGGTTATAACTGGTGTTGATTTAAGGAGCATAGCAATGGGTTTTCTCCCTATGAGCAGAGCGGAAATGAAAGCAAAAAACTGGGAAGAGCTTGACATCATCCTGGTTAGCGGGGATGCTTATGTCGACCACCCCGCCTGGGCGGCGGCGCTCTTGGGGCGGTTTCTGGAATACCATGGCTACCGGGTGGGTATTATTGCCCAACCAGATTGGCGGACCGGGGAGGATTTTATGCAGTTGGGCGCCCCTCGTTTATTTTTTGGGGTTTCAGCAGGCAATCTCGACTCTATGGTTAACCATTACACTGCCGACAAAAAGAAACGCCGCCAGGATGTGTATTCTCCCGGGGGGAAAGCTGGAATGCGGCCCGACCGGGCCACCATCGTCTATACCAACCGGCTGCGCGAAGCCTTTCCAGGGATACCGGTCATTATCGGCGGGGTTGAGGCCAGTATGCGGCGTCTGGCCCACTATGACTATTGGGGCGACCAGGTGCGGCGCTCCATACTGCTGGACAGCAAGGCTGACCTGCTCATCTACGGCATGGGGGAAAAGGCTCTTTTTGAAACAGCGCGGTATTTAGAAAGAGGTCAGGATGTCAAATCCTTGCGTAACGTGGCGGGAAGCTGCTATGCGGCGGCGCAACCGCCTGAAGATGCCTTGATTCTCCCCTCTTATGAAGCAGCCGCATCTGATCCCGTCAAGTTTTCTCAGCTGACCAGAATGGTAGCGCAAAACATCACCTCTTACCTGGCTGCGCCCCTGGCCCAGCGGCATGGCGAACGCTGGGTGGTGGCCAACCCGCCGGCCTTGCCCCTGAGCACTGCGGAGATGGATGAACTCTATGCCCTTCCCTTTCAGCGCCGAAGTCATCCGATTTATGAAGACCGGGGCGGGGTTCCGGCCCTCAAGCCGGTTCAGTTTTCCATCCTGACCCACCGGGGCTGCTTTGGAGGCTGCCATTTCTGTTCCATCGGTTTGCACCAGGGCAAATTCATTCAAAGCCGCAGCCAGGAATCATTGCTCAATGAAGCCCGCTCCTTCCTGATGCATCCCGATTTTAAGGGCAGTATTCCTGACGTAGGCGGTCCGTCCGCTAATATGTATGGTTTATCCGGGAAAGAGCGGCTTAAGTGCGAGAAATGCAAGCGCGGCAGCTGTCTGGTTCCAGCCCTGTGCCCTAAAATGGATACTGATCATTCTCCTTCGGTCAAACTGTGGCGAGAGCTGCGTAAAATCCCGGGAATAAAGCATATACGCGTGGCTTCCGGGGTGCGCTATGATTTGATTATTAAAGATAGTTCCGGTTCGTATTTGCATTCCCTGTGCAAACATCATGTCGGCGGGCAGTTGAAAGTGGCCCCCGAGCATGTTGCCGATAAGGTCACAGCTCTGATGGGAAAACCTGATCATACCCAGTACCTCAAGTTTACGGAGAGCTTCAACAGGGTCAACCGTCAGCTGGGCAAAACACAGTATCTCATCCCCTATCTGATAAGTGCCCATCCTGGCAGCAGCTTGAAGGAGAGCCGGGAACTGGCTCAATACGTCAGCCGGCAAATGCGGCATCATCCGGAGCAGGTGCAGAATTTCACCCCTCTGCCGATGACGATTTCTGCCAGCATGTACCATACCGGGATGAACCCTTTCAACGGTGAAAAGATATACGTTCCCAAAAGCGCAAAGGAAAGGCGCGAACAGCGGGATATGCTGCAAGGCGGCGCTTCCAGTAGCAAGCCGCCGCAATCGGCTGACAGCAAAAACCACCGGGCGAAAAAGACTAAGTCGTCTAAACCGCCTCCAAAAAGAAAACCTCCCCGGTTTAATGGAAAGCAGGCGCCCTAGAAAGCTTTACAAAGAGGGCTGCCCTTAACTCCTCCGTCAATCGGCCCATGAGCTCTATTGGGCTACTGCTTTGGTCCGGTTCTTTCCTCTAGCCCAGCAGTAAAGCGCGCAGATTGAAAAATTCGGTTTGGTACTGCTGAGCTGACCCGATTACCTTTTCCCCATAATGGATGGGGCAATAACTCCAGGTATCCAACAGGGTGTTGATCTCCGCCA
Organism: Syntrophomonas sp. UBA4922; assembly: GCA_002398825.1. Taxonomy (GTDB): domain Bacteria; phylum Bacillota; class Syntrophomonadia; order Syntrophomonadales; family Syntrophomonadaceae; genus DTU019. Next base: position 33,050 of record DHBS01000025.1, on the reverse strand, counting down.
TTGCCAGAAAAGCCCGGCCGGTTGTGGTATAGCCGGTCTTTTCAATAAGGTTGATGATTGAAAGCGCCAATCCGACCGCTTCATCCTCCTTACTTTTAAGAACGGAGAGCAGGAAGTTGATCTTTTCCGGGGGTATAAAGATCAGTGCCAGGGCCAGGTCAACCGCAAACCACCGGCTTTGAAAACTGTCCAGGGCTTTACCGGTATGCCGGTCTGCGAAATCCTTGACCTCTTTATAACGATGATTGAAGATATAACTATGGTCAAAGCCCAGGGCCGTTGCTTCGTCGGTGGCTTTCAATTCGAGAATCAGATTGTTAATGGATTCCGACAATATCTTCTGCCAGACAAGTTCAGGATCGGCCGGCTTAGTCAATGGACAGCCTTCCTTCATCTGCAGGGCATAGAGCAGCTGATGCGCCACCCTGCATGCCAGAGTATCACCTTTGTACTGGCTTGATATATCGATAATGAAAGCACTGTCATCGGGAGACTTACTGACCCCTGCCAAGCCTGATTCCGGCTCACTGCCAATGGTATACTCGACCTGCCCCAGCCGTTTTTCCAATTGCAGCAAGAGATCATAATGTTCATGATTCACTTCAATACCGTTGAAATGCAAACTAACACCGTCCTTTTCAGTCACTTACCCTGGCAGCTTTTATAACCGGGCGGACTAAGCCGGCCTGCCCACCAGGCCTGTTCCCGCCGATTTTTGATAACCGGGCGGCTCTAACCCGGTATTTTTTATTATATAAGATAAAGATGGCAATAAGTAGAGGAATTCACCGTTCTCCATACCCGCTGGTCTGAGCCCTTCAGATATTGCTTGAAGAAGCATATCCCTGGTGGGACTGCAGATAATAACCTTGGTAAATCCGTGTTTTTCGCTGTGTGAATTTACTTTCATGGGTTATAATGCTCGTAAGACAACTGGTAAAGATAGGGATTTCCCCGGCTGAACGTTGAAATTAAAGATTAGGAGGTTTGAGAATGTATTCAAAAGCCTGGGCAGGATGGTTGGTGATCGCCTTTCTGCTTTTTGCAACTCTGTCGACCCCTGCGGCACTGGCGGTGCAGACGCAGACCGGCGATTCGGTTTATATTCCGCCGGGCCAGATTCAAGGCCCTCTATTCGTATCCGGTAATAGTGTTGTGGTTGATGCAGATGTGGAAGGTGATGTATTCGCAGCCGGACAAAGCGTAGTTATCAATGGAAAGGTGAACGGCGATGTTATGGCGGCGGGTCAGTCGGTGCGCATCACTGCTGCGGTAGACGGAGACGTGCGCAGCGCCGCCAATGATATAACCATACAGTCCGCAGTCTCCCAAAGCCTGACCGCCGCCGGAAATAATATCCGCCTGGAACCTGCTGCGGTCATCGGCAAAGATGCCTTGCTGTTTGGAAATAACCTGGACCTGCTGGGCCAGGTTAACCGTCAGGTTTTGGGGGCTTCCCAAAGTTTTCGCCTGACTGGCAGCATCGGCAGCGATTTAAAACTATGGGAAGTAAACAATCTTACTCTGTCACCATCAGCGGTAATCGGCGGCAACCTGATATACAAGTCTCCGCGAGAGGCTCAGATCGCCAGCGGGGCCAGGGTGAGCGGAGAGAACCGCTGGGAGCAGAGCGTTATTGATAAGGCCACTCCCTCCCACCCCCGGCAGCCGTTTTCCTGGATCGGCCTCTTGATGTGGTTCGCCACCGGCCTGGTGTTATGGGGTTTTGGCTACCTGTTGTTCCCTGCCCTGTGGCAGCGGCTGGCATCCACCCTGCAGGAGGCGCCGGGGGCATCTATAGGCTGGGGGCTGTTGCTTTTGGTGACCTTGCCCTTGATATTCCTGGTCTTAATGGTCACCGTGATAGGCATCCCGGTGGCATTCATCCTGCTCTTCGCCTATATCCTCATTTTATTCGTATCTAAAATAATATTGGGGGACATGGTGGGCAGATACCTCTTGCGCAGTTTCAATTGGGAAGGAAAGGTTTCGATATGGCTGGCGTTCATGATGGGATTCGCGCTTGTCATCCTGCTTTCCGAAATACCCATTGTCGGCATTTTTATAAATGTGGCGGCGGCCTGTATAGCCCTGGGCAGCATCGCATTGAGCATATACAGCGGCCGTCGCGGCAGGCCTGCGGCGATAAATCCCAATCCGCAGCCTTAATCACAATTTCAAAATGAAGGCCCGGCATAATTAAAGAAGCCGTGCTGTTGCCGATAAGGAGTTTTTGTTGTCCGCTGGGCTAGATATCAATAAGCGGCTAATAAGGAGGGGGAATTGATTTGCAGGACAAGATCGACAATCTTAAAGAAGGCATGTTTAAGGCGGGTTATATTTGTGATGACCGCACCGCTACGGTACTCTACCTGTCCGAAGCCCTGCACAAACCGATCCTGGTGGAGGGCCCGGCCGGAGTCGGCAAAACCGGCGTCGCCCAGGCATTCAGCGCGATGAAAAATCTGCCTCTGGTCAGACTGCAGTGCTATGAGGGCATCGACGAGTCCAAAGCCCTCTATGAATGGAACTATAAACGTCAATTGCTGCACATTCAGGCGGTCGGCAATCAAAATATCGATCCCCGGGAGGTCGAGCAGGATATCTTTTCCGAACAATATCTCTTGCGCAGGCCTCTTTTGCAGGCCATCAGCTCCAGCCTGCCTTCGGTCTTGCTCATCGACGAGATCGACAAGGTGGATTTTGAGTTCGAGGCCATGCTCCTGGAATTACTGTCTGAATTCCAAATGTCCATACCTGAATTGGGGACGGTCAAAGCCGCCCACATCCCTTATGTTTTTCTCACTTCCAACGCCACCCGCGAACTGTCAGAGGCCTTAAAAAGACGCTGTCTTTATCTGCATCTGAACTTCCCCACCCTGGCCCTGGAGGAACAGATACTGCGCCTCAAGGTGCCGGGTTTGACCGATCATCTAGCCGGAAAGATCGCCACTGTAGCCCACCGCATCCGCCAGGTGGATCTGAAAAAGGCCCCCAGTATCGCGGAAACCATCGACTGGGCCATGGCCATCATACAGCTGGGCCTCGATGACCTGAATGAGGCTGTTACCCTGCAGACCTTGAACGTCTTGGTCAAACACCGCGAGGACCTGGAAAAACTGGAGGGCATGATCTATGCTCGCAATGACCTCAGTTTTCAGCCCCGCCCCGTCGACAACCGTGCCTGGTAAAGACGCCTTGCCGCGATTGGCAATCAAAAGCCGGGAGGTATATTATGAACTTTCTGCAATACTTGCAGGGTTTTTTTGAAGATCTGAGGCGTGAAGGCATCCCGGTGACCACCAGCCAGACCAGGGACTGCTGTCAGGCCCTGCTGCTCATAGACTGGTTAAACCCGGATTACTTCTATACCACCTTGTACAGCACCCTGATCAAAGACTACAGCTACGAGACCGCCTTCAACAGCGTCTATTACCGCTATTTTGCTTCCGGCTTGGCGATGGCAGCCGGCAAGCGTGATTTACCGGCTTCTTTTGCCGCCATGCCCCGGGGCGAAGCCGCTGCGATGGCTCCCGACGCCCTGCCCATACAGGGTATGGCTTCACTGCGCGGCGGTCTGTCCCAGTCGCTGCGCAACCCTCTCGATGAGACCCTGAGCCTGGCCAGCCTGGAACAGGTGCAGAAGATGGAAGCCTTGTTTCCCCTGATCTCACGCCGGTTAGCCGCTAAAATGATTAAAAAGAACCGCCGTGATGACAACTCAATGATCAACTATCGCAGCACTATGCGTAAGAGCATGAGCAGCGGCGGACTGCCGCTCAATATTATGACGGTCAGGCGGCGCCGGGAAAAACCGGTCATCGTTGCCATATGCGATGTTTCAGGTTCGGTGATGACCTTCAGCTGTTTTGCCCTGGCCATGCTGGCTTCCATGCAGCGTTTCATGCGTCAGCTGCGCTCCTTCGGCTTTATAGAGGAAGTGGACGAAATTACCCCCTGGCTGAACAGCGGGGATCCCCTTACCCTTAGAACCACCGTCTTGAGAAAGGCGCGGGTGATTTCCAGCCGCGGATACACTAATTACGGCAACACTTTTACCAGTTTCATCAAACGCTACAGCGGCGCCCTGAATCACAAGACCACTGTTCTGATATTTGGGGATGCACGCAATAACTGGTTTAATGATGAGATTCAAGCCCTGCAGCAGATCAAGGCCCTGGCCAGAAAAATATACTGGTTTAATCCCGAACCTGAAAGCAACTGGGGACAGGGCGACAGTCGCATGCTGGTCTACGCCAGGTACTGCCAGGCCGCTTTTTCCTGTCCTACTTTGAACTCGCTGCAGGAGGCTATAGGGAAATTGTGATAGCAGGACAACAGGCAGGGATTAATTTAGAGCAGACCGTCCTCAGATCCCAGAACTTGACATATAGAAAGGAGCGGATTGATCCGCTCCTCAGACCGTCGACAAAAGCAAATAACTGCGTTGCGCAATAGGTTCGCTCAATCAACGTACTATTTGTACGCCTCAATCGCGGGCCTATTGCGCGCCTTGCTCTTCGCTTCCGTCGCTCGCTCCTCTGTTTTGGCTTTTTATTGATTTGATGCTCAGGAAGCTATATGGAAGTCTTCGTAATGGGAGAACTCCATGGAAAAACCGGCCCGCCCCTGGGTCAGGGAGCGCAAGGTGGTGGAATAACCGAACATCTCCGCCAGAGGAACGCAACCCCGGATGATCTGGGTATTGTTCACCGTGTCCATAGACTGCAAGCGCCCCCGGCGATTGCTGATATTGCTGATAATATTGCCGGTAAATTCCTCCGGAGCAGTAATCTCTAAACGCATGATCGGCTCCAGCAGCTGCGGGCCGGCTTTGCGCATACAATCCCGGGTGGCGATCATAGCCGCGGTTCTAAAAGCCATTTCTGAGGAATCCACTTCATGAAAAGAACCATCCAGCAAGGTGGCTTTGACGTTGACCACCGGATAGCCTTTGAGGACTCCTTCTTCCAGGGCCTGCTTGATGCCGGCTTCCACCGCCGGTATATACTCGCGGGGTATGGCGCCCCCTACGATTTTATTGACGAATTCGAAACCTTCGGCAGGTTCCAGACGCAGTACGATATGGGCATACTGGCCTTTGCCGCCGGTCTGTTTGACATAGCGGGTGGTCTGTTCAGCCGCTTTGGTAATAGTCTCTTTATAAGCCACCTCGGGCTTGCCGGTATTGAAGTTGACTTTGAACTCCCGGGATAAGCGCTCAGCGACGATCTCCAGGTGCAGTTCCCCCATGCCGGCTATCAAGGTCTGCCCGGTTTCCTTGTTATAGGAAAGCCTGAAGGTCGGATCCTCGGCCGCGATTCTCATCAATGCCTCCATAATCCGGTTCTGGTCGCTCTGGTTCTTGGGTTCAATGGCGATCTGTATAACCGGTTCCGGAAATTCGATGGATTCCAGCAGAAATTCCCGCCCTTCACGGCACAGAGTGTCGCCGGTGTTGACGTCTTTCAGGCCGATAAATGCCACGATATCACCGGCTTCGACCCGGTCGATCTCTTCGCGGTGGTTGGCATGCATGCGCACCAGGCGTCCCACCCGCTCTTTGCAGCCACGGCTGCTGTTGTGCACATAGCTGCCTGCCTCTATGCTGCCCGAATTGACCCGGGCGAAGGCTAACTTGCCGACATGGCGGTCGGTGACGATCTTGAACACCAGGGCGGCCAGTTCGCCTTGGGCATCGGGAAGTACTTGCATTTCAGACTCGTTCTCCTGGCAGATGGCCTGCACCGGGGGAACATCCAACGGCGAGGGCAGAAAATCCACTACCGCATCCAGTAGTTTCTGCACTCCGATATTGCGGTATGAACTTCCGCATAACACCGGCACCATTTCACCGGCAATGGTATTCCGCCGGATAACTTGAAGCAGTAAATCCACTGGCATAACTTCACTGGCCACGTACAGATCGAGAAGGGTTTCATCAGTCTCGGCCAGGCTCTCTAACATCTGAGTCTGCCAGTAAAGCGCAAATTCCAGGCTGTCCCGGGGGATTTCCCGGCATTCGATCTGATCGCCGCTGAGGCCGCCAAAAGTATAATAGCGCATCTCGATAAGGTCGATGACCCCTGTAAAGGCGTCGTTCTGGACGACGGGCAGATTGATGACCAGAGGGTTGGCTCCCAGACGCTGTTTAATCTGATCCACCACCCGGCAGAAATCAGCCCCGATGGCATCCATTTTATTGATATAGGCAATGCGCGGCACCTTATACTTGTCAGCCTGTCTCCATACGGTTTCAGACTGCGGCTCCACCCCGCCTTTGGCACAGAATAACACCACAGCGCCATCCAGAATGCGCAGGCTTCTCTCCACCTCGGCGGTGAAATCCACGTGCCCGGGTGTGTCGATTATGTTTACAGAACAGTCTTTCCATAAACAGCGCACTGCGGCGGAAGTGACCGTGATACCGCGTTCTTTTTCTGAAGGCAGGTAATCCATCACACTCTCGCCATTATGAGTCTCACCCATTTTATGAGTCAAACCAGTATAGTATAAAATTCTTTCAGTAGTCGTTGTCTTACCGGCATCTATATGAGCGATGATGCCGATGTTTCTAAGATTTTCTAACATTGAGCCAAAACTCTCCTTCAAAGAAAAAAATTAACGGCATTACACAAAGTGATGCCGAAATTGTGCAACTTAGTTTACCGGATAAAAAACATGTTTATGCACCCGAATATTAATTATATTTGCATAAATAGCGGTTGTCAAATATTTTAAGTTACCGACCATTGTTCAGATAAGATTTTCATCTCAGCAAAATTATAAGGGAATACTTTACAGTAATATACAGTGTTTAACAATAAATTACATAATAATAAAAATTAAATAAAATTAGAGGAAAAGTCTTACGCTGGTAGAATATTGATATGATGTTAGTCTTAGGACTAGTGGTGGTTAGCCAACGGGCTGATTAAACATTTATAAAGATGGTTATATGGGAGAACTCGAAGTGTTTTCAAATCATTTAAAGACAAAATTAAGGCTAAATACTGTCCTGCGGCTGATGGATGTCATATCTGAAGGGATTATATCGTTTTCATCAGGACAAATCAACTGGGTAAATCATGCTTTTACCTCTTTGACGGGTTACAACTATGATGAAGTTGTGGGGAGAAAATTTTCCAATTTAAAGCTGGCTCAACTTACTGATGAACAACTTGTAGAAGTTGAAGAAAGCCTGATTAAAACTGGCAAATGGCGGGGTAATGTTCAGGTTCAGCGTAAAGATGGCAGCGCTTTTTACTGCCAGCTGGCTGTCAATTCCCTCCATAATGAAGCAGGGTTTTTAGAACATAGTGTTGCTATATTTACGGATATAACAGGGGAAGAAAAGTTTAAACAGGAGCAGCTGCGCCTGCAGGAGCTCAGTGCGGCTATACAGAAATCAGCTTCGCTAAGCGCCATGTCAGCAGGCATGGTGCACGAGATAACCCAGCCATTAAATTCAATAAAAATGATCATTCTTGGCTTGCTGTATTGGCGTGATGATTCAAACTGTGCTGGCACGGAAGAATTGTATGAAAAACTGGGCGAAGCCGCAAGAGAAATAGGCCGCATTGAAGAAATTATTCGCCATATGCGTTCCTTTGCTACCCTGAGCAGAGAGCCGGAATTTGAGGAGTGCAACATAAACGGCAGCATTGCTCGAATTATGAAAATTTTAAGCCAGCAATTGTCAGCCCGCGGAATTAAGTGTATATCAGAACTGACGGAAAATCTTCCTGCGATCAACGCGAACCTGAACCGCTTGGATGCAGTTCTGATAAATCTGTTAACCAACGCCATGCAGGCCCTGGATCAAGTAGAACATAACAAAAAGGAACTAATCTGCCGCACCTTTTTAGAAGAAAGATATGTGGTCATGCAAATCATCGATAATGGCATTGGCATAGATGAACGCATTCTGGACTGCATCTTCGAGCCTTTTGTGACCACCAAAGCCCCCCACCAGGGAATGGGGCTAGGCTTGTCGGTTGTTCATAATGTAATAACCCGTATGGGCGGCAAGGTTGCTGCAAGCAACAACGAAGATAGGGGTGCAACCTTTACCATAAAATTACCTGCTTTTTTATAAAATCGGCAATAATAGGCTGAGCCATCCGCATTGATTCTAAATAAGTGACTAGAAATGCTATTAATAGACCGTGGGGGTAGCAAGTATGGACATCCTCATCGTTGATGATGAAGCGCTCAGCCGCTTACATACAGCAAATTTCCTGCGCAAAATGGGACATAACGTGGTCGAAGCCGGCAGCGGAGAAGAAGCGCTTCATCTGATCGAGAGCCAACCATTCAATATGCTGCTTACCGATAATCGCATGCCTGAAATGTCGGGATTGGATTTATTGGAACAGCTTTCCTCAATGCCTGAAGCCAAGCATATGGATAAGGTTCTCTTTACCGCTTTTGCTGATATGGATAGCAGTATTGCCGCGATTCGCTCGGGTGCCTTTGATTATCTGTTGAAACCCCTGGATGTTGAGGAACTGGTCAGAACCACTGAGAGAGTTGCAAGACATCAAAGAGAGATAAACGCTAATAGCGGCGAGGATTTATCACCCGTTAACAAAGGCAGCCAAAATCGTTATGCACCAGTTTATCCCCCCTCCTTTTCCGGGAATACTGTGGGTATCTACTCTAAAAGCATGAAAGATATCATTGTCCTGGCACTGAAGCTTCATCATAACCGATCCATTCCGGTTCTGATCGAGGGTGAAACCGGAACGGGTAAAGAACTGATAGCCCGCTATATTCATTACGGTGACAAGGCCCAGGATCTTCCGTTTATAGCCCTGAACTGTGCCGCCCTTTCCGTTCATATTTTTGAAAGCGAGCTTTTTGGCTACGAACCGGGTACCTTTTCAGGCGGGCTTCCGCGGGGGAAGCAGGGCAAACTGGATATGGCCCAGGGGGGCACTTTGTTTTTGGACGAAATATCCGAATTGCCCCTGGAGCAGCAGGCCAAGCTGTTAAGGGTTATTCAGGAAAAAGAGTTTTACCGGTTGGGTGGACTGTCACTGGTAAAGACGGATGTAAGAATTATTTGTGCCAGCAACCAAAATCTCAAAGATCTGGTCGCCAACGGTTCTTTCCGGCAAGACCTCTTTTTTCGATTGAACACCGGCCATGTGTTTGTGCCGCCTTTGCGGAGACGGCGGGAAGCTATACTGCCTCTGGCCAGGCTCTTCATGGCCGAAATATCAGAATCGGCAGGGCGGCGCTTTAGGGAAATAGCCCCCGAGGCCGCCCATATCTTGAAAAACTATCATTGGCCCGGTAATATTAGGGAACTGCACAATGTCATGGAATGGACAGTCTTGATGTATGATGATATCCAGATAAGGCCTAGCCACCTGATCCGCCTGGGTTTAAACCATCCCCAGGATAGTTGTGAAAATAGCCTGGAGAAGCCCATGCTTTCTGATAACTTTTTTCTGCCTATAGATGCCATGCCCCTGCATAGGCTTTCCGATGAAATCATATTACGGGCTCTTAAACTACATAACGGCAACAAAACAGCTACTGCCCGCTATCTAGGTATAGCGCGCAGCACGCTTTACTATCGTCTACAGTTTTTGGCCGATAGAAAGAATTAATCCTCGATGGCAATATTTAATTCCAACCCGCCTTCTTGGGCAGAAAATTGGACTACCACGGTTTCTACCTGGCTGATCAGTGATATCATGTTACGGCCATGAATTAGCGTTGGCGGGGTAATGCTGGTCATGACACCAATTTTCTCCAGTTCGCTGGCGCTTCTGCCATTAGCCATATTGGATAGTTCGCAAAGTGCGCTTTTGGGCATTACATCAAATTCTGTAACCGGCATGCCGCCCATCATTTTGGAGGCTACTTTCATGGCGGTAGTCTCTTGCATGGATAGTACTACATTTCCCTTCAAATCCCCCACCAGGCCTAATATGATATTAACGTCATTTTCGGTCTTGAGATGATCCCGCTTATTTAATCCAGTCCGGGCCAGGCTGTTTATACCCAACATTCCCGATACTTCTATCAAACCGGCAATAAAGGCGTTTACATACTTGACGTCCATCAGCTATTTCGCCTCCTTCATTACCACATTTATTTTGATGTTCCCGGCATCAGTCTGTAATAGAACGGAATAGGCGTTCAGCTTGACGTTAAACATACTCATACCCTCGCCGGCAAAGACGCTGGGAGGGGTCAGACGAATGCTGACACCGGAGTTGAGGTTGTTGATATCGGTGAGGGCATTGCCGCTGATGATGTTGGCAATCTCGGCGCCTGCCAGCAACACTTCCTCATTATCCACATTATCATACGCTTCTCCGGTCATGAGGCCGGCTAGTTTTATGGCTGTATCTTGGCTCATATCCAGGAAAAACCAGCCCTGCCATCCTCCGGTCAAACCTACCATAACGGTAAAACCCTGCGAGACGAAGTTGTCCCCTTCCGGTTCGGCCTGGCCTTTATTAATATTTAGATCCAGCAATTGCTTAAAAACATGATTACTGGCTCTAACAAATGGTGCAATTGTCTGAGCAAGATCCACTCTTTCACCTCTATTCGCTTATTACCTGCATGATTTTGGCAACCATATCTCCAGCTGTAAATGGTTTGGAGCAGAAATGGTTTATACCCCGTGACATAGCTTCCTCAACAATATTCTGGTCACTCATGGCGCTAAGCATAATGATTTTTTGCCGGGGATTTTTTTGCTTGATAATTAATGCCGCTTCCAGGCCATCCATGATTGGCATGGTAACATCCATGGTAATAATATCAGGATCAATCTTCTCGCAGAGTTCCACCGCATCCCTTCCGTTTCCCGCTTCCCCGACAATTTCAAATCCCTCCGGCACTAATGCCTTCTTAATCATCTTGCGGGTTACCGGAGAATCATCTACTGCCATCACCCTGATGGCACGCCCATCTTTACGCAAACCTTTCATGATCAATCCCCCTACTCTGAATGGTTATAAATCGGTTTAATTAGTGAATGGCAATCAACATTGCTCCAAACCTATCCGTATCAGCGATTAACTGCCTTAACGATCTCCCCGGCAATATCCCATATAGGCGCTACTATTTCCGCGCCTCCGCGTTTAATGGTCTCACCCGGCATGCCGAAAACAATAGCGCTTTCTTCCGACTCGGCAATGGTTATTCCACCTGCTTTACGGATATTTACCATAGAGTCTGCTCCATCGCTTCCCATTCCGGTCATGATCACCCCTACAGTTCTGGAACCGTAAACACCTAATACTGAATCCATCATGATGCTCACAGAGGGCATAAACAAATGATCAGGTTTGCTGGCGAGTCTTATCAAGACATCACCACCCGAATTTTTGACCAGATTAAGATGCCGACCCCCGCTGCCCACATAAAGTGCGCCTTTTTCCACCTTCATGCCTGCCTGAGCTTCCACCACTTCCAGCTGACAGGATTCGTTAAGCCTCCTGACAAAGGTGGCGGTAAAGTTAACCGGCATATGCTGCACCAGGAATAAGGAAGCATTTAGGTCGGGGGGAAGCAGGGGCAGAACCTCATAGATCACCTTGGGGCCTCCGGTAGAAATCCCCATGGCTACGGCTTTATGCATTTTACTGGTAGGGGGGGCTTTAAGCTTTAATTCCGGCTTTTTCCGGCTGCGGAACAATTGATCGGCAGCTCTACCATTTTGCTTGATACTGGCAGCCAGCCTGATTTTTTTTAAAAGCTCACCAGCCACGTTGTCCATGTTGCTGGAAACAGTCCCCCCCGGTTTGCCGATAAAATCGAATGCCCCCAGTTCCAGAGCCTCAAAGGTTGTTGCTGCGCCTTCCTGAGTAAGAGATGATACCATGATGACCGGACAGATTTTTTCATGAACGATGTATTGCAGGGCAGTTATCCCATCCTGCCCCGGCATGTTCACGTCCATGGTAATCACATCGGGCCTGTATTCCCGGGCTTTTTCCACTACATCATTGCCATCCCGGGCAGCGGCCACTACCTCGATCTCGGCATCGTTTTCCAGTATTCTCTTTAGGGTTTTGCGCATTAACGCAGAATCATCAGCTATCAGTACTCTTATCAAGCTTCTCGCCCCTGCCCTGTTTTTTTAGGTTTACCGGCCCTGGACGGGCTGGCTTTTCCGGTGCGGTCCAGATCCTGAAGCTTCTGCCATTCTTTCTCCACCAAAATGTTATCCAGATTAAGCATCATAATCATCCGGTTTTCCAGGTTGGCGATACCGTCCATGAAACTCTGCAAATGCTGGTTGCTGAGTATATCCGGAGCATCTTCCATAAGATTTCTGGAGATGCGTAGAACCTCCAAGACTTCATCAACAATGATGCCGACCTTTTTATTATTAATATCGCTTACGATCACCCGGGTAAATTCAGTGTAGTTTTTATACTCAATTTCGAAACGCTTGCGCAAATCAATGACTGGTATAACATCTCCGCGCAGATTGATAATCCCTTCGACGAAGCGGGGGGCGCGAGGCACCTTGGTTATTTTGGATAAACGGTTAATCTCCTGTACCTGGGTTATGCGCACGCCATACTGTTCATCCGCCAGCTTAAAGACCACCATCTGTTCCTCTTCCAAGCCATTTACAAGTCCCTCTTCTTCTTCCACCATAGTGACTTCTGTATTTTCCAGCGCACCGATATCTTTTAGTTCTTCCCTGATGATGATATCCCTGGGCTCTAAAAGCATAATGATGCGTTTGCCCCCCTCGACCCGGGCGATGCCCTGCAAGCGGTCGCCATTCTCATTGCTAAGGGCCTGGGGGGGAGCAAAAATGGTATCTTTCGGAATACGGGTCACTTCATATACCCGGTCTACCACCAGCCCAATACTGGCATTGTCTACATCGACTACGATCACCCGGGTACTGTCGGTGATGTCATCATGACCGGTATTGAGCTTGACACGCATATCTATGATCGGCATCAGGTTATCCCGCAGGGATATGACCCCTTTTACATAGACTGGCATATTCGGCACTTTTACGATGTTCGGATAGCGGATGATCTCCCTTACGCTCTCAATTTCCAGGGCGAATTCCTCCGATCCCAGCAGAAATGACACCAGCTGAACTTCTTCCAGTTTTTTCTCCAGGCTGCCTTTACTGCCGGCGTTTCCGGTTTTTACAGCATTGGTTTCATTATTTACAGCCGCATCCATACTGCATAGATTTCCGGCTTCCAGTATCATGACCAGTCTTTTCCCGTCATTAACCCTGACCACGCCGGATACCTGCCCGGCGTCTGCCCCTGAAACCGCGGTTGGGGTGGCCTCTATGCATCCGCTCTCCACCCGCAGTACTTCAGATACCGCATCCACACTTAAACCGGCTTTTTTCCCCCTCACATCCACCACAATGACCCGGCTGGAGACATCACGGGCCGTCCTTTCCATACCGAATTTTACCCTGGTATCCAGCACCGGCAGGATCTCTCCCCGCAGGTTGGTTACCCCCTCTACATAGGGGGGAGCCTGAGGCACCATGGTTATTGAAGGTATTCTGATAATTTCCTGTACGTTCATAATATCGATACCGAAGTTCTCCTGTCCCAGAGTGAAGGTAACCAGTTGCATTTCGTCGGAGGAGAATAAATTGTCCGCACTCATTTAAAAATCCCTCCTCGATTAAATTTCATTCTCCTCAAATCAACCGATTTGCATTTCATCTGCAATGGATGCGATTTCTTCTATGGAATTGGCCAACTCATTGATGGCTTTGGCCTGCTCCTGGGCTATACGGGAAGCCTCTTCCACCTGTTTTTCCGTCTCAGCGATAATCTCTGCCACCCGTCTGGATTCCTTGACATCTTCCGCTATCGCCGTCTGGCTCTCATCAATGCATTTCCTCAACACCAACCGGTTTCTGACGATGTCTTCAATCTCCGCAGTCACCAACCCATTTCTTTGAGCGGCCACACCGGCTTGCTCGTCCGCTTTACGGGAAGCAATTTCTGATTGCGATATTTCCATGGCCACCTTGGTCATCTGGATCTGGATATCCCTGACCAGATCTTTAATCTTATCCGCGTTTTCCGCTGATTCGCTGGCCAGATTCCTGATGTCTCCGGCCACTACTGAGAAACCGCGCCCGTGCTCACCGGCGGTGGCTGCTTCAACAAAGCCGTTCACGGCCAGCATATTGGTTTGAATGGATACATTCTCGATGGTATCAACGATTTTTTCGATACGGCGAATTTTATCCTGCAGGGCTTCAATGGCATTATTGGTGGCATCGTAGGATTTGATGCATTCCTGCAAGCGCTGCCACACATCCCGGGCCGCTGCCCGCGAATCCTCCAGTATTTTGGCGATTTCTTGATTGACTTCTCCTGCTTCCCCGGCCAGCTTTATCAGTTCATTTACCTTGTCCTGGCAGGTCTCGGCAAAGGCAGCCGCTTTGCCGCTCTCGGCCAGAATCGATTTGGTTCCATCGGACATTTGCATGAGGGCGCTGGCTACCTGGGTTGCTGATGTGCTCAGTTCTTCAATATTGGCTGACAGTTCTTCCGCGGTTGCCGCCACCTCTTCCGCCGATTTGTTGATATTGGTTGAGTTTTTCAATTCTTCCGCCATCTCCGCCAGTTCCTGCGTGGCGGAGTTTACTTCGCTGATGGCTTTTCCTTGTTCGACCACCGCTTTGTTTGACTGTTCGGCCGCGGCCAGAATTTGCTCGGAGCCGGTTGCGATAGATTCTGCTATCCCCAGAAAATCGTTTGACATCTGCTGCAAATCGTTGGAAAGCCTGGTGTCCTGATAGACCATGTCCGCGTATTGGCCGAAAAGTTTGCCCATCCGTTCAAAACCCTGATTGGTTTCCGCAAGGTCGGATTGCATACTGTTAAAATCGTCTACAACGATATTTATATCCTTAACCACAACTTCTACCCCGCTGCGGATCTCATCGACCACCCCGCGGATATCCCGGGCCGAACGCTCGGATATTTCGGCCAGATTTCTGACTTCATCGGCTACCACGGCGAATCCCCGCCCATGTTCACCAGCCCGGGCGGCTTCGATGGCGGCGTTTAAGGCCAGCAGATTGGTCTGGTCGGCAATCATCACCACCGCCTGAACGATGTCGCCGATTTTGCGGGATTGGACTTCCAATTCTCCGATGCGCTGACCCGATTGGGCGTTTTTGCCCGCGGCTTCTTTTAACAGATTCCCCATGCTTTCCATGGCGGCAATCGATTCCCGGGCGGCATTGGTACCGTTTTGGGCATTATTGGTCAATAAACCCAGGCTTTTTTCCAGTTCTGCAGCGGAGCGGTTAACCTGTACTGCCGCTGCCCGCATTTCCTCACTGCTGCTTCCCACTTGCTGGCCGTTGGAAGACAGTTGGTCCATCAGGCGGGAGAATTCCTGGGCAGCCGCATTGGATTCTTCAATTCCGGCCAGCAATTGTTCTGACGCGGCTGCAATCCTTTCCGCCATGGCCTGTTGTTTGGCCAGGGTGCGGGCTCTGGCTTTTTCCTGAGCCATTTTCCGCGCCTGCTCCCTCTTGCGGACGATGTCATCATCACTGTCCCTTTTTACCGGGATGCCGGTTTTTTCGCTGATCTCCATACTTGACGGCTTCTCCAATTTCTTAGCCACAATCATCACTCCTTCTCTTTTTGAGTACTTAACATTTTCCACGGCGGACGATATCCCGCCGGCGTACATGGTTCGGTTATATCCACCTGGTTGCGCCTGCCAGGGTAAATATCTAAAGCCGATATATTCAGAACACCGTTGCAATCAATACTGATGGCCACATCTGCACCGGGCTCTCCGGCCCCGGCCTTATGGATGCCTTCCGGATGAAGAGTCCCGCCCGCATCACACTGCTGCCCAGGCCTGAAGCAAGTAGGACGGGTTCAAGATTAACACCACATTGCCGTCACCCAGTATCGTTGCGCCTGTGTATATCTTTAAGCCGGCCAGTTCCTCAGTCAGGGCTTTAACTACAAATTCCTGCTCGCTTTTGAACAAATCGACGATGAGCCCAAATTTATAACCATCACAGCTTATGACCACTACGGAAACCGTTTCCCGGGTGGTACAGTCTTTTATGACATCGAGGCTGTTTCCGAATTGAAGGATGTCATACAAACTGACCAGCGGGATGATTTCCTCCCTTATATCAGCGGCCATATTGTTTTTGAAAGTTCGAACCGCACTTCCGGTCAGTTTTACCGTTTCTACGATGGAGTCCAGGGGAATGACAAAACGCTCTTCATAACTTTCAACCATGAGCCCGCGTATGATTGACATGGATAATGGTATTTTTAAGGAGATCAGGGTGCCCTGATCAAGGCTGCTGCTCAAATTAACTGACCCGCCCACCTTTTCGATGTTGGTCTTCACCACATCCATTCCTACCCCCCGTCCGGAAAGCTCATTAACCTCTTCCCGGGTGCTGAAACCAGGGGCGAATATCAATTGGAACGCTTCCTCGCTGCTGATGCACTCTATCTGCTGCGTGGTGATAAGGCCTTTTTTCAATGCTTTTAATTTGATTTCATCAGGATTAAGCCCCCGGCCATTGTCGGCAATCTCGATCAAGACATGATTGCCCTGGTATCCCGCAGTCAACCGGATCTGACCGGCAGGGCTCTTGCCTTTGGATTCACGCTCCGGCGGGTTCTCGATGCCGTGATCAACGGCATTACGGAGTATGTGTACCAAAGGGTCATTGATGGCTTCAATGACTGTCTTGTCTAATTCGGTATCTTCACCTTCGATAATGAAGTCAATCTCTTTGCCGGTCTTTCGGGCAGTATCCCGAATGGTGCGGGGGTAACGCTGAAAAAGGGCCCGCAGCGGAACCATGCGGGCAGACATGATGGCATTCTGCAATTCGTCTGATATTCTGGCCAGTTCTGCCGCCACCTCTTTGACCTCCCGGGCCAGACCCGGCAGATCATAGTCCAGCCCAATCGTTGCAGCCAGGTGGAAGATACGGTTTTTCGATATCAGCAATTCTCCGATCATATTCATAAGGCGATCCATTTTTTCCTGGCTGACCCGGATGGACTGACTGCCCAGCTCACTGCTTTTGGCCTGTTCAACCGACTGTTTTTCTTTTTCCCGGGCTATCGCCTGTTTGGCCAGGGCGATTTCCAGATCATTTTCTTTTACCGCCCCCGCATCTACCAGGATGGTTCCCAGACGCTTTTGCTGGGTTAAAGCCCAATCCAGTTGTTCTGAATTCAACTTTTTTTCTGCTATGAGTATTTCGCCGATCTTTTTTTCGCTGTAGTCAGCAGGTACGTTATCAAGCAGAAAACGAATGCTTTCAATTTTTGAGGTCATAAAGCTTTTGACGGTTTCATAATTGTAGTGTAGAAATTGAACCAGATCCTGCGTAACCGTATCCTTTTCCGGTGTATAGCGGTCCAGAAATTTGAGGGCCTTATCCACTTCGACTGACAATGCTTCATAATCCAGGTAACGGGCCGTTGAAGCGATGCTTTTGAGTGCCCGGATATACTGTTTGGTCCGCTTGTCATTCATCACCTCACCTGGTTTTATGGTGTTGATCAGGCCCAGCATGGATTCCAGGGCCTGATCGCTGATGTTCATGAAAGCGGCCAGTTGTTGCGGCAGTTTTTTAATGGTTTCCTCTCCGGGCGGTTTTTCTTCATCCTCCTGCTTTTCCTGAGATAAGGATTCTATGCGTTGCAAAAGGTTCTCAGCAGAAAAGCCTGCTATCTTTTTTCCTTTAAGAACCGCAATGAGTACGGTGATTTTGTCTACAACAGCCAGAATGATATCAACTACTGCCGGGGACAGCCGCCCGGAACGGTTGCGGTGCTGCTGAAGCAGGGATTCAGCGGCGTGGGTTAAAGTCTTAATCGCTATTGTCGGGTCAGAGGGGATCACCTTATCCTGCATACTGGCAATGACCCCGGCCCCGCCTTTAATACTGTGAACTCCCCTCAGAATCGTATTGAGAATATCAGGGTCTTCCGGGTGTTTCTCGGCTTCTACGCATTTTTGTTCGATGGTTTCCAGGTGCTCTATGGTTTCTTCAATAAAGTCCGCCATCATTTGTTCATATAGGGGTGAGAGCTGAACCTTAATGGGAGCATCGGCACAGCTGCCGTTCTGAGCCAGGCTAAGGCTTGATTCGGCGCCGGCCAATTCCTTTTTGCGCAAATCTTCCACTTCATGAATAAATGCTGCATAGTCAAGTTCGGCCAGTTCAATCACAAAGCCGTGATTAATCGAAGCATCTTCAACTTCTTTAACTTGATTGCCCAACTGACGGATAAGGCCGTTTAATATATCCACACCGCGCAGTAAGGCATCGGTAATTTCTGAATTGCTGCTATAAAGGCCTTTTTTCATATCGGTCAGGAAGGATTCCAAAACATGGGCGGTATCTTTTATTGGACTGAGATCCAAAAATCCCGCGACACCTTTTACCGAATGCATCGCTCTGAATATTGAATCCAATAAATCAGAGGCAAAGTCATTTTCAAGGCGCAGTATGCCTTCTTCGATCCCATGCAGGTGCTCGGTGGATTCCTCAATAATGCCTTGCAATAATTCCAGGTCATCCGCTTCAAAGGTGTATTTCAAATGTAAACCACCCTTCTCTATTTACCCAGGAGCATCCGGATATTTTCTATCAGCTGATCCGGATCGGTAGGCTTTACGATATAAAGATTGGCGCCTGCTTCAAAGCCCCGCTGCTTATCCTGCATCTCATCTTCGGTGGATACAATGATAATGGGCAGATCTTCATAGCGGGGGTCTTCCCGCAGGCGTTCGATCAGGGTATAACCATCCATATTGGGCATATTTATATCGGTGAGACAAATCAGCAGTTCTCCATCACTGCTGTAGATTTTCTCCAGTGCGTCAGCCCCATCCAGGGCGGTTACGATTTCCAAACCAATACTTTTTAGAATATAGCTGTGAAAATTACGTATCATTTCCGAGTCATCGACTATGAGAACTTTCTCACCCATCCATTTCACCCCTAACCAAAAAACTCATAATGGATTTCCAGCAATTGTTCCCTTCATTGTGTCTACCGCTGATAAACGATGTGTTCATTGAGACGGCGTATTCTGAAGGCGGTACTGATGCGGCTTAAGGACTCGGCGTGCCCCAGGAAAATAAAGCCGCCCTGGCGCAATATGCCGTAGAATTTGTCTACTACCTGCTTGCGGGAGACATCATCGAAATATATAAGCACATTACGGCAAAAGACAAAATCATAATTCTCTTCACAGCGCAGTGCCCGCCGGTCCATAAGGTTCAAGTGTTCATAGATCACCATATCCTTGATGCTGTCATCGATCGCATATTGTCCTGCCGCAGTCACGGAAAAATAGCTTTTGAGATATGAAGGGGGTACATCTTTTATCGATCGCTGGTCGTATACTCCCCGTTGGGCAACTCTGAGTACGTTTTTGTCGATGTCTACCGCTTTGATCAGCACATTCCAGGCCGGAAAATTGTCGAGCATCTCCTTAAGAATGATACCCAGTGTATAAGGCTCCTCCCCCGTGGAGCAGCCGGCGCAGAAAATCTTAATCGTTCTGGCGTCGGCTTTCCATTTTGCATGGGTGGTTTCCTCCAGACAGGCCTCGGCAAAAACCTGCAGCTGGGAAAACTCCCGAAAGAAATAAGTTTCATTAACCGTCAAAAGGTTCATCAATTCCTGAAATTCTATGCCTTTAGGGTCGAACAGTCTCAAGTGCTTGATATAATCTTCTATCCGGGTAAATTCCCCAGCTTGCATGCGCTGTTGCAGACGCTTCTTAATGTAATAGATTTTATTTTCTTCATAGCTAATGCCGGTACGTTCATAAATTAAGTTTCTTAATTTGATGAAGTATTCCAGAGGCAATTCCAAATATATCACCTCGTTTTTACTGGTTAAGTTTGACGATGGTCTTTTCTATGGTTTCTGAAAGGTCTGGGTCACCTACCTTTTCTTTAAGCTCGATTAAGGCCGGCAAAGCCTCAGGCCTGCCGTATAAACCCAGGCCTTCAACTGCTCCCATACATATTAGGGATTGCTGGCAGCCCAGATACTCAATTAATAGCTGAAATATTTCAGGGTTCCGATACTGCCCCAAGAGCACCAATAGCTCGTACCTGTTGATAGCGGGAATGTCAGTCCTTAAGTAGTCTGAAAGAGCCTTTAATAAGTCAAAAGGCAGAGTTTCACGGGGATTACGCAGTAATATACCTTCGATGGCATTGATGATTTCCTTGTGCATTACCTGCCCCTTGTCCTTCATTAAGGAGGTTATTAAGGGCAGATGTATATCCGTCCCTTTGCGAGCAACAAATTTTAAGAAGGAATACTGCTCCAAAAAGCCGATATTCTCATAACGGGGATACATTTTATTGATATAGTGAAAGGATTCATCGTCGCCGATTAGGGCCAGGGCTTCAAGACAAGTGCATCGCAGCAATATGTTGTCAGTCCGTTTGAAGAGCTCATTGACCCGGTGGGTACAGCCGGTATTTTCCATTTGGCCCAGATATTCAACCGCAGTAATGATATTATTGATATCCGCATCATTTAGAGCCTCCGCAATTAAACCTGCACTATTGATGCTCTTGAGCTGAAATAGAATATCCAGGGCGAATTTGCGAATGTCTTTGTCCGGGTCGTCTAACAGCATTCTCATAAATTCGGTGGCCAGTTCTCCCTGAGCAGACAGAATTTCGATACCGGCATTGCGAATGACCGCACTTTGATTAGCCAATAATGGAATGGTCTTTGTTACGACATCCCGGTCCTTAGTCCTTTTCAGGCAATTAACGATTACTCCCCGCACATAGCGGGATTCCTCTACCATCAACCTGTTTATCAGCACTTCTATACCCCCGGGAATTTCATCAAAGCAGATATCCTCAGCGGTAAAAGCTCGTGTTTTCTCATTCCCATTATGCAAATCATCTATTAAATGCTCGATACTGACCAAAGGACACACCTCCTGAACATATTTCACTGCTTTTCCTATAAAATATAGCAATATTCATACCAAAATGCGGAATTGCTACAAACACCGATATATTAGTCCTATATATAAATAATATTCGGGAGTACCTGTTCGATTCTCGGACGATATTTGTACAAAACCGTAGTATTTTCGGATCTTTAAGGCAGTGCTGACAATGCTGGAACCGACTTGAGTCGGGCTGGAGTGATTGGTTACAATAAGAAACAGAGCAGATGCTCGTTGTAGCTATGCTGTTCAAGCAATTATATGGGGGGGACAAAGCATGCCACTCTCATCAGAACAAAGAGAAGCCTGGGAAAAAGAAAAACTGGAAAGGGGGCAGCGGGAGTTAAGCGATGAGGAGCGGGAACTGAAGAGGCGCCGGGATGAAGCCCGGATTGATAAGGCTATCAAGAAAACAGCCCGGCTGGAAAAGATCCGCAAATGGACTTATATTGCGGTGGTTGCCGTATACCTTACCGCAGTTGTGCTATATTTCATAATGCGCTAGACATGATCCTCCGGGGTAAACTGAGTAAAAGCCATTATTGACTGTTCAGCTGCCCGGCTAACCTCCCGGTAGACTTCCTGCAGAGGCAGCTGCTTTGCCTTGGCGATGCGGCTGCAATCTTCATATTCGGGAGACGCCCTCAATATCCTGCCATCACGTATCGCCACTTTAACCTGAGCCTCTCCATAGCGGGTTTTGACCCGGCGTACTTCCCGCTGCAGGCAGTGGCGGTTTACCGCCATCCTGCGGACCCCCAGAGTGGTGGTCTCCGCAAAAATGGTCTCCTCCAGCTTATCGGCTGAGAGCGCCGGGCATAATACGCTGAGTATGATACCGGGGCGGTTTTTTTTCATAATGATTGGAGTCAGGTAAACGTCCACCGCACCCTGCTCCAGGAGCAGCGGGAAAAGGTGTGAATAGAACTCGGGGTTCATATTATCTATATTGCTCTCCAAGAGCAGCAAGGCTGATGAAGGTGCCTGCTCTGCCAGGATGACCCGCAACAGGTTGGGAATCTCGATTTCTCCGTCCCCTACCCCGTACCCTACCCGCTTGATCACCAGCTCCGGGATCGGCTGGAAAGCCTCTGCCAGGGAGGTAATAATGGCCGCTCCGGTCGGAGTCACCAGTTCATGTTTGATCCCGGTGGAATAAACCGGGACGCCTTCTAACAGAGCCATCGTAGCAGGCGCTTCAACCGGCAGGGTGCCGTGGGCGCACTGCAGGAAGCCGCTGCCCAGATGCAGCGGCGATGACCATATTTTTTCTATCCCCAAATAGTCAAGACATATGGCAGTTCCTACTATATCGACAATAGAATCGACCGCTCCGACCTCGTGAAAATGCACTTCAGTTATCTTGCGCAGATGGACCTGTGCTTCAGCCCGGGCCAGCCGGTTGAATATCTTGAGGCTGGTGGCTTTAACCTTGTCGTTTAGTGAACTTGCCCGGATCAAGGTTTCAATGTCATTTAAGTTGCGGTGCAGCTTATGGTCGTGCCGGGTTTTATCCGGATCCTGAAGCGGCTCGTCAAACATGCCGGGTTCAGGGTGGCTGTGCATATGCGAGTGGCCATTGTCATGGCAATGGTGATGATCCGCCTGGCTGCAGCAGGATTTGTCGGCAGGATGCATGGAGCGGGCGGGCAGCTTTACCTGAACATCGGTGCCGGCAATGCCCCGCCTGGTTTTTTTGCTTGCAGTAATGGTGAACCCGCCTATATTGAGCTTGGCCAGTTCACTGCGGAGGTATTGCTGGTCAGCCCCTGCATCCAACAAAGCCCCCAGAGTCATATCCCCCGATATCCCCGCAAAACAGTCAAAATACAATACTTTGCTCATACTCATTCCCGCCTCGATTTTTGTTCTGAGGAAGCTTCTATCTGCCGGTTTAAGCGGCTGGCAAAGTAGCCGGCCCCGAAGCCGTTGTCTATATTGAATACCGCCACCCCGCTGGAACAGCTGTTGAGCATGGATAAGAGCGCACTCAATCCCTGAAAGCTGGCCCCATAGCCAACACTGGTAGGGACCGCCAGCACCGGTTTATCGGTCAAAC
Organism: Syntrophomonas sp. UBA4922; assembly: GCA_002398825.1. Lineage (GTDB taxonomy): Bacteria > Bacillota > Syntrophomonadia > Syntrophomonadales > Syntrophomonadaceae > DTU019. The sequence goes on along the minus strand of DHBS01000025.1, from coordinate 10,001 downwards.
CGGCGATTATGCTGGGCAAAGCGCCTTCCATTCCTGCCACGGCAATTATAACATTGGCCTGTTCCAACTTTGCCTGATGGGCCAGAAGCCGATGGATGCCGGCCACACCCACATCATACAGGCGATCTACTGAATTACCGAGTATTTCGGCTGTAAGAGCCGCCTCTTCGGCCACCCCGATATCGGATGTACCTGCGGTAGCCACCAGGATTACCCCCCGGCTTGGCTTGACCTCGTTTTGGCGAATGATCAGAACCTTTGCCAGAGGGTTATATTCCATTCCCGGCCATCGTTCGGCCAGGGCCTGATATTTATCGGCGCTGAGGCGGGTGGCCAAAATGTTGCTGCCCTTCTGCCGCAGCGCATCGATTATGCCTTCCAGCTGCAAGGCCGATTTGCCTTCGGCAAAGATTATTTCAGGATGACCCTGGCGCAGAACCCGGTGATGATCTATCTTGGCATAACCCAGGTCTTCAAAAGGCAGGTGGCGCAGCTTATCCAGGGCGTGATCCAATCCGATCCGGCCCTGTCTGTATTCCTCCAGCACCTGTGCAATATGGTTATGATCCATGCTAGTTCCCCTTCCAGCCTTGTTTGCAGGGTTAGATCGGTCGTTCTCAGATGTTGTTTATGGTATCATTGTCCAGCAGTGACGCGCCGCCAGCGACAGAGTGTTGTCAACCCCGCCTGAAAACGCCGCCAAGACGCGCCGATGCTGCCGGATAATGTCTTGCAAGCGATCAAGCTTTTCGATCAGGGCTGCTTTCGAATCCATAACCCGCTAACCTGTACCTGTATTGTTGAAAATATTACTTTTTTCACCTGTTTGTCCTTCATATTATCACATAACAGGTCAGGCAAAAGCCAGATGCAATCGTGAATAATACTGCGGCGCATTTTGGGGAAAAACCACAATTTAGCAGTTCTGCCTGACAGGATGCATCCATACAATATAATATATTGTTGGAATAAAACACTTCTCTGCGGCCTCTTTCGGCGGAATACCCGATATTTCTCTAATCCTGTTACCCAAAGTCGAGTTTCTGAGCACAAATAAGTTTCATTGACGGGGCCGCCTGCAAACGATCGGGGAGGCATATTATGAATGTACTGGTCTTCTCTCCGCATCCCGATGATGACGTTATAGGATGCGGCGGCAGCATTTTAAAACACTCCGAAGTGGGCCACATGGTAGCGGTGGCTTACTTGACTTCGGGAGAAGCCGGTAACATCCGTTATTCCAAAACCGAATTGGCCCGGGTCAGGGAGACCGAGGCCCGGCAGGCGTCTGCCCTCTTGGGAACCAATGAAGTGATATTTCTGCACAATGAAGACGGCTATTTGGGCTATAACAAAGATACCTTGATTCCGGTAGTCAACCTGATTCGGGAAAAGCAGCCGGACATAATTTATGTGCCGCATAAAAATGACGGTCATAAGGATCATATCGCCACCAACGAGATTGTTTTAGAAGCCATCGAAAGGGCCCGGAGTCCGTTCTTCCATGATTTAACCGGCAAACCCTGGCTGGTAAAAGATGTATTCTGCTATGAGGTGTGGACTCCATTGCAGAACATCACCTATGTTGAAGATATAACCGTACAGATGCAGCGAAAATTAGTAGCCCTGGCAATGCACCAGTCTCAGATTGAGAACCGTGACTACCATGAAGCTATTCAGGGACTAAACCGCTATCGCGGGGTTATGACCCGTAAAGGGATGTACTGCGAGTGTTTCGAAATCCTCAGAAAAGGCAGATAATTGCCGGCACGGGCGTATAGATCTTCCCCAATTCCATATTTAATCTTTTGGTGCGGAGCCTTCTGTGAACGGCATGTTTCTTCCTGCAACTGGACAGTGGCGCCTCCAATCTGCAGCCGGGATCAGGAAGACTTATTCCCGGATTTCCACTGCTCTCTAGCCGCCATTTCAAAAAGTGTGCCCTTATTAATAAATGACTGCCCCAACCCGGCAATTCATCATCGCCCCGGCTGGCGGATCATCAGGGTGAAAATATAGCATAAAGCAGCCAGAAGCACTATAGTGGCCCCGGTGGCGGTATCCCAGTAATAAGAGAGGATAAGGCCGCTAACCCCGCATACGGCGGTGATTAAAAAGGCCCAGAGATGATAAGATCTCATTCCGGCTGCAATATTGCGTGCCGCCGCGGCCGGCAGCACTAAAAGGGCGTTGATAATCAAAATGCCTATCCACTGAATGGTAAAGGTGACCACCAGGGCCAGGGAGATGGCGAAGCAGGCTTCCACCAGCTTGACCTTGAAACCTCGGCTGCCTGCCAGAGAGGGGTTGATGCTGAGCAACAACAATTGATTGAAAATTATGTACCACAACACCAGGACAGCCAAGAGCACCAGGCCTAAAGCCGACACTTCCTGGGGAGTGATGCTGAGCAGGTCGCCCACCAGGTAGCGGCTGTAGCGGGCAAAACCGCCCCCTTTGGAAAGAATAACGATTCCCAGAGCCACTGCTGTGGCCGACACCGCTCCGATTATGGTGTCAGCGGAAGAGCCGGTTCGTTCTTTGATGAAAGTGACCACCATGGCTATGAAAACCGCGAAAATCAACATGGACCAGGTGGGGTTCTGCACCCCGGCTATAACCCCGATGGCGATGCCGGTGAGGGCTGAATGCCCCAGAGTATCCGAAAAAAAAGCCATCTGGTTATTGACCACCATGGCCCCCAGCAAGGAGAACAAAGGCACCACTGCCAGGACTGCCAGGAGGGCGTTTTGCATAAAGGCATATTGGGCCCAGGAAAAAGGCAGTAAACTGATTAAGGCGCTGATATTTTCGTACATCCCACTGTCCTTTCGTTCTATACGCCGCAACTTACATAAAATGTTCCAGTCTGCCCAGAGTTGCTTCGAAAAGAGGATGCTTCATCACTTCCTGCGGAGTGCCGTCACAGAGAATGACCCGGTTTAATAAGACCACCCGGTCTGCATAGTCAGCCACCGCATTTAAATCATGGGAGACCAGGATTACCGACAGATCATATTGCTGCCGTAATTCTGAGACGATGCGGTAGAAACGCTGCATACCTTTGAAATCCACCCCGGAAATGGGCTCATCCAGGAGCAGCAGATCGGGAACCGGTTCCAGGGCCAGGGCCAAAAGGATGCGCTGCAGTTCGCCCCCTGATAATGCCCCCAGGCGCCGGTTTATGAGGTGCTCAGCTTCGACCCTGGATAAAGCCAGCCGGGCATTATGAAGGGTGCGGCGACTTCCGCCTAAAAAAACCGGCACCTGTCCCAAAGCTGCTGTAAAAAGATCGCCTACGGTTATGGGTGAATTGACATCAAAATTGAGCCGCTGGGGGACATAGCCGATCCTGGGCTTGGCGCTGCGGTTTCCCTCGCTGTCGAGAAATTGTAGTTTGCCCTCATGGGGGATTTCTCCCAGGATAGCTTTAAAAAGGGTCGACTTGCCGGCTCCATTGGGCCCTATCAGAGCGGTCAGCTGCCCGCAGTGGATCTGCAGATTAATGTCGTCAAGAATGCATTTACCGCGAATATTGACGCTGAAATGGCTGATCTGGGTCACGCATAGCCCGCATGCTGAGCCGCATGGCTGCAGTGGTTCGACTGTCTTCATCAGTATAAAGCCTCCCTCAAGACCTCCAGGTTTTGCTGCATGATGTCAAGATAGGCATTCTTATCATCAGGGCCGCTGACCGCAGGATCGAGGGCATAGACTGCAACCCCGCTTTCACGGGCGATGGCTTCGGCGACAGTGGTGGGATACTGTGGTTCGGTAAAAACAGCCGCAACTTTTTTATTCTTGATCTCTTCGATGATGTCAGCCAGTTCCCCGGCGCTGGGTTCGGATCCCGGTTCTCTTTCCACCACCGCCGCCACCTGCAGGTCGAACTCACTGGCAAAATAAGCGAAGGCTTCGTGGAAAGTGGCGATCTGGCGTTGGGGAGCCGGGTCGATAACCCGGTGCATTTCGGACTGCAGCTGGTTGATTTTTTCAATATAGGTTGAACTGTTTCTGGCATATGCTTCCTGATTGGAGGGATCCAGAGATGCCAGCTGCCGGCTGATATTATCCACCTCTTTTTTGGCCCCATTGAGGCTCACCCACAGATGGGGGTTGGGGTGTCCGTCATGCATGATGAATTCCAGGCCCTGGCTGGCTTCCACTATAGGTATTTGCGGATACTGCCGCATCACTTTATCCATAAAGGATTCCATCCCGGCCCCATTGATAACCAGAATATCAGCCCCCTGCAGTTTCTGCATATCGCCGGGGCTTAATTGATAGTCGTGCAGGCAGCCGGTCTCTTTGCGAGTTAGATTGCTGACCGTAACCCCTTCGACGTCTGCTGTGATATTGAGCAGCATGATATAGAGCGGGTAAAAAGAGGTGACGATATGAACCCCTGCTTTTTGCGGAGGCTGTCCGGAGGTCTTCTCCGAGGCCAAGGGGATGACCCCGCAGCCGGCCAGAGATAATAACAGGCCCAATATCAACAGGCCGATCACCAGCTTTTTCAATCTGAAACCCTCCCTCTGATCTGGCTGCATTTCTGGCAATAACCATACATCTCCATGCGATGATCCAGGACCACAAAATTTTCGCGCAAACCGATTTCAACCGCATAGGATTCCAGGGGGCATCCGGTAATAGCCACTATTTTCCGGCAGTCTATACACACCAGAGTGTGCTCGTGGGTGTCCCTTTTCAAGCTGTAGCGGGCTTTTTCACCTGGAAACCCCTGCTTGTTGATCAGCCCCTGTGAAAAGAGCAGTTCCAGGTTGCGGTAGACCGTGGAAAGACTGGTCTTTTGATGCTCCCTGACCTCAATGAAGATTTCGTCGACTGTGGCCGGCTTGTCTTGCTGCGACAGTGCGGTCAGAATGGCCTTTCTTTGCGGAGTCGCCTTTTTGCCCAGTTTTCTAATGGCTTGATCCCAATTGCGTGCGTCCAAATGATTTGCCCCCATTTAGTAATAGGAATGATTTGCATTTATTATATCCTATTTGGGGACAGGTCTATACCTTAAAAAATTCTAAAGGCGGGGCTAGCCGTAAATAAAGCGCAGGCCATTGAGGATTTGTTCCAGGAGCAGCATGGCGCCGGAAGCGCCCAGGAAGGATTTTTCGACCACATCGAGATAGCCCAGTGAGGGCAAAGCTATTTCTATGCCGGCACAAGGCTTGCCTTTAAGCAGCTGGGCTTGAGCCAGGGTGTTGCCGTCGGCCAGGACCACATCAGCGCCGCTTTTCACAACAGAGGCCCCTAAAGTACTGTCAAGTCCGTTCTCCCGCAGGTATTTTTCCAGGAAGACGGCATCGTCGCCTAAATGAGCCGGTATTATTTCAACCGCTGCGGGAACCATCCCCAGATAGCTGTGCAGCCACACGGTCAGAGCGGCGGCCAGGGCAGGTTCGGCCTTCACCGCGAAAGTAGCGCCGCGGGGCAGTCCGGTTACCGAGTTATAGCGGGACAGGTGCAGAAATGCATGGGCCTGGCAGGCTTCTATATCCAGCACAGCCGGGACGGGATCAACCTCCAGGGCGGCACAGACTTCCCTGATCCAGTTTTTGCTGGCCTCAAACCCCAGCGGTAAACCGCTTCGGGGAGACAGAAATGGCATGTTATGATGTTTATGCATCCACTGGCATAATTGCAGGCCGTATTCAGGATGGAGCAGGATATTTAAAGACGCTTTGTTATACTGCCGCAGCCGGGTCAGGTCGCTGCCGGCGCAAAAAGTGGCCTGTATGGAAATGCCGCACAGTGACAGCAAGCGCTGCAGTTCCTTAATCGAACCGCTGTAATGCTTGTGATATATGGATATGCCCACCAGATTGACAGTTAGCGGGCAGGTCTTGGCCGGAACCGGGTCCAGATTCTGCAATAATTGCAGCACGGCGGTCTGAAAGCCTTCGGTAAACAGACCCGAAAAGCCGGTATTTTCGATGCACAAATATGGCGTATCCACAACTCGCCCTTTAACCAAACCTTCCAGGTCATCGCCGATTAAAGCCGCGCCGGGGGAATTGACTACCGCTACCAGCTTGTATTCCGGCTTTACGGCCACCTTTTGCAGGATTTTTTCCAGTTTGGCAGTAGCCCCGTAGACATAATCATATCCGTCCAGAAAGGTAGCGGGTACGCGCGGCTGGCCGAAATAATAGATCTCCGGATAATTTAAGGGATCAAAGGAGAGGTCCCGGGGATATTGGTAATCGGAGATGGCGCTGTGATAGAACTTGCATCCGGTGGGACCATTTAAAATCACCACTGCGTCTTTAATGCCTTCCAGGGCGAAAATAGCCCCGCTGAAAGCATCAGGCCATATATTTTCTGAACAAGGCTGCATCCTTTTTCCACCCCTCGTTGAGATTATTACGAAAGATCTGGGTCCATCTCCGGGCTATTTCTATACCGCTGAAAAAGCCCACTGCCGGGCATAAAGGAATCACATCGCTAAAAACACCGCCGTCAAAATGGGCCAGGGCGTGGTTGGACAGGTAGATGTCGGGTTTCTGGGATTGGATGTCCTCCAGACGCCTTTCGTCAGGGTATGGCTCAATCAAGGGAAACTGCCCCTTAAATCGGGAACGGAAATTATTGTCCTGAGAATAATTGAGAATGCCCACCAGCGCGATTTCCATGCCCAGATCCAAGGCCGGCTCCAGTATCCAATCGATATCGTGATTGTAGGTGACCACCATCAAGCGTTTACCGGCTAAGGCCGGTCGAAGTGATGCTATCTCAGCCTGGTACAGCTGGCGGTAAGAGGTGATTATTTCGTCAACCAGCTCCTGCCTGGAGAAGAACTCCGCAATCCCCGTAAGCCAGCTGGCGGTCTCTTCAAATCCCCTGGGAAAAGGTTGGTCGAAGAAATGAGCCTCAAAATTCTTCCCCAAATAATCACGCATCATGCGGCCCATATAGTCATCATAAGCCAGAAGGTTTAAGGGGGCTTTTTTAAAAGAGGCGATTTCCTGCACCGAAGTCTGGCATATGAAGCGGCAGTTGACCGACACCCCTACATGCTTCAGCAATTCTTTGACGATCTGCAAATTGGGCTCGGTAACACTGGCGATGGTTTTTTCTCCGATTATGTTGACCAGATCGGGCTCAGGCTTGGTTTCGGGCCGGATCAAGGCCCGGGCTATTTCCGCATAGGCTGAAATCATACCCTGCAGGTAGTCGCCGCTGATGTTGCCGTCGACCGGCAGTGCCACTAATCGTGTTCCCCCAGGGTCGTCCAAGTCCATGACATGCTCCAAACTGTCTCCGATAATGCCTGCCGGGCAGGTAGTAGCGATAAAAACAGCCTTGGCTCCGGTTCCTTTAATAGCCAGGACCTGCTGGCGCAGCTCTTCTATGCCGCCAAAAATCATTCTGCCTTCATTCATATCAGAACTGAGCAGAGGCGGAATAATGTGCGCAGGCATTGACACTCCCCTTTCAAACAACGCTTTGCGCGCCGCCGAGGTTATGGTCTGGTAAGAGGCGTGGGCACAGCTCCTGGGGCCGTGGGCTATGGTAACGGCATCCCCAACCTGTATAGCCGCGTTAACCGCACCGTTAAAAGCGCAACCGTGCAGAGGCTCCCGCCGGCGCACATTTAAGGAGAGCAACGAAGAGCTTGTTTGGCCGGCGCCGGATGGCAGGTTCTCCGGTTTTTTGTTTGTAGAAGGCCTATTCAAGGTGCGCCTGGGGAAAGAGCGCCGCAGGACCAGTTCTTCTAAATGCTCAGGTTCTAAAGCCCGGGCCGGGTACAAGGCGTGTTCCCCTATTATCTTCCCGGCCAGACCGTCGAAAAGCTCATATAAATTGCGGTGACCACTTTCAAAAAGCGTGCACGCCATGGCTTCGCTTGCGGCAAAATCGTCGCTGCGGGGAATAATCGCACATACAGGCAGGCTTACTGCCGCCGCGAAACGTGCCACCCGCTGTTCTTCTTCCGCCAATCCTTTGTGATTGAAAATCAAGCCCCCCAGACGGGGATTAACATCATAATTCTGCAAGCCCTTAAGGATATTGTTGGCGGCATACAATGACATGAACTCACCGGAGGTGACGATATAGACCTGGTCAGCATATTCCCGGCGCAGGGGTACCGCGAAACCTCCGCATACAACGTCTCCAAGCACGTCGTATATCACCACATCCCGGTCGCTGTTCATAATCCCGAGCTTTTGAAGCAGGTCAAAGGTGGTGAGTATCCCCCGCCCCGCGCATCCTACCCCGGGTTCGGGTCCGCCTGCCTCCACGCACCAAATCCCGCCATAACCCGAAGCTACAATATCTTCGCATCTCCAACTGTCCGGCGGGGTATTTTTTATATAGTCCAAAACCGTCAGGGCTTGACGGCCTCCAGTCAAGAGGCGGGTCGAGTCATGCTTAGGATCGCAGCCAACCTGCATCACCTTAAGACCTCTTAAAGTCAGGGCCGCTGAAATATGGGCGGCCACGGTTGATTTACCGATGCCGCCCTTTCCATAAATGGCGATCTGTTTCATCAAACTTCCCCTTCACCTGCATGCCGGGCCAATCGCAGAGAGCGGTCAAGCTCGGAGCCATCTACCTCTTATTGTACCGTAATTTGGGTTATAATCCCGTTGGTTATGGTTAGTTCTACGTAATCATTATCCTGAATATCGTTTAAAGTCGCATTTTCGATACCAGGTATCGATATTCTGGCGGCTGTGGACACCAGGTAGGCCAGAGGCGGGCCGTCGGTAGATAACACTATAAGGCGCTTTTTAGCCGAGACCAGGTAGACCAGACCACTCTTATGAAAGGTCTCTGTACCGCCTTGCTCAAACACTGGCTGGGGTTGAGGGGTTATTGTTGCGGCAGGCGGCTCGGAAATGGCCAGATATTCGATTTTGGCGCCATCTATCACCAGATTTGCGTAGTCGCCTAGTTTTAAGGCATCCCAGGTGCAAGCCTTGTCATTGAGGTCAAACAGATAGCTGTCATCGGTTAAGGTGTATCCCATGACGGCCTGCCCCACCTGTAAACCTATAGTGTCCGGCGAAAGGGCGGTAATCGGACCCTCAACCTGATTTGCCGAGGGGGTGAGATAGGGCTCGGCCCGGGTCAGAAGGGTAGCGGTTTGGGCGCGGGTTACCAATTGCTCAGGCTTGAAGCTGCCATCGGGAAATTTTGAAATCAAATCGTACTTTAAAGCCGCATTTATGTAACCTATCGACCAGGAAGGCATCTCGTCCGCATCGATGAAATCCGGTGTGGTGCTGTTCATTGTGAATGCTTCCGACTGTTTGCCGATCAGGCGCACCATCAGCTGGCTTATCCAGGCGCGGCTGGCGAAGTCTGAGGCGATGAAGTCTTTTTGGGAGGGAACCAGGAGTCCCTGTTCCACGGCGAACAACAACTCTTTCTTGAAAACCCCCTTGTTGGCCCAGGAAGGGACCTCGAAGGGCAGATCCGCATCGGCATTTACTTCAGAAATGGCATTGTCCTGCCCCATACAGCGCACCGCCAAAAGCACTGCTTCCAGCTGTGAGATGGGCTGGTCGGGACGGAAATTGCCGTTGTTATCCCCCGACATTATATCCCGGGCGGACAGATTGACAATGTATTTCAAAGCCCAGTGGTCAGGCGCAACGTCATTAAATGGAGTGGCCTGCTGGGCTGCAGATAAAACAACCGGAAACATCAGTCCCTGCGCCAGAAAAAACAGCCCGGCAAGCAATGATGCCATTAATCGTCTATTTGTTTTATAAAACAACTTCAAAATTAACCCTCCTCATGAATGATTTTCCTCTTTTTATAGCATTACATTCGCGATGGAGAAGCTCTTTCCTGCTGAATGGCAGGGAAAGGTCGCTGTCGATTTTAAGGATATGTCGAAATAAAAAGGGACTGTTGGCACGCAACTGCATATAAAAGCAGTCGAAAAAAAGGCTGCCCCTGAGTCCATTTTGGACTTATAGGGCAGCCGTTCTCTTTGGTGACTTTATTTAACCGGGATTCTCATTCCATAGAAG
>DHBS01000039.1:6199-52961 GCA_002398825.1 Syntrophomonas sp. UBA4922 | reverse complement strand
CGAACATTTCCCGCATTGATAACATGACTTCACGCTGGTATGGGCTTCGTGCTCTATCTTCGCAATAATGGCTTGATTTGAACCAGCCATTGGTATGAGGGTCGCAGCCTCCTTCATATTCTTCTCTCCTTCCCTTAACGAATCTATTTTGAACCACTTAAAATTTCCGTGGTTTATACTGGTAATAAACTGTCAGCCGGGCTGGCTAAAACAAAAATTGGCATAATCATTCGACAGTTTATCACAATATGTCAAAACACAGCTATTTCATTATAATATAAATGTGCATCATATTAATGTTAAAAGTTTGTTAATGATGCCACATGTTTAGCAAAAGTGTATACTATATTCAATTTGTGCAAGATCAGCCATTGCTGGGGATGCACGGAAAAGCTGTCCAACCATGCCGAATAGGGTCAATTTGCACCATCAGCCGGGAGACAGCTTGCCAAAATGAATATCAATTGTTATTTACCTCGCTATTAGCGGGCTTTTTTATTGACCGGCCTGATGAATCAGGCCCCTTGAGTCAGGATAACAGGATCCTGTTTACTATATAGTTCATTTTATAACCAGGCTTTTTACGTTTCAACAATTACCTTTATTTTCCAGAATAACTTTCTTAAAAAAGCACACAATAGAATTAGAAACCGGCAGTTACAACAGATCAATAAGCCCCTGAAAAACGGATAAGTCTTATTGATATAACTGTCGGTTTCTTTAAAGACCGCTGGCAGAACATTAAACACAGTCCTTGGTACTACCAAATCTGCTGTGTTTGAATGCTGCCAGCGGATTTATTTTGCTGCTGAAAACCCATATCCAAAAAGAGAGAAACGGCGCACCCATTAAGAGCCCGTAATAATAGGACGGATAAGCCAGGCTGGTTGAAGGAAGCAAGGCCAGCCAGGGCAAAATAGGAGTCATCCAAAAAATCAGGATAAAGATAGTATAGTTATAAATCTCAAAGGGATTCCATTCAGTCAGTAGGATGAAGGCCATTACATATCCGGGCGCCTGCCATAAAGAAGCAGCCAAAATACGTTGAACCGATTTGCTCCCCCGCAAGGACATGGCTTCCCGGCTGATCACTACCAGGTATAATAGGGCGGCCATGTATTCCAGTCCGGCCCAGTAGCTCGACAGCCATACCGCCCCCCAGGCAAAGATATGTATCCACAGCAAACGCAGTGTTACCATAAGAGCCCCACCTCCCTGATCACTTCGACATAGGGGCTGTTGTAGAAGCTGTCGGGAGGGACCCATAGATCCTGGTTGTCATCAAAATCCACACCCTGCAATTGATAAGCCTTCCACATGATTTTACTGCAGTTCCAGATGTTCTGTCCGGATTTAAAGGCTACCGGATAGAATACTTCCCCTATCTGCTCAGTGGCGTATGCAACAGCCGCCTGTTTGACAGCCGGATCGACATTGACCCTCAGCAGGCAGACCTGCGGATATTCGCGGAAATGCTCAACTGATTGCCGGGTTATACCGAGGTCGGCATAGCCTTCAATGATCTGCCCCGACCCTATATACAAAGCGGCATGGGAATAATCCCCATAAGCGCAGTGAGGATAAGCTCCCAGGATTATATCCCCGGGCTCCAAGCCTTCAAAGGAGATGCTGTTATTATGGCGCAAGGGGTTGCCGTACCCGACGTTGCCTGACAAAGCGCTCTTGATATAGACCCGGGTAGCGCCGTCAGGATTGAGAACAATAGCTTGATTATGGGCCAAAATCATTATACCTGCCAGTAATGTCAGCAATGGAAAAATCAACAGATTAATCGGCTGCTTCATGTACAGTACCCCAATCTACAGGCAGGATCACCCCTCGGTTATCCTCTGTTGTTATATTGTCGAGCCTGATTACGGTCTGTTTAACAACTCAATGCAGAGTTTCAGTATATCTGTCTCACTTATTATGCCGATCATCAGGCCGTTTTCCATTACCGGCATCCCACTGATTTTGTGCTTGAGCAGCAGATTAATGGCTTCCAACAGATCGGTTTGGGCTGCGACAGTAATTACGTTTTTAGTCATTACCCAATCTACCGGGGTTTCACACACAAATTCCGGAGAACGCAAAGCTTTTTCAATATCATGCTGCACGATCATACCGATTAAGGCGCCATTTGCCAGTACCGGAAGCCGGCGGACGTTATTCTCCACCATAAGATCCAGTGCGTCACCGATGGTTTTGCGGCTTTCAATACTTATTACCCGGGTAGTCATGATGTCTTTAACCTTCATGAACATCACCTCTTGGATTTATTCTATCACAGAGATTGGCTCGAAACGGTATCCGGCTTATGTTTAACATATGGCAAATGCAACCGGAAATGCCACCTTTATGGCATCTGCAGGATTCTTAAAATGATTGCCGGGGCATTACGAAAGTTGAGCAGAATATCCTTCGGCCCGAACATGGATTAAATAACGGATTTCCAGCCGGGTTTGCGGTACAATAGTAAAAAATATGATTGAGGGTTGTGTATGCGGGCTATCATGAGAAAGCTGAATCGCCATCAGGAATTAAGCCCGGACGAATACCAGAATTTGATGGGCTACATACACCATCTGCGGGTTCATTCATTGCCTTCTTATCAAGTGTTCTATCAGCGCTATGCGGAGGTGCTCTATAAACAGTACGCCACCTACCTGCCGGAATTTGAATATACACTGGGGGACGTGGTCTCTTTGCTTGCCGAAAAGCCGCAGCTGCTCACTTACGCCTTGCAGCGGCCGGTGCAATGGCAGCGCTTTCCCCTCCCGTATCAGCCGTTTTTACAAGCCTGCTCGTTAAAATACCTTAAGGGGCAGTTGTTTTACGAAGTAGTGGAGCAGATGGCTAAAAAACCTGAAACCCTGGCCAACTTACCTCATCCCCGTAACCATGAGGCGGTCATGCTCTTCGAAGATCAGAATCCCTTTAAAGAGCCGGGATTAAAGGCCCATTTTGACCGTTTGAGCCGTTTTAGTTTTGTCACCCGGCTGCAGAGCATGCGGTATCTCACCCTCCATAAAGCCAAGCAGGATTGCGTGGAGGTGCTGGCCCCGGACCGTTTGGGGGGCATCTTTACCAATAAGGAAAAATCGATTTATTACTATATTTACCTGACCGAGTCCATCGAGTCCAAAGCCCGGGAGGCATGCGCCTTGATTAATCTAGCCCTTTATGGGCTGAAAACTGGAGACAGCCATGAAATTTGAAAGCAGGCCGGAAATCGATACTAATCTGTTTGACATATGGCGGCAAGAACTCGTGGAACGCCAGGAGATTCGCCGCTCGGAGCTTAACCCGGCCGACGTGGTATTAAACCAGCCTGAAGAGGCCGAACTCCTGGTCAGGGCATGGTTTTACAGCGGCAGAAGCCGTGATCTGTTTGTGGCCCTGTTCCATAATCTCCACAAGATGCCGATCATTAAATGGCTGATCATGTCACCCCCGCCGATAATCCAGGGTTTTCTCCAATTCCTGCCCGGATACGTTCTGCTATATCGCCCCCGCCCGGTAGAGCTGCAGTTTTTAATCAGCTTGTATAGCGATGAACTGACGGATTGGTACCCTGCTATAGTCAAAAGTCTGGACAAGGAATCCTGCCAGTATTTGATGTCCCGTACCGCCAATGCGAACCTGCGCCAGCTTTTAAAAAACGCGGCCCTGGCCATCAGCCGGGAACAGGGTCTGGGCTGGTTCGGCATAGAGCAAAACCGCTTATCGGACCAAGTTTGCGCAGGATTGTACGGCAATAAAAATCAAAACTTGCTGAAGGCCCTGGATCTGGTTGCAGCCTGCAACCGGAATCGCCTGCAGTATTTACATGGAATCGAACTTTTTCTTGATAACCTTGCAGCGGCGGAGGCTGTTTTTGAAAGCGGCCTGGTGGCAGATAGTCTGGCTATCCTGTTGGATGCCTGGGAAGAGTGCTTGGAAAATCATCAGCTGACAGATATCTTGCGGGATATACAGTTGGCCAAGCGTTTTGTCAGGGTCTTGCGCAGGGTCGCCCCTCTTTATGTTATGCTGGAACACGCCCCGGCGGCGGGGGCGGCCTATCAAGCATTATATGACCGTTATTTCGCCTGCTTGCCAAACAATGCTTCCACTCATACCAGTCTGGAATTAATGGACCGGCTTTTATCAACCAACCAGTCCGTGCCGGCTGTTAAAGCTTCTTTAAAGTTGTGGCACCTACAAATTCAAGATGAAGCCGATGGTGAATACGAACCCTTGTTTAACAGAAGTGACCAATTGGAATTCAGGGTTCTTAAAGCTCTGGTTGACGGCATAAGACTTGCCCAGCCTCAAGAAGCTATTACCCTGATTCTCGCTGTCCTGTGGCTCGATAAACATAATGATTCAAGCTTGGATTCCGCAGCGTCTCACTGGATTTTTACTCAATGCCGGGATTTCTGGTCATGGGTCCCCAGCAAAATGTTTTTTAATGCTCGAATATGGTCTCAAATTGGCAAATTACTGGAGGATGAGAACAGACAAGCCGGGGATCGCTTGCTATCTCGGGTTGAAGAGCTGCAGGGGGACGGTTTGCAGTTCGATTTGCTTCACCGACCGGATCTGTTTAAGCAGCGGAATCGGATTATTGAACGACACATCCTGGCGGGTGCGTTTTTGGGGGTGCATTAAACTGAATTCCACCGGGTTGGATTCCAAAGCCTATGGCTTGATGTTGGAGGAATTACTGAAAAGACTGCGGCAGGAGATTGATTCTCAGCTCCATATAGATTCGATTCAATCGGTCGCTGATTTGGATCAGTATATCTTAAAGATTAACTCTTTTTATTATCAGGGTTTCCTGGAATATTACCTGCCCCGGTATGAACAACGCTGGCAAGCTGAGGCGAGGGAGCTGCTCATGCTCACCCAGCAGCAGCAAGTTCTGGAAACCAATATTGTGTCTACCCTAAAACGCTATACCCGTTTGCACAATTTATTGAAAACCCTCCTGGCCAATTTAAAGACCTTCTACCAGGACACTGACCACGAAGTACTCCTTATTCAGGAAGAGACATCCCGCCAGGGGACGGAGCTGCTTTTCGCCCTGACTGACCTGAAGCATCAATTACAATCCCTACAGGGCTACTTAACAGCAGTCAAACCCTATTTACAGGATACTGAATTAGTTCGCCAGGTTGATGAATTTCCTGGATACCTTGAAATTTTTCACCTTGAGGGGTCAACCGATCTGCAGCCTTCAATCGGCTCCCATAAGTTAAGTCAAGCCCTCAGTGAAATAACCTACCTGATGAGGCTGGCCGGAGATGCGGCGGCCAAGGACCATGACGGCCGAATTAGAATTGCCGGAGATATGCAGCGGCATATAGATCAGCTCGAGGGCGGGGTTGATAGCGATGATCCGGTGAATCTTTGGATCAGCCAAAAACTCACCCGGGAATTGGCCCTGTACGCAACTGCCCTATCGGCGCCTACAGTGTCACCCGACATGCAAACCTTGATAAATAAACGCTTAGAGGGGTGGCATCGGGTTTTGAAGCTGCGGGCTTCAAATCACTGCGGCCCGGACCCCTTGATACAGAATGCAGTTGATTGCCTGGGCCGGATATCGGCGGAAAATGCCCAGGAAGCCTTGCGGGATGTAGAATTCTCGATACAGCAACTGGAACAGATCATCATGATCCTGCAGAACAACCCGGAACCCAGTTATAAAGTCTTGGTGCAAGTCAGAGAATGGCTGGCCTTTTGGACGCCCTTTTTGCGCAGTATGAGTACGGAAGAAGAGATACGCTGGATCCCCCCGCTGTATAGCTTGCTTTATCAGGTCCGGGTTGCCATATCCTTCTTGTCCAATCAGCTCAGCATGATCGAAACCTCCCGCCGCCGTTCAGCTTATAATCAGGATCAAGCCGGGCGCATGCGGGATCTGGCAGTTACTCAGCTGGAGTTCCTCGGGCAGCTGAAGGCTGATCTGGATCGCTTGTTAGCCCCCAGAAATGTCTCCCGCACCTGGAAGGACATGGGGGTTCGTCTCATCAAGGTGCCTCTGCAAAAAGGAGAGGTCTTCCCTGAGGAGCATATCCCGCTTCTCGGCCAGGCGCGCTGGGAACCCAGAGTGGATGCTGCCCGGCCCGATTACACCATTGTGCACGAAGAAGGCGACCTGTTTATAATTCAGGTTTTGAACGAAGAACAGACCGAGATCCCTTATATGATACTGACCCGGCAACCATAACCAGCGAGGAGTTGACACATGCGGCTTGGCATAGACTTTGGCACTTCATACACCAGGATGGCAGCATTCAGCGCTAATGGTTTAATATGCAGCTCAGCCGGCTGGCCCGGACCAATCCCCAGCATCCTGGGATACTCCCCCGCAACCGGCCGGATCTTTTTCGGCACAGAGGCCATGGAGCTCGAACAGCCTGACGCTCTGCTCTGGCCCGGCTTCAAACCGGCCTTGTGGCGAAGCCCCCAACTGGCGCCGGGGAGCCTTGATTTCGAATATATCCTCACCGCATTTTTTACTTTCCTCAAAGATCAATGGCCTGAAATACCGGACGATCCTATTGAAGCGGTCACTCTGTCAGTCCCCGGTTATCTCGGCATCAAGGCGCAGCACAGCCTGTATGCCGCTCTGCAAAAGGGGTTTGCCGGAGCAGCCATTGCTTTACTTCCCGGGCCGGCTGCAGCCCTGACAGGATATCAAGCCCTGCATCCCGGCCAGGATATTGAAGGGGATATTCTGATTATAGATATAGGGGAAGCGGCTGCTGATTTCAGTATTATCAGCACCGCAGGCAACGGGAAGCAGCTGATATTGGAAACCCAGTCGCAGATGGGCGGTAATGCCTTTTGCGGGGCGGAAGTCGACAAAGAAATCATCCGGGAGATTCTGAAACCGCTATTTCATCAGCTAAAGCGGCCTGACCAATTGCCCTGGGAAGCAGGCCTTTCCCCCGCGGACTGCAGCTACTGGATTAAGCTGAAAAGAATGGCCGATACGACCAAAACCGAACTGGGCCGCCATCATCAAGCGGTTGTAAATATGATAAATATCCTCCCCGGAATGAGCGGGGACATGATTATTGATTCGGTTGCTTTTACCGCCGCTCTCGGTCCGCTGTGGGAGCGGCTGGATTCCTACGTGAAAACCGTGCTGCAGCCCCGCGTCCAGTCACTGGGCCTATATGACAGCCAGGGCTGGAGGTTTGACCATATCCTGCTATTGGGCGGGGCTTCCCATACCCCGGGAGTGCTGCAGCGAATAAAAAGGCTCTTTCCCGGGGTTCCTGTCTGGCATGGCCAGACAAACCAGCCTTATGAAGCCGTCGGCAATTGCCTGTGGAGTAGCGGAAGCAGACGGTTGTACACCGTCTGCCCGTTTAAATTCTATATTGAGAAGAAATCCCCCTCTGAAGAGAGGGGCTGCCAACTGGAGCTTATTCCCTTTGACACCGCCAACCTGGAACTTGATCTCACCGGGACTTACCGTATTTTTTCGCTGCCAGTCCAGTCGGACTACAACCTGGCCAGCAGTCCCGGCGATGTTGAGATAAAAATCTATGCCTTGCCTGACCAAACCAATGCTATTCAGCCGGAGAAGGTTTCGGGCCAGAATGCGGTTCTGCACTGGCAGGAAGCTGACTATAACGGGGCTGAAGTGGTTCATATCGATTTTGATCTGGCAAGTTCACAACTTCTTGTGAACTTCACCAATAACCTCCCCGGGTGTCCTGAGGCGGAACTGTTTTTCGAATGGCCGCTCCGGCAGTTGTCCCAGGCACATTGGTTGTCGGGTTATAAGCACGTTGACAGGGATCTCCTCAAGGCTCTGCAGAGACAGCTGCAG
Source organism: Syntrophomonas sp. UBA4922 (assembly GCA_002398825.1). GTDB lineage: Bacteria > Bacillota > Syntrophomonadia > Syntrophomonadales > Syntrophomonadaceae > DTU019. The sequence goes on along the minus strand of DHBS01000039.1, from coordinate 45,127 downwards.
GCCAATCAAAGCGACGGCGCCACACCTTACAGTAATCAGTTGATGGCTACCTACTACAAACTGCTCTGCGTATTGCAGATATTAAATCCCTAGACTAACGTTTTGCCGGCGCCTGCAACCGTTTTGCCTTCATTCCAGCCAGGCGGGCCGGTGCATTTCCCTTGGCTGCTATTTCATTTCCCGAGCCCGGTTTTTCATCCCGGTTAACCTCGAGTACTCGCGGCTTGTTGAATCGGCGCGGAGCGAGCGACGGAAGTGAAGAGCAAGACGCTCGATAGGCCCGCGATTGAGACGTACAAATAGCACGTTGATTGAGCGGACCTATTGAGCAACGCAGTTATTCGCTTTTGTCGACGGTCTGCGGCATCATTCATGGATGCCGGTATAGATCTGCACTGCGTCCCTCAAGAATACCGCAGCCCCGGGTTGTATCTTGTCATAGTGCGCGGTGAAACGCTCGTCATCAACATACATCTGGGCCATTCTGGCATGGGCCTCTCCGGTGTAGCTTTCCCAGAAGTAGCACAGCCACTGGCGATGCAGGTCAGCGGCCTGCTGGGCCAGATCCCCTCCGGGATTGCCGCTTGCCATGGCCTCTTTCAGGGTGTCATTGAAGGCGGCGCTCAAACGCTCTATCTCGGCGTATTGCTGCGGAGTCATATCCAGCACCTTCTGATAGGAGGCCTCCACCACTTTGTCGCCGTATTTGCCCCTTATCTCCTCCCCGTATTTTTGCTCGTTCTCTTCCACCAGTCGGCGCTTAAAACCGGCAAACTTCTCAGCATCGGTCATGATGATTCTCCCTTCTGTCATGGCTATGGTCTTTTCAACATTGGCGATAAGTGAATCCAGTTGCTGCCTTCTCATCAACAGTTTACAATGGTGCTCTTTCAGGGCTTTCAGGCCATCGAAGCATGGTTCCGACAACATTGCCTTGATCTGCTCCAGGTCCACGCCCATTTCCCGGTACAAGAGGATCTGCTGCAGACGGTCCACTTGTTCACGACCGTAAATGCGATATCCCGATGAACTGATCCGGGCGGGCTTGAGAAGGCCGATTTGATCATAGTAGCGCAATGTCCTGGGGCTGACTCCGGCCAGCCGGCTTAGTTTCTGAACCGTATATTCCATTTCCATCAACTCCCGACAAAATCACTATACACCTTTACGTTGCGTCAAGGTCAATAAAGGATGCCAGGAAATAAATAACAAAAGAGACGGCTTCTAAAAAATGCCCATTATTAAGAATATGGATAGCCTTGCAGTGGATAAAACAATTTGCGGTATAATTAGGTCAAAAGTCAGTCGAAAGGATGAAAAACAGTGATTACTACCCTGGCATTGCATCCGGCAGCAGCCAAGGTGCTTATCGGTCAGGCTGTGGCAGCCCTTCCCGAGGTGCAGAAGGCCTTCCGTCAAGGCAAAATCATCATCGCCTCCGGAACCACAAATGTCATGGTGGCCAAAGCCCTGTTGAATGTGGAGATAAAAAACCTGGAACCTCACGCAGCCGGGATTATTACGCAAAGGGCCGCCTGTGTTACTGAAAAGGACCAACGGGTCGCTCCATGGTGCCTGGATCAAGGCACTCCTGTTCAAACCGAATGGCTGGAATTTTTGAACAGCATGCGGTCAGGGGATGTATTCATAAAAGGTGCCAATGCATTTGACAGCGCAGGTCTTATCGGGGTTCTGCTCGGAGACGACCAGGGCGGAACGGTGGGAAAAGCGATCGGCGCCATCAAGGCCCGGGGAATTCACTGGATAGCCCCGGTAGGATTGGAAAAAGCGATCCCCAGTTGTATTGAAGCTGAGCGGTGGATGGCAGGAGCCCCTGAGAGCAGCCTCTGTCTGGGTTACAAGTGCGGCTACATAACGGTTCCCAACACCAGGATTATAACCGAAATTGACAGTATAAGAATACTAGCCGGGGCTGATGCAGTGCAGGTGGCGGCCGGAGGGGTCGGAGGCATGGAAGGGGCCAGTGTCCTGGCGGTAGAGTGTAGGGACGAGGCTCATTGCCAGACGGTATTGCAGATGGTGAGAACAGCCAATCAAACCGCTCCTCTGAAGGTTAAGCGGCAAAGCTGTTTAATCTGCGGAAACACCTGTTTTATGCAGGCCAGGAATTAAATAAATTATTTACCGCGCAGCCAGGACAGCCAGGAGCGCCCTTTGCCTTCCTGTTCTGCTCTCCACAGATTCAGGAATTCGTCGATCTTTTTTTCCCGTTCCACGTTGCGCTCCTCAATTTTTTTCTCCAGACGCGCCATCCTTTCTTCCAGCTTGTGGTTTTGCTGCATCAGTTCATCATTTTGTTCAATGATCCTGCGGGCTATACTGACCATTTCTTTGATGTTGTTCTCTGGCTGGACGCTGACCAGCCCGGGCTGCTGGCCGTCCTCGCTGTCCTGTGCGGTCTCCAGGGCCAGTTTTATGGCAGTAGTATTCAACCCTTTTTCTTTAAGCTGCAAAACCAGGCGCAATGTGTCCAGATCGGCCTCGCTATACATCCGGTCGCCGCGTTCGTCACGCTTGATTTTTATCTTGAGGCTGTTTTCCAGGTAGCGTAAAGTGTGCTGCTCGATGTTCAGCAGCTCAGCCACCTCACCTATTTTATAAAATCTCTCCATACTCCTGTCACCTTTCCCGAACTCACCTCATAGATTGTTATCAGGTGAAGCAATAAAGACCCATCCCCGACAATCAGGCGCAGGGAGCATCACAAACAGTTGTGAAGCAGTACCCGATGAACACCCGGTTATGAACCTGATTATCAACTTATGAATACCGGTTATGAACCTGATTATCAACTTACTAAGCCAATTATTGTGAAGCCGTTACTTTCCCTACCCCTTCTTAATTTCGCTTATATACTACTTGATAAATGTATATGAGCAGCCGTCCACAATAGGACGGCTTTTTTGTTGCCGTGCTCACAAGCTGAAGCAGCGCTCTGGCCGGGCGTTCTATCAGCTAATATAAAGGCCGCTGTCATTTAGCAGGATTTTCTGTCGGAAATGTTGAATTGCATTTGTCGTAAGAACTTTATTTCACAAATTTATTGCAGGGAAAGGGGGCCGGCTGAAGACGTTTCCAAGGCAGATCCGATTACAATATTTCACATTATACGGGGGGTAATAGTAGAAAATGACTAATGAAATGAAGGTAACCGGTCATATTCAGGAACTGGTAGGCAATCCAACCCCATTAGGCTTGCTGGGGTTGGCCATTGTTACGCTGGTGGCTTCTTCGCAGAAGCTGGGGATTACCGAGGGAACTGCTTATGTTATTCCCTGGGCTATTTTTCTGGGCGCAAGTGCTCAATTTGTCGCAGGATTACTGGACTTTAAACACAACAATACCTTCGGGGGAACCGCGTTTTGCGCTTACGGCTTTTTCTGGTTCGGCGTCGCTATGACCTGGATGACCGGTAATGGCACTATTGGTTTGAACGAAGCTGCTATTATTGATCCCAAACAACTGGGCTTCGCTTTCCTCGGTTATTTGATCTTCACCTTATTCATGACCGTAGGAGCCATGGGGACCAATAAAGTACTCTTTTTAATATTCTTTTTTATTGACTTTCTCTTTTTAGGTCTGTCCTTCAGCAGCTTGCAGATCGGGGATGCACATATGTGGCATGAAGTGGCTGCCTATTCAGAGTTGCTGGTCTCGATATTCTCATTCTATTTAGCCGGGGCCACGGTTTTGAACGTGCATTACGGCTATAGCGTATTGCCGACAGGGGCTCCTTTCGGCTCCTTCCACCGTAAATCGGTGGCTGCCAAGCAGAAAGCCAGCATAGCTGCCTAAGGTTAAAAATAAAAACCGTTTTCAGCCGGGGCTGAAAACGGTTTTTTATTCTTTTAATTATATTTTTCCTTTCACGGCCAACTCACTGACTGGCACAGAACTGAGCGTAGAACATCCATTTCCAAAGCTCAACTGCCTTTATCCAGCCTTTCTATATGGCCTTCAAACGGTTAATTTCTTGTTTTAACAATTGATTTTCCATCTGCAAGCGCTTCAGTTGCTCCTGCTCACTCAGGGCATAATTGGAGGTACTGGTAAAGGCTTTATAATAATAATCCGTCAATATGCTTTCTCCATAGCCCACTCCGGGTACAGCCCAGCGCCCGTTCAGATCGCTCCATTGTGCCGCTATACCGCGGGTGATCAGGACAAACCGGGGATCTACAAGGCTTTTTCCAGACGGCAGGGTATTCTTGCAGGCGTAAGCGTACAAATGCTGGATATGGGCTTCAACCCCGGCAGCGGGGGAGGAGAAAATGGCGCCGTGCACTCCATTTTCAAACCGTACCCGGCCAGGATCCGCCCCGCGCAGATCCTCCGCACCGGTCGCAGCCTGCCCGGTCGCTGCCAGACCGCAATAATTGTTCTGATAAGGCTGAACCAGACCGCCGAATCTCCACCAGCCGGTTTCTTTAGCAGCCTGGCAAAAGGCTATGTCCCCTCTGATTCCATACTCAGCGCCAATGCTCAGGTACAATTCCGGCAATTCGCGGGGGGCGTCGGGATTGTTCTTAATCATCAAAGCCTCTAATTGCTCGGCACTGAGGACGGCTTGCCCGCGAATGTCCAAATTGTCGGCAAAGGAAGGGATTGTCCCGCTAACCGGTACAGTTGCGCTGCTGATTAAAACCCGATAGTTCTTATCATCCCATTCCACTGCCATGCCCAGACCCTCACTGATGGCGCGAATGGGCACCATGGTGCGTCCGTCAATAATTACCGGAGCCACGTCGGATCGAATCTCCCGGCCATCCAAAAATATAGTTACCGCCCGCTGGGCCAGTGCCAGAGGCTGGATTAACAGGAGTCCTAAAACCAAGGCCAGAACAGCGAAGCCGGCAGCAAATTTGTTGACACGCATAATAAGTCCTCCCCGATACTTTTTCATAATTCTAAATACGCGTTACTATTACTAATATTTCACCAGAATGCCTATAATTCCTGCCAAAAAAGGACGGGTTTCGCTCCGTTCCACAATTCTCCTTTCCAGTTAAACCCCGGATAATTCAATCTGAATAGCTCCACTGGATATCAAAAGCGATTTATTTATACAAGCTTCGTCAACATACTCTAAAAAAAACTACTGTTTCTAACCATAAGCAGACATTTTTCTCAGCTCTGATGCTGTATCTTATAGTTACCCCCTTTTTTTGGAGATTTTGAATTATTGTAGCGGAGGACAGGCAATCATGTCTTATTTACTAAGCGGGCGGGGAGTTGTAATCGCTGTCTGCCTCATATTTCTTATTTCAAGTCTGACAATATACTTTAATAATCCGGCAATAGTGACAAGATTGTGTCAATTTTACCTGCCCGGGGCCATAATGAGTGCAGCACTTTTTATCGCTTTTTACGCGTTTTGGCAGCAGCGCAACCGTGAGTCGAAAAAACCTGCTTCAGGATGTGTTAACAGCTATGAGCGGGATATAGCACACTGCCAGTCTATGATCCTCAACCAACTGCCGCATAGTATCCTGGTCTTAAACCCTGACGGCATGCTGCTCTACCAAAATGCGCCCGCCGAAAAGCTGTTTGAATTGAATGAAGCCACGGTAGTGGACGAAGCTGTCCTGGCCGAGATCTTATCGATTTCCCAACCTGACCTCCTGGAGGTGCAGACCGGTTTAGCTAACAATAATAGTGTTCAGTTTGAATCTAAGCGCATTGTCAATGAGCAGGAACGATTCTTCAGATACCGTATTGAGCTTATAGAGGATCTGCCCAATTGTCAGGTCATCACCGCAACAGATATTACCGAAACCGTTATTACCCTCCATGAATCCGAGTCCGCCAACCAGGCAAAAAGTCAATTCCTGGCTAATATCAGCCATGAAATCAGAACCCCCATGATAGGTGTGCTGGGCTCGGTGGACTTGTTGGAGCAAAGCGCTTTGAACCGTAACCAACAGGAAAATTTAAATGTGATTAGAGAATGCAGCGAACAATTGCTGGCGATTATCAACGAAATTCTCGATGTATCCAAAATCGAAGTTGGCCTGGTCAACCTCAACCCTACTTGCTGCCGCATCCGCCCCCTGCTCAGCCGGTCCTTGAAAATCGTGGAGCCATTGTTACAGGCCAAAGGTTTAAAGGTACAGTTAAACGTTGACGAAGAACTGCCCGAGATGATCTATTTGGATCAGGCCAAGATGCAGCAGATACTGAGTAATGTACTGAGCAATGCAGTAAAATTCACACATCAGGGCTCGGTCACCATTGAAGCCTGCAAAAGCGGCTCCCCTGACGACCCGCGCCTGGCAGTGGCCGTTAAGGATACCGGCATCGGCATAAGCTCTGAAGAATTGCCGGAGATTTTCGCTCCCTTTACTCAGGCGGATAGTTCCACTACCCGTAAATACGGAGGAACCGGGCTGGGTTTATATATCTGCCAGAAGCTGGTCAATCTAATGGAGGGTACGATTCGGGCAGAAAGCCAGTTTGGAATAGGCACCACCATCTATATAGAAATACCCTTGCAGGAGGCTGCAGGGACTGCTGAGCCAAATCACGGCGGCATATCACCGGCAGCACAAACTGCTGACAACGCTGTACTGAATTTTGACCCCGCCCGCATTCTTGTCACTGAAGACAATTTATTGAATCAAAAAATTGTTTCACAGATGCTGCATAATTATGGCTTCTACTGCCGTGTGGTAAGCAATGGCCTGGAATGCCTGAACGCCCTGCATCAAGAGTCGTTCGATGTAGTTTTGCTGGATATGCAGATGCCCGTTATGGACGGATATGAAACTGCCGGGATAATTCGCCAGGATGCCAGCCTCAATCATGTGGCGGTTATCGCCATGACCGCCAATTCCATGGTGGGTGACCGGGAAAAATGTCTGGCCAGCGGTTGTACCGATTATATCTCCAAGCCCTTTAAAGCCAGGGAACTGGCGGAAATAATAACTCAGCACCTGCCTCAACAGAACAGAGACACCGCCTTGGAAAATGACAGATTGCTCATCAATGAGCTGATGCCTGAGCTTCTCGAAATGCTGGGTGAAATGCTGGAATCCCTGTACGCCTCCTGGAGAAAAAAAGACCTGCCCGGATTGCAGAGCCTGGGGCACGACATTAAGGGTACTGCCGGCATGTATGGCCTGGCAGCCATTTCACAGCTGGCCGGCAAATTGGAAAAAGCCGCCCGGGAGCATGATTTTCAAAAGATAACCTCTATTATCGGCGATCTGGAAGAAAAATACGCTCAGATCAGGGTTCAGTTCTTGGGGCAGAACGCAAACAGTCTTAAAGTCTAAATAACCGGCTTAAATATTGACAGTTCGCGGCTGTTCAATTATATTTACCATCATATTCAGGTGTGAAGGGAATAATTGAAATGGCCATACACATTATAACTGACAGTACGGCATACCTCACTGAAAGTATGCTGAAAGACGAGGATATTCGGGTAGTCCCTCTTAATGTAATGATGCAAGGCAGACAGTACCGGGAAGGTATAGATTTAAGCAATCGCGAATGCTACCAGGTCATGCGCAGTCAACCGGTCTTTCCGACTACCTCGCAGCCGTCAGCCGGCGATTTTTTAGAAGTCTACCGCTCACTGCCCCTCGGCGACGAAGCCCTGGTGATAGTGATATCCTCGCGTCTCTCCGGCACCTGGCATTCTGCGGAGATGGCCCAGGGGCTGCTGAACCGGAGTGATGTCAGGATTCATGTAATAGATTCATGGTCTTCTACCATAGGTCTGGCTCTGCAGATAATAAGGGTCTGCGAAATGCGCCAGGACGGGCAGGGCATGGATGCCATCCTGAATGAGTTGAAACGTATGATCCCCAAGACCAAAGTATTTTTCGTGGTAGATAATCTGGAATACCTGTCAAGAGGCGGGCGCATCGGCCCGGCCGCCAAATATTTCGGCAACATGCTGCAGATCAAGCCGATTTTGTACTTGCATGAAGGCAAAATAGATGTGTTTGACAAGATCCGCACCAAACACAAGGCAGTAACCCGGATTGTGGAGGCTTTTTCCGCCCTGTCTCCCCAGGTGGAGAAACTGGCCGTTACCCATGTGGACGCACCGGAAGAAGCCGAAGAATTGAGACAGCGCTTAGCCCAAATTTACTCCGGACCTATCTACGTCAGAGAGACCGGCCCGGTCATAGGCGCCCATGTCGGGCCCGGCACCATCGGCCTGGCTTATTATTAAAGGAAACAGCCGCACCAGAAACTAGTTCTCCCAGTGCGTCCGCCTATTTTATTCCATCTTTTTGCCGACAGCGGAATGGTCGCGGCCGGTAAAATAATTATACCAGGCTGAGGTATGATATAGGTCCCAGTTAACCGGCGGTACATAAAGATTTTCCAGTTGGCTCTCTTCATGGTAAGCCTTGAGCATGGCATAGGCTTTTACCCAAATACATTTTTTCTGCTGGGGATATACCTCGCACCAGCCGTTCATACTGCCGCCGCAAGCTCCATTGCGTTGGTTTTTCGGGCATTGCGCCATGGGGCACAGATAAGCGATATCCAGCAAGGCGCAATCACCGCAATCCTGGCAGCCGTTGCCTATCACTTTCAGCAAGTGCTCAAGCCGGTATTTTTCGGGGTTTTTATTCCCTTTATAGTATTTTGCCATGAGGGGGAACAGATGACCGCCAGGCTGGAAAAAAACCTGATGGAACCAGCGCATCAAGCGGTGATTGGCGCTAACCGGATACTCGGGCACTAAACCGGTCCGGTTGACCGGAGTCTTGGTATTAAGTCCGTTGGCATGATCTGGTTCATAATAATAAAAGCCGCCGGTTTGAGGGTAATCGAACTCAGGTATCAGCTTCATCCAGTCAGAGCTGAGTTCTTCCCCTTTTTCGGTGATGTATGCAACCTGTTCATATTTGAGATTATGCCCCCCCAGGTGCACCCCGTCAAAGCCCATGCCTTTCATAAAGGCGTACATTTTGGCGGCCCGCAGCAGGCGAGCCCCGCTGCCTTTGTCCTCATCATTTCGTTCTTGGTCTATTTGTTCTAAAAGCCGGTCGGTAACCACGCTGCCCGGCAGCTGGTTGGCGTTCATCATTTTAGCAGCGCCGAAAGGCAGGACATAGATGTTGCCTATCACTGGCAGTTCGGGGCGATAAAGCTTTACAAACTGCAAGGCCTCATGAAATTTGCGGGCGTCGAAACCCAGCTGGGTAATGACAAAACGGGCGCCATGATCGATCTTTTTCTTAAGTTTATAATACTGTGCCATCAGTTCGGCTTCACTGGCCTTAAACGGTGAAACCACGCAGCCGGCGAAGAAGCGGGTGGGCTGGCAGGGGTTAGCCCCCGCAGAGGGTTCGCTGGCGCCGTTATTCAAACTGTTTATTAAATCCAGCAGCTGCACCGGGTCCAGGTCGAAAACCGGTTTGGGCCGGCCTTTAAATCCACTGCTGGGGTAGTCGCCGCTCATGACCAAGAGGTTTTCCACACCGGCCCGCTCCAGGGCGTACAACTCGGACTCGATTTGATTGCGGTTTTTGTCTTTACAGGTAAAATGGATAAGCGCCTCTATGCCCAGCTTTTGAATCTCTATCCCCAGGCAACTAGCTGACAAGGCGGGCCGCCCCCCAGGATTATCGGTGATGGTCACGGCGTGAATCCTGCCGTCAGCAGCGGCTAGTCTAGCCGCTTTTACCGCATCTTGCTGGGATTTTTCATGTGCTCCCCGGCCTGGCACCAATTCCCAGGTTACACAGAAGCTGTTTTTATTTAATAACGATTCTGCAAAGCGGCTGTTCATCTGCTTCACTTCCCTTTAACAACTGCACTGGAGGCATAAATCCAAAGATACATGTCATTACCACCAGGCCCAAGAGCCAACGATTGTCCACAGGTCAGGATATATTGAATTATAACATAATTCAGTTATCATCATTATGAATCGCGACCAGCCCTGTAGATGGGTTCATAGTTGGTCAGCAAGGAATAAATGCTTATCAATATAAAAATGCAGTAAGGTATAATATACGGGTAGTCGAGATTTAAGGCCAGTGCAGGTCATGGGATTTTGTAAGAAAGGTATTCATCGCCATGAGACAGTCAATCGAGCAACCCTACATTTTTGATGGAGCCATGGGAACTTATTATGCCAGCCGGGCGGTGAATCCGGTAAGCCCGTGTGAACTGGCCAATCTGTACGACCCGGCCACTATCGTAAGCATCCATCGTGAATATATCTCGGCCGGTTGTCAGGCCATCAAGACCAATACCTTTGGGGCTAACCGGATCAGCCTGAATCGTGATTTTGAAACTGTCAGGGAAGTCATCTGCCGGGGTTACCGTCTGGCCGAAGAGGCGGTACGCGGTACTCAGGTGCAGGTGTTCGCCGACATTGGTCCCATACCCGGGGATGATACCGCCGACATTGGGGAGCAGTATCAGGAAATTGTGAATGTATTCCTGGACCTGGGAGCGTCACACTTCATATTTGAAACCTTTAGCAGTGCCGACGATCTGCTGGAAGTGTCTCAATATATCAAAGACCACAACCCCCAGGCTTATATACTGGCAGAATTCGCAGTATCACCGGAAGGTTTGACCCGAATGGGCATATCCGGTCATCAACTGCTGGAAAAAGTATGGCAATGGCCCAGCATCGATGCCTGTGGTTTTAACTGCTATTCCGGACCTTCACATTTATTGGAATACATCAAAACTTTCGACATCCGGGACAAAATCATCTCGGTTATGCCCAATTCGGGCTATCCCACCACGGTAAACAACCGCATCTACTTCAATAACAGCAAGGAATATTTCGCTGGCAAAATGCTGGAGCTGGCCAGACAAGGGGTCGCCATCCTGGGAGGTTGCTGCGGCACCACCCCTGCCTATATCCGTGAAACGGTGGCCCGTCTTAAAGGCCTGACGGTGGGAGAAATCGTGCAGAAGACCGCTCAGCCGCAAGCGTTCCGGGTCAAAGTCCCCTTAGAGAATCCGCTGACGGATAAAATCAAACAGGGAAAAAAGGTGCTTGCTGTAGAGCTGGACCCGCCTATCGATACGGACATCGATTTCTTTATGGAAGGAGCGCAGCTTCTCAAACAAGCCGGGGTGGACGCCATTACCATTGCCGACTGCCCGCTGGCCAGGGCCAGGGTGGACAGCAGCCTGATGGCCTGCAAATTGAAAAGAGAACTGGATATTACCCCGATTCCTCATATGACCTGCCGGGACCGCAATATCAACGCCACCAAAGCCCTCTTGCTGGGACTTAGCATCGAGGGCGTCAACAATGTTTTGGTGGTCACCGGCGACCCGGTTCCCACCGCCCAGCGCGACGAAATCAAGGGGATATTCAGCTTCAATTCAGCCGTACTGGCAGGCTATATCCGAAATCTGAACGAAACCGTGTTTTCGTCCCCTTTTAACATTTGCGCGGCTTTAAATGTAAATGCCAGAAATTTTGGCAGCCAGCTGCAGCGGGCGCAAAAGAAAATCGCTCAGGGCGTGACCATGTTCCTGACCCAGCCGGTGCTGAGCCGGCAGGCGGTTGAGAATATCAAAAAAGCCCGTCAGGAGTTAAATGCCAGCATCCTGGGAGGCATTCTGCCTATCATGAGCCACCGCAATGCCTGCTTTATGAACAATGAGGTGGCGGGCATATATGTTGCGGAGGAAATCGTGGAACAATACCGGGATATTCCCAGAGAAGAAGCCCACCGGCTAGCGGTGGAGGTATCCATAGATATGGCTAGCCAGATATATGATTATGTAGACGGATATTATCTGATAACGCCTTTTAAGCGCGTCGATATCATTACTGCCATAATCGCCGGGATACGCAATTTGACTGTCTAATGGAGCTACTCCCGGGCTAGTTGTGGACAGCTCAGGATGATAAAGGGACGGTTTCCCAACCGTCCCATGTAAATCGCTTCCTAATGCCACCGGCTTTACATATTCTTTATCAATTCATCCGCAAACTGTGAGCATTTAACCTCGGTGGCCCCTTCCATCAGTCGGGCGAAGTCGTAAGTCACCACTTTGCCGGCGATGGTCTTTTCCACCGCCGCTATGATCAGATCAGCGGCCTCATTCCATTGCAAATGGCGCAGCATCATCTCCCCGGACAGTATCACCGAGGAAGGATTGACTTTATCCAGACCGGCGTACTTGGGTGCGGTTCCGTGGGTGGCCTCAAAAATGGCATGCCCGGTCACATAGTTGATGTTAGCCCCGGGGGCGATGCCGATGCCGCCTACCTGTGCCGCCAGGGCGTCTGAAATATAATCGCCGTTGAGGTTTAAGGTGGCCACCACATCGAATTCACGCGGCCGGGTCAATATCTGCTGCAGGAAGATATCCGCAATAGCATCCTTGATGATTATTTTGCCGGCCTTTTCCGCTTCGGCCTGGGCCGCATCAGCGGCGTCGCCGCCCAGTTCATCCTTGATGCGGTCATACTCCGCCCAGGTGAACACCCTGGAGCCAAACTCGCTTTCAGCCAGCTCATAACCCCAGTTTTTAAACGCGCCTTCGGTATATTTCATGATGTTGCCTTTATGGACCAGGGTTACACTTTTGCGCCCGTTTTCCAGGGCATATTGGATGGCAGCCCGTACCAGGCGCTGGCTGCCTTGTTCGGAAACCGGTTTGATTCCCATGCCTGAGCTTTCCGGGAAGCGTATCTTGGTAACACCCAGTTCCCGTTGCAGGAAGTCGATCAATTTCCTGGCTTCAGCCGAGTCGTGGGAATACTCGATACCGGCATAGATGTCCTCGGTGTTCTCCCGGAAGATGACCATGTCGGTATCCTCCGGCTTCTTGACCGGTGACGGCACCCCCGGGAAATAACGCACCGGGCGCAGGCACACATATAGGTCCAGCTCCTGACGCAAGGCTACATTCAGGGAGCGTATGCCTCCTCCAATCGGAGTGGTAAGCGGTCCTTTGATGGCAATGATATATTCGCGGATAACATCCAGGGTCTCCGGCGGCAGCCATTCGCCGGTGAGATTAAAGGCCTTCTCTCCCGCCAAAACCTCATTCCAGACAACACTACGGCGGCCCTGATAGGCCTTATCTACCGCCGCATCCAGGACTCGTGAAGCCGCCGCCCATATATCGGGGCCGGTTCCATCCCCTATGATAAAAGGAATTATGGGATGGTCAGGCACATGTAAGACACCATCCTTAACCGTGATCTTTTCGCCCGGGGTGAGAGTCATATACAAATAACCTCCTCATAAATTCGCCTGTCATAAATAGGATTGGACTAGATACCCGGAGAGGCTCCCTAGTCGAAATTGAAAGTGCCGTATTTCTTGAAATGCTCGACCAAACCGCCGTCGGAGAGGATCTTGAGCATAACCGCCGGCAATGGGGTGGTGGGTATATCAATGTTCTTGGTGAGATTGTGCACCACACCGGCTTGCAGATCTATATCTAATTCATCACCGGCATCGATCAAGTCAGTGTTGCATTCTACCAGAGGCAGGCCGGTATTGATGCAATTACGATAGAATATGCGGGCAAAGGACTTGGCCAGAACCACACTGATGTCAGCATTGATAATCGCCAAAGGGGCTTGTTCCCGGGATGATCCGCAACCGAAGTTCCGCCCCGCCACGATAAAGTCGCCTTTGCTCACCTTGTTGTAGAAATCGGGGTCCAGGTCCTCCATAACATGTTTGGCCAATTCTTTCATATCGAGGGTTTTAAATTTATGTCTTCCCGAAATGATGTAATCGGTGTTAACATCATCCCCAAATTTATGGCTTTTACCGCGTAAACTCAACTGCTCGGCCTCCTCACCTTATTTAATATAGTCCCGGGGGTCAGTAATGACACCGGTCAACACCGAAGCTGCTACTGTGGCCGGGGATGCCAGATATATAAATGCCTTGTTGTTCCCCATGCGTCCTTTGAAATTGCGGTTGGCAGTTGAGATCACATTTTCGCCGTCAGACGGCACACCATTGTGGGTGCCAACGCAAGGACCGCAACCCGGTGTTACCACGGCTGCGCCGGATTCCACGAAAGTCTCCAGAAGCCCCTCGCGAATAGCCTGCAGCATCACCTGCCGTGAAGAAGGGGCTACGATGAGGCGAACCCCGGGGCGAATCCGCCGCCCTTTCAGTATGGCTGCGGCAATGCGCAGATCCTCAATGCGCCCGTTGGTGCAAGTGCCGATAACCCCTTGCTGAATGGGTGTTCCCGCTACTTCAGTGATCGGGGAGACATTGTCGACGGTATGCGGTTTGGCAACCTGGGGCTCCAGATTGGAAACATCGTATTCCTTGACCTGGGCGTAAACTGCGTCGGGATCGGCCTTCACCGGAGCGAAGGGGCGTTTGCCATGTTCTTCGACCCAGGCCCGGGTTTTGTCATCAGCTTCCATCAGGCCCACCTTGGCGCCCATTTCAATGGCCATATTGCTGATGGTGAAACGGGCTTCGACGGATAGGGCGTCAATGGCCGGGCCGACATATTCGGCAGCCATATAGGTAGCGCCATCTGCAGTCACATCTCCAATCAGATGGAGTATCAAGTCTTTAGAGTAAACCCCGGGAGGCAAAGTACCATTAACCACGAATTTGAAGGTTTCGGGGACCTTAAACCACAACTTCCCGGAAATTAAGCCGGCCGCCAGGTCGGTTGATCCGACTCCGGTGGAAAAGGCGTTGATAGCCCCGTAAGTGCAGGTATGTGAATCAGCTCCAATAACCAGGTCGCCTGAAACCACATGGCCCTGCTCCGGCACCAGCTGATGGCATACGCCTTCTCCGATGTCATAAAGGAAAATACCCTGCTGATCGGCGAACCGGCGCATCTGATCATGCAGTTCCGACACCCCCTGTAAAGGGCTGGGAGCACTGTGGTCAATGACCATAGCGATCTTTGCCGGGTCAAACACCTTTTTGGCTTCCATTTCCTGAAAGGCCTGAATGGCCAGCGGTGAAGTGCCATCCTGCCCCATTATGAAGTCCAGGTCAGCCACCACGATATCATTGGCTCTGGCATCCTGGCCGCTCTTTAACGACAGAATCTTCTCAGCTATTGTCTTGCCCAAAGCGGTCCCCTCTTCCTTTGATATAGTCTTCATAGATGTACATCAATTCTTTGTCAAACAATGATCTCTTGAGATCGATGGCCATCTGGCGCACCTTTCCCAATAATTCCTCGGCTTCTTTTTTGGAAAGTTCAATGCCATATTCTTTCGTAAATTTGGAGGCCACCGCGGCTGATCCGGAATGCTTGCCGATGACGATCTGCCGCTCTAAACCGACCTCTTCCGGTGAAAACACCTCGTAGGTAAGGGGATTCTTGAGAACCCCGTCACCGTGAATTCCGGATTCATGGAAAAATATGTTGCGCCCTACTATGGGTTTATTGACCGGCAATATCCTTCCTGAAGCCCGGGCTACATATTCCGCCACTTCCCTGAAGATGGTGGTGTTGTAAGGCAATTTCATGCCTATGAGGTACTTTAAAACCATAATCATTTCCTGCAGGCAGGTGTTGCCCGCCCGTTCTCCCAAACCATTTATGGTAACCCCCACATACTTAGCCCCGGCATAGACACCCGACAGGGCATTGGCAGTCGCCATACCGAAATCATTATGAGTGTGCATTTCCACATCGATGCCTACCGCATCGATCAGGGTCTTAATATAGCGATAGGTGGTCAGCGGGGTCAGTATACCCACGGTGTCGCAGAACCTTAAGCGGTCAGCCCCGGCATGTTTGGCCACCAGGGCAAATTCGGTCAAGAATTCCGGATTGGACCTGGAGGCATCTTCAGCATTAACCGAGACGTACATGCCTTGGTCTTTAGCAAATTCGCAGGCCTGCTGCATGCGGTTTAACACATCCTGCCGGGTAGTCTGCAGTTTGTGTTCGATATGGATGTCGGATGTAGAAATAGATATAGCTACAGCGTCAACGCCGCAGCAGATGGATTCCTTGATGTCGGAGATCACCGCCCGATTCCAGGCCATAACGCTGGCTTTGAGCCCCAGGCTGACAATCTGTTTGATGCACTCCTTTTCGAAACCGCCCATAACCGGTATACCGGCTTCAATTTGATCAATCCCAACACTGTCAAGAAACTTGGCAATTCTTACCTTCTCCGCGTTGGCAAAGACTACCCCTGCGGTTTGCTCCCCATCGCGCAGGGTAGTATCTACGATGCTGATTTTAGCGTTTTCATCCATAAACCATTCTCGGCCTCTGTCTATATCCATATAAGATTCACTCCTCTCTTACCCTTTCAGGGTCAGGTTTCCCCATCACTTGAATATTGGTCTATCTATTACACTATTGGGCCGACAAACACTTATCAATTAATTGATTCACCAGGGTGGGATTGGCCTGGCCTTTGGTGGCCTTCATAACCTGCCCTACTAAAAACCCGGCCGCTTTTTGCTTGCCGCCCAGGTAGTCTTCAACCACTTTGGGATTGGCCTTTAAAACCTCTTCTATCATAGCAATCAAGGTATCTTGATCCGATATCTGAGCCAGGCCTTTTTCCTTGACAATTCCCTGCGGTTCATTTCCGCTGGCAAACATTTCAGCAAATATGTCTTTGGCCATTTTACCGCTAATAGTACCTTCATCAACCATTTTCAACAGGGCTGCCAAATGACCGGGCTGAACCAGGCAAGCTGAAATCTCCATATTGCTCTGGTTAAGATATTTGTTTAACTCGCCCATCATCCAGTTGGCTACGGCTTTGGGCTGGGAAAAATCAACTACGCACTGGTCAAAGTAAGCCAGGTATTCCGGAGTTGAGGTTAAAATGGCCACGTCATAAGGCGGCAGCCCATATTCATCCATCAATCTCTGCTGGGCCTGATGAGGCAGTTCCGGCATCTCCCGGGCAATACTCTCCACCCATTCTGGGCTGATCATCAGAGGCGGCAGGTCCGGCTCCGGGAAATATCGATAGTCATGGGCCTCTTCCTTGCTGCGCATGGAGCGCGTGACCTGTTTCTCCTCATCCCAGGTGCGGGTTTCCTGCACGATGAGCTCACCGTCATCCAGGGCATCCATCTGCCTCCGGGCTTCATATTCTATAGCCTTTTCCAGAGCCCGAAAAGAGTTGAGATTCTTAATTTCGGTTCTGGTCCCCAGTTTCGCCTCGCCCCAGGGCCTTACCGAGACATTGGCGTCGCAGCGCAGAGACCCTTCCTGCATCTTGCAATCGGATACCCCCGCAAACAGCATGGTGGAGCGCAGCTTTTCCAAATATTCCCGGGCTTCTGCGGCGCTTCTCATATCAGGCTGGGATACTATCTCCAACAATGGGACCCCGGAGCGGTTCAAGTCCACCAGTGAGAAGGCGGTCTGAGTGATGCTGCCCTGATGCACTAATTTGCCGGCATCCTCTTCCATGTGCGCCCGGACAATACCGATCCGCTTGGTCCGGCCCTCAACATAAATGTCCAGATAACCGTTGAGGCAAATGGGCAGATCAAATTGCGAGATTTGATAAGCCTTGGGCAGATCCGGATAGAAGTAATTCTTGCGGTCAAACTTGCTATAGGGAGAAATTTCACAATTCAAGGCCAAGCCGGCCCGAATGGCGTAGTCCACTACTTGCTGGTTCAATACCGGAAGCATGCCGGGAAAGCCTGAGCAAACCGGGCATACATTGGTGTTCGGCTCGGCTCCGAAGCTGTTCGAGCAAGCGCAGAATATCTTGGTTTTGGTTTTCAGTTCCACATGAACTTCCAAACCTATAACAATCTCGTAATCGTACTTTTCCACTATTTCACCCCCAAACCGGGTCTGGCCAAATGGAAGCTGGTAGCCTGTTCAAACGCATACGCCGCCTTAATGATAGTTCCTTCATCAAAGGGCTTGCCGATCAACTGCATGCCTACCGGCATCCCCCCGGCGAAGCCGCAGGGAATTGACATTCCCGGTAAACCGGCCATATTAATGGGAACGGTCAGAATATCATTCATATATAGCGTCAATGGGTCTCCGGTCTGTTCTCCCAGTTTAAAAGCCACGGTAGGAGCGGTTGGAGCCGCTATTACATCGAAATCCTCAAACACTCTGTCGAAGTCATTCTTCAAAAGGCGGCGAACCTTTAAAGCTTTAAGGTAGTAGGCATCGTAATAACCCGAACTCAGCGCATAGGTCCCCAACATGATGCGGCGTTTGACATCGGACCCGAATCCCAGAGCCCGGCTTTGGGAGAACATGTCCACCACATTCTCCGCTGAGAAATCCCGCAGCCCATACCTGACCCCGTCATACCTGGCCAAATTGGCGCTGGCCTCAGCGGTGGCCACCAGATAATAGGCCGGCAAGGCATATTCGCTGTGGGGCAAGGAGACTTCGTCTATGACCGCCCCCAGGGAATCATAGGTTTTTAAGGCCTGCACTACGGCCGACTTCACCTCATCATTGACCCCTTGCTGGAAATATTCGCGGGGATAGGCGATCTTCAGGCCCTTGATATCATTTTGCAAACTCTCCGCGTAATCAGGAACCGCTATATCGATACTGGTCGAATCCAGGGGGTCATGTCCGGCAATGGTTTGCAGCACCAGGGCACAGTCGGCTACATCGCGGGTAAAAACCCCCACCTGATCAAGTGATGAAGCATAGGCGATTACCCCCCAGCGGGAAACCCGGCCATAGGTCGGTTTCAACCCGACCACCCCACAGTAGGATGCGGGTTGGCGGATAGAGCCTCCGGTGTCGGTCCCCAGGCTGAAGGGGATTTCACCCGCCGCTACTGCGGCAGCAGATCCCCCTGACGACCCCCCCGGCACCCTGCTGTGGTCCCAGGGGTTGTGGGTGGGGAAAAAGGCTGATTGTTCTGTGGAAGAGCCCATGGCAAACTCGTCCATATTCAGCTTACCCACCATAATGCCGCCGGCTTCAATCAGGCGTCCAGCCACGGTTGCATCGTAATTGGGCACAAAATTTTCCAAAATCCTGGAAGCGCAGGTGGTTAATACCCCGCGGGTGCAGAATATATCTTTTAAGCCATAGGGAATCCCTGACAGGCCCCGGTAATTACCCTGTTTGTCGACAAGACGGGCGCTGTTCCGGGCATTATCCTCCAGAAGAGTAATAAATGCCCGCACATCAGGTTCGACTTCCTTAATTCGCCCCAGACAGGAGTCCAAAATCTCTTCGGAAGTGATTTCTTTTTTTTCCAGGCGGGTTTTCAATTGATGAATTGTTAAATCACAAAGCTGCACCTTATCACCCCTTTAAATAATCTTGGGCACTTTATATTGCCCATCTTCTGCCATAGGGGCGTTGGCCAGCATCTCTTCCCGGTCGGGACTGCTTTTGACCGCATCCTCGCGAAATACGTTGGATACCGGCAGGATATGGTCCAATGGTTCTATATTCTCAGTATCGAGCTTCTTGAGGCGATCAGCATACTCCAGGATTGCTCCCAGCTGCTCGGCAAGTTGTTCCTTTTCCATCTGGCTCAAGCTGAGACGCGCCAGTAATGCCACATGTTCAACCTCTGCAATAGTTAGAGCCATTCTGTTTTCCTCGCTTACAGGTCAAATTTTTTTCATCATATTATATCATTATATCAATTTCAGGTCACTAAACACCAATACAACATGCCTACCCTTATTTTCCAGCCATCCCCATGAGCCCAACCATAATCGGCGCCAGCAGCAGCGCAGGCAAGAGGTTGGCGATGCGAATCCTGGTAACGCCGATGATATTAAGTCCCAAGGCAGTTATGATCAGTCCCCCCAGGGAGGTGATGGTGTTCATCATCAAAGGCGTCAGAACGGGCTGAAGCCATACCGCGCCAATACTGATAGTGCCTTGATATATCAGAACGGGCAGGAATGAAAATACCACCCCGGCCCCGTAGTTGGCGCTGAAAACCAGTGCAAAAATGCCGTCCAGTAACGCCTTTACGCTCAACACATCGTAATTGCCGGTCAACCCGTCTTCAAGCGCTCCCACTATCCCCATAGCCCCCACGCAAAAGAGCAGACTGGCGGCAATAAAACCCTCTACAAATCGATTGCCTTCGGCCCGGAAGACTTGCTGCACCTTATCGCCCCATATTTGCAGGCGTTGTTCCCATTGCTGCCATTCGCCTATCACCGCACCGAGAGCCAAACTGCTGCCCAGGACAGCCCAATGATCGGCCTTGAGGGCATATTGCAGGCCGATCGCTACTACCACCATCCCCAGCCCATCCTGAATGGTTCGATTGAAATTCTCCGGGATACCCTTGCGGAACAATAATCCCAAAAGCCCGCCTAAAACGATAGCCAAAGCATTAATCAAGGTTCCCAGCATCTGTTATAACCCCCACGAATAAATATATATTCCGCTGCCGGTTGCTTACACCCAGCCCTAAAAATGGAGCTTTGACCTGAAAGATGGCCAAAAAAAACTCCCCCGTTGAGGGAGAGCGGTCGTGGTCTTCCTCAAGACTCAAAAAATATGGCATATGTACCCTGACCTACATGGGCGCCGATGACCGGGCCTATTTCTCCGACTATCAGCTCACGCGGCTTGAACCGGGTCAGAATATTCCGCTGCAAATATTCAGCGCTTTCCGGGCTGTTGGCATGACTCAATCCCACCGTTTGTTGAGATAGATCAGCGCCCTGATTCTCCATGATATCCAGTAATTTGCGCATAGCCGATTTATGCCCCCGGGCTTTATTCAAAGGCATGATGTAGCCATCCCGGTCAAAATGTAAAATCGGTTTGATATCGAGAATATTGGCCAGAGTCCCTTTACTGCGGGATATGCGGCCGCCCTTTATAAGGTATTCCATATTCCCCACCGTGAAGAGGCACTGCAGGTGCTGCCGCATCTCCTCCAAGCGCTCCAGTATGGTCTGCAGGTCATGGCCGATTTGGGCCATGCGGGCGGCCTCCAAAACCATCAAACCGCATCCCACTGAGGCTTTGCGCGAGTCGAAGACAGTCAGATTCGGGTTGTCAAGCATTTTCTGAGCTACTTGAGCCCCCTGAAAGGTACCGGATATGCCAGATGAAAAATGAATCGCCAGAACTTGAGATCCATCACTTAATGCCTCTGTATAGACGCGGGTCAATTCTTCCAGGGCAGGCTGGGTTGTGGACGGCAAGATCGGAGACGCCTCCATGAGCCGGTAAAAATCATTGTTGCTGATCTCTCCAGGCTGATAGACCCTTTCGCCAAATCGCACCAGGAGCTGTACTATGCCGATATTAAAATCTTTTATGATCTCTGCAGGGAGATCACAGCAGCTGTCAGCCACAATTCGTATGCCCATATGTTAAACCTCATTGATCTTCATAAACCACGAGATTATTATACATTATATGTATGGGTTGAGCACAGATACTATTTTTTCGCTAATAACTGTTGGTGCTCTTCCATTAAACCCGCAAACGCAGTTTCATCAAGCAAAGTGATTCCTAACTGCTGTGCTTTATCGTATTTGCTGCCGGGGTCCTCTCCCACCACAACATAGTCAGTTTTCTTACTCACGCTGGAAGAAACTCTTCCCCCTAGTTCCTCGATGATTTGCGTAGCCTGGCTGCGAGTGAACGAAACCAGTGAGCCGGTCAGCACAAAACTCTTTCCCAGCAATGGCAGAGGCCCCTGAAGCGGTTTATCCTCGATGATATTTAAGCCGGCGGATTTGAGTTTTTCTACGGTTTGACAGTTGCGCGGCTCGGCAAAAAAACCGGTAACGCTCTCCGCGATCTTCGCTCCAATTTCCGGGATTTGTATTAACTCGGCTTCACTCAAATGATAATACTGGTCCAAATTGCCGTAATGCCTGGTAAGGATTTTGGCGCTCTTGGGGCCGATATGACGAATGCCAAGCGCCGTCAGCAAACGGAACAAGGGCTGCTTTTTGCTCCTTTCAATAGCCTCTATGAGTTTGGCGGCCGATTTGGCCCCCATTCTTTCCAAATCTGCCAGTTGTTCCCCGGTAAGGCTGTAGATATCCTCCACCCGCCGTACCATACCGCGCTCCACCAGCTGTTCAATCACTGCCGGACCCATGCCCTCTATGTCCATAGCATCCCGGGAGGCGAAGAAAATCAGGCTCTCTTTCAAGCGGGCCGGGCAGTTTATATTTTCACAGCGGTAGGCCACTTCTCCTGAAGGCCGCACCACCTGGCTTTCACAGGCCGGGCATTTCAGCGGGGGCGTGACCTTGACTTCGTCCCCTTTTCTCTTTTCGGGAAAGGACTTGATGATTTCGGGAATGATGTCTCCCGCTTTATGAACCAGTACTATATCGCCCTTGCGGATGTCCTTTTCCTCAACCAGGTCAAAATTATGCATGCTGGCCCGGCTTACGGTAGTGCCGGCCAGAGAGACCGCTTCCAAAATGGCCGTGGGGGCTATCACCCCGGTTCGGCCTACATTAACCACTATATCCAGAACCCTGGTCTCTTTCTCCTCGGGGGGAAACTTGTAAGCAATGGCCCAGCGGGGGCTCTTGGCGGTCTGCCCTAATTCTTCCCGCGCAGGCAGGGAATTGAGTTTCACCACTATGCCGTCTATTTCGTAGGGGAGTTCATGGCGCTTTTCGCCGAGTTCTTCGCAATACCTGAAAACCTCACGGATATCGTGGCAAAGGTAATATTCCGGATTAACCGGCAGGCCTTGCTCCTGTATAAAAGCCAGCATATCCTGTTGAGTGCTTAAGGCCGCCCCTTCAGCATAAACCACATCGTAAAAGAACGCCGACAGGGAACGGGAAGCGGTGATCTGCGGGTTCAACTGCCGGAGCGAACCGGCCGCGGCGTTGCGGGGATTGGCGAAGATCCGCTCCCCTATTTCCTCTTTTTCAGCGTTTAACCTGGCGAATTCCCGTTTGGGCATATATACCTCCCCGCGCACCTCCAGGCGGGGCACAGCAGTCTTCAACTTGAGGGGGATGGTCTTAATGGCACGGACATTGGCGCTGACATCCTCTCCCACCAGACCGTTTCCCCGCGTGGCTGCATGCAGGAAAACCCCATTTTCATAAACCACCACCACAGACACCCCGTCGATTTTGAGTTCAGTCATGAAATCGGCCTGGTTAACCAGCCTGAGGACACGTTGATTAAATTGGGCCAAATCCGAAAAGGAAAAAGCATTATCCAGGCTTAGGAGCGGATAGCGATGGGTTATGGTGTTGAATTTATCTAAGACCTCTCCGCCAACCCGCTGGGTGGGGGAGTCCGGGGTTATCAATTGCGGATACTGCGATTCCAAAGCGATAAGTTCTGCCATCAAAGCATCAAACTCGGCGTCACTGATTAAGGGATTGTCGAGCACATAATAATGGTGCTCGTGTTTTCTTATCTCATTGCACAAATCCTTAATACGTGATTTTGGATCGTTCAATATCAAGGCCCCCTAGTATCATCCGATTTTCTCCAGCGGAGCCAGGTCCAGGCGCAGCATGCGCACTCCGGCCCTTTCAAAATCCACCACTGCGATCTGGCCTTCGTCAATAAGAGCAGTGATAATACCCATGCCGAATTTGCGGTGTATAACGGTGTCCCCTGCACCCAATTGTACGGTGATCACTTCTTTATGATGCGGTGATATCATCAATTCCTGCGGTATTTCTTTCAAAAAGCGTGAGGGCGGATTGCTGCGTTCATAGCCGTAGAGCAGCCTGCTCACTGCGTTGGTCAGATACAGTCTTTCCATGGCCCTGGTTATGCCCACATAGCACAGTCTTCGTTCCTCCTGAATGTCCTGGGGGGTCTCGCTGCGGTAAGAAGGAAATACCCCTTCTTCCATGCCCGTCATGAAGACCACCGGAAATTCCAGGCCTTTGGCGCCGTGGAAAGTCATCATGAAAACGGTGTCGGAACGGTTGATTTCGTCAGTATCCTGCACCAGGGCCAGCTGGGCCAGGAACTCCTCCAGGCTTTCGCCTCCCTGGGCCTCAAATTCCACCGCCAGCGAGCGCAGTTCCTGCAGGTTCTCGATGCGGGTTTCAGCGTCCGGAGCATGGCTGTTTTTGAGTTCGTCCAGGTATCCGCTCAGTTCCAGGACCTGGTCGATGATCTCCCTGACCGATACGAATTCATGGGCCAAAGCGGTAAAATACCTCATCATACCATAAAATTCGGTCAGCTTTTCTGCGACCTTGCCGCTGATACCCGGAATAGAACTTACTTTATCCAGCACTTCCATCAAAGAAAGCCCGCTTTCAGCGGCTATGACATGTATCTTTTCCAGGGTCTTTTCTCCAATGCCCCGGCGGGGCACATTGATAATCCGCTCCAGGCTTAAGCGGTCATCATAATTGCAGGCCAGTTTGAGGTAAGCGATGATATCCTTAATCTCTTTGCGCTCGTAGAAACGGCGGGCGCCTACAATCTGATAGGGTATATATTTTTTTAACAAGGCCTCTTCCAGAACCCGGGACTGGGCATGAGTGCGGTAAAAAATCGCGCATTCGCTATAATGCCGCCCTTCGCGGTCCACTAAATCCGAAATAGAATCCGCCACGAAACGGGCTTCCTGAAAACTGTCCCCGGCGCAGAAATAGACCAACTTGCCTCCGCCCTGGTTTTCCGTGAAAAGCTGCTTTTCTTCGCGCTCCTCATTATTTACTATAACAGCATTGGCGGCCTCCAGGATACACTGGCTGGAGCGATAATTCTGCTCCAGTTTTATCACCCGGGCCTCAGGGTAATCGTTCAAGAAGCGCTTGATATTGAAAGGTTCCGCACCCCGCCAGCTATAAATGGATTGATCGGGATCGCCCACCACAAACAGGTTGTGGTGTTTTTGCGCCAAAAGCTTGGCCCATTTATACTGGGCAAAATTGGTGTCCTGATACTCGTCGATCATGATGTGTTTAAACCACTCCTGGTATTTATCCAGAACCTCGGGGTATTCCGTAAAAAGCCGCACGCACAAAACGATCAGATCCTCAAAATCCAAGGCATTGAGCTCTTTTAAGCGGCTCTGGTAAAGGCGGTGGACCCTGAGGTATTTTTCCCGCACCGATTGCGGGGCATGCAGTTTCATAAAAAATGCTTCCGGTTCGCCCAGACTGTTTTTGACCTTCTTGATCTGGTAGAGGATATTCTCGGGCTTATTCTCATAATCGTTTTCTTCTTTTAAGATGTTCTTGATAACAGTCTTGGAGTCGCCTTCATCCATGATAGAGAAATTGGGCTCGTAACCGAGGCGTTTAATATCCATGCGCAAAATGCGGTAACAGGCGGCGTGGAAGGTTTGAATCCATTGGCCGCTAAAATCGGGAAACAGGCGGGCGACCCTGGAACGCATCTCCTGGGCGGCTTTGTTGGTAAAAGTAATGGCCATGATGGACTGCGGCGATGCGCCCCGGTCGATGAGGTTGGCGATCCGGCGGGTCAACACCCTGGTTTTCCCGCTCCCGGCACCGGCCAAAACCATGCATGGCCCTTCTAAATGCAAGACTGCCTCCTGTTGCTGTTTATTCAATTCAGAAATAATCTCCTGGCTCACGGAAAAGCTCCTCTTTTGGCAAAATCCCTTTGGTCAGCGGCCGGTTTAACGGAGTTTTATAAACCGTATTTAACAAATATAACCCTTTTATAATAACACAAGTGAGTCTTTTTATCATGACCCTTCCAGGTCGGGGCTTTCCAGGTTATTGATATAAAACCTTGAAGTACGGCCCGGATATTATTACAATCCTTATAACAACAGTCGATTATCAGTGGGAGGAGAGGTTGGATTTGAAGCCGGGCTTCCGAATTATAGCAACAGCAGCGGTCTTGGCTTGCATCATAGCCGGTTGGGGCCTTTTTTCAAAACAGGATTTTGCTCCAATTACGATACCAATTCCGGTTGAAAAGGGTTTGCCGCCTTCTCCGGTGGAAAGCATCCCGGCAGACCAGTTAAAGACCCCGGACCTCATCCTCCTGGGGGCCAGGGCTGAAGCCGTTAACGGCACGCGTTATGACGCCTCTTATCAGGTGATGAGCTACCCCGGCGGGGACGTCGCCCCTGATAGGGGGGCATGCACCGATGTGGTGATACGCGCCTTTCGCAGGGCCGGTATTGACCTGCAGGCCTTGATTCACCAGGATATGCGGGACCGCTTTTCCGAATACCCGCAGCTATGGGGTTTGAAGGGTCCGGATGCCAATATTGACCACCGCCGCGTCCCCAATCAGATGGCTTATTTCAAGCGCCACGGTCAGACCCTGTCTGTGGAGAATCACAGTGATGAGACACTGTGGCAGTGGGGCGATGTGGTCTATTGGCGCTTTTCCAATGGACTCGAACACTGTGGCATTGTCAGCGACCGCCGCAATGAGGAGGGCATACCCCTGGTGATACACAACGCCAGTGTGTGCAGGGAGGAAGACGCTTTGTTGAGATGGGAGATCATCGGACATTACCGCTATCCCAAGTAATCGAGATCTAAAGGAGTGAAACAAATGGAGACCCTGAACCTGCACGGCCTGGGCCTCAACGAAGCGCTGGAAAAGACCCGCAGCAGCCTGCAATGGTGCATGGATCACGGCGTGGATATACTCGACATCAACCATGGCAAAGGCCACCACAGTGAACGCAACTTTTCCGTGATCAAAACCGAGGTCAGGAAACTTCTCAAGTCCTGGCCGGAAATTAAGGCTTCAGGTTATAAGGTGGTCTATGGTGAATCCGATTTGCCGGTTTGCCTTACTTTTGACGCCGGGCACACGCTGGTTTTGCTCAAAGGGCTGGAGCAGCAATATCTGGGCGGGCAGAAAAAACAGGAGAAAAACCGGCAGATCTATTCAGAAGAGGCCCGCCGGGAGCGCAAAGCGGCCAAAACCCAAAAATCCCGAAAGCGTAAAAGCTACTGAGCCCTATCTTGGCGGAATCGCTAATTTTGCCAAAGTTTAAAGTTCACCCCAACCAGTCTCATGAATGAGTGACCCGCCATTGGGTATATAGTGGGGAAAGAAATATTATAATAACCCAATACATTTTTCGACAACAGTCTAAGATCGGTCAGAGGGCTCAACAGAGCATTGAATCAAGGAGTGAAATGTATAGATTCCGGCTATTAATTCCTTTACAATAAATATTGTAGTCCAATTGTCTATTTTATTTGGTTAAGCAACATACTCTGCTTCTTTGCATATCTTTTGCGGGCGATGAGCTACGAATGATATAGAGAGAGGTTTACGCCCGTTTATCTTAACCTGTTTGTCGGAAGTTAGGAGGGTTTATTTTGTTAGCGAAATATAACGCTAAAATATGTGATCTAGATCACAATACACCCCTGGCAGTCATAGATTCATCCGGTACGATAGTGGCCCGTTACGGCAGTGAGAGTGTCGCCCAGGTTTTAACAGTTGGTTCCAACATCACTGAACTGATTCCTGACCTGGTTTTAGAGAACTTATTCGTAGAAGAGAATCCATTCATTGCCTTTGTCGATCTTTCCCAGTATACCCTTGGAAGCGATCTTGCCGGGGGGTTGCTTATTCTGGTAAATGACAGCTATATACACCGGCAATGTACCGCTTATGCGATGGAAAGAGAAATGTTTCACAGCATTTTGGACAGCCGTTATGAGGGCATGATCTATGTCGATGAGAATCGCATCATCAGATATGTGAATCAGGCCTTTGCCGATTACAACCATACCACTGTGGAAAACATGATCGGACACAAAGTCGATGAATTTTTTCATGATGAAGACCTGGACCGGACTTTAAAGACTCGCACCCTACAACCCCTGGCTTATTCCCGTTTTGGCAACCGCAAATATATTACCTCGCGAAGGCCGGTCTACAAAAAAAACAACTTCGCGGGAGTATTTTCCAAGTACTTGAGCATTGACCCCAAAGATGTGGAAAAGAAATATGGCAGTTCATATATTGATATGATTGCCGGTTTGCAGACCAGGGATATCATGTCCAACGTCTCCCAGACCATTATTGAACTTGATTCATATAAAGATGAGTTCAGCCAGATCCATAAAGCCCGCCGGGGAATCAATAACATCATAGGGAAGAGCTCCATCATAAGCGATCTGAAAGAAAAGGTGCTGCTTATAGCGGATTCGCCTTCAACGGTATTATTGACCGGTGAGAGCGGCACCGGCAAAGAATTATTCGCGCAGGCCATACATTTCCATGGCGGCCGCTTTTCCAAGCCCTTTATAAGAGTCAACTGCGCCGCTATTCCCGAAACCCTCCTGGAATCGGAACTGTTCGGCTATGTGGAAGGGGCCTTTACCGGAGCGCGCAAGGGCGGAAAGATGGGCAAATTTGAGTTGGCCAACGGAGGCACCATATTTTTGGACGAAATCGGGGATATGCCAATGGCGATGCAGGCCAAACTATTGCGGGTGTTGCAGGAGAAAGAAATTGAACGTCTCGGTTCAGAACTTACCATTCCCATTGATGTAAGGGTTATTACCGCCACCAACAAAGACCTGTTAGCATTGGTTAATGAAGGCAGTTTCCGGGAAGACCTCTATTACCGGGTCAATGTCATCAATTTCAATATGCCTCCACTCCGGGAGAGAAAAGAGGACATACCCGAAATAGTTGAATATGGCATGAAAGAAATGAATAAAAACCTTAACTTGTCAGTCTTAAGATTCAGCCCTGAGGTCTTGAATGTATTCATGAATTACGACTGGCCCGGGAACATACGTGAATTAAAAAATGTCATAGAATCGGCGATGAACTTCTGCAAAGGCAGCACCGTTGGCGTGGATGCCCTGCCCAATTTCATGCGTTCATTAATAGAAGATCTCGAAATCCCGGAAAACATACATGAGCTTCAGACCAGGATTGACAGTGCTGAAAAAGAGCAACTGCTGGAAGCAATGAAGCTTTGTAATGGCAACCGCAAAAAGATCGCCCATAGATTGAACGTATCCAAGAGTACGCTTTATCGGTTGATGAAAAAACATGCTTTACTGTAATCAACTCAACTGTGAGCTTAACAAAGGCCTACAGGATTTCCGAGGAAAATCATGTCCAATCGGGCAGGGGGCTACCCATTAATTGAGTAGCCGACTCCGGGTAAAAGGGCTACCCAATTGGTGGCCCAGACCCCCAGAGAACCATACGCGCCGTTCGGTATACGGGGCTCCTCCCAAGTTTACACACGAGCAGACTCGTAATAATTGAAAATTAAAATCCGACCTTCTTCAGTCTCCCGGCAGAGATGGCTTAAAACACGTTCTTTTCCATCCATTTGTGAGTTCGTATCATGATCAACAGAAATAAACCGCCGATAACAAATCCGGCCATTACGTCGCTGAAATAGTGGACATTGAGATAGACCCGGCTGCCCCCAATTAAAAATACGATCAATCCTGCCGCAAGCTGTACGCCCCACCTGGAGCGGCCTTTTAGATAAAGTGAAGCAATGTAAGCCACAAACCCGTAAAATACCAGAGAAAGCATGGCATGACCACTGGGGAAGCTAAATCCCCCGGCATAAACCAGATGCTCGCCCAGGGGGCGAAGGCGCCCGAATAGTGCTTTGAGAAAGGCCATGGACAACCAGGCAGCAGTTAATCCCACATCCAGTATCAAGAACAGGTTCCAGCGTTCATTTAAAAATAGCAATAAGGAAATAAGGGCACAGAGTATAATCAGGGCAGTCGAATTCCCCAATCCGGTTATACAGGTAAAAAGCCCTATCAACTCAGGCTGATGATTGGTGATTGCCCATTGTTGTACAGCCTTATCCCAACTGCCTATATTAACAATAATTTGTTCCAACAGATTCATTCTGAAAATTCCCCTTTATATAAGCTGTTGCTTGACTTATATTAAACTAAAGGAATGCTTATTACGCTCCTGATGATTAATAGTCACCGTAAAGAGATAAAACAATGTTTCAAAATGGTCTGGCAGGGCAGATACTATTTTTATTGATCACTGGTTTCAGCCTCTTGATTGTGGTTATTAACCACCTGTTTAACCGCGAGGACGGATCCTTGCGCTGGGCTGGGCCGCTGTTTTTGTCCCCTTTGCTGGTTTTCATATTCCTCTATCTATATCCGCCTTATGCGACCGCAGAAGCCCTGTTTATCAGTGCTCAGACTGTTGTCATTCTGGGTTTCCTGGTAATTTTTTCTGTTCCCTCCAAGGGGTTTCCCGCGCGAACCTTCATACTGGCAGCATACCTGATGCCTTTTATATTGATCGCATTATCCTGGCTCCCGTACTGGAAAACGCTTCTGCCCGGATTAAACCGTTTTTTGCTTTACTTAAACATGGTACTCCTGATCCCGGCCTTATTTCAATCCAGGAAAGGCTGTAAAAACCTTTCCGCCCTAACTCTGGGCCTGCTTTTTTTGCTGGGGGCGCAGCCCATAGCATTGCAGGGGGATTCACTGTCGAACCGGATAATATATGTTGTTCTGCAAGGACTTAGCCTGGGAAGCTTTTTCCTCTATTTTTATCATAATATCAAGAACGATCTCGACAACCGCGTCAAAGAAGCCAATCGCCGCCTGGCAGAATGGGAGAAATCGGTCAAGTACGAGGTTCTGAAACGAACCATAGATTTTGAACACACCCATCAAAGATTGTTGGATATCAATAAGTTAGATAGTCTTACCAAGTGTTACAATAAAAACGCCATCATGGATGAAATCGAAAAGCTGCTGCAGAGCCAGCAAAATTTCACCATACTGATGGTCGATGTCGATTATTTTAAGGAAATCAACGATACCTTGGGGCACCTGGTGGGAGATCAAATCCTGGCGCAAGTGTCTGCGGTAATACACCAGTCTATCCGCGCAGTTGACAGCATAGGGCGCTATGGCGGGGATGAATTTATGGTAACCCTGCCTAGAACCGGTGTCCGCGATGCCATATATGTAGCCGAACGCATCAGACAAAAGACCGCAGCGCTTCCTGATTTGGACATTACCCTGTCAATTGGAGTAGCCTCTTACCCGGAAGACGGCGATTCAGCCGTTAATTTGATCGAATTCGCAGACAGAGGCCTCTATTTATCCAAGCAACGGGGCCGCAATACGGTTTCTTACGCCGCTGAAATTCAATAACAGCCAAAAGAGGCGTTGGTTTCCCTTGCTAAACCAACGCCGTTTCGATCGAACCCGCCTTTAATATACCATATTGCTTTTCCATGCCGGAAACACATAACCACACCTTTGATCGATCTCCTTTCCAGGGCAAAAACATAATTTGCCACTCTAAATTGCCACTTGATGCCTGGTTCTTTGTATATTATTATGATATCATTTACATATCAGGTATGATTAAATTTAAGGGAGGGTTTTTTTATGATTGAAAAAAGTGCTTGGAAGATCAACGGCTTCTTGGCTCTGTTTGTCGGCATCATATTGATTCCCGTAGCAGTATTAGGTTTTATAAACGAGTCCATTGGGTTGGGAATAATCTCCATACTGGCAGCGATTCTGATCTGCTCTTCTATTATCGTGGTTCAACCTAATCAGGCTCAGGTTATCACCTTTTTCGGCCGCTACATCGGCAGCGTTACTGCCAGCGGTTTTTGGATGATCACCCCCTTTTCTATGCGCACCAAGGTTTCCTTAAGGGTGAGTAACTTTAACAGCAAAACCCTTAAAGTCAATGATGTTCTGGGCAATCCGGTAGAGATCGCGGCAGTGGTGGTTTTCAGGGTTGTTGACACCGCCAAAGCCATCTTTGATGTCACCAATTATGAGCAGTTTGTGGAGATCCAGAGTGAAACCGCACTGCGCCACGTAGCCACTAAATATCCCTATGACAGTTACGGTGAAGAGGGCCTGTCACTGCGCGGCAGCGCTGATGTTGTGGCCGAAGAGTTAACCCGGGAGCTGCGAGAGAGGCTATCCCTGGCGGGGGTCGAAGTCATGGAAGCACGCTTAACCCATCTGGCCTACGCCACCGAAATAGCCAGTGCTATGCTGCAGCGCCAGCAGGCTTCGGCAATACTGGCAGCCCGGCAGATAATCGTCGATGGGGCGGTAGGTATGGTGCAAATGGCTCTATTGCGCCTGGAAGAAGACGGCATATTAGAACTTGATCAAGAGCGCAAAGTGGCAATGATCAATAATCTGCTGGTGGCCATCATTTCTGAGCGGGGTGCGCAGCCTATATTGAATACCAGCACCTTATATTAGAGGCAAGGCCATGGCTAGTATAAAAAAGAGCTTTCCACTGCGTATTGACCCCCACATCTATGCCGCCCTGGAACGGTGGGCACAGGATGAATTGCGCAGCGTAAACGCCCACATCGAGTATATTTTAAGAGATGCCTTGCTCAAGGCAGGACGTCTGCCGAAAGCGGATAATACAGAGAGAAAAGCTGAAGTTGAATAGCTTAGAGAAAATCTATGCCAATATGCGGGCCGGTTCATCCGGTCCTTTTTGACTTTAGCCTCAACCACCAAACCTTTGCCATGACTTTCCACTCACGAATGCAAGTACTCCTATGTAAATAAAACCCTGAGTGCTGTTAACATCTCAATCATGGGTAAAGATGACTCAATAGATGATGATGAAAAAAAGCAGCATGATTTAATAATGATTTCATTGCAGGTAGCCCCGCACGATCAGGCGGTCGTAATGGCCGTCCACCGGACGCAGAGGGGTGCAGGTGGTCAGCGTGATGGCCGGTTCACTGGTGGGATCTACTACGCTCCAGTCCCGGCTGTGGGTAACATAGACACGATCCACACTGTAAATATAATGAGCATTGTCATAGTAGAGTTCGATGGTATCGCCAGGTTTTAATTCGTTCAAATGCAGGAAAGGACTGCCATAGGCATTGCGGTGACCGGCGATGCTTACATTGCCAAGGCTGGGATAGCCGCTTTGGGGATAGAAACCAGGCCCCTTCTTCAGATCTTCTTCCTCAACCCCATAGCCAATCTGCAGTTCAAGTTGCAGGCTGGGAATAAGCAGGCGACCGGAAATCGGCAGGAAGTCCCGGGGCTGGCCTGCCGGGGATGTTGTGGTAGTGGTTTCCGAGGGTAGAGGATTCTGCTCTGCGGGCTGAATGTTGGCAATTGGATGAGCCCATTGGTCGTATATGCTTTGAACGTATGGAAAAGCAAGCAAAAACAAGCCGCCCAGCACCAGCAGGCCGCCCAAACACTTTAAATAAAAATTTCTTCTCTCCTGTTTCATGATCCTGCCAACTCTTCAAATACTGATGAAGCAACCGGTCCTCTTTCATGATCTAATATCTCATATGCCGCTTAAAACAACCAGCCTCAAATTTTGACTTCGGTGTAATAACCATATGCATCCATTCCGATATCAAACTGATCAATGGGTGTACCCAACTGCGTCTGATATGCAATTACATCTCTGAATTCCTCTTCAGTAACAAAACGAGGCTGCCAAAATGTTTTTAAATTATCAGTAAAT
This sequence comes from Syntrophomonas sp. UBA4922, assembly GCA_002398825.1. Classification (GTDB taxonomy): domain Bacteria; phylum Bacillota; class Syntrophomonadia; order Syntrophomonadales; family Syntrophomonadaceae; genus DTU019. The sequence continues at coordinate 11,809 of DHBS01000039.1, read as the reverse complement.
ATTGGATAAAGCCGAATGCACTTTTCGCCTTTTTCCTGAATTCTTAGCTGCAGCAAATAACTATACGGCGGCATCTTTCTCTGTTGGTACTCTCCATTACTGTTAAAGACGCCATTTCCGATGCTATAGAGCACCCATTTACCGTTTATTTGTTGAATTCCCTGCATCAAATGTGCACCATGGCCGATAATCAGATCAGCCCCGCAATCCATAAATGTTTTGGCATAATTCATTTGTTCTTTCAGTATCGGTCCGTAATCCGTGCCCCAATGGGCAACTAAAATGGTAAAGGCTTGAGAGGACTTAGTGCGTTTGTCTTTGGCGATCCTCTCCATCAGCTCGCCGTTCAGGCAAGCTACGCCAGGTTGATTACCCATAGCATATGATTCAAATTCATAATGTGCCGGGCGTCGGTACCAATAGCCGCTATATATGACAATTTCACCATCTCCAATGCTAATTCGCAGTGGTTCGCTGGCATCTCTGCCTGTTAATCCCGCCCCTGCCGATGGAATATCTCCTTCATTGAAGGCCTGGAGGGTTGATTTAAGTCCATGTGAACCATAATCCATGGCGTGGTTATTGCCTAAAGTCACAGCATGAATATGATTGTTCTTTAAAGAACGGATGCTTTCTTGAATCCTCCCGCCTAATACAAATGGCTTGATGCCTTTCAGGGGCGAAGCAGTTAAATCAGTGAGCACGCCTTCAAAATTAGCGATATTCAGACTTCCCTGGGCCAGGAAAGGTTGCAATACTTCAAAAGAATAATCATAGCCATACTTTGTAAGTGCATCTTCTTCTCCTCTTCTTTGGCGTTTGATGGTATAATCCTCCCCGAAATAGGTATCACCAATAAACTGAATAATAGATGGCTGTTCAACCGGGAGGTTGAATCCCCTTCTGATCATCGGATTATCCGCCCTGTCCCCCGTCCCTGCAAGCCGGTCTATGGCTTCGGCAAGCAAGTAATCGCGCTGAAAACTATCCCTGGCGCCACACACTGAGATTACGACTTTTCTTCCCCCTATATAAGTCAAGACAGTTCCTTCCCCATTGCTCGGCCCGAAAAGGAAACCGCCATATATTTTTCCGCTGGCCACCAGGTTGCTGGTGGAATTAAACAACCTGCCTTTGTATTCCACCATAGTTGTGTTGAGGATTTTTGAATATTGGGGAGGCAAAGAAAAGAAATATCTTCCCACTTTGCTCAGATCTGTTACAGTAAAGTACTGCGGTTTAGTTGTAGGCCTGCCGCTGATATTTTCGACGGCACTGGCACTCAAATTCAGCTGCCGGGCCAAATTTTTTAAAGATTTTAAGGCTTCCGAAGTCTTATCCGACATGGTTTCTGCTAATGCCAATGCCACGTCTGGCGAATTCCGGCAGACTAATAAGCTCAACAATGTATAAAGCGATACCTGTTCCCCTTCTTCAAAACCGATTGCGGCAGACGCTTTTGCCTCTCTGGCCGATGAAGAATTTATGGTTACATACTCATTTAATTTCATTTTCCCCCTGGCGATATTCTCCAGCAACAATGCCAGCAGCAACAAACTGCCCAGACCGCGGTTCACTTGAATATGAGTGTTTCCTGCACTTAGAAGCGTCTCTCCGCTTTCCGCATCGACTGCCTGCAGCCCATACCTAGAGTTGGATAAGAGCCCCCTCTTTCCGGGGGTGAATGGCGGCAGCTCATGCTGCCTTTGTATTGCCGACAATAAACTGGATCGAATCTGGCCGAAATCATTGGCCCGGCGAGACCCTTTCAGCAGAACATAATCATCGGGTTCCAGTATGCTGGCCGCATCCCTTGCACAGGTCTTAATGTCAGTATAGAAGCCCGCTACCATTTTTTCCGGTAATTCTTCAACCAAATATCTCATTTCATCTCCATACAGAAATACCAAGTCAGCTCCTGTATCAATCAGAGGTCGGGCCAGTTTTTTGTGGATTGCCCCGGCGCTGTCCCCTAAGTTTACAAGCCTCCCCAAAATACAGATTTTTTTACCCTTATGTTGAGCCGCATTTACTTTAAAGACCTCAAAAGCAGCCAGCATTGAAGCGACTGTTGCATTGTAACTGTCATCGAGTATGTATGCCGTGCCGCCTTTGGGCAATTCTGCGCTGAGTGGTTCCAAAACGGATTCCTTTAAATGAATCGTTTGTAAACGATCCGCCGCCTCAGCGGGATCGATTCCCAGCGCATGCACCGCAGCGAGAGCAGCCAGTGAATTAGAGACCATTCCCCTTCCCAGGGCCGGTAAATGATACCTGATGTGCTGATCGCCAATAACCGCCCTGACCCAGGAACCATCATCCACCGGCCGCCATTCAACCACCCGAAAATCAGCGTCTTCATGAAATCCGTAACTAATTACATTGGCTCCGTAAGCTATAACCTCAGATTTTGCCAGATCGAACTCCGGCATATCACGGTTTAATACCGCTATTCCTCCAGGTTGGATGCCCTGGGCAATACGAGCCTTCATTCTGGCTGTTTCCCGAACCGTCTTCACATTTCCACCGGTTTGTCCCAGAGCAATTTCGGTTACAACCGCAACATGGGGACGAGCAAGTTTACAAATGCCTCCCGAACGCATCCATAATGCAGAAATAGCTACCTCAATTACTATAAAATCGGGCTGTGTAACGCACTTTCCCAAAGTCAGGGCCACACCCGTCCTGGAGTTGTGATTTCCATGGGTAGACTCGACCGTGCCTTTTCCCTTCAGCAGATGCTCAACCATCATCTTGGTGGAAGATTTTCCCGAAGTGCCAGTAATCGCAATGATTTTTCCCGAATATGCATCGCGTGCAGCTAAACCTAACTTTTTGATCACATCATAAGAGTTCTCCACTAGCAGCTGGGGGATGGAGGGATCCAGACCTTTTATATGTCGTTCTACTATGGCACCGACAATTTTGTGCTGATAGTTGGGCAAGTTGGTATGGGTATCGGTCCACTCCGCATAAACCCCCATGTTACCTGTGCCCTGAAGCCATCTATTTTTATCGATGGCAACAAATAAATTACCCTGGCCCACGCAGCCGCTGGACGAAACTGCCAGATTCCAACAGTGCCAATCATCTGTAGGCTCCACGATCCATTTTCCACCAATAATATCGGTCAGCTCGTTTTTAGACCATCCTTTATGCATGGTATCCACTCCTGTAACAAATGCCTTTAAAGAGCACCAGGCTCAAGCGTGCATATTCATCATTCAATTCTGCCCTGCAGGGATAACGATCTGCTTTAAATAACTGCAGTATCCGGAAATGTTGTGCTCGATATCATCGATTCTGGACCGGAAAGAATGATGCCGGATGTAAAAGGCCCATAGTATGTTTTGGGGCGCTTTATAGTACATGGCCACCTCCGGGAAATACAAGCCATTCAACTGATGTTCCACACGATGTTCAATGGCGGCCATCAGTTTCTCTTGATCAAAAGAATCCAACAGTTCCAGGCAGTACTGGTCTGTTTTCATTTTTTCTATCATGCTGTAGGTAGCCATTAATAATTCCAATAAGGTTGGATAGGTGGTTTCCCTGCTTAAGCAAAAGTCCAAAATACCACTGGCATTTTTCAGGTTGAATTCTATGTACTTTTTCTCCGCCCTGTGTTTAAACAGCTCATTGGAGCAATAGCTGAGCCAATGGTCCTTTTGGCGCCAGTACTCGTTGTTGATAAAATATTCAAAGGCTAATTCCACCATATTGAGCCAGCGCTCATTTTTATCTATGTCATACAACCTCATCAAAGCAAAAGCCGCTTCGCCGTTGTAGTATACGGTGCGGAATTTTTCCTTAATGGAAAGATCGGGAAAATTCAAAACATGGACGTAGGATCCCTCTTGTTTATCTTGAAAATAGCTGATGCCCTCAGCCAGCTGCTTCATCAGCTGAACATACCTACGGTCATCGAACACGGCGGTATACTTGGAAAAGGCCAGAATAGCGGTTGCATTGGCACCCAGCTTTATTTCGTTGTCACTGGTACGTTCCACCACGAATGCCCGGGTAACCCCATCTTCACCCTCCAACAACTCTATCCCTTCATTGGCCAAATAATCCAGGGCCAAGATGATGGCCTGCCCTAGTCTTTCATCTTTAGTGATCTCAAATGCTTCAATCATAGAATAAGTGGTGCTGGCATGGCGCAGGGTATTATAACCTGGGATCTCCTTATTAAAACAGGGAAAATACCCATAACGGAACTTGCCTGAATCGTCAACTTGATCAGCCAAATAGCCTGAGGATTTTTCGATTACTGACCGCAGCAAGCCTTCATCAATAACCTCTATGACGCGGCGGCCATTGTTGAGCCAATCATGATTCAGATGGTAGCAATCAGTTCCATCATGGAAAAACCCAGTCGTTGAAAATAACCATACTTTCTTGCAGGAATTTTCATCTAATTCTAATTTAAGCCCCAGTTTATATCTGATATGGGCCATGATATTCTTCCAGGAAATTTGTTTTTTAGGGGATTCTTTATTGCCGTAGATAAATACATTGGCATTGACTTCCTGTTCTAAAAAAGCCAGATTGAACATCTCATCCAGGGCGATGCCTTCTCTGAAATAATTAGTCTTAATGCTGGAAACATACTCGATAAAGGCATCAAATGAATACTCTTGAATATCTTTGACCAGATCCGCTTTTACCCACAAAGGCTGCAGATTCAGCTTTTTCACTTTTTTATTCATGTTATTTACTGCATTTTTCCAGCTCGATTCAATGGAATTGCCGATGCCATTACATACGTAGGCACGCGACTTGCCATCACTAAAAGACAGAAAAACAATATACCTCGGATCTTTATCAAAATGTAATTTCATATTACCTGTTACTGCTTCTGCCTGCCCAAGGATCCTCTGTTTCAGTTGATCAAGCCTGGCTTTCAGAGCAATAGCTTCGGGGTTATTAAAATGCATGGAAAATATTCCTTTCTGCCTTTATTTTATTTATCGCCTCGGAAGCAGCATGAATTAAGTTCTTTTCTTCAGCAACTTCTGGCCCCCCGGGCAATAAAACAGGGTTCACCAAAACAGAGCCTGATTCTATTATAAAGAATCAGGCTCCGTTGATAAATCCGCTATGATCCGATCTTAAGCAGATAACTATTCTTTCTTATTGGTGTTTCTTCTTAATCCCAGCCCGGCTAGAAGCATCCCCAGTCCGGCCAAAGACAGCAGACTGCCTGCAGCACCTGTTTTCGGCAACTCTCCAACGGGATCCACGTCCCCTAAGGGTACTTCCTCATCCGGTATATCAACATCCCCATCGATATCAGCGTCGGCATCGGCGTCTGCGTCTGCGTCACTGTCAGAGTCACTATCGGAATCGGAGTCGCTGTCGGAGTCAGAATCACTATCAGAGTCTGAATCGCTGTCGGAGTCTGAATCACTGTCGGAGTCTGAATCACTATCGGAATCTGAATCACTATCGGAATCTGAATCACTATCGGAATCCGAGTCACTGTCAGAATCTGAGTCGGCATCGGCATCGGCATCCGCGTCAGCGTCTGCATCGGCGTCTGCGTCGGCATCGGCGTCTGCATCGGCATCGGCGTCAGCATCAGCGTCGGCATCGGCATCGGCGTCG
>DHBS01000039.1:5803-6053 GCA_002398825.1 Syntrophomonas sp. UBA4922 | reverse complement strand
GTCGGCATCGGCATCGGCGTCGGCGTCGGCGTCAGCATCTGCATCAGCATCAGCGTCAGCGTCTGCATCGGCGTCAGCGTCTGCATCGGCGTCAGCATCCGCATCAGCATCAGCGTCTGCATCGGCGTCAGCATCAGCATCAGCGTCTGCATCGGCGTCTGCATCGGCATCGGCGTCAGCGTCGGCATCGGCATCTGCGTCTGCATCGGCATCGGCGTCTGCATCGGCGTCGGCATCGGCATCGGCGTCG
>DHBS01000039.1:0-5661 GCA_002398825.1 Syntrophomonas sp. UBA4922 | reverse complement strand
GTCGGCATCGGCATCGGCGTCGGCATCGGCGTCGGCATCAGCATCAGCGTCGGCATCGGCGTCTGCGTCTGCATCGCTATCGGAGTCCGAGTCACTATCGGCATCGGCGTCAGAGTCATCATCGTCTTCAAACTCATAGAAACTCAGATGGCTAATGCCTGCATAATTTCCACCATTATTTATAGCTGTTTGAAGAATGTAGCTTTCACCCACCTGCAGACCGTTTTCAAAATAATATATATGTCCGCCGTTACCAGCTTTTACAACAACAATCGTCGCCCCAGCCATCTTACTAGAAACAGTAAGGGTAAATGTTCCGTCACCCTTATTTATCGGAGGCAGATCGTTTTCTATTTTATACTGGCCATTGAAAAAAGCAGTAAAAAATTCCTCTTGATTCACACTATTATCCACAATGTTATTAGTCAATAAAAATTCCCAGATAGCATCTTTAAAATCACTATCATTTTTATTGTCATTTCCTTCAAATACTGCCGGTCCCACAAAATCATATGAGCTCAGGAAAAAATCGAGAAAACCATTAAACTTCAACAGTTCTTTAGCATCGGCGTCAGCATCAGCGTCGGCATCTGCATCGGCGTCTGCGTCAGCATCAGCGTCTGCATCAGCATCAGCGTCTGCATCAGCATCAGCGTCTGCATCAGCGTCAGCATCTGTGTCATCGTCCGAGGCATCGCTATATATCGCGGTAACATCATCAGCGTCTGCGTCGGCATCTGTGTCATCGTCCGATGTATAGCTATATATCGCGGCAGGAATCTGTATATCAGGTATTTCATTATCCGCAGCGGCCAGACCAGGCGTAAAAACTCTTGAAGCAACAAGTGCACCCAGTAAAAACTGTGTCAGTAGCCTTCTTTTTCTAGCCTGATTCTTTTCCCAATTTCTTTGCCTGTTCTCAAGCTGTTTAGATAACTTCTTTGACATTATGTATCGCTCCTCTCCTTATTTGCCTTAATGTAAATAAAGAAAAGGCCGGTTGCACTACTTGCTCAATCGTGTTTAAAGTGCCCAAATAAAAACACGCTTCATCGCATCCCCTCTTATAAGCCAACAGCCTTACGAAGTCTCATCTTTTACTATCAATAATATTGAATGATCATCCTCCCAACTTCTGATTTCCTTATTGTTTATAGATTCACTTAAAAGGGAAAGCAACTCCATCTCACTACGGAAATTGACGATTTTACCTTTCTCGATCCACTGAATAGAACCTTGCATGCTATAGTTTTGATTATATTTAACCTTAACAATAAAGGTCCTATCCTTTGGCTCTTTATCAGACTGTTCTCTGTCGTATATGGACTCTTTGTTATGTTTTTTCATCTGATCCCCACCCAATGCTATGTGTTGATCTAAAATTACCATATATTACTCACAGTTCAATCACACTTATTAGGCCTGCATCCTGCCTGCTAAACCATGGGCCGACTGATTCAAGAAATGAAGTTCAAGATTTGTCCTTGAACCCCAGCAAATTTTATACAGTTTTAGAAGCATTGATGCCATAAGGAAACATTATTGATCGGTTTTTATGTGTGGTAAAGTTTGATTAAGAATGGGAGGGCGGTTTTAAGCCACCTAATCGATGGGAATATCAAGGCGATAACGTATCACTTGCTTTTCGGCTTAGGTAATGAAGGACAAACTTCTATCTCCAGGATAATATCTTTAAAAGCACTTTTATGAAATCGGTCAATGATTCTATCCATTACCATCTTCACGATCTGATATTCGGTATTGTTCAGTAAAATTAAAAACCGTGTTTTATTAATTAAGCTGACCATGTCCCCTTTTCTTAAACCGTTGACCAGAGTTTCTTTAAATGCCTTTATGGCTGAATTTTTATAGGCATTCGATTTAAAAACATTCTTTTCGTTTTCAAATTCAACGTAAACTGGGCAAAGTGCATTTCCTGATCTTTCACATTTTCTTTTTTCTAATACATATATGGTATAGAAGTCTCTATAATCACAGAAAAAGGCCCCATTCATTGCGTCGTTCATCAAAATTTGAGATATGACTTTGCTGCCGGTCTTGATCTGTACATATTCTGATTTGAGCAATTGCGCTATTCTTTGCAATTCGGAAGTTGGTTGAATACCAAATTCCTTTTCCAGGATACTGACAGTTTTCTCATAGAAATCTTTTGCTTCTCTAATTTTCCCTACACGGATCAAATTTTCCATTAATTGCACCTGAATCTCTTCTTCATGTGGTTCAATAGATACTGCCTTTTGGCAGATTTCAACAATAGCGCCGTATAACTTTTGATCTGCATACAGCTTGGTTAAATTCGCAATGATTTTAAGATATAAGTTACGGTAATAGGTTCTTTTGGGAAAAAGCCAGCTCTCATAAATAAGCTCTGGCAAGAGTTCCCCGCCATAGATATCAAAAGCATTCAAGTAGTATTCTGTCGACCGCTGCGGATCTTCTTTTTTTTGGGTTTCAGCATTATTAAATGACTTTTCCAGTTCAATGAAATCGATCCAGACATCTTCGTCAAAATTTAATTTGTAGCATCCGTTAGTAAACAAAATAATTTCTTTGCTATTTCCAAAAATTGATTCATTGGATAAGAGTTTCCTCAACCGATAAACCATGTTATAAACGGCATTGGTTGGGTCAGTATAATCTATTTCGGGAGAGACGTTTTCTAAAAGAATATCCGGAGTAATTCCTTTATTTAAATTGATGAGAAGAAACTTAAATAAACTCCAAAGCCGATTTGATTTGCTTGAAGTATTATAGATTTCTCCATTTCTTAAGACAATTCTAAATTCACCCAGTGTATAAATCTTTATGTTATTTATAACATTGGTATGATTGTGCTTTTGTTCAATCAATTCAATCAGCTCTCCTATAAATCCCCGGACATTTCTATGATGAGTAAAAAATAGGCATGATAACTGTAGATTTAATTATACTAAAGAGTCCTATCTCCACCAATACAAAATTTGAAAAACAAAAAACCTGCATAAAATGTGCAGGCGTTCTGACGATTTATCAGGGGGTATGTTTTAATAATAATTTAATACTCGTATGTTTTGGAATAAGATGCTGCCGGTTTTTCCATGGTATATGTTTTATGGGCTGCTCTCCGCTGCATATCGGAGGTAGTGTCAATAACCATCCATTCTCCGTTTAAATCCACTTCATTCCAGGCATGATAGCCATTTACATTATCTGCATATCCTTTGACTAATTTGCATGGTATGCCAACACTTCGTGTCATTGACGCAAAAAGCGATGCATAATCATAGCAGATACCTTTTTTAGTGAACAATGTATCGTCCGTATCAGGGATATATCCGGTTTGCACGGTTCTCATTTTATCATAGTCGTAACTGCAATTGTCTACGATGTAATTGTATATGGCTTCTACTTTAGCTTCATCGGTAGTAAAGCCCTGGGTAAGCTCTTCGGCCTTATCCGCAACTAAGCCGCTGCCATAATCGATATTCTGTATGGAGTTCAAATACAGTGAACTCTGGTCCTGCAATGCTAAAGAAACGTGTTCTGTCTTTAAATACTTATATTTAGTCCCCTGTGTATTTTGCAGTACACTTACTGTATAATCACCATTACCCATTTGAAGAGGAAAGCTTTTATATGAACCATCGGTTCTCAAATCATAGGTATATCTTTGAGAATCTTTTTGGATCACAACCTTAACCTTTTCGGGGCTGTCACTTCGATAAGCAATGTCAACAATTCCCCGCTTTATTGCCCCGGTATCTATAATAACCTCCTCTGCAGATGCCAAGGCACTAGCCGGAAAGGTATTGAAGATGAAGCATAATAAAAGTACAAATGCTTTAATTTTCAGGATTCCAATACGGTCTTTTGATGCCAGCATCAAGCACGTCCTCCTTTATTAAGGACGGACCGTATAGAAAAAGCGGATACTTAAAATCCTCCTCTTCGGCAACCCGGCTGTCATTGACCTTACGTCTTTAGACCCGTGGCTTTGCGTCCCCGCCTTTCGACGAGTTTGCCATTATCGGTGAAGGGGCTTCAAGCCCCGCCGTCCTGATTAGTATTAAATTAAAAAACCTGCTTCAGCCAGCCGCCAAGCAGATTAAATATCCTTAAGAATACTTTTTCTTGGCAACCCGGCTGTCATTGACCTTACGTCTTTAGACCCGTGGCTTTGCGTCCCCGCCTTTCAGCGAGTTTGCCTTTATTCAAGTTAATACTCTTTTATACTTTTATACATATTACATTATAAGACCCATGTGAAGAATATGTCAATAGAATCATACTGGATCGCGTCAAGATACGTTAGCGTAAAATTACCCTGGGAAACGCTTCTTCCACATCATCCGGAACATCCCGGTCGACAGTCCTCAAGCCGCAATGAGCCCGAATTTAAATATCCTTAAGGTTGGAATATCTTGTCTAATGTTTCTTATTCTAGTAAAATTAAATAAAAATTGAGGGGGGTTTTGATATGGCTCTTACACCATATGAGTCTGTCATCAGTATGGCCATCGACAATGAAATTGAAGCTTATGACTTCTACTATGCCCTGTCTCAGAAAAATTTGGATACTGGAATGAAACAAATCTTCGATGAGCTTGCCAAGGAAGAGAAGAATCACCGCGACATTTTAACGGCGTTCCTGAGGAATCCGGACAAGCCCCTGAAGTTTAAATCTGCCCCTGCTGACTTCAAAGTCGCCGAATCTGTTGAACTGCCTCCGCTGACCCTGGACATGAAACCGGTCGATGCCATCGCCCTGGCCATGAAGAAGGAAGAGGAAGCCATGAAAACTTATCTGGCTTTTGCACAGGAAAGCGACAGCAATGAACAGAAGGGCGTTTTTGAAGAACTGGCCAAGATGGAACAGGGCCATAAAACCAGGTTAGAGGAAATCTATACCAATATGGCCTTCCCCGAGGTATGGTAATAGTCGATCATCCTAAAAAGGGCCGGGTGAACCGGTCCTTTTTTGTGCTTATATTATACGCAAGCAGACTCCCTATTGCGTCAGCAGAAAAATAATAATCCTGGCAACGTCCTACTCTCCCACAGAAAAACTGCAGTACCATCGGCGCTGGAGAGCTTAACTACCGTGTTCGGGATGGGAACGGGTGTGTCCTCTCCGCTATAGTCACCAGGAAAAATGATTGCTATGAAATTATTATCGAGTAGCTAGATGAAATAATAATCCAGCTATTGCGACGGCGACATTCTGTCGCCTAGTGTCGATGGATCGAAGGCTTCAGGCCTGAGCATCGACGCACCAGGAAATCTTAATCTTTATTCACTTGTTTCGAACAAGTCTCCTTGTTCCATCTGCTTTTCGTAATCCTGAACACCCTCTGCTCAGAATGACATTGCCTCTCAGGATATCCATTCTTCCGACGTCCGCCGCCTGACGACTGACGCCTGTTTTCAGGTTCCCTGAAAACTGCATACAGAGATAAAGCTTGAAAGCGTTTTTAGGTCAAGCCCTCGATCTATTAGTACCGGTCAGCTTAATGCATCGCTACACTTATACTCCCGGCCTATCAACCACCTAGTCTTGATGGGATCTTACCTTCTTATGAAGTGGGAGAACTCATCTTGAGGTTGGCTTCGCGCTTAGATGCTTTCAGCGCTTATCACATCCAGACATAGCTACCCAGCTGT
>DHBS01000040.1:94525-143644 GCA_002398825.1 Syntrophomonas sp. UBA4922 | reverse complement strand
TGATTACAAATCAGCTGCTCTACCCTTGAGCTAGCTCGGCTCAGCAAATAATATTTTATACGCTGTACCGAGCAAAGTCAATAGTTTCACGTGAAACCTTTTATTCAGTTAGTTTGTACCATAGTGAAAAGGCGAGTGGACTCGATAGGTTATAGTTCGCCCCGATCTTCCAGGTATTTTTCCAGCTTGCGCTTCACCCGCTGCAGGGCGTTATCAATCGACTTAACATGCCTTTTTAAGTCGACTGCTATCTCTTGATAGGATTTACCTTCCAGGTAGGCCATTAAAACTTTCCACTCCAGGGAACTCAATATCTCGCCCATTTTCTTTTCTATAAAGACAAATTCTTCCCGGCTGATGATGATCTCCTCAGGATTGGTGATCCGGGTAGTGGAAAGGATATCGATCAAGGTTCGATCGGATTCCTCATCATAAACCGGTTTATTTAAAGATACATAGGAATTGAGGGGAATGTGTTTCTGTCTAGTCGCCGTTTTTATGGCTGTTATTATCTGGCGGGTTATGCATAACTCAGCAAAAGCCCTGAATGAAGTAAGTTTGTCCAGCTTATAGTCCCGAATCGCTTTGAAAAGGCCGATCATACCTTCCTGAATGATATCTTCCTTATCTGCGCCAATCAGGAAATAAGACCGGNNGGTGATGGGAATCGAACCCACATAACTGGCTTGGGAAGCCAGCGCTCTGCCATTGAGCTACACCCGCCTGATTTCCAAATAACGCTCCAGCTTACGTTTTACTCTTTGTAAAGCGTTATCTATTGATTTAACGTGCCTTGCCAGCTCCAAGGCAATTTCCTGGTAAGATTTTCCCTCCAGGTAGAGCATGAGAACACGCCATTCCAGGTCGCTTAATATTTCCCCGATTTTAAACTCTATATCGTTATATTCTTCTCGGTTAATCATTAACTCCTCAGGATCTGTCACTTTTGTCCCCGACAGAATATCCAGAAGAGTGCGATCTGAATCCTCATCGTAAATAGGTTTATTTAAAGAGACATAAGAATTTAAAGGGATATGCTTTTGGCGCGTTGCTGTTTTTATGGCGGTGATAATCTGACGGGTTATACAGAGTTCGGCAAAAGCCCGGAAAGAAGAAAGCTTGTCACCCTTGAAATCTCTGATAGCCTTATATAAGCCAATCATTCCTTCCTGAATAATATCCTCACGATCAGCGCCAATCAGGAAATAAGACCGGGCCTTGGCTCGCACGAAATTCTTATACTTGTCCACCAGGAATTCAACAGCAAATTGTTCACCTTGCTGGGCCAATTCCACAATGTCTTCGTCAAGCATTTCGGCATAGGTTAGAAAATACTGTTTCGCAGCGATGGAATTTGGCATCCTATCGCCTCCATTAATTGTTGTGGGCACCCGCAAAACTGACGCTTGTCTTTAAACGTCAAATTAATTATAGCCAGTACCACTGGTATCGTCAAGACACCTGCATAGGACTTTTCCCATATTTTGTTATTAATTTATAGGGTTTGGGGAGCCCGGTTTGCCCGAGCGTTGTTGCTGGCGTACGATCTCATAAAGGATTAAGGCTGCAGCAACCGAGGCATTCAGCGAGTTAATGACGCCGAACATAGGGATCTTAAGCAAGAGGTCACACTGTTCGCGCACCAAGCGCCTTATCCCCTTGCCTTCCCCCCCTGTCACCACAACGGCCGGCAGAGGTATATCGGCCTGATAATAATAAGCATCGGCATGCGCTTCAGCACCGACCACCCACATCCCCCGGGTCTTGAGGTCTTTGAGGGTATTGACCAGGTTGGTTTCACGGGCGATCAGCATATGTTCAAGCGCCCCTGCCGAGCTGCGCACCGCATACTCATTTATCTCGGCGGAATTATGCCGGGGAATAATAATACCATGTACGCCGGCACACTCCGCGGTACGGATTACGGCTCCCAGATTGCGGGCGTCTTCTATACCATCCAATACCAGCAACAAGGGCTGCTGCCCCTTATCCCCCGCTAGGTTGAGCATGTCGTCCACACTGGCGTAAGGGTACTGGTCTACAGCGGCAATGATCCCTTGATGGTTTCCCAGGGTATACATATGATCCAGGCGCCGCTTTTCAACGGTTTGCACAAAAACCCCTTTAACCTGGGCTAGACCCAGCAAATCGGTGATGCGTTTACCCTGCCGCCCTTCCTGCACATAGATTTTGTGAATCTTGCGGCGGCCTTTAAGAGCCTCCATAATGCTGTTTATGCCCACTAATATTTCACTCATTTAAGTCTATCCGCCTTCTGCTGTCATGTTATCTCAATCTCCAGTTTGGCTGTCGCTTGCTATTGGCTGGTTCGCTTTATCCCTCGTGATCCAATTATGATAGATATAACCAAAATAAAATAAAGCTAGATAAAAAGGCAAAGAATATATGGGTTTCCAATAAGGATAAAAAACCGCACTGGTATTTCCTTCAAATAAATATTCTGCTATAACATTAAACAAGCCCACACAGAGAATCAATGCTATCTTTTTTATCGGGTTCTTAGGCATGAACTGAACAGTTAACATGCTTTCAACCGGTAGGAGAGACAGGTTTATCGGGAAAAAATTGTGGAACACCGGCAATAATTCTACCGGATAAATCCACAGTTTTAAACTGGTACCGATTGTATCCCCGATCATAGCTAATAACCCAATAAGTAATCCAACACTATTCAGGGTCTTTATTTTGTTCCAGTCAACCAGGGAAAAAAATAAAACCCAGGGTAAAATTAAAACAGCCCAAAAAACAATTTGAATTTCGTCGGGATTTATGTTTCTTAGAAATTCCATGAGCCCAACCCCATTATATCTTAGTTTACTATGTTATCGGAGCATATTGAATATCCTCCAGTACGGTTTGTCCCTCAGGACTCAGTATAAAATTCAAAAAATCTTTTACATTCGCTTTAGCATCCTCTTTAATTAATAGATAAAGCGGACGCGTAAGAGGATAGGTCTGGTCCTTTAAGTTTTTAAGCTCCGGCAATACGCCGGGAGTATTTGGATTCTCTGCCAGAGTCAATGTTTTAACAGTGTTGTCGACGTATGCCACTTCGGCATAACCTATAGCAAATTTGTGCTTGGACACAATTTCAACAACTTCATTGTTCAGGCCCAAACTATATCTGCGATTAGTGATTTTATCTTCTTTAAGAACTTCTTTTTCGAAAAACTCCTCGGAGCCGGAGCGTCCGCCCCTGGCTACAACAGCTATAGGATTATCTTCTCCGCCCACTTCTTTCCAGTTCTTCACCTGACCACTATAAATCTTTCTTAGTTGTTCCATATCCAGGCCATTTATGGGATTTTCAGGATGAACAAATATTGCTATGGCTCCATAACAAAATTTTTCTCGTTGAACAGGACCATATTTCTTGGCCCATTTTTCTTCTTCCGGTTTAATTTCTCTAGACTGACCATAAATAACTTCATTTGAAATATGAAAAGAATCTGAGCCACTGCCCATTACTTTGATTTTAATTTGCGGGTTCTTTTGCATATAAGCCTTTGCCAGAGCTTCCATAGGCTTTTTAACACTGTTTGATCCTGTATATATTATTTCATTTTCATTATGACATCCCACCGCGGTGAGAATAATAAGAATAACCGTTATAATGCTTATTCTTCGCACATGATCACCACCAAAGCATCTTTACTTTCTAAACTCCATTGGAATCTCAACAGGCACATCAAAATAAAAAATGATAAAACTACCCATTGCTGTTGCAAATAAGTAAGCTAACAACGGTTTGGTGTGGTGAAGCCTGAGCAAAGGAAACATTATACTTATGAAAGCTAGAGACCACCAGATATTCCAGCCATAATCATGAATGATACCATTATTTATTAAGAAAAGATATTCGACAATAATATAGATAAATATCCATTTTATATAGTAGATTGTTTTTTTGAGGGTATTATCAGGATAATTTGATAAGAATAGTAATGCATTGGCTGGAAAAACAATAAAAGTATAGCCTAGTTCTGCAATAGTATGATTACTAAAAAATTCTGGAATTAATCTCCACAAGAAGTGATTGGCACAAATAAAATTATAGGTTAAATTTCCCACAACTACGAACAGCATGGTTGAATGGTATTTTTTCCAATTCCTCCAGTCTCCCCAACGCCAGGCGGCAATGATAGAAATAATTGCGGTGAATACATGCATAGCAATTATTTGCTCCTCGAATTGATTAGATATACCATAAATTAAGGATATCTTTTCAAATTACCCAATCTTTTATTCTTATTTAATCTCATACCCGCTGTAAATCACCATAAAAACGGCTCCCGGAGTCTCTCCGTCAGCCGTTTTTATAAACGAATACAATTTTAAGCTATCTTCATTCTGGAATCAGAGGTTGAAACAAATCGTCAGTGGTAATCATTGCTGCATAGTGACTGGCTGGGAATTCCTTATCATAGGGGACATCATCAAATAAGACCGGAAGGTGGGTTTTGAAATGTAGCAGCAGCGGTATAGCTACCTGACGCATTTGTGGGTGTGCAGCTTTGTCGCAGCGCAGGCGGAAAAAATGCCGCCACTCGCGGAGGTTGTAAGTCACAACGATTTCGGTTTTGAGCGAATTGGGCAGAATCGACCTGGCCTCCTGGGCGCTGCGACCAAGCTCCAGTAAAGCCATATAATTCTTTTCGGCTACTGCACAGGATTCAGACCACAATCGATTAGCGGACTCATCTTCTGCAAAGAAAAAAGGTTCGATAACTGTGATCTCGCTGCCAAATTTGCTGTGGCTATAACGACAGTAGCGGGTGCTTTCCTGGGAATAGGCGGCTCCCACCCGATGCCTCACTATTTCATGGGAAACCCCGCGGTCGATTACAAACATGACCGTCACTTTTTCATGCTCTACAATGGACTCATGCCCGCTTTTCACAATACGCCTGAGAAAATCAGGGTCCCCCCCGGGGTTCATTTGCTGCTCCGATTTATAACAAACCCGGGCGTATCTTTCCAGCTTTTGCGCGATGTGGCCGTCGAAGGCGTCCGCAGGGACCAATACCTGTGGTTTTACTATAATCAACCTGATCTATCCTCTCCGCTTTAAAATAATCTAAATTTTGAGCCGTGACGGGCAGGTCCGGAGGCGGTACACGTTGCCCCGGCGCCTATACGGGCTTGTCTTCATTATCCAGGGCCAGGTTGGCTAGATACTGCAGACGCTCCATATCCCCTTTTAAATAGAGATATCCCAGGACCGCCTCAAATCCGGTGCTTAACCGGTAGTCGGAAATATCGGCATGGCGCGGCGGGCTGGTTTTGGCATTACGGCCCCGGCGGAAAATTTCCTGTTCCACCTCGGTGAGCTGGGAAGATAGTCCCTGCACCATTTTGGCCTGGCTGGCGGCCTTCACCCGGGATACCGTATCCAGATGCAGTTCCTTGACTTTGCGCTGGCCGTGCGCGACCAAGCGGGACCTTACCAGAAGCTCGAAAACCGCATCGCCGACAAAGGCCAAAACCACCGCGGAATATTGTCTTAACTCATTTTCATTGATTGCTTCAGGCATCAGCAAGCTTCCAGCGTACTCCTTCCCGGGTATCCTCCAGAACAACTCCTGCTTCCTGGAGCCTGTTGCGAATTAAGTCGGCTTTGTCAAAGGCCTTATTCTGCTTAAAGGCAGCGCGCAAAGCAATCAGCTGTTCTACCAGGGTTTTGAGCCGGGGCGGTTGTTCGAAACGGAAGCGGCTGCCGTCCGGGGGGTCTTCCACCCTGACCTCTATCTGCGCAAAGAAATCACGAATTTGATCAGCCAGTTGATAATCCTTCTCGGCTCTGGCCTGGCTGCGCAGCCCGGCCAGCACCTGCAGGACCTCTTCTACCACTGCACCGCCCTGGTTTTGAGGGGTGATAAAGATTCCCAAAACGTCTCCCAATTCAAAGAGAAGCTGATGGGCCTGCCGTACCGCGGCTTGATGGGCGGGATTGTTTTTATCCGCCCCGGCCACGTAGCTATTGATAGAGTGCGACATCTCGAAGAGATGCCCCAGTGCCCTGGCGGTGTTGAAATCGTCATCCATGGCTTCGATGAAGTAGCCCTGCTGAGCCTCTAATGATTTGATGAATTCCTCTTCCCGGGGGCCTAACAGGCCAGCAGCGGCACCGTTTTCCATAAATTCCGCAGCCAGGAGCAGAGTGGTCTTAAGCCTTCCCAGGGCTTTGCGGGCCTCCTCCAGTTTGCCGTCGTCAAAATCCAGGGGACTGCGGTAATGAGTGCTGATTAGGTAGAAGCGCACCACATCGGCCGGGTATTGAGCCAGTATATCCCGCAGGACAAAGAAGTTGCCCAGGGATTTTGACATCTTCTCATTATTTACGGTAATGAAACCATTGTGCATCCAATAACGCACAAAAGGCTGACCAGTCAAGGCTTCCGCCTGGGCTATCTCGTTTTCATGATGGGGGAAGATCAGGTCGCTGCCTCCGCCGTGTATATCGAAGCTATCCCCCAGGTACTTGGTGGACATTACCGAACATTCGATATGCCAGCCGGGCCGGCCAGCCCCCCAGGGGCTTGGCCAGGACGGTTCTCCCGCTTTGGCCTTTTTCCACAAGGCGAAATCCATCGCATTCTCTTTGCGCTCATCAATTCCCACCCTGGCGCCTGCCAGCATATCCTCCAACGACCGGCCTGACAGCTTGCCGTAATCTTTAAAAGCGGCTACCCGGTAATAGACATCCCCATCTATCTCATAGGCATAGCCTTTTTCGATAAGTCCCTGCACCGACGCCACGATTTCGTTCATATGCTGGCTGACCTGGGGGTGCGCATCGGCCCGCTTGATGTTTAAGGCATCTGCATCGGTAAAATAAGCGTCAATATAGCGCTGTGCCAACTCCAGGGCATTTGCCCCTTCCTCATTGGCACGGTTTATTATCTTGTCATCTACGTCGGTGAAGTTCTGCACATACATTACCTCATAACCGCGGTAAGCCAGATATCTCCTTACTGTATCAAAAACCGCCAGGGGCCGCGCATTGCCCAGGTGAATAAAGTTATAGGTGGTGGGACCGCATACATACATTTTCACCCTATGCGGTTCCAGAGTTTGCAAATCTTCCTTTCTGCCTCCTAACGTGTTGTAAAGGCGCATCGGGGAGTTCTCCTTTCTCCATATCAGCTATTCTTTTCTCCAAAATATCGATTCTTTCCTGCATAACGGTGAACATATCTGCCACAGGATCAGGCAGGACATTATGCTCCAGATCCACCTCATCCACCTTGGCGCCGTCACGCACTGCTATTCTCCCCGGAACCCCTACTACCGTACAATTGGAAGGCACATCTTTCAGGACCACCGAGCCCCCGCCGATTTTAACATTGTTGCCAATTTTAATATTCCCCAGTACTTTGGCGCCGACACTGATAGTCACATTATCCCCGATGGTGGGATGGCGCTTGCCTTTTTCCTTGCCGGTGCCGCCCAGGGTAACGCCTTGATACAAGGTGACATTATCCCCTATCTCGGTGGTTTCTCCGATAACCACCCCGCTGCCATGATCGATGAACAAGCCTTTTCCAATTTTAGCCCCGGGATGGATCTCGATTCCGGTCAGGAACCGGTTGAGGTGCGATATCATACGCGCCACGAAAAATAGCCGATGCCGGTAGAAAAAATGGGCTATGCGGTGATGAATAATGGCATGAAAGCCCGGATAACAGAATAGAACCTCCAACACACTCTTGGCGGCTGGATCCCTTTCAAAAACTACTTTCACCTCTTGTCGCATGGCAAACATTATTTCCCCTCCTTAAATATAAAAGCCTTTCGTCTCCAAGAGACGAAAGGCTGACTTCCGCGGTTCCACTCCAATTGGGCGATAAACGCCCCTCTCTTCATGGTAACGGTCTTTAACCGGATATGCCTACTCCTATTTCGGCATATCTGCTCCCGGGCGCATATTCGAGCAACTTCATACTGTAAAAAGGCTCTCAGCCGGTGACCTTTTCTCTCTGGCAGCGATCGAGGCTCTACTTCTCCCATTCCCAGCATTTATATTTATCATTAGTTAAATTATATGCAGGACAAAATTTTATGTCAACCAAACCGAACAGAATAGCGCTTTCCTCTATTTACCTGTTAACATCTTCAAGCTCTGCTGCACCCGATTAAGGCTTTCTTCTTTCCCCCACAGACTTATCAGACTGGGCAGATCAGGTCCGTGCACCTGTCCGCTCAGGGAGCAGCGCAAAGGCATGAATACATCTTTAGGCTTCAATTTGTTCTGCTTGGTGATCAGCTTCAGGTGTTGTTTAATAACCTCCGGCTCCAGACTGTCAGGAAAAGATTCTATAAAAGCCTGCAAGACCAGCCCGGTATTTTCCCCTTGTAAAACCTCCAGGGCCTCCGGGGCAAAGCTAACCGGCTCGAACAGCAGCGCTACTTCTTTTACGATATCGCTCAAACAGACCAGATGATCTTTGACCGTTGCTATCAGCAAGAGGTATTGCTGCAGGGGGAGGGCTTCAATCTGGTTCCGGTAAGGAGAAGCCAGGAGGTATGGTTTAACCCGTTCCGCCAGTGTTTCGATATCGAGCTTGCGGATATACTGCCCATTCATCCAATTAAGCTTCTCCAGGTCAAAAACCGCCGGGCTCTTGGCCACCCGTTCCAGGGTAAAGGCCTCAATGATCTGACCCATATCCAGGATCTGCTCTTCACCCTCAGGCGACCAACCCAGCAAGCTCAAAAAGTTGACCAGGGCTTCAGGAAGATAACCCATCTCCCGGTACTGCATCAAAGAAGTGGCCCCGTGGCGTTTGCTCATTTTCTGGCGGTCGCTGCCCAGAATCAAGGAAATATGTGCAAATTCCGGCCGTTTAAAATGCAGGGCTTCGTAAATCATCAGCTGGCGCGGGGTGTTGGATAGGTGTTCCTCAGCGCGTATAACATGGGTAATCCCCATGAGTACATCATCGATGACCACCGCAAAATTATAGGTAGGCAGCCCGTCTGATTTTACGATGATGAAGTCTCCCATCCCGTCGCTTTCGAAGCTGACCCGCCCCCGGACCAGGTCATCAACCACGTATATCTGCCGGGGCGGCACCCGAAAGCGCACCACCGGCTTGATACCCTGTCTCAGGTAAGAGGCCCGCTCTTCCTCACTGAGATGGCGGCAGCGCCCCAGATAACGCGGGGTCTCTCCTTTAGCCATTAAGGCCTGCCGCTCTTCCTCCAGGGCTGCTTCGCTGCAGAAGCAATAATAGGCATCGCCCTGTTCAAGCAGCATCCTGGTATATCGCTCATAAATCGACAGCCTTTCGGTCTGCCGGTAAGGGCCGTTCTCCCCTGCATTGTCGATGCCCTCATCCCATTGTATGCCCAGCCAGCGCAATGAAGCGATTATTTCTTCTTCATATTCCCGGCTGGATCGCTCCAGGTCGGTATCCTCGATGCGCAATACCAGTTCCCCGCCGTAATGCCGGGCAAACAGGTAGTTGAACAGGGCCGAGCGCGCACCTCCTATATGCAAAGGTCCGGTAGGACTTGGCGCAAAGCGAACCTTAATCTGACTCAAAAATTCTCCCTCCTAAGCGGTTAATTCTATGGGTAAACACTTATCTGCTCATAATACTGCTCAGTCCGTTTAAGCCGGATCGTATCTTCTGCAGCCACTCCTGCACCAGGTTCCAGAACATCCTGCCGGTGCTCCTGACTTCGGAGACATCCCGATGCAGGTTCTGCAGCTGGTTGGACAATTGATTTATATTAAGGTTAAGTCTCTGCACATCCAGCATCAGCTGCACCAGGCGGTCCACATCTTCTGCGGAGAGATCGATGTGCAGGTCCGCGCTGACTCTAAGGATGATGGCCCTGATCTCTTCGGGATCGGTGATATTTTTGCCTACCACCTCTCGCTTGACCTCGTAGATGATGGTTTCAGCATTGCCCTTGCCTACCTTTTCCCCAAGTTCAGAGATTCTAGCCACCTCTTCATGGGCAGTCTCTTTGGCCTTCTCCTGCAACGGTTCGCCTTTGGCCTGTTCAAACGCCTTGATCATCCCGGTCAAAGCCGCGGTACCACTGACCTTTACCGGGCTGGCAGCGATAACCCGCGCATCCTCTATGCCTGCTGTAGCCAAGGCGTTGGCATACATAAACGGGGTTATGGCCTCTATATTTTTGGTTTTGACTTCAATCCCCTGCCCCTTGGCCAATAATTCGCAATAAGCACTGGATATGGCTTTGCTGCCGATAAGGCTTTTATCAACTACCCCTTCCAGATAGCGGTGTTCTTCCTCATTGCTGACCGTGATTATCTGAGCCTCTTTGCTGCCCTGCCAGTCTTTAAAAAATGCCTCTACTTCCTGGCGCTGGGCGGTGGTGAGATCCCGGCCAAAGCTGATCACTACCCGGGGATCATCACTGGTCATAACTACAGGTCTGGTGATTAGCTCACCTATCAATACTACACCGAAAAGCAATAACAGCGATAGCAATATCGCCGTTTTTCCTTTGTTCATATAACTTCCCCCTGAATTTTTTTCATAGCTTGCCTCGTTCAGGGGCGAAATATTATAGCTCTCCCAGCAATGCCACCACCTGGGCGGATATGCCCAACTTCTGGCCTTCAAATCCCAGTCTTTCGGTAGTAGTAGCCTTTACATTCACCTGTCCGGGATCAATACCCAAACAACCGGCAATATTGGCTGACATCTCTCCGATATAACCCGACAGATGAGGTTCTTCAGCGACCACCGTGGCGTCGACATTTATAACCTTAAATCCCGCCTGGCGGATTTTGTTGCCGACCTCGGCCAGAAGCAGCTTGCTGCTGATATTTTTGTAACGGCTATCCCCGGGGGGGAAATGGCGGCCGATATCACCCAGGGCGGCAGCCCCCAGCAAGGCATCGCAGACGGCATGCAATAAAACATCGGCATCCGAATGGCCCAATAACCCGGTGGGATGCGGGATATCGACCCCGCCCAAAACCAGCCGGCGGCCCTCTACCAGTCTGTGAACATCATAGCCGGTGCCAATGCGCATGAATACCTCCTTGCTGCCCATTATGACCGGTTCATCCGCAACAGGGCTTCCGCCACCAAAAGATCTTCAGTGGTGGTCATTTTTATATTGTTGGCTTCTCCGGGAACGACCTTGACCCTTCCGATGTAGACCTCGAACAGACTGGCATCATCAGTGCCCATCAGATCATCCCGGTAAGCACATTCGTAAGCCCGTATCAGTTCTTGATATTGAAAGATTTGCGGGGTCTGAATCAATGATACTACGGAACGATCCAGGGTATGGCCTACAAATTCGTCCCGGTCGATCATCTTTAAGGTGTCCCTGGCCATGACCCCGGGAATGGCTGCCCCCCATTCCCGCGCTGATTCCAGCAAGCGGTCGATCAGCTGCTTGCTCAAGAGGGGACGGGCCCCGTCATGAACTGCCACATAAGCGGTATCCGTACCCAGGCTCTGCAGACCGGCCCATACCGAGTCCTGCCGTTCCGCTCCGCCGGGTATTACCCGGGATACCTTTTTGTAGCCGTAGCGCCCGATTACCTCACGCTGGCAGTAATTGACCTCATCGGGATGAGCTACCACCACGATTTCATCCACCTGCGGATGGGCTTCAAAAACATCGATAGAATAGGCCAATACCGGCCTGGATAACAGTAGTCTGTATTGCTTGTTGATCTCGCCGCCCATCCTACGTCCAACACCTGCTGCTGCTATAACAACCCGGAGGTTGTTATCCATACAAATTCACCTCTCGTACAGCTTGTACCTGGCTCTCCAAATGATGAGCATGATGCTGGTGATCTTCCCGGCTCTTGCGGGTAAAAATCATACGGCCCGCGGCGGTTTGAAACACGCTGGTTACTACCACATCAAGATCACGTCCGATGTCGTTTTGTGCATCCTCCACAACCACCATGGTTCCATCCTCCAGATATCCCACTCCCTGGCCAGACTCCTTGCCTTCTTTGATGATGCTGATATGCATGTTTTCCCCGGGATAGACAATCATCTTAACCGCATTGGCCAGCTCATTGATATTCAAAACCTTGATACCCTGTAATTCTGAAACCTTGTTCAGGTTGAAATCATTGGTGATGATGCTGGCATTGAGGCGCTTACAGAGCTTGACCAATTTGGCGTCAACATCTCTCTCCTCGAGTATGTCTGCTTCAATTATATCAATTTTTATCTGGGGATGTTTTTGCATTTTGGACAGTAATTCCAAACCTCTCCTGCCTTTGTTGCGGCGCAGATTATCCGAGGAATCAGCAATGTGCTGCAGCTCTTCGATAACAAAGGTAGGTACTATCAGCTTGCCGTCCAGAAAATTGCTCTGGCAAACGTCATAAATGCGCCCATCGATAATAGCGCTGGTATCAAGTACTTTGGTTTCGTCGGGTTCTTCCGCCGGGTATTGAGCTGGAGAGCCCCAGAAAGGCAGCAGGCTAAACAACTCACTGGCCCTGCTGGTGCCGATCTTTACTCCCAGGGCTCCACATATTAAAAAGACCGCAATGATGAGATAATGACCCCAACCTCTCAACATAGACAGCGGGTAGGTACTCAATACGCCAACCATGATGCCCAGCAAAAGCCCGGCGATACCGCCTAAAAGAATGTCAATAGAGGTAGTTTCCAATATTTCATTTAAACGTCGTACCCCTTTGCGGCAATAACCCACTAATCCATTCAACATCAGATATGAGACCAATACTCCACCAGCGATAAAGACTATCTTCTCGATAGTTGTACCCCGGTTCCACAGGCCTGCCAGCTGACTGACCCAGTACACCCCCAGAAGGGCGGCCAGCAAGACTGCAGTGGAAATTCTTGGACTGGTATACATATTCTTCACCTCCATATCCTTATTCTGATATGGTGGGGAAGGATTTATACGGTATTTAGAAAATTCTTCTAAATCCTGAAGCGGCCTGACCTTTGAATTGGCCGCATTGACAAACATTTTAGCCCCAGTCTATAATTAAACAAATCACAAAGAAAAGGGGGCAGGTCTCATTGTGAAGGACTTGATTTGTGATGAATTCCAGAATGTTGTGGGGGATTTGTTGATCAGACACCGCAGCATATGCGATATCCTCTCTAAGCTCTCCGAGTCGTCATGCCGGGTCAATCGGGCTCTTATTAAATCAGTTACAGATTGTGGATGTGTATCTATCGAAGCCAACAAAATTCAGGTACCGGAAAGCATTGAATCCTTCGAAGAATTGAAAGGTTACCTTGACGATCATCTCCGCGGTGAGCTTTGCGCCAATTGTGAAGACGTTATCACCACCGAGTTAGGCAAACTGTTCTTCTATTCCGCAGCCTTGTGCAATACCCTCAATATCAACATGTATGATGTATTTCTCAAAGAATATAAAAAAGCCAGCACCCTGGGTGTTTTTAACATGACCTGATGCCGGCCTTTATAATTTGCTAACCAATAACCGCCTGTAAGGCGGTTATTCAGCTTGTTGACTTTGTCAACAAGCTGTGCAGAGCGAGCAACGCAGTGATTCGCTTTTGTCGACGGTATAAAAAACCGTCGCAAGGCGGTTTTTTATACCATATACTCCATTAAAAGCTGTTCCTGCATCCTTTTCAAGCCGTTCTTGATATAGCGGGCCCGCACTTCGCCGATGCCTTCAACGTCATCCAATTCAGCGATGGTGGCTCTCAAAATATTTGATAACAGCCCGAACCGTTCAACCAGGTTGGCTATAATAGAGCCCGGAATGCGGGGCAAGCGCTGCAGCATGCGGTAGCCGCGCGGTGCAATCTGCTGTTCGAGATGGCTGCTGGCACTGCCCAGGGCCAATACCCGGGCAATGTATAAAGTGTCAGAGAGGTCTTCTTCAAAAGCCCGCAGGAGCTCGTTGACTATGACGCGCGGCAACTTGCCCTGATGATGATAATAGTCCTGTACTATATAACCAGCTTCTTCACTGACATTGGCCACCATCTCATCAAGCTGCATTTTTACCAGGCGCCCTTCCACTCCCAGTTCAACGATATAGTATTCTATCTCTCTGGCAATGCGCAATACTTTAATAGCGCGTTTCAAAACCTCGCATACTTCCGAAACCGTAACCATATCTTCAAATTCCAGTCCGCTGAGCCTATGTAATTCCCGCCCCAGTACGTTGCGATGTTTCTCCAGGGTTTGCAGGGCTTGATTGGCCTTGACCAGGATGGAGTTTAAGTCCCGTAGGCGAAAGGTGATGTTGCCCTGATAGAGGGTCACTTGCTTGCGCCGCTGTGAAATCGCTACCGCCAGCTCACCGGTTTGCCGGGCTACCCTCTGCGCGGTGCGATGGCGTATACCGGTTTCGTTGGAAGGCAGAGCGGAATCTGGAGAAAGCTGCACATTGGCTTTGAGGATCCTGGTGGCATTATGGTTGGTGATAATGGCTCCGTCCATTTTGGCCAGCTCGTAAAGCCGGGCCGGGCTGAACTCGCAGTCAATATGAAACCCGCCGTTCACAATGGCCATCAGCTCCGGCGAATCCCCCACCACGATCAATCCCCCGGTATTGGCTTGCAGAATATTTTCTACCCCGATCCGGAACACTGTTCCTGGCGCCAGCATCTCCAGGTATTTCTTGAACGGTCCCTGATAAATATCTTCCAACCCCATCATCCTTCCCTTATCAACTCTAGAATCTCGTCTATAGTCTGCACCTCAATGCCAACCAGGTTGGCCATTACTGGCAGTTTGCCCTGTTTAGGGACTACCACTCGCTGATATCCCATTTTGGCGATCTCTTTTAAGCGCAGTTCCAGATAGGGCACCGGCCTTATCTGTCCGGAAAGACCCAGCTCCCCGATAAATACGGTATCAGCCGGTATTATAATATCCAAATGGCTTGAAATAATGGCCGCCGCAATGCCGAAGTCCACTGAGGGATCTTTCAAAAAAACCCCGCCGGTAACCTTTAAAAATACATCACAGGCCGACAGGTGGAAACCCAGGCGTTTCTCCAAAACCGCGGTTATCAGGGCCAGGCGGTTTTGGTCTATTCCGGTTGCCATGCGTTTGGGATAACCGGGTCCTGAAGGGCAAACCAGAGCCTGAACCTCGATCAATAAGGGACGGCTGCCCTCCACACTGGTGGTGATAGCGTTCCCTGAGGTAAATACCGCCTGTGAGCTTAAGAATATGCTGGCTGGATCCAGGACTTCATGCAAACCGTCCGGTCCCATTTCCAGTAACCCGATCTCATCTGTGGATCCAAATCGGTTTTTGACTGCCCGCAATATCCTGAAAGAGAAACTCTTATCACCTTCGAAAGAGACCACCACATCCACCATGTGTTCCAGGACCTTGGGGCCGGCAATAACACCCTCCTTGGTAACATGGCCGATTAAGAAAAAGGTAATGCCGCTTTTTTTGGCAATATCGGTAATACGGGCGGTGCACTCGCGTAATTGCGCTATACTGCCGGGGATTGAGGAGATTTCGCTGCAGTAAACCGCTTGTATAGAATCGATGATCACTGTAGCCGGTTTTATTTTTTCTATATATTCTGCCAAGAGGTCAATGTTCTGTTCGGCCAGCAAAAAAATAGCAGCGCTGTCTACGTTAAGGCGCATGGAGCGCAGCCGGATCTGCTGCAAAGATTCTTCTCCGCACAGGTAAATGACAGGCCCACCCTGCCCGGCAATAGACTGAGCCACCTGCAACAAAAGGGTTGATTTGCCGATTCCGGGATTGCCGCCTATGAGTATCACCGAGCCCGGCACCATGCCTCCCCCCAGAACCCGGTCCAATTCGTCAACACCGCTGCTGCAGCGCTTTACATCCCCGGCAGGAATACTCGGCAGAGACACCGCCTCCACCCGCAGTCTGCCCGGTGCGGCCGGTTTGCTGGCCCGGATCTCTTCCTGAAAAGTATTCCACATCCCGCAGGCCGGACATTTGCCCAGCCATTTGCTGTTCTCATAGGCACAGTTATTACATACGTAACGATTTGATATCTTCAACGCTTATTGGCTCCTTACAAAAATATTATATACCAAATCGTACCAGGAAAAAGAGCTGTTAAAAAACCTCGATGAATGGCTTTATCAAACGCCCCTAAGACCTCGGCCTCTGCTGGTGGATGGGATAAACACATTTGTCTTCAGTAGTGAGGCGGGTCTCCTACTGAAGGGGCGTTTGATAAAACGCCCGCGGCGCGATGCACACGAAATGCGTAAGGAAGGCGGCTATGCCGCCCGCATTTCGGCGCACAATTCGCGCTAGCGCTCATTGATGTTAAAAGGCCGGGAAGCGATCTTCCTGGCCTTTCCTTGTATTACAACTCTTTGACTGCCATCTGGCCGTCCTGACCGTCGATCATAGTGTCGCCCGGCTGCACGATTTTCTTTTTGACTACAATCTGTCCATCCTGACCATCTATCAAAATGGTATCGCCGGGCTGCACGGTTTTCTTAAGGATCTCTTCGGATACGGCATCTTCAATGAGTCTTTGCAGGGCCCTTTTCAAAGGCCGGGCGCCATAGGCCGGTTCGAAACCTTCTTTCATGATGATGGCCTTGGCCGCATCGCTGATTCGCATCTCATAGCCGTTTTCCTCCACCCGCTTGAAGAAGTCTTTAAGCAGCAACTCCACGATTTGACGCAATTCGTCTTCAGACAGGCTCTGGAAAACAATCAACTCATCCACCCGGTTGATAAACTCGGGCCGGAAGGTATGCTTGAGCTGTTCCATGATCCGGTCCTTCATGCGGTTGTAGTTTTCGGCTTCGTCAATCGCGGTGCTAAAGCCGACTTTATTGCCGCTCTTGATCATCTGGGCTCCTACGTTGGAAGTCATGATCAAGATGGTATTACGAAAATCAACCGTTCTTCCCTGCCCGTCCGTGAGCCTGCCATCTTCCAATACCTGCAAGAGGATATTGAACACATCAGGATGAGCCTTTTCGATTTCATCCAGGAGAATGACCGAGTAAGGCTTACGGCGCACCTTCTCGGTAAGTTGGCCACCTTCGTCGTAACCGACATAGCCGGGAGGAGATCCGATCATCCTGGATACGGCGTGTTTCTCCATATATTCCGACATATCAAGCCGTATCACGGCCTCTTCGGTGCCAAACATGGCCTCGGCCAGGGCTCGGGCCAATTCAGTCTTACCGACCCCGGTGGGGCCCAGGAAAACAAAGGAGCCGATAGGCCGTTTGGGATTCTTCAAACCGGCCCGGGAGCGCCGCACTGCCCTGGATATGGCCTGTACCGCCTCCTCCTGTCCGATCACCCTCTGGTGTAAGACCTCTTCCAGATTCACCAGGCGCTCACTTTCCTCGGCTGCCAGTTTGCTTACCGGAACTCCGGTCCAGTTGGAAACGATGCTGGCGATCTCTTCTTCGCCTACTGAACCCACGGTGAGATTGCGCTGGTTGACCCATTCCTTGCGGTCGTTTTCAATCTCAGTTTTGAGCCGTTGCTCTTCATCGCGCATGTAGGCAGCTTTTTCATATTCCTGGGCGTTGATCGCCTCTTCTTTCTCTTTAATAAGTTCCTCTAATTTGGCTTCTTTGGCTTTTAGTTCATCAGGCACAATATAATTGATCAGTCGTACCTTTGATGAGGCCTCATCGATAAGATCGATGGCTTTGTCGGGAAGAAAGCGGTCGCTGATATAGCGCGCCGATAGACGCACCGCCGCTTCTATGGCCTCATCGCTGATTTTCACCCCATGATGCGCTTCATAGCGATCGCGCAGGCCCTTGAGGATTTCAATGCTCTCCTCCTGACTGGGCTCATCCACCAGAATAGGTTGGAAGCGCCGTTCCAAAGCGGCATCCTTCTCAATGTGCTTGCGATATTCGTCCAGGGTAGTGGCCCCCACACATTGGAACTCACCCCGAGCCAGGGAGGGCTTCAGAATATTGGCGGCATCAATAGCACCCTCGGCAGCACCGGCCCCAACAATAGTGTGCAATTCGTCTATGAAGATAATGATATCCCCGGCCCCTTTGATCTCCGCGATGATTTTGGTGAGTCGATCTTCAAATTCACCGCGGTATTTGGTCCCGGCGATCATGGAGGATAGATCCAGGGTAACCACCCTTTTGCCTCCCAGAATCTCAGGGACCCGGTTTTCCATGATGCGCTGGGCCAATCCTTCCACTATGGCGGTTTTGCCTACCCCGGGATCACCGATCAAAACCGGATTGTTTTTGGTGCGGCGGGATAAAACTTGTATAACCCGCTCAATTTCCCGGTTGCGGCCGATTACAGGATCCAGGCGGCCTTCGGTGGCATCCTGGGTCAAGTCCCGGCTGAAGGCGTCTAAAGTCGGGGTTTTGCTCTTGCCTTTCCTTTTGGATTGAGGCGGCACGGGAGTAGGGGGCTGTTCGTTATAGGACTGACCGCCCTGATGGTTTGAAGGGGTCTCTCCTCCCAGGAGGATAATGACCTGTTCCCTGACCTCATCCAGCTTGAGCGACATAGATATCAAGACCTGTCCGGCTACGCCTTCTTCTTCCCTCAACAGGGCCAGAAGCAGGTGCTCGGTGCCTACATAATTAACCCCCTGCAGGCGGGCTTCGTCAAATGCCAGATTGAACACTTTTTTAGCCCGCGGCGTGATGGGCAGATCTCCGGCCTGCTGTTCCCGGGCGGTATTGCTTTCTCCCATTACTTTGGTAACTTCTTCCCTCAGCTTCTCCAGATCCACACCCAGGCTGAGCAAGGCCTTGGCCCCCACCCCTTCACCTTCACGCAGCAAGCCTAACAGTATATGTTCGGTGCCTATTGCGGGATGGTTCAATTGTTTAGCTTCTTCCTGAGCGTGTAGGACCGCGTTACGGGCACGTTGTGTAAACTTTCTGAACATAGTCGCATATCCTCCTTTTCAAGCCCGAAGGCTTATGGTTTATTTTCTGAACAAAATATCTTTGATGACTTCAGCCCTCTTTATATCACGTTGAAATGCATCCATCTCCTGCCCGGCTCTTTTTTGCAGGTGAGCCGGCCTGATGGCTACAATGAGTTCGTTAATGGCAGTTGCCTGAATATGAGTGATGAGTCCCAGGTCTACACCCAGACGCAGGTCAGACAGCAGAGTTAAAGCCTCGTTGGAACTGATGATACCCGCATGGCTCAACAACCCATAAGCCCGGCCGATCCTGTCCTGCAGCTGGTAGGCCATACCCTTCTGCAAGCTGTCCCTCACCCTGCGCTCCTGTTCAATAATCTGGCGTGTTACCAGGGTCAGGTTATGGCAGATTTCTTCTTCACTTAGTCCCAGTGTCACCTGATTGGAAAGCTGATAGAAATTGCCCAGTATTTCAGTGCCTTCGCCATATAGACCCCTGACAGTCATCCCCAGCTGGCCGATATTGTGAAAAATGCGGTTGGTTTGGGCCGTCATGGCCATCCCTGGCAGATGCAGCATTACCGAAGCCCTCATCCCGGTGCCCACATTAGTGGGGCAGGCGGTCAGATAACCGCGGTATCCGTCAAAAGCGTAGGTTAGAACCTTTTCCAGTTCATCATCCAGCATCTGCACTGCATCATTGCATTTTTCCAGGTCAAAGCCCGGCAACAGGCCCTGTATTCTCAGGTGATCCTCTTCATTGATCATTATGGACCGTGAACCGTCTTCATTAACCAGCAAGCCCCGATAACTGTCATTGAAGTGAGCGTGCTGAGGACTGATCAAGTGCTTTTCCATCAGTATCTGGCGGTCCAGTTCAGAGAGCTGATCAAAGGTCACCCCCTGCAGGGACCGCAATGGCTCATATTCACTCTGGGAGCAAGCCTGCTTTACCAGATCTATGACTTTTTTTCCGGTTTGTTCATTCAACAGATGCGGAAAAGGGACCGCATCGAGATTTCGAGCCAGCCTGACCCGGCTGCTTATGGCTACATCCGTTTCGGGTCCGGCGGAACTGTCCATCCAACCAACATGAGTGCTATACAATAAAGAATCAATACCCATCTGGATATCACCTCTAATCCAGCTTTTTTTCAATTTCTTTTAATGCATCCCTAATTTCAGCGGCTTTCTCATAATCTTCTGCCAAAATCGCGGACTGCAGCTGCTCCTTTAAGTCTTCAACCTGCCGTTTTATCCTGGTCTTTTCTCCGCTGCGCAGCGGTATTTTGCCGGTATGCTGGCTATTGCCGTGAATCCTCTTCAGTGCTGATTCCAGCTCATCCTCAAAAGCCTGATAGCAGTTCGGGCATCCCAGTTTACCAGTGTTGCGTATATCCATAAACCTGACCCCGCAATTCTGGCAGGTAGCCTGTGTGGTGGGATTGGCCAAACCCGCACCTTGCAGGGCTTGATTTCCGCCCAAAAATCCTCCCAGCAGGTTAGGGATGTTGAACTGGTTGGGATCAAACATCAAGGCGCCTTTTTTGGCTGCGCACGATGGGCATAAATGCATTTCGCTCTTCTGCCCATTGTACATTTCGGTTAAATGGACTGTAGCCGGTTTCTGTTTACATTCATCGCACTGCATAATCTATAGCCTCCTAGTCGGTCTGCAAGCCGGAATATCGGGCCATGGCCTCAACCAGCTTGGATAAAACCAGATGTCGCTGTTCTTTGGAAAGATCCATAAAAAGAGTAAACAATAAGTCCTGGAGCAAGCGGGCTTCAGATTCTCCCAGATGCTGGTCCTCCTTTAAATGAGCAATCAGATCCTTTATATCAGCCTGCACCCGGCTGCAACTACCGGCATCTGATTTAACGCGGGTAATGCGCACAAAGCCCTTGCCGCCGCGTCTGCTTTCAGTGATATAGCCGTCTTTATAGCTGAAGCGGGTGGACAATACATAAGTCACCTGCGAGGGCACACATGAAAAGGTTTCAGCCAACTCGGCCCGCTGTATTTCTATCTGCTGAAGATCACTGCGGTTGATCAACACCTTAATATATTGTTCGATTCGGTCAGTTATGCTTCTTCTCAAGGCCAGATCCCCTTTGACTATTATTGACCTTTAAGTTTATTTTAATAATAAAATAGAGAAAAGTAAACGAAAATCCTTTTATTAGAAAGACTGATAATTTTCGCTCCGGCCAAACTCCCTTTTTAGCGTTAAGTTAAAAACCGGCTCTGGCCTGAAGTATGAGCGTCCCTTGGTGTTAAAGCGGTTATTGCCGTTTATACTTAAGCATTCCAAACTGGTGGTGTGGCTAGTGCTAAACCTATTGTTGCCGTTCGAACGGCAAAATAGCAAAAACGCCCCTGTCCTTTGCCGGACTATCAGCCATAAACGGGCGGGCTGCCTCTGCAGAGCCGTTTTTACCGGCAGTATGACAGTACAAAGCTGGCTTTTGCAGAAACAAGAAAGGGAGTCCTTGTATTAAAGGATTCCCTTAAGCAGCTGAACGAGTATATAAAAAGTTCTACTCTTCCCAGAATACTTCGATGCGGTCGCCAGCCTTGATGGGGGTAGTAAAACCGGCCTCACTCCCGTTAACTTTCAACACCAGCCTGGCGTTGAGGTTAGGATTCAAGCCATAAACCTGAAATATATCGCTCAAAATGGCACTGCTGATGCTGTGATCCAGACTGATGGTGCTTCCGTCGATCAACTCCGCGGTTGTAGGGACCGGTTTTCCGTCCATCAGTATGCCGGCTCCCGGGGCGTTTATCACCAGTTCCTCATCATTGACGTAAACCCGCAACCGGCATGCATCAGTATCTTCCAGGATCTCTTGCAGAATCGGATGGGGCGGTAAGAGAGTGTACGTCACCTCAGCCTCCCAGGGAACCACATCATCGAGCTGAGCAGGTTGACCATTGACTTCCACCTTGATGGGAAGCCATACTATTTGCTTATCTTCGTTCCCCAGGACAAAAGCATAAGACCTCGACTGCAGCTGGTATTCTGGAACCCCGGCTTCCTGCAAAATGTATTTCAGGGAGTTGGCTGGTTGAAAATCCACCCGGGCACGGTCGGGGATTTCGAATCCGGGACTGGCAACTTCCCGGCCATTAACAGTTATCAACGGTTTGATGCGCAATTGCCGGCCGTTCACCTTAACCTCCCCGGCTCCAAGGTCAAACAGGTCTGATAAGGCTACCCGGGCATCCTGACCGCTGCAGCCGGGTACGAATTCGATCTGATCGCCATGATTCAAAGGGGTGTCAAGAGTTGCTGCCTGGCCATTGACCTGCACTATTGGCGCGGTTCCTAGCGTTCCCGGGAATGCCTTTATCTTGCCATTAATAGTTACTGTCTTGCCCAAACCTGGCCTGCCGTATATGCTGGCTAAAGATGTGCCCGAGCTCAGCAGGGCATTGCCTACGGTCATTTCCCCCACATTCCACAGCATCAGGTTAGCCTGATTCAATGTAACAGTAATGAAGGGCAGCGGGGGAAATATGAAGGAGTGGTAAGCAATACCCAGCGGCGTCACCCCCTGAGGCCCCTGCAGGTTGGGGTGCTGACAGCGAATGGCCTCGAAGCCCTCTGCAGTACGTATTCCCACTCTGTTATGGGGCAGTTCCAATTGATCCGCCAGGGTCGCAATCAGCGAAGGGGTCAGGCTGCCCCCACCTACACAGACCACCGCATCCGGTGGTTTTTGGTTTAAATCCAGTATATGCCCTGCAATCTTGCCGCTAATATCGTTGATCATTGGCTGCAGTTGGGCCAGCATAGCCTTACTGTCTACCATGCCGCTATTCTTGAGTATATCTTTAATCTCTATGGTTTCCCCAAGAGCTATTTGACGCTTTACATCTTCGGCATGATGAAAATCCAACAGATAATGCGAGGCCAGGGTTTCGGTGAGTTCATCTCCGCCCATCGGAACCATGGCATATGCGGTAATATTGCCTTCTTTCACCACAGCGATGTCGGAGGTGCCGGCTCCTATATCGACCAGAGCCAGGTTCAACAGGCGTAAACCGGGGGGAATTGCTACGGATAGGGCCGCGATTGGTTCCAGGGTCATGCTCAACAGCTCCAGGCCGGCGCGCTTTAAGGCGGAAAACAAACTGTCTACCACCACCCGGGGCAGAAAGGTTGCTATTGCCTCAACTTCTATAAATCCGCCCACTTGCCCCACCAGGTTTTGAATATATTGATCTTCAAGGCGGTAATAGACTACGCTGTATCCCGCGCAAAAATATTGTGCGTCTCCTGATTGCTGAGTTTGATCCTGCAACAATGCGATGCGGGCTTGCTGTACGGCTTCGATTTCCAGCGCCCGGACTTCATCAAGGCTGATTTCGTGCAGCAAGCCGCGTTTGGCCTCGGCCTTGCCTACCGAGGTTTTGAGGGCCCTTCCCGCAGCTGCCACCGCGGCAGCGGTGAGCGGGATCTGCAGTCTTTCCTCCAGGATCCTGGTTATCCTGCGAATGGTTTCCGCTACTGCATCTACATCATGAATCTGACCATCCATCATGGCCCGGGTCTTGTGTTCAATCATTTCACTATCCAGAACCTGCAAATGATCTTCTTGCTTTTGCATAACCAGGCCCACGATTTTTCTGGTTCCAATGTCCAGGGCATATATAGTCTGATGTTCCACCTCAAACCCCCTTATCCGTACCAATCAGGACAAGAATCTGTTTCTTTTTAAACCTTCGACCAGAATACTGATAGCAAATAAGGGCAGGGTCAACTGCCGCTTGAAACGGCTGGGTTCAGTAAGCAAACGATACAGCCATTCCAGGTTAAACCTGATGAAAAACCCTGGAGCCCGTTTTTTTATCCCCGCAATTACGTCCAGGCTGCCTCCAACCCCGATCCTGACCGGGATCTGGAGTTCCCCAAAATGCTCCCTGATCCAAAACTCCTGTTTGGGCGCACCCAGGGCTACGAATAATATCCGGGCTGAAGAGCTGTTTATATCCTCCACAATGCCCGGAACTTCCTGTGCAGTAAAATACCCGTCGTGACAGCCTGCTATTTTCAGGCCGGGACAGCGTTGGCCGAGTGCCCGGGATGCTTCAAGGGCTACCCCCGGAGCAGCTCCCAAAAGATAAATCGGCCAGCCCATCTTTGCGGCCTTTTCGGTCAATTTCAGCATCAGGTCAATCCCGGTAACACGCTCCGGAACCTGATAGCCCAGATAGCGGGCTCCCCAAACCACACCGATGCCGTCTGCGGTAACCAGGTCGGCCTGGCTGATCACCCGCTGTAAATACTGATTTTTTCTGGCCTGATAAACAATCTCAGCATTTAGGGTAATCACATGCATAGCCTGGTTGATTTGAATACCCCGGGCAATTATCTCCAGGCATTGGGCCATACTGACCGGATGCAGTTTGCTTCCTAATATATTAATCTGGGAAAGCGTCATACTTCACCACCATTATGATCTTACCCATTAATGTATTTAGCGAAAGGTGAAACATTCTCCTGCTTATGGATATAAACAGAAAATCCCGCCTCAAAAGGCGGGATGTCATCAGCTTCTATCCCAGAGCACCGACTTTATCAATGGCGGCCTGGGTCAGTTCATCTTCAGCCTGCACTACCTTCTGCAGCATTTCATAAGACCTGACTGCCTCCAGCAATGTAACCATTTCTTTGACGGCATTGACATTGGATTGCTCCAGATATCCCTGCATCAACCGGGGATCCTCAGCAGCCCGATAGGCACTTTCAGCAGAATACAGGTTTTCACCGTCTTTCGCCAGGCTTTCAGGATCGTCAAAGACGACCAGCTGCAGGGTATGGAGAGTGGCGCCGTTGACAGTTACATTGCCCTGGCTATCCACGGCAAAACCGGATTCAACAAAAACGTAGTCCCCATTGTGGTCCAATAGCGGGTATCCCTGGCTGGTGGAAAGCAGACCGTCAAAATTGACTTTGAAGTTGCCGTTGCGGGTGAAGCGTTCCCCCCGGGGGGTTTCGACCACAAAATAAATCTCCTCACCCAGGGCCAAATCAGAAGGATTACCGGTCTGTGTCATACTGCCGGTACTGAAATCGGTATATACTCCGCTGATCAGCGCGCCGCTGCCGAGTTGGCCAATGCTCTGCGGCATTGAGCGGGGGTTCGCGCCTTCCTGCCGGGTGATCTCCATTACCGGGTAGGCGGAGGATACCGCCAATTGGCGTTTAAAACCGTTGGTGTTGCTGTTGGCGATGTTGTTGGCGACGATATCCTGTTTGGTCAGCTGCAGCATCATTCCAGAGGCCGCATTATACATCCCTTTAACCACAAATGATCCCTCCGCTCCCATACTGGTCCCATGTATTGACACACTTTAATATAGTATCGGCATTGGGGGGAAGCAACTTTACTATAACAAACGTTTTGGTCCTTTTCTCTTGGAACCTTTTAATGCAGACATCTCTTCCAAAGCCTTGCCAGTGCCGCGGGCCACACAGGATATGGC
Organism: Syntrophomonas sp. UBA4922; assembly: GCA_002398825.1. GTDB lineage: Bacteria > Bacillota > Syntrophomonadia > Syntrophomonadales > Syntrophomonadaceae > DTU019. Next base: position 118,304 of record DHBS01000040.1, on the reverse strand, counting down.
GTCATCAGCGATATGTACGGGCAGATTGGTTTCCCGTGTAAGGAGTTCATCCAAACCGTCCAGGAGCGAGCCCCCCCCGGTCATGACTATGCCGTTATTAACTATATCCGCAGCCAGTTCCGGCGGGGTGATTTCCAAAACCTTTTTAACCCCGTCGACGATGGCCTCAATGGGTTCCTGTAAAGCTTTGAAACATTCTGCTGAGGTGATCTTAATATTTTTAGGCAGGCCGGTCAAAAGGTCGCGCCCCCGCACTTCAATAGACCTTTCCCGATTCTGCGGGGTGACGCAGGCAGTTCCCACCTGGATTTTGATGTCTTCAGCGGTGCGGTCCCCAATGAGCAGGTTGTGTTCACGCCTGACGAAACGGATAATGGCCTCGTCAAACTTATCTCCTCCCACCCGCAGGGAAGTGTCGCAAACGATTCCGCCCAATGACAAAACCGCGATATCCGAGGTGCCACCTCCGATATCAACTACCATATTGCCGGTGGCGTCTGATATATTGACCCCGGCTCCCAGGGCTGCGGCCAGTGGTTCCTCAACGATATAGGCCTGTTTGGCCCCTGCCGACAGAGTAGCCTGACTGGCAGCACGTTCTTCCACATCAGTGGCCCCGGTGGGGATGCACACGATTACCCTAGGTTTAAAGAACAACTTGCGTCCGATAACCTTGCGGATAAAATAAGTAAGCATCTTTTCGGTCGTATCATAATCAGCGATAACTCCATCTTTCAGTGGCCGGATAGCGACGATATGACCAGGCGTCCTGCCCAACATCTGGCGTGCTTCTTCTCCGACGGCAATGATGCGATTGGTGTTTTTATCTATGGCTACTACTGAAGGCTCGTGAAGTACGATCCCTTTACCTTTTTTAAAAACCAGAACACTGGCGGTACCCAAGTCTATTCCGATATCCTCTCCGGCGAACAGCATGAAAAGCAAGACCCTCCTATGGTAAATATTGATTATAAACATTGTAACTGTTATCCCGGGGGATTGCTATGGTTTTGGAGAATCAGCTGCTTATATGCGTCGAGGCATATTTTTGCCGGGTGGCTTCTCCACCGCGAATATGCCTTTCAGCCTTGTTTTTGTCGAGAACTCCTTTCACTTGATCAGCCAGCTTTTCGTCAATCCGCGGTAGTCTTTCGGCTACGTCTTTATGCACCGTGCTTTTACTAATCCCGAACACTTCTGCTGCTTGCCGGACTGTGCTGGAAGTTTGGAGAATGTATTGCGCTATCTTGACCGCTCTCTTTCTAATGTAGTTTTGCATTTCAAACCTCCCGACTAGAGAATTGTTACAGTATATTCACTAGTCCAGAGGTCGAGAACAAAGGACAACGGTTAAAATGATACCGTGTCAATAATTTAATGATAAGACTTCAATTTGTTGATAGTAGTGCTGTAGAATTTGTTTGTAGTCTTTTTTGGCAGCCGCCATTCCGCCGGCCCCATACTGACACAGCCCCAAGCCATGCCCGTATCCCCGGCTGTTGACAATTAAACTGCCATTGTCAAGAGAGAGGCTCCACCAGGTGGACGGCAAACCCAGCGAGCGGCGAAAAGTCTCGGCATAAAGAGACTGCCCATTCAACTCCAATCGGAATACCCGGCCGGCTTCAGTGCGGGATGTGATCTTTAAGCTTATTTTATTATTGGGGGATGTCTTTATAAGGTTTTTTAAATCCTGGGGGCTGAATACCTGCTGTGATTCGTAATAGCGCGAGGCCTGACAATAATTGCATTCAACTGATCTTAGATAGGGTATGTCCCTCCCCGTGGTTGCCAGGGCGCTTTCGGTTTTCCCGCCGCAAGTGGAATGATATAGGGCGTCTATGGGCTGATTTTCATAAACCATGATAATTCCCCTGGTAGTTTCCACCGCCTTCTCGATTTTGGACCATAACTCCCGATAATTAGAAGGATTTCGCCTGGCAAACTCTTCAGCCCCGATGTAGGCTTGACAGCTGTTGATATCGTCAGATAAGTGAGCCCCCCTGGGATAGCTGCGTCCTTCGATGATCTTGCGGACCGCATAAGTTCGCGCGCAAACTGCCTGAGCTTTAAGTGCTTCCGGGCCAAATCCGGCCGGCATTTCCGCGGCCACCGTTCCCGCCAGATATTCTTCCAAGGCCAGTTCGATCACCCGATCCTCACCTGATAAATAAAGTTTTATTACAGGTTCTTGCGTGATTTTGGGAGTTTTGAACTTTTGGATCATGAGGATTGATCCCAAAATAACTGACAGGATTAAGACAGCAAAAAAAATTAGTTTTGATTTGTTCCTAAAACTGCGTATTCTCATACTGTATTTATATGGGATCAAAACTAAGATATGACTTCACTTATATTTTGGCGAGGTGGCTTGATCCATGGCGGGACAATGCCTAAGAGGTTTTACATATGATATATGTTTGCTCCCAGGCTGTTGAGTTTAACCACGATGTTTTCGTAGCCTCTGTCTATGTGTTCACTTTCTTCAATTATAGTCTGACCGTTGGCAGTCATAGCGGCTATGAGTAAAGCCGCCCCGGCGCGCAGATCGGTAGCTTTAACGGTAGCTCCGCTTAATTGCGGTATTCCTCTTATTACCGCGGTCCTGCCTTCAGTGGTAATCTGTGCTCCCATGCGCAGGAGTTGATTGACATGCATGAAGCGGTTTTCAAATACTGATTCGGTCACGATGCTGCTGCCCCGGGCTGCGCATAGATAAGCCATAAATTGGGCTTGCATATCGGTGGGGAATCCCGGGTAAGGCAGGGTTTTAATATAAACCGGTCTTATTTCCTGCCAGCGGGAAACATGTATAGCATCGGCTTGTTCTTCGACCTGAGCGCCGCTCTCAATCAATTTAGCTGTAGTGGCCTTGAGGTGTTCCGGGATTACATTATTGATTATGACATCACCGCCGCTGGCGGCTGCAGCCACCATATAGGTTCCGGCTTCAATGCGGTCTGGGATTGGCGTGTAAGTGGTTCCTGCCAGGGAGTCCACTCCTTCCACTTTTATGACATTACTGCCGGCGGAACTGACTCTGCCTCCCATGCAGTTGATAAAACCGGCCAGATCGACTACCTCTGGTTCAAGGGCAGCATTTTCTATGTAGGTGGTGCCCCTGGCTAAAGCGGCCGCCATCATAATATTTTCCGTCGCTCCTACACTGGGAAAGTCTAGATAGATATGCGTCCCTTGAAGCCGGCGAGCGGTAGCGATAACACACCCGCCGGTCATTTTTATCGACGCGCCCAGAGCCTCGAAACCCTTTAGATGAAGATCGATCGGACGGGTCCCTATCGCACAGCCCCCCGGCAGAGATATTCGCACCTGCCCGCGCCTGGCCAGCAAGGGTCCCATGAGCAGAAATGAGGCCCTGATCTGCCGGGATAATTCGTAATCAGGGACATTATGTTGCGGGATGCCGCTAATAATCAGTTTATCCTGACTGTATTCCACTTTAAGACCCATCTGATGTATCAAAGCCGAGATAATATGAACATCGCGAATAAGAGGTACTTGCCTGATGACAACGGTGCCGCTGCTCAATATGCTGGCGGCCAGTATCGGGAGTATGGCGTTTTTCGAGGCGTTAACCATAATTTGGCCTTTCAGGCGAGTTGATCCAGAAACCAATATTTTCAAGGCATTAACCTCCGAATTAGCTTGTCATAGCGATTAATAATCTCCAAGAATAAAAGGGCTGCCGATCATGATTACAGACTTTCCGTCAGTTTGGTTGCGGATTACTGTCTGTACATTTATGTGATGATTCCCGACCCATTCGGGTATGACCATATCACTCAGGATTTGGCTGTATCCCGACAAACTCATCACCCGGTCATCAACATACACTTCTTTGGTTTTAGCTTCCAAATCCTTCATAACTGCCTGCAGCAGCTGCTCCTGCGTTTCGCTGTCGGTTGGTTCAGGTAGATATGCACTGAATAAATAGTAATGATGCCAATCCCAACCGGCTATGTTTTCCAGTTTATGCACCCAATCTCCCGTATCAGTCTCTGCCTCCCTGGTATAATAGGTAAAGATGATGTTAGTGCTGTCGGTTTGATAGTCTGCTTGGATTACAACTTTCAGATAGCTGTTTTTTTGTTCAATTTTGCATTCTCGGCGCGCTGTCCCTTCAGAAGCCTCACCTTTAACCGGGATGTCAGTCAAATCAAGGCTGGCCAAGACGGTTTCAGCGATCTGGTCGAGTTCCTGAGGAGTGGCTGCTGAATTTATTTTGGCCCAACTGTCCAGGCGAGATTCGAAGGAAATTGCACCGATTGATGCAAAAGATAGTGCAATTGGAGAATGCACTGCGGTTACGTTGCCATTGGTATAATCGATACGCTGCTCACAAATAGCTACACATAAGGCAAAAATTATCACATACATCAAAATTTTTTTCATTCATCTCACCTCACCAGGAATGATGTCCGGTATCATGATTCTTGCCTCCCAACCTGGCTTTTATTCCTTTATCCAGGATAAGGAGGGTCTTCGATTTACTGACATGCCTGAAAGATGTCCATGTTTTTTAGGGACTTCGGACATAACGGGATTTCCCCAGGTTATTCCTGGACAAACAGCAATTGCGGTGATTTTCATACCAACATAAAAAGCCCAGGTCACTGATATCAGTCAAAACCTGGACCATTTTTAGGCTATAAATAAATTGTGCTCTACCATAGTATATTTGCGGGAGCAAATCTGTATTTTCAGTCACTCTTGATGTAAACGTAATAAGAGCGTTGCCTGGGGCCGTCAAATTCGCAGAAGTAGACGCCTTGCCAGGTTCCCAGAAGCAAACGGCCTCCGCAGACCGGGATATACTGGGAGAAGCCTATCAGGCTCGCCTTGAGGTGGGCAGCGGAATTGCCCTCTCCATGACGGTCGCGCTTGTGCTCCCAGGGCGCCATTTCCTCCAGCCGCATTAGAACATCATGAATAACCTTTGGGTCAGCATTTTCATTGATGGTCACGCCTGCGGTGGTATGCGGGCAGTACACCAGGAGCAGTCCGTCCTTTATCCCGGATTTGTTTAAGAGCTCTTTTAATTGGGCTGAAATATCAATCATCTGGGTGTGCTGCCGGGTATGCAGATCCATTTTGTAGAGCATATTATCACCTCATACACTGAATCGGCGGTTTACCGCCGGATTATTTGCGGGGTGCTTCCAATAGCTGTAAAGGCACCAGATATTTGCTATACCTCTGGCCCTCTTTATCACAGTAACGACCATTTTTATCACTAACCATGACGCTGGCCCTTTTTCTGATACTGCATAAAATACCTTCCAGCTTGCGGTCCTGGTAGGGAAAGGCGACCGCGGAGCCCGGTGACAGCCCCAGCCTTTGTTGGGCTATTTGCTTGTTGGTAGGCAGTTGATGGTAGTTTTCCTTATGTCCGAACAGATTATCAGCCATAGTCTTAAAACGGCTTTGTTTGCAACTTGATTCCCCAAAACAGATGAATTCTATCACATGGATCAGCTCGTGTTCGAAAATTAACTGCAGGGCTTCGAGTCTGCTCCCGGTCTTGATCCCTCCGACCATATCGGCGCCCTCAACCATGCCATAATTGGAGAGAATCTGCTGGCTGATTCTCACCTCGATGACAGTACTGTCCGGTTTAGAGGAATCGTTCCTTAAACATACGGTTTTCCCGGCACTATTGGTCATTTTCCGGGATATGGAGAATTGCATTCTGCCCGAATAATTCCGTTGAATCCAGCCTTCAAAAAAGACTTGATCATAAAGCTCGAACATTAATTCCAGATCATTACTGCTGAGCTGCGCCAAATCGACGCCTTTTATAACAGTTGATCTCTGCAGCAGAAAGCTTCGCACCTGCTCTCTTTTTCTTTTGATTTCCCCGCAGGGGTACGTGGTCAAGATAATATCCTTCATAATATCCCTGTTACCGGTCATTGCCGTGGTTGATGATGTCGATTTTATTTTAAAAGGAAGCCGATCAGGCTTCCTTTCGATTTGCGATCCGTTAAATCCAACTGTAGCGGTCGTCATCATCAGGGTCATCCCCCCCTGTTTCCGTTCTGATGACTGCCGGATGAGATGGATCTTTGGCGGTCAACTCTGCCAAATACTCTTCCTGCCGCCTTTTTGCGGCCAAGGCTTTCTCTGCAAACCTTCCCAATTGAAACCATATCAGGAAAGCAAACGCGATGGTTAACACAAAAACTATGATAATAATAATTAGCAGTGCCTTATACACCCTGACACCCCCTTTTTGCAAACCACCATTGGGGATGAGTTATTCTTCCTTATTTCTTTCCTGGGCCCGCCGCTGTTTTTTACGCTCTCTCATTTCCATACGTTTCCTTTTCATTTCCAGGCCACGGGCTTCCGACCGGACAGCAGCCTGCCAGAACAAAAGATATAGTAAGCCCTTCACCAGATAGTAAATCAAAACTATTATGATTAATATCCTGATCATCTCGTTCATGACGGCACCCTCAATACTGAAACCCCTTACAGCTATATAATTCTATTTTATACAAAATGCTTACTAATATCTTTAGCGAATATTAAGATATAAGCCGGAAAGCACTAAATAATGCCTTCCGGCTTTTACCAGTCGCTATTTTACTGGTATTAGTCAGAGTATGCGCCTGCCGCTTTAAGGCGGGCAATAGCCCGTTTTAAAGCCTGTTCAGCGCGAGTGTAATTAATATTCTCAGCACGCTGCTCAAGCCGTCTTTCAGCCCTCTCGCGCGCCGCTTTAGCACGGAGCACGTCAATTTCATGACCGTGCTCGGCGGTTTCTGCAAGAACCCGGCCTTCATTATCCAGGACTTCAATAAAGCCGCCGCTAATAGCGATGCTTTTCTCGCTCCCAGCCGCATCCACATAGCGCAAAACCCCGATGTTTAACGCTGCCACCAGGGGAGCATGGTTTTTCATAACACCCAGCTCACCATCAATGGCGGGAACAACTGTAAACGAAACCTCATTGGATTGAAGCACGCGTTCAGGAGTAACTACCTCCAGCATGTAGGTGTTGTCTGCCATAGACTAAACCTCCAGTCTTCTAGCTTTTTCCACCGCTCCTTCAACGCTCCCCACCATCAGGAAGGCTGCTTCAGGTAGATTGTCATGTCTGCCTTCCAGCACTTCAGCGAAAGAGGCTACAGTATCCTTAACCGGTACATAGATACCGGGCTGGCCTGTAAACTGCTCTGCCACGTGGAAGGGCTGAGACAGGAACCTTTCAAGTTTTCTCGCCCGGGCAACGATGATCTTATCCTCGTCACTCAGTTCGTCCATACCCAGTATGGCGATGATATCCTGTAATTCTTTATACCTTTGCAGTATCTGCTGAACCCCGCGGGCGGTGTAATAATGCTTATCACCCAAGATCTGCGGATCCAAGATACGGGAGGTTGAATCCAGGGGGTCCACCGCAGGATAAATGCCCTTTTCAGCAATGGACCGGGCCAGAACCAGGGTCGCATCCAAATGAGCGAAAGTGGTTGCCGGCGCAGGGTCGGTCAAGTCGTCAGCAGGGACATATACCGCCTGTGCGGAGGTAATCGAACCTTTGCGGGTGGTGGTGATGCGCTCCTGCAGATTACCCATGTCAGTTGCCAGTGTAGGCTGATAACCAACCGCGGAAGGCATGCGGCCCAAGAGTGCGGACACCTCGTTGCCGGCCTGGGCAAAACGGAAGATGTTGTCGATGAATATCAGAACGTCCTGTCCTCCAATGTCACGGAAATACTCAGCGACCGTCAGTCCGGTCAAACCGACCCTAAGCCTTGCTCCCGGAGGTTCGTTCATCTGGCCGAAAATCAGAGCGCACTTTTCGATAACGCCTGATTCCACCATTTCACCCCAGAGGTCATTGCCTTCGCGGGTTCTCTCACCAACACCGGTGAATACTGAATATCCGCCATGGACATATGCTATGTTGCGTATAAGTTCCTGGATGATAACGGTCTTGCCAACACCGGCGCCACCGAACAGGCCGATCTTACCACCTTTAGCATAGGGGCAAACCAGGTCGGTAACCTTGATACCGGTTTCAAGTATGGTGGTAGCCGGAAGCTGGTCAACCAGTTCCGGGGGTCTGCGATGGATTTCCCAATAGTCGGCGGCATCGACCGGACCGGCTTCATCAACCGGTTCGCCCAAGACGTTGAGTATTCTACCCAGGCAATTGTCGCCTACCGGTATTTTGATAGCGGCTCCAGTGTTGACGGCTTTCATTCCCCGGGAAACACCGTCAGTGGGGTTTAAGGCCACGCATCTGACAGTATCATTGCCCAGGTGCTGCATCGCTTCCATAGTTACATTGATCTGTTCTGATCCCTTATAATTAGCCTCCTGTTCTGAGGCTTTGATGGTGATAGCACTCATCAAGTCAGGGAGTTCACCGGGTTTAAAGCGAACGTCAACAACAGCGCCTATAACCTGGGTTACCTCTCCAAATGTTACATTCGCCATCCTCTATTTTCCTCCTTTATTGAGAGCTTCGGCGCCGCCGACGATATCCAGTATTTCGTCGGTTATGGCAGCCTGTCTGGCCTTGTTCATGGCCAGAGTAAGGCTATCAATGATCTCGCCCGCATTTTGTGTGGCGTTGCCCATTGCTGTCATTCTAGCTCCGTGCTCACTGGCTTTACTTTCAAGTAATGCGTTGAATATCTGGCTTCCAATGTATCTCGGCAACAGGGCCAGAAGGATCTCATCGGCGCTGGGTTCATACAGGTAGTCAATCACAATGTCCTTTTCCTCCTCATCCTTTTCCGGAGGCTCGATAGGAAGCAATTGAGTAACCGTAGGCACCTGACGGAGAACGTTGATGAATTTGGCGTAAATCAGATACACTTCATCCACTTCTTCGTTCTCATAGGCATTAACCACATATTGGCCGATTTCTCTGGCATCTGCGTAGGAGATATTGTCTCCCAGGTTGATAAACTCGGCATCCAGGCCAGAACGTTTCCGATAGAAATCCCTGGCTTTTCTGCCTACTGCCACAATACCATTCTCAATTTTTCTTTCGTCGTTCTCGATAGCTGTATTAGCTGCGCGAATAATGTTGGTATTATATGCGCCACATAACCCCCGGTCGGCAGTTATAACAACATAGCCCACTTTCTTGACGTCTTCCCTTTTTGCCAAGAGAGGATGCCTTACATCGAAAGTGACTGCTGCCAGTCTGGCCAGGGTATCCCTTAAAGTTTCATTATAAGGGCGTGATGCTTCGGCGGCTTCTTGAGCCCGGCGCAGTTTGGCAGCGGAAACCATTTTCATCGCTTTGGTGATTTGCTGGGTGTTTTTGACGCTGCGAATTCTGCGCTTGAATTCTCTTATACCTGCTCCTGCCATTTATTTCACCACCCTAAACTGCAAACGTGGACTTGAATTCATTTATCGCCTTGATCAGTTTCTCTTCTATAGCACTGTCGATCTTGCCTGAATCTCTGATAGATGCCGGAATTTCACTATAATTGCTGCGGACATATTGCAGGAAATCGGCTTCAAATTCCAAGACCCGGTCTTTGGGCAGTTCGTCCAGATATCCGTTTACGCCGCTGTAAATCGAAATAACTTGTTCTTCCATCGACATTGGTTTGTACTGTCCCTGTTTCAATACCTCGGTTACCCGCTCGCCGCGTATCAGACGTGCCAGGGTAGCCTTATCCAAATCGGAACCGAACTGTGCGAAAGCTGCCAGTTCGCGATATTGCGCCAAATCCAGGCGCAGCTGCCCTGCAACTGACTTCATGGCTTTGGTCTGAGCAGCACCGCCGACTCGGCTGACTGACAAACCGGCGTTTATGGCCGGGCGTTGGCCAGCGTAGAACAGGTCGGTTTCCAGATAGATCTGGCCGTCGGTGATGGATATAACGTTGGTGGGGATGTAGGCGGAAACGTCGCCGGCCTGAGTTTCAATGATAGGCAGCGCGGTGATCGAACCTCCGCCCATTTTCTTATTCAGTTTGCAAGCCCTCTCCAGCAAGCGGGAGTGCAGATAGAAAACGTCGCCGGGATATGCTTCACGTCCGGGAGGACGGCGCAGCAGCAGTGACATTTCGCGGTATGCTACGGCGTGCTTGGACAGGTCGTCATAGATGATCAGAACGTCTTTGTTCTGTGCTTCCATGAACTCTTCAGCTATGGCAACACCGGCATAGGGGGATATATAGAGCAGCGGTGCCGGCTCGGCGGCAGTTGCGGCTACGATTACGGTGTAATCCATAGCGCCCATTTCCTCAAACTTGGCGGCAATGCCTGCAATACTGGACTGCTTCTGGCCGATAGCCACATATATGCAGATCATGTCTTTTTTGTCTCTCTGGTTGATGATGGCGTCCAGAGCGATGGCGGTCTTACCCACCTGGCGGTCGCCGATGATCAATTCGCGCTGCCCGCGGCCGATGGGCACCATGGAGTCGATAGCCTTGAGCCCGGTCTGCATGGGAGTGTCAACCGGCGAACGGGTTACAACCCCGTGGGCAACCTTCTCCATAGGCCTGTAAGCGTCGGGCTCGATGGGCCCTTTGCCGTCGATAGGCTGTCCCAGAGCGTTTACTACGCGGCCCAGCATAGCGTTGCCTGCGGGAACCTCCATGATTCTTCCGGTGGCTTTAACGACGTCGCCTTCTTTGATGTGATTGTATTCGCCCAGCAACACCGCGCCGACATTATCTTCTTCAAGGTTCAGAACCATACCCATGGTCCCACCCGGGAATTCCAACAACTCGCCAGCCATTGCGCCCTGTAGTCCGTATACACGGGAGATACCGTCACCGACAAATATTACAGAGCCCACATTGCTGACCTCGACCTCGGATTGGTAGCGCTCGATCTGTTGCTTTAGAATTGCGCTAATCTCTTCCGGTCTAATACTCATTTATGTGTCACCCCTATCGATTTAACTTATCTTGGTTTGTTTCATGGAACTTTTTAACATCTCTAGTTTTTTGGCGACTGTGGCGTCAACGATCTGGTCGCCAATTCTGACCTTTATTCCCCCTAATAGACCCGGATCAACCATAGGCTTCAACTGCACCGTTTTCCCGGTTGATGCAGAGAGCTTTTTAGCTAGATCATTGACATCGCTTTCCGGGATCTCACGAGCCGAGTACATCTCCGCCTTGAGAATATTCCTCTGTTCATCGGCCATATCCGTATATTCTTCGGTAATCAAGGCCAGATAGGTTTCACGCTTCTTGTCAAGAATCATGCATACGAAATTGAGAGTAGTCTGAGAAATTTGCCCTGCAAATATCTTATGGGCAACTTCTTTTTTCTCTTTGGCAGGGATTAGCAAATGAGCGAAATATTCTTTTAAGAGTTCGGACTCGTCAACGGTACGTACCACCAGCTCTAACTCCTGCTGATACTCGTCAACCTTTCCAGCCTCCCGGGCAATACTGAAAAATGCTTCAGCATAGCGCCTAGCGACGCTCTTATTTAACATAATAGATCGCCCGCCTCATTGACAAAATCTTTAACCATACGCTTGTGATCATCTTCATTGATGGCTCGGCCTAAAACCTTTTCAGCTGCGGAAATGGCTAAAGCAACCGCCGAGTCTTTCAACTGTACCTTGGCCTGTTCGGTAGCCGCTGCGATTTCGGCGTGAGCTTTGTTCTTCACATTGGTGGCTTCTTCCTGGGCCTTGGCCATCATCTCATTCTTGACATCTTCAGCCGCTTTGGTGGCCCGGGCCACGATTTCCTGTGATTCTTTGCGGGACTCCTGCAAATTGGCCTGGGCTTCTTTACGCATTTGTTCTACTTCGGTTTTAACTTCCTCGGCATGTTTGAGGGAGCCTTCAATGGTTGCTGAACGTTCTTCTAGCATGGCATTAATAGGACCGTAACCGAATTTATAGAGCAAAGACAGCAGAATCAAGAAGTTGACTGCTGTCCAGCCAATAACATACCACTTTCCAAACTCAGGCGTCGTTCCGGTCGGTGCCGGAACCGGCACTGCCGGTCCTTCACTAGAGGCCATGCAGAAGGTGGCAAATCCCATTACCATAAAAATGGCAAAAAGGAGGATTAATGACGTATACCTTCTGTTCCTAATCACGGATGTGCTACCTCCAATCTCTTAGAGCAAATAGTTTTTGGGGCGATGAAGCCATTGTATTTAATTAATGAAGCTCCACCGCCCGCAAATCTGAGTCCACCGTATAATTACTGAATTTTACTAACTAACATGAATGCAATCAGTAGACCGTAAATGGTCAGGGTTTCAATAAAGGCCAAGGTGATGAAGAGCAGAGTTCTTACGTCCCCACCTACCTCGGGCTGCCGTGCAATAGCTTCGAACGCTTTGCCACCGGCGATACCCATACCAATACCACCACCGATACCGGAGATTGATACGGCAAGACCAGCACCTAATGCTAACATATCCATTACATTTTCCCTCCTTTCGAGCTCTAATGATATTTACATTTGAGCATTTTTAGTGCCCTTTGCCTGCTGCCGCCCCTATGTAACTGGCTGACAGCAGAGTGAAAACCACTGCTTGGATTGCTCCCAGCAGCAGGCTCAAACCCATAATGGCCGTTGGGATTATAAATGGCGCCATGAATAACAGGAAAGCTATAACCATTTCTTCCCCAAATATATTGCCGAAAAGACGGACTGTCAGGGATAACGGATGAGCTACCTCTTCGACAAGGTTTAACGGCAGCATTAATGGGCTTGGACTGACGAAGTGGTGAAGATAATGTCCTCCATGTTCGGAGAACCCGGCGATATGAACAGAAAAGAAGGTGATAATAGCAAGGGTCATGGTAACATTCCAGTTACTGGTTGGCGGCTGAAAACCTTCCACATGAGCCGCGCCCGGTATCAGTCCGCTATAGTTGCTGATCAGGATAAACAGGAAAAACGAAGTAAGCAAAGGCGCCCACTTCTTGGCCACATGCTCTTCGTCCATCAATTGTGTAAAAAAGTCGTAGGTAAACAATATGACAGCTTCAAAGCCGTTTTGCAGGCCAGTCGGAATCAACTGCATTTTCCTGGTAGCTAAAAAGGAAATAATACCGACCAGGGCTATAATGGCCCACTCGGTTACCACCAGATGATCAACCGGAATAGGTCCGAGATGAAAAAAGACACTATCCCACATTCCAAATAACATTCTCTATTTCCCCCCTTCCCTTATTAATTTGTCGAGTTTTTGACAGCCGTTCAATTGATCAGCCAGGTTCAAAAACTTAAAACTCATATAAATATAGTGATAGCTGTATGTTGGCTTGCAGAGGAGTTCTATTTCTCTCTCTATATATTGAGGAATCTTTTTCTAAGACTAGTCTCTATATCTATGAACTGTCTTAGTTCTCTCTATCGGGATCTTTTTTCTCTACCTTCTGGCGGCGTTTCGATTGTCCCATCATCTTGTCCCACATTGCTTTGATGGCAGTTGCCATTCCTATCAGGGCTCCCAGGGCTATGAACCAGGGCTCGGTATCAAAGCGCCGGTCCAGCCACCATCCGGCAAACAGGCAAATGCCAACTGAAGCTGCCGCTGTAGTCGCCAGGTTGACCGCGTCACTAAGTCCGCGGACCCATCCAAGCTTGGGTTTGTCTGTCATCTGCTTTCCTCTATCGCCTACATAGACGAACTATCCCTTTTCTCTATTCGTCATAAACAGGCAAATTCCTTTTTCATTTTTAATTTTATCCAGATGGATAGCCAACTCGATTTTATACAGTTATATCAGCAGAAATGGACTTTTTAACATCTTTTAATCTATCTGTGTATTGGGTAGGTACGCATTTAATTCGAGAAGCTTAATACAAAATCCTCCCCAATATATTATCTTTCTGATTTATTAAAATTTTTTCCCGATTCAGCGCATCAAGTAGCCCTTATCTTCCATCTTCTGCCAGTGTTCCTGGAGGAGGGTTTCGATGTTGAGACCGAATTGCTCCTCCATTACAAACATCATGGTTACTGCTGTCTGAGCCACGTCTAAAAGCTCTTTGGCGATCTGGTTGACGATGGTCTTCTCATCAAGGTGAACCTGTTCCCCCGACAAACCCCGGTACTTACCGATAACCTGCGCCAGTTCTCCGGCTTCCTCCATCAGTTTCAATGCGGTGGATTCCAGGGTCGGCTTGAGCTGATTGAGTTTTGGCAAGGATAATGTTTTGGCATCCATCTGTTTAGCTCCCCGGTTTATTTGTATAGCGGATATTTATTGCATAATCCAGCTACTATTTCTCGAGCCTCGTTCAGTGTTGTTTCTTTTTCCGGGTTTTCCAGGGCCATGGCGATGGCCCTGGCGACCAGTTTCATATCATCACTGTTCATCCCGCGGCTGGTAACAGCCGGCGTGCCTATGCGGATCCCGCTGGTCACCATCGGTTTTTCCGGGTCGAAAGGTATGGTGTTCTTGTTCACGGTAATGTTCACTGTTTCCAAAATGGCTTGGGCGGCCTTGCCGGTCAACTGTTTGGGGCGTACATCAACCAGCATTAAATGGTTGTCGGTGCCACCGGAAACCAAGCGCAGCCCATGCTCGGAAAGGGCAGCGGCCAGAACTGCCGCGTTCTTAACAATCTGCTCCTGATATTTTTTGAAATCATCGCTCAGGGCTTCCTTAAAACATACTGCTTTGGCAGCGATAACATGCATCAAAGGCCCCCCCTGAATTCCGGGAAATACCGCGCTATCCACCTTCTGTGCCCAATCCTTTCCGCACAAAATGACACCGCCCCGGGGGCCGCGCAGGGTTTTATGCGTGGTGGTAGTTACGAAATGAGCGTAAGGGACGGGAGAGGGGTGCAGCCCTGCCGCAACCAGGCCGGCGATGTGAGCCATATCCACAAAAAGAAATGCCCCCACTTCGTCGGCGATTTCGCGGAATTTGGCGAAATCAAGGAAGCGCGGGTACGCACTGGCGCCGGCTACAATCATTTTGGGCTGGCATTCTTTGGCTACATCTCTCACCTGATCATAATCGATGGTCTCAGTTTGCGGAGATACACCGTAATCCACGAAACGGAAATATTTCCCGGAAAGATTGACCGGACTGCCATGGGTCAGATGCCCGCCATGGTTGAGGTTCATACCCATCACCGTGTCTCCGGGTTTTAACGCTGCGAAATAGACGGCGGTGTTGGCCTGTGCTCCTGAATGGGGCTGTACATTGGCGTGCTCACAGCCGAGTAGTGTTTTTAGTCTCTCCCTGGCCAGATTCTCAGCTACATCGACAAATTCACATCCCCCGTAATATCTCTTGCCGGGGTAACCCTCAGCGTATTTATTTGTCATGACGCAGCCTTGCGCTGCCATAACTGCTCGCGAAACAAAATTCTCAGATGCTATTAACTCCAGTTTCTGATCCTGGCGGTTTTCTTCCAGGGCTATGGCTTCCGCGATCTCAGGGTCGACTTCTCTAACGTACTGCTCGATATAATCCAATTTTAATTAACCCCTCTCTCGACATTTTTTTTCTAGCATCTTTAATTTTTCTACCCGGGCCTGGTGTCTACCTGCTAGAAATTCGGTATACAAAAATGTTTTCACTATTTCCCGGGCGGTTTCTTCTTTCAGCAGACGAGCCCCGATGGATACGATATTAGCGTCATTATGCTCACGAGCCAATCGGGCCATTTCCGGGGTGAGGCAAACAGCGGCCCTTATTCCAGGTATTTTATTGGCGGCAATGGCAATCCCGATCCCGGTTCCGCAAATCAGTATTCCCGGACATTTTAAATCAAGCACTTTGGCGGCTGCCAGCTCGGCAATGTCGGGATAATCCACTGATGCGCCGCTGTAAGTGCCGCAGTCATATGTTTCAACCCCGCCGGCGCCGAGCATGTCCATCAGATCAGCTTTCAAATCCACTCCGGCGTGGTCGCTGCCTATAACAACCTTCATGACTTCATCTCCTGTAAAATCATTGCTCATCAAGCCTGCTAATCAGCTTATCTGCTACCCTGATCATCAGTCTCTTAATTTCACTGGCACTCTCCACATATTTTACCGCATCCATTCCAAAAGGGTCGAGTATATCCCGGCCGATTTCTCCGGCCATACCCGCCAGGGTATCAATTTTTCGCATGTGGTCCGGATATTTGTCCAACATGTACTCACGCTGCGTCGCTGTCATTGTCAATATTATATCCGCTTTCTCCACCAGATCCTGATGTAAGGGTTGGGAACGATGCCCGCTGATGTCCAGGCCTTGCAGCTGCATAGCGTATACCGCCCCGGGGGAGGCCGGCCAGCCCGAACCGGCCGCAAGACCAGCGCTGACAATATGGTATTGCTCGAAATCAGCCCCTTTGTCCTGCAGGATTTTGCTCAACATGGCTGCAGCCATAGGGCTTCTGCAGGTATTGCCGGTGCAAACCAAAAGGATTTTCATAGATTGATCACCTCTAGAACCATAACAGTTTCACAGCCAGTGCAATCAACACCAGGCCTCCGATCATCTGCGCGTAACTGCCCACCAGCCGGTTCAACAGGCGGCCTCCCAAGAAGCCGAACCAGGTCAACAAACCGGCTATAGTCCCCATAGTCAATACTGTGACTAAAAGGGGCATCTGAAAAGTACCCAGTCCAAATCCTACCGCCAGAGCATCCATACTCACCGAACAGCTCAAGAGCCAGATATTGTTCAGGGTCTGGGGTCTTGACGCAGCCCGCCGCTGAGCTGCTTCAGCAAATGAATAGCTGCGGGGGCGGATATCCTTCAAGCCTTTTAACAAAAAGCTAACCCCGATATATATCAGCACAACCGCACCCAGCCGCTGTGCCCATACCCCTAAAAACCTCCCCGACACGACCCCTAGATACAGGCCCATCAAGGGCATAAAAACATGAAATAAGGCAACCAGGCCGGAAAATTTTATTTCATAACGATAGGATACCCCTTTCAGGCCCAATCCAAGAGCCAGGGAAAAGGCATCCATTCCCAGGACTACTGCAATTATAGCTACTGTGACAAATTGTTCACCCATAATGATAAAAGATTCCTTATGTAAAATAATTCAACTGACCCCTGCGGCCCGTCTGATGCGGTCTGCCAGCGACCGGCCCCAACCGGTCAAATCAGCCGGCAGCGGGGCAAAAATCAGTCTCTGCAAACCCTGTGTTTCGGCCTCGCGAATGATTGAGAATAAATCCCCGCCTTGCACCTTTAAGTTCAATGTATATGCTTTAAGACTATCAACCATACCCGGAGCGGGATGCTCCCCATAATGAACCAGGGCTGCCGTGCCATGCGGACAGGCCGAAAGAGCAGTCAGAAGCTGTCCCCGATCCTCATAGAGTTCGATGCTTAAGTCCCCGGTTTTATAAGCCTGTTTAGGCCTTGTGAAGGCTTCCAGGCGACAGCCCAGAATCGCTTCCAATTCCTCTAAAGGCACGCCTCCCTGGCGCAGGATTTCGGGCTTTTCCCGGCTCAGATCCACGATGGTTGACTCCAGGCCGACATCGGTTGGTCCTGCATCCAGTATGGCAGCAATCTGCCCATCCAAATCATCCATTACATGCCCGGCCGATACCGGGCTGGGGCGACCGCTCAGATTGGCGCTGGGGGCCGCTATAGGGCCGGATTTTTCTATCAAGGCCAGGGCTACGGGATGAGCCGGCATTCGCAAGCCCACACTGTCTTTTCCCCCTAAAACAACTTTGGGGACCCGGGGTGAGGCTGGCAAGATCAAAGCCAGGGGACCCGGCCAGAAGCTCTCCATCAACAGCCGGGCCAGGGGGGAAATAACCGTGACCAGCCGATTAACCTGATCGAGATCGCTGACATGGACCAGGAGCGGGCTCTGGGATATGCGTCCTTTTACCTCGAAAATCCTCTGCACCGCCTCGGGACTATAAACATCAGCCCCCAGGCCGTAAACCGTTTCGGTAGGAAAAGCCACCAGTTCACCGCGCTTCAGCAAGGCTGCGGCCTCTTCGATCAGTTCTTTTTGCGGCTTTTCTCTATCGATCTTCCAGCGGACGGTACTCATCCTGGCTTTCCTCCCTGATGACAATCAAGCGGTCTTTGCCTGCCAGATCAGACACTAACTGGCTGCAGCCATACGGGCGGGCCATATCCAGAGCGGCCTGGCCCTGCCCAGCCCCGATCTCCAGCAGCAGATGTCCGCCCGGACTGAGCCGTTTCATCGCTTCTGGCAAGAACCTTCTATAAACATCCAGGCCGTCTCCGCCGGCCAGCAGGGCTAGCTCGGGCTCATATCGGCGGATACCCGCATCCAGGGTCTCATACTCTGCCGCCGTTATATACGGCAGGTTGGCTGTGATGAGATCGTACTCCTGAGCCGGATCGACCTCGGCGAAAAGGTCGCTCTGGCAAAACTCTATCTGCACTCCATGCCGCTCGGCATTGCGCCTGGCAACCTCGATAGCCGGCAGGGATACGTCTACGGCGGTGACCTTTCCCCCGGCTGAATAATAGGCTAAACTGACTGCAATAGCCCCGCTTCCGGTCCCCATATCACAAATGCGGAGTTTCCTGGCAAGACACAAATCCAGAGCCGTCTCTACCAGGAGTTCGGTCTCCGGCCGGGGGATTAATACCTGGGGGCTGACCTCAAAGCTCAGGGACATAAACTCTTTCTCACCGGTGATGTAGGCTAACGGCTCCTGCCTGGCCCTTCTCTGGATAAGGCCGCGGAATCTTGCCCTCTCCTGCTGATTAACCGGCTTATCGAAATAAGTGTACAAAAAAACCCGGTCTTCCTCCAGGGCATAGGCCAGCATTATCTCCGCCTCCAGGCGAGCTGCGGCGATGCCTCGGTCCTGAAAATACCGGGTCGTCCAAGATATTAATTCCTTTATCGTCCAATCCTGGGCCACTTACTCCACCTGTTTCAAGCGTTCTGCCTGGTCGTGAGCGATCAAGGCCTCAATAATCTCTTTAAGCTGTCCTTGCAGAATAACATCCAGCTTATGCAGGGTCAGGTTAATACGATGATCAGTTACCCTGCCCTGAGGGAAATTATAGGTGCGAATACGTTCACTGCGATCCCCGCTCCCCACTTGGTTCTTGCGGGTGCCGGCGTATTCGGCGTTTTTCTCTTCTTCCAGCATTTCTTTCAGCCTGGCCCGCAGGACTCGCAAAGCCTTGGCTTTGTTCTTGTGTTGTGATTTTTCATCCTGACAGGTCACCACCAGCCCGGTGGGAAGATGGGTGAGGCGCACCGCGGATTGGGTGGTGTTGACCGATTGCCCGCCTGGTCCGCTGGAACAATAGACGTCCACTCTGATCTCGGCCGGGTCGATGTTAACCTCAACCTCTTCAGCCTCAGGAAGCACGGCTACAGTAGCGGCCGAAGTATGAATCCGGCCTCCCGATTCGGTGGTGGGAACCCTTTGTACGCGATGCACTCCGGATTCATATTTCAATTTGCTGTAGGCCCCCTGCCCGTCGATGACGAAGATCAATTCTTTGATACCGCCGATGTCGGTATAATGCGAATCCATAATGTCTATCTTCCAGCCCTGCTCCTCAGCGTAGCGGCTGTACATGCGGAAGAGGTCGTTAGCGAATAACGCGGCCTCATCCCCGCCGGTACCGGCGCGGATTTCCATGATAACGCTTTTGTCATCATTGGGGTCCCGGGGCAGGAGCAATACCCTCAATACAGCTTCCAGTTCATCGCGGGCGGCTTTAAGATCCTCCAGTTCAGTCTCGAGCAGAGACTGAAATTCCTGGTCGTGTTCTTCTTTCAATAGCTCCTGAACCTCCTGGAGCTGTGAGTTGATGGTTTTATAGCGCCGGTATTGAGCAACAATCTCGGTTAGATCTGCATGTGCTTTGGCGACCTTTTGATATTTTTGCTGGTCGGAAATGGTCTCCGGGCGGCTCAAAAGCTCGGTCAGCTCATTATATTTGTCTTCCAGGTTGTCCAGCTTGGAAAGCACTGATATCCCTCCTGATTCAATGAGCGCTTGCGCGAATTGTGCGCCGAAATGCGGGCGGCATAGCCGCCTTCCTTACGCATTGCGTGTACATCGCGCTGCGAGCGTTTTATCAAACGCCCCTTCAGTAGGAGATCCGACTCACTACTGAAGACAATTATGTTTATCCCATCCACCTACAGAGGTCGGGGTCTTAGGGGCGTTTAATAAAGCTCTGGGCAGATTATCCGGTGGCCTGCTCGACCTGGGGCTCTGCCGGCGGGTTTTTGGTTTCATCATCCAGGAGGCGCTGCAAGGCCGCAATGGCCACCTCCATTTGATCATGGTCGGGTTCCCGGGTGGTTAAACGCTGCATCCATAATCCGGGGGCTATTAAAAAATTCAGCCAGCCCTTTCCATAGTATCGCCCGCTCAGTTTTAAGAATTCATATCCCAATCCTGCTACAATGGGAAGCACAGCCAGGCGGGACCATATCCGGTACCACAGGCTGCCTTCACCCAGCAGGGCAAAAACCACAATCGATATAATCATCACTATCAATAAAAAAGAGGTGCCGCACCGGGGGTGCAAGGATGAATGCCGCTTCACATTATCCACAGTGAGCGGTTCGCCCGCTTCATAGGCGAAAATGGTTTTATGTTCGGCCCCATGATACATGAAGACCCGTGCTATATCGGGCATGCGTGAGATTGCGATCACATACAGAAAGAAAAAGGCGATACGAATAAACCCCTCGACCAGGTTCTGCGCCCAGGGCCCGGCCAAAAAGTCCTGCAAGTAGTGTACAATGGCAGTTGGCAGGACCATAAACAACAGTATGGCCAGTCCAAAAGCGACCACCATAGTGATCAGGATTTCCCAAAAACTGAGTTCATCCTCATCCTCATCCAAAGCCAGGTTAGCCGAATGATTGAGCATTTTTATCCCGACCACCAGCGATTCGATTAAGACGAAGGTGCCGCGAATAAATGGCCATTTAAGAAATGGAAATCGCTTGGCCCAATCATTGTTGGGCTGTTCGTCCACCTGTATGGTGCCGTCGCTTTTCCTTACAGCAATAGAGGTTCTGGCGGGACCGCGCATCATGACACCTTCGATTACCGCCATACCCCCATAAGGGAATTTTTTTTGCATTTTTCACCACCTGGCAATGCCGAGAACAGAATCAGAGCCTGAAAACGGCTCTGATGTTGCATAGAAAAGAGCAGAGAACCCCGTCTCTGCTGCTTGTTATTACCCTAAACCATACTTCTTTTTAAATTTATCCACTCTGCCGGTGGTATCAACCACCCGGCTCTTATTGCCAGTATAAAAAGGATGGCACTTGGAGCAAATCTCCACGCGAATGCCGGATTTGGTGGAGCCTACTTCGAATTCATTGCCACAAGCACACCTAGCCGTGGTTTTGGAATACTGGGGATGAATCTTTTCTTTCATGGTTTCACCTCGCTTCGGGTTGCTTCCTGATAATTGCAGCCATAATAGCTGCAGTAACGATTATATCAATTCTGATTGTAAAACACAAGCGGCAACTAAATGCTCATTCCGGCTTGCCGTCACGGTCGGGCGGCATTTCCTGTCTATAGCGATAAGTGAAGAACTGCTGCTGATGGAAGCTGTCATAAGGGGTGACATATTGCTCCACATTTTCGGTTTGAGCCATCTTTTCGAAATAGACGAACATCTTGGCGTCCAAGTTATCCATAACATGCAGCAGGAAGGCTTCCGGGAAGAGCGGTTTGACCGGGGAGCCATATTCCAGGCTGCCATGGTGACTGAGGACGAGGTGCTTGATCATGTTTTCCAGCATAAGCGGAAAATCATAACCCTCTGCTCGAATCTTTTGAACGGCCTGGTCTACCAGTTGATATCCCATGACGATATGTCCCAGCAGTTTACCCTCCAGGGTATATTCCGGCACCACCTGCAGCTCATACTCTTTCATCTTGCCGATGTCGTGAAGAATGGCGCCGGCAACCAGCAGATCCCGATTCAGTTCTGGATAGAGTTGAGCGGCGTGCTGACACAGCTTGACCACAGCCAGAGTGTGTTCCAACAGTCCGCCCATATAGTTGTGATGGATGCGTTTGGCCGCTGGCGTGGTGCTGAAGTCGGCGATGCATTGCGGGGTTAATATCGTCTGAAGCAAAAAGGATAAATGCGGGTCGGCAATAGATTCCACCGCCTGTTCCAATTCTGCCATCAAGGTTTCACGGGGAACGGGGGCCGCCAAAAGGTAAGCGGAAGGATTCTCATCGAGAATCTTGATGCGTTTGGCGGTAATCTGCTGACGGTTGTTGTACAGGCTGGTATCGGCTTGCATACCGATCACCACTCCTTTATGCAAATCTCCTTGCACCTGGCAATTGTCCCACACCACCACCTCGATCGAGCCCGAGCTGTCCGCCAGCCGCAGGTTGATAATATCCCGGCCGTTTCTGGTTTTACGCTGATTTTTCTCGGCAACCATGTATTTGCCCCAGAACTGCGCTCCGGATGCTAAACTGGTGACCTCTTTGCTGGTATATGGCCCGGGGATGCTCATGCAGTAATCCCTCGCTTTCAATTTCTAATATTTGTCAACCTCATGGGTATAAGATCCCAGCCTTACTGCAGGGGCTTCCCTTTGCAAGGTCGCAATCATAGAGGTTATGCCTATTCCGGCGCTCTTAAACCCCATATGCTGATCGATCACGTCCGGGTCGATATTGAGGTTGCGCATTTGAATCATGTCAACCGGATTCTCCTCCAGAAAACCAAGCAAGGCCTCAACTTCCTGAGGCTGATCGGTAAACCCCGGCAGGACCAAAAGATTAAGCGAAACCTGAATGTTTTGATCCAGGGCGGCTTTAATGGAGTTGAACACCTGCCCCAGTTTATAGTTCTGGGGGCGATGGTAAAGATTATAGTTTTCTTCCACCAGGGAGAATATGGTCACCCTGATGGCATCCAGGCCGGCCTTAAATATCTTCTGGAGCTGTTTATGATTGCCGCCATGTGAATTGATATTAATGGTGCCACCCGGGGTTTGGAGACGCATGCGGCCAATGGCCGGGGCTATCAAGTCGGCATTGAGGGAGGGTTCGCCTTCGCACCCCTGCCCAAAGCTGATTATGGCCCGGGGCGCGTTTTTGAGGTGATTGACTCCCAGTTCCACAATCTCATCAACGGTGGGCACAAAACCCAGGCGATGCTGAGGCGAATCGGCCTCACCATGCTGCTCCGATATGCAGCCCAGGCAATTGGCATTGCAGGCCGGGGTGCTCGGAATGCCCGCCTCCCAACGCTGGTAAAACATATTCTGTGCGGTGAAGCATCCATATTGCAGGGAACATTTGGCCAATTGACGCAGGATGCGATTATGGGGAAATCTCCTCAGCATGCGGTGGATACGCTGGCTGAGCTGTTCGGTGTTATAATACCGCGGGTGCCAGGAATGATGGCGGTCGCTCTGCACTGCCGCCGCATAGACCTTATCACCCCGAAAACCTACGGCAGTATACCCCAGAAGAGGAATGCCTCCTCCTTGGGCCCGGGGTATACAGGCCGGCAGCAGGGTGCGGGTGAAGCCTTGCGGGAGCAATGCGGCCACAACGCCTGCTCTTTTCCCGGGGCAGCCGGGATCACTGTTAAGGCACATGGCCTGGTTGTCATTTTCCAGGCCCACCGGGAAATAACCGGGTATATTTACCAGGGATGACCCGGAAGGAAGCGGAATCATTTCACTCTGCTCCGGAATCACCCAGCTGTTTCCGCTCCGCCCTAACATGGCCAAATCAGGGTGCTCCATCCATTCCCCATTCTCATTGCTGTACATTACATAATACATATTGGTTGCGAATTTCCTCTCCGGCTGACTATAACTAGTAATAGCCTATCTCAAATCTG
>DHBS01000040.1:76734-94403 GCA_002398825.1 Syntrophomonas sp. UBA4922 | reverse complement strand
TAATAGCCTATCTCAAATCTACCCATAAAAAAAGCCCCCATATGGGGGCGTGATATTTAACGCAGTTAACGCAGTTGGCTCAGCGGATTAACCGTTTTTCCGTTAAGTTTAACCTCAAAATGCACATGGGGTCCGGTAGTTCGTCCGGTGGTGCCTACCAGGGCAATAATCTGTCCTTTGCGAACCCTCTGATTTTTATGAACCAGAATACTCTGAGCATGTGCATAGAGGGTCTCCCTGCCATCATTATGGCTGATAATCACGGTTTTTCCGTAGATGGGTTTGGCGCCGCTGAAAATAACGATTCCATCAGCAGCCGCTTTGATGGGGGCGCCGGTTTCCTGAGCAATATCCACGCCATGATGAAATCCTGATTTTCTCCAACCATACGCTGAAGTGACCGCACCGCTTACCGGCCATCCAAAGGCGGCAAGATCGATGCTATAGCCCCGGGAGGGAGTACTGCTGGCAGCAATGCTGTCTGCCTCGAAGCCGGGGATAATCAATACATCTCCGACCTCTAGCTGGTAAGGATCTTTGCCCTGGTTGGCCATGGCTAGAGCCTCTACACTCACCTGATACCTGGAGGCCAGCGAAGATAAGGTGTCCCCTTTCTTCACTGTGCAGGTCGAAATCGGTATCTTCAAGGTTCTGCCTACAGTCAGCAAATCATTCTCATCAAGATTGTTCATCAATAAGAGCGCATCTAAATCAACATGATATTCCCTGGATAATGCCCACAGGGTATCGCCATTTCTTACCACATGATCCCTGCCGGTACTGAGCCCGGTTTCAGGCTCTGCGGTAGCTGCAGACATCCACGGTAGGAAATCCCCCGGACAGAGTGCAGCCGCAACCGGGCCCACTACACTGCCCAGAAAGATAATGCCAACCAGCAGTGAGCTAATCCATTTCCTTTTCATAGTACACCTCGCTTTTGAAGACCAATAGTCAACATATACCATAGTCTCCACATAAGCGCAGGCATTTATTCATCCATATTTGAGAAACAACTACTCAGATGGGATTTTTTCCTTATTTTAGTAGGATTTTCGGGCATGGTCGGTTTTTCCAAAAACCAACGGAGCCGCTCGCAACAAGTCCTTATTGGTCTTGGTTTTCTTCATGGTATCTAATATCATCTGCATGGTTTCAACTGGATTATAATCACTGAACATGTTGCGCAGATTCCACATCAGTTCTAATTCTTCGCCGCTCAGCAAGAGCTCTTCTTTTCTGGTGCCGGATCGTTTGACATCGATGGCCGGGAATATACGCCTCTCGGCCAGCTTTCTTTCCAGTACCAGCTCCATATTGCCCCGTCCCTTAAATTCCTCAAAAATGACCTCATCCATCCTCGAACCGGTTTCAACCAGAGCAGTGGCGCAGATGGTCAGGCTGCCTCCCTCTTCGATATTGCGCGCCGCCCCGAAGAAGCGTTTGGGCTTATCAAGCGAGGCCGGGTCAATGCCGCCGGATAGTGTCCGGCCGCTGGGAGGCACCACCAGGTTGTGGGCTCGTGCCAGCCTGGTGACACTGTCCATGAGAATAACCACGTCTTTTTTATGTTCCACCAGCCGTTTGGCCCGTTCCAGAACCATGTCGGTTACTTTCACGTGGTTTTCCGGAGGCTCGTCAAAGGTGGAGGACACCACCTCCGCTTTGGTTGAGCGCTGCATATCCGTAACTTCCTCAGGGCGTTCATCTACCAGCAGTATGATCAATACGACATCAGGATGATTTTCGCTGATGCCCTGGGCAATTTTCTGCAGCAGGATGGTCTTGCCGGCTTTAGGAGGAGCCACAATCAGACCGCGCTGTCCCTTGCCGATTGGCGCAATCAGGTCGATGATGCGGGTGGACAGCTCGCGCTGTACGGTCTCCAGGTTCAGCTTTTCGGTCGGATACAGGGGGGTTAAGGCATCAAAATGGATTCTTTTGATAGATTCCTCTGGAGGAAAGCCGTTAACACCCTCCACCTTGAGCAAGGCAAAAAACCGCTCATTGTCTTTGGGAGATCGTACCTGACCACTTACATGGTCGCCGGTACGCAATTCAAATTTCCTTATCTGGGAAGGTGAAACATAAATATCGTCCTGACTGGGCAAGTACCCAAAAGGCCTCAGGAATCCATATCCATCGGGCATGATCTCCAGAATTCCCTGGGCCTGCAAGAGCTGGTCGGAATGGGTTAAGGCTTTGGTAATTTCGAATACCAATTCCTTCTTACGCAGCTTGGAATATCCGGCCAGGTTCAAATCCCGGGCAATCTGGTATAACTCCAACATATTTTTGTTGTCCAGTTCGGAGATATTCACCTTTTCTTCCCGTTGTCCTCCCTTCATACCAACATCCTTTCATTTACATAATCTACTACTTATCGGTCAACACCAATAATAAGTCCCTGAAAACTCAATTATAGCCATCACAAGTAAATGTTCCGATCTGATTATCTACAGTTGGACCAACCGACATGATATTATGAGGGTTTGTTCATCAGATTGAAGCCCCAGCACGTCACACTGGGCGAAGGTTAAGATAGCACTTTTGATAAGCCTCTGCCAGATATTATCCCATAAATTTAAACGGATAATCCAATAAATCGCAAAATTTACCGGCTTAGTCCATCCTCAGCTTAATACGATTATCTCTGAATAATGGTTTTTTATCAAGATGATGCTCGGCAATAATACGGCGAATGGTTCCTGACAGGCTCCTCATCACCAGCGTATCGGTAGTGGCCCGCCGCTTGTGGTAGCGCACTCCTTTGAGCAAAAACGATCCGGTTATACCGGTGGCTACAAAAATAACGTCCTCTGATTTGACCAGGTCGTCAATGGTAAACACGGTGTTGATATCCTCTATGCCCATTTCCTTGCAGCGCCGGATCTCTTCAGCGGCTTCGGGGCCCTCAGGCGTTAAGCGGGCCTGAAAATCGCCGCCCAGACACTTGAGCGCGGCCGCGCTGATCACCCCTTCCGGCGCTCCGCCGATGCCCAGCAGGATATCGACTCCGGAATCTTCATAGGCCGCAGCTACAGCCGGCGAGATATCACCGTCGGTGATCAGGCGAATGCGGGCTCCGGCCTGGCGAACCTGTTCTACGATGTGTTCATGACGGGGACGGTCCAGAATAACCACGGTTACTTCGCTGATCAGTTTATGCAGTGCCCGGGCCACTTCTTTCAGATTCTCCTTGACCGGCGCGTCCAGGTGAACTCGACCTTTGCATTCCGGTCCCACCGCTATTTTGTCCATATACATGTCAGGGGCGTGCAATAAAGATCCCCGGGGAGCCGCCGCCAGGACTGCAATCGCTCCGACGCCGCCTTTGGCTACGATAGTTGTCCCTTCCAGGGGATCCACGGCTATGTCAACTTCAGGAGGCACACCCATTCCTACCCGCTCGCCTATGTACAGCATGGGAGCCTCGTCCATCTCCCCTTCGCCGATCTTGACAATGCCGTCAATAGCAACAGTATCAAACATAACCCGCATAGCGGTTACTGCAGCATCATCAGCGGCTTCTTTATTGCCTTTGCCCACCCAGCGGGAAGCTGCCAGGGCGGCAGCCTCGGTGACCCGGGCAAATTCCAATGCTAATTCCCTCTCCACAATCTTTACCCCCTGCCTCAGGTTCTAAAAAACCTGTTTCCAATCGTTCATAAACTTTTCAATACCGGCATCGGTCAGCGGGTGCCTGATCATCTGTTTGATCACCGCATAAGGAACCGTTGCTATATGGCAGCCGGCGCGGGCTGAAGCGGTAACATGCATGGGATGCCTGATACTGGCTGCTATAACCTCGGTGTCTAACATGTATTGATCCAGAATCTCGATCAAGTCCTTCAGCAATGCCATCCCATCATAACTGATATCATCGACCCGCCCTATAAACGGGCTCACATAACTGGCCCCGGCACGAGCCGCCAGTATGGCCTGGTTGCACGAAAAGACCAGGGTGGCGTTGGTGTTAATCCCTTCTTTGTTCAGGCTGGATATGGCCCTGAGCCCAGCTTCAGTGAGAGGGATCTTCACCACCACATTGGGATGTATCTCAGCCAACTGCCGCGCTTCCTGCATCATGCCCGGATAGTCCAGAGCGATGACCTCGGCGCTGATGGGACCATCCACCAGATTACAGATCTCGCTGATCACCTGATGGTAATCGCGTCCTTCCTTGGCTACCAGGGTTGGATTGGTGGTGACTCCATCAAGAAATCCCAGGGAATGTATTTCGCGTATTTCGGCGATATTCGCTGAATCGATAAATATTCGCACTTGCGCCTCCTTTTTCTAGATCCTGCCACTGCTTCCAAAGACCCTCATTTTATCGCGGATAATGTTTACAGCCGCTTCGCGAGCCGGGCCCAGGATCTGGCGGGGATCGATTTCATCCGGTTTATTTTCGATAACCTTTCTCATCGCCCCTACGAAGGCTTCTCGGATATTGGTATCGATGTTAACCTTGCGCACCCCCAATGAGATGGCCTGGCGCACTGCCTCATCCGGCACCCCGGAAGACCCGTGCAAGACTATGGGGATGTTCACCAGGCCTTGAATGGTGACCAGGCGCTCAAAATCAAGCTTGGGCTCGCCTTTGTATTGCCCATGAGCGGTGCCGATGGCTATAGCCAGGCTTTTTACGCCGGTCTGTTCTACAAAATAGCGGGCTTCCTCGGGATCGGTGTAGGCGGCTTCACGCATGCTTACATGAATGTCATCCTCGGTTCCGCCTATTTTCCCCAATTCAGCCTCTACGGATACCCCTATGGGGTTGGCGATCTCCAGTATTTTTTTGGTGGTAGCGATATTATCCTCAAGGCTCAACTTGGAGCCGTCATACATCACCGAACTGAACCCGCTGCGGATGCATCTTATTACCTGATCGAAGTCGGTGCCGTGATCAAGGTGCAGGGCTACCGGAACCGGACTCTTCTCGGCGGCAATTTTGACCATTCCGGTAATATAATCCAGGCCGGCATACTTGATGGCGCCCTGGCTGGCCTGCATGATTACCGGAGATCTCTCCAGCTCCGCAGCCTGGATTATGGCTTGAACGATCTCCATGTTATTGGCATTAAAAGCACCTACCGCATAGCCTTCCTTCTGGGCATGCTCCAACAGGGTATCAACCCCCACCAGCGGCATATTAATCACCTCGTTGTAAATTATTGAACCTGTTCTGCACTTACCATTTGCTGCACTACCTGACGTAGATTCATTATGTCAAAAGGCTTGGTAATACACCTTTTTACCCCGGCATCAAGAGCTTTTTTAATAACGTCCATCTCCCCGTAGGCGGTCATCATAACGATGGTCAATTCAGGGTGATTTTCAAGGATTTTTTGCGAGGCTTCCAGGCCGTTCATATTAGGCATTTTCATATCCATTAAGATAATATGGGGTGTTATACTGTCAATCTTGGCAATGGCTTCTAACCCATCGGAGGCCGTATGGACAATCCAGTCGTCCTTCTTGAATAGTTCTTCTAATAAGCGGCGCACTCCCTTTTGGTCATCCACGATCAATATTTCATGGCGCATTTCAGCTACCCCTCCCCCTACATGAACATATATTTACAATTCTGCATCGATGATGAACATCCTTCTAAAGCAGAGGTAAAGAACTCAAAGCCAGGCCGCCGATGATCAGCAATAACGCCCCGATCAAGAGAAATGATGCCATCGGCAACAAATATATCAAGACCGCCTGCCCGGTAGTCAAGGTTAAGGCCTCACGCACTGCCAGAACCTGCAATCCTATCACCCATAAACCGGACAGGAGATACAACAATGCGCCCACGCCGGGCAGGTCCAATAAAATTGCGGCATAATATAAAGCCGGGCCCAAAATGCCGGGAAAAACCGCAAAGCCCAGGCAGCTCAAAACCGCTTTGCCATTGCCGTACCCGTAAATAATCTCTGCCAGCAGGGAAAACAGACCTGCGGAAACAAACCATATCACAACTGCCGTAACGGCCCCCAGGCTCGCCAGCATCCATGAAGCGTATCCTGGCAATCCTAATCCGTTCTGACTGATGGCGCTGCTGGCCTCCTGCAAAAGATAATTGGCGAAATATACCCCTATAAAAACCAGGAAGCCCGCCAACAAAGGCCGTGTGCGGGCTAATTCCCGCATGGTGCCCTGCGGTTGAAAGATTAATCCGTAAAGCACATCCAATATGGTCAAACCCAGTCCCCCTAGTTAATAATATAACCTGGTAGTTGGCTGATTACCCAGGAAGGTGCTCTCCAGGCTGGTAACCAGGCGCTTCCACATGTCCTGCTGGTTGAGCACCTCAATAGGAACTTCTCCCTGTATACCTGCCATGACTTTGGCCTGCTCGATCGCATCATAGTAATCTCCCAAACTGTCTACTAACCCCAAATCTCTGGCCTGGGCTCCGGTGAAAATCCTCCCGTCGGCCAGGGGCATCAATTGTTCACGGGTAATTTTGCCCTCGCGGCCTTTCACCACTTGATCAATAAACTGCTGATAGGAGTCCTGTACAATACCCTGCAATATTTGTTGTTCTTCTGGAGAAAGATCGCGGAAAGGAGATCCGATATCCTTATGCTGGCCGCTTTTGATGACCACCTCTTTAACCCCAAGCTTTTCGTACAGTCCTTCGATGTTCTGCATCTGCATAATAACCCCGATGCTGCCTGTCAAAGTGGCGGGGTTGGCCATGATATGGTCCGTGCTGCAGGCGATCCAATAACCGCCAGAGGCGCACACATCCCCCATCGAGGTTATAACCGGTTTTCCGGTCGCCCTGAGCTTATCAAGCTCCACCCCGATTTCTTGTGAGGCTACAGAGGTTCCTCCGGGGCTGTCGACTCTAAGCACTACCGCTTTGATAT
Organism: Syntrophomonas sp. UBA4922; assembly: GCA_002398825.1. Taxonomy (GTDB): domain Bacteria; phylum Bacillota; class Syntrophomonadia; order Syntrophomonadales; family Syntrophomonadaceae; genus DTU019. The sequence goes on along the minus strand of DHBS01000040.1, from coordinate 87,537 downwards.
CCTGACGGGCTGCTGCCTGGCGGATGATAGCCATAATGTCTCGGGCGCTGGCAGTAGTGCCCTGCAGGAGATTTGACGTGCTGGTACCGGTAATGGTGCCGGAAACCTCAATAACCCCGATTTTGCCAATGCTTTTTAAACCGGCCTGGGGCTGGCTGATGCTCTGAACTGCCATAATCAACAGGATAAGCAGAAAAACCAGTATTAATCCTATCACAATCCTCTTCTTCACCGTCAACCTCCTCTTCTCAATGACCGTTGACTGTAGCCTTATACTGTACTCTGCTATGAATGCGTTTAATTGCCGGTGAAACCAGGGATTTTTTGGCCGGCAGGGATACTTCCGTTCCCACCCCGGCTTCCAGATCAGCGGGCAGTTCCACCAGCGTAAGCTGCATGAATACTTTGCCGGCCACCGCACAGGGATGGCCCTGTATATACACCCGGGCGGTGAACCTGGAGAAACGCAGCCAGGCCAACAGCATCTTTATGGCTCTTTTTAAGGCGTCTAGCCCCCCTGCCGGCGGATTGGACACATCTACCGCCACCCCGTCAATGAATCCTGCCGGCAAAACTGCAATACGGGCCGCTCTCCGCAGGCGATAAGTTCTGAAGTATCCCATATAACTGCCCGCCGGGCGCTCATTGAGGGAAATGATGCGGGTCTTGTACTGAAACGGATCCCGGAGCGTGATCGGTTTAGGCATCTTACCGACCGGATACTGTCCCGAGAGCAGTGTTCCAATGCGCACCGCGTCCAGGTGCATCTCCGGAAATCGCAGTGTTGCCGCACTGTTGGCACAATGCTTTATGGGAATATTATAACCCCTTTCCTCCAGGCTTCTGACGGTTTGCATAAAACACTCATACTGCTTTAAAGTAAAACTAGGGTCGCTGGCACCTGCGTGAGCCATGTGAGTATATATCCCTTCAATGTATATGTAGGGATTGCGACTTAATGCCTCACAAACCTTAATGACCTCCTCATGAGACAGGCCAAAACGGTTCAGACCGGTTTCAAGCTTAAGGTGAACCGACAGCATGATTTGTTCAGTCTGGCTGACCTGATCGGCCAGGACAGCGTCATCCGGGCCGGAAATCATCACCGTAATCTGTGCCCTGATAGCCTTTTGCAGTGAGACCTGGTCCGCCAGCGGACTGAGCAGCAATATGGCTTCCTCTAATCCAGCTTCACGCAACTGCAGGGCTTCATCCAAAAAGGTGACCGCAAAATACTCAACCCCGTTATCTGCCAGGAGGCTGGCGGTTTCCACCATGCCATGCCCGTAAGCATTGGCTTTTACCACTGCAATCAGTCTGGTCTGTTCTGACAGCAGCGATCGCACTCCGGTTAGATTATGGAGTATGGCATCATCATCAATCTCTACCCATTTGTCGTGCATAGCTGTATCAGTCGCCCCCCTGGCCTGCAAGACCGCGTCTGCGCCCTAAATAAACCGGCAGCATCCGGGTCCACAGCCAATACCAAACAGGCCGGTAGACGAAATCCCATTCACCTACAAATTCAGTTAATACCCCGTTAAATCCTTTTTTAAAACGATACAGGCCGTATAAGGGGTTCTCTTCATCCAAATCGCCGGATACCCCTCGAAAATCATACACTGTGCATCCTTGCGCTTTGGCCCAGCGGATCATTTCCCACTGCAAAAGGTAATTTGGCATTACATTGCGGTGGCGGTTGCTGGACGCGCCATAAAGATACCAGGCCTTGTCGCCCAGAATAAAGGCCAGGGTTCCGGCCACGATTTCCCCCTGATAATGGGCCAGAAATATGCGGGCATAACCATTGGCGATCATATGATCCCAAATAGATTCGAAATACGAATAGCCTCTTATCAGGAAATGATCCCGTTGGGCAGTCTCCTCCAATATGGAGTAAAAAACCTCTAAATCTGTCCGTTCTTCAGCCTGAGTGACGGTGACTCCTTTTCTTCCCGCCAGTTTGATATTGTAGCGCCATTTTTGGTGCATATCAGCCAGCAGTTCAGCCGGCTCGGGGGTAAGATCGAGGCGCATCACATAGTTGGGCTGCACTCCTTCGAAGTTGAGCCCCGACAGTTGACGCTGAAAACCGCAGGCAGACAGCATTTTGGCATAGTTCTGGTTCTGGGCCGGGATATCGGGGTCGATTTTCACGAAGATTGCCCCCTCGCGGCGGGCAATCTGCCTGGCAGCTGCAAATAACAGCCGGTGCTCTTCGGCATTATCCTGATCGGCCACAGGGCCGCGCGGGGAGTAAAAAATGGCGCGTTTAACCAGCGGGATGGGCAGGGTGCGTTTGAGGATCAGCATAGCTGCCCTGATTTGTCCGTCCTTTTCCAGGACCAGTCTTATCGGTTTCCAGCCGGTCAGATTCTTAACCTGCCCCCATTCCCATAATTGCAGAAAATGCCCTTTGGGATGCTGGGCAATAAAACGATTATAGCTGGCTTTATCCTTGGCCTCGATAATTCTGGTTTTGTACATCCGTTTCCCCTTCAGAGATGCTCAACACTATTCTTGCCAGGATAATTGGCAGGTATCCATCCGGATATGAACAGAGGAATTAGCAAAGCAGACTTTCTCTAGATTGCCGGTATTTGAGGCTGTTCTCTATCAACCCCGTAAACAAAGGATGCGGCCGATTGGGCCTGGATTTGAATTCGGGGTGGAATTGACAGGCCACAAAATAGATATGGTCGCTTATTTCGATAATCTCAACCAAACGCTTATCAGGAGATAGGCCGCTGATAATCATACCGTGCTTTACCAGTTCATCACGATATTCATTGTTAATCTCATAGCGATGGCGATGCCGTTCCTGAATCACCGATTGCTGATAATGATGATGGGTTGTGGTGCCGGCTGCGATGTGGCAGGGATAAACCCCCAGGCGCATGGTTCCGCCTTTGTCTTCGACATGCTCCTGATCAGGCATCAGATGCACCACCGGGTGCGGACCATGGGGGTCAAATTCACAGCTGTTGGCCCCTTTAAAACCGCACACATTGCGCGCAAATTCAATCACCGCGCATTGCATTCCCAAACAAATACCCAGGAAAGGAATCTGCTTTTCGCGCGCATACCGGGCTGACATTATCTTGCCTTCGATGCCCCGCTCGCCAAAACCACCCGGAATGAGTATGCCGTCCACATCCGCCAGCAATGGTTCCGGGCCTTCCTTCTCCAGCTGTTCAGCATAAATCCACTTGATCTTGACATCGCAGTTAAACTGAAAACCGGCGTGTTTCAATGATTCCACCACGCTCAAATAAGCATCCGGCAGCTCCACATATTTGCCCACCAGACCGATAACGACCTGCTTGTCCATATGAAGGATTTTATCCACCATGGTTTCCCATTCCGCCAGATCGAGCGGACCGCATTCCAGGCCGAGCCGCTTTAGCACCTGGAGGTCCAGCCCCTCTTGGGCCAGCATCAAGGGGACTTCATAAATAGAAGAAGCGTCTATGAGCTGGATGACTGCCTCCCGGTCCACGTCGCAAAACAAGGCGACTTTGGCCTTGAGATCCATGGAAAGCTCCTTCTCAGTGCGGCACACCAGTATGTCGGGTTGAATCCCGATACTCCTCAATTCTTTTACACTGTGCTGGGTGGGCTTGGTTTTTAATTCCCCGGCCGCCTTGATATGCGGCACCAGGGTAACGTGAATGTATAACACCCGATCTCTGCCCAGATCGAACTTCAGCTGCCGAATGGCTTCCAGAAAAGGCAGCGACTCGATGTCGCCCACTGTCCCGCCTATTTCGGTTATTACTACATCGGGCCCTACAGCTTTTTCAATCAGCAAGACCCGCTCTTTAATTTCGTTGGTGATATGCGGAATAACTTGAACCGTCTGTCCCAGGTAATCCCCGTGTCTTTCTTTATCTATCACCGCCTGGTAGATGCGTCCGGTAGTACAATTGGAAAGGCGGGTAAGGTTCTCGTCCACAAAGCGCTCATAATGCCCCACATCAAGGTCGGTTTCCGCTCCATCCTCGGTTACGTAAACCTCTCCGTGCTGGTAAGGGCTCATCGTGCCCGGGTCTACATTAATATAGGGGTCAAATTTCTGTAAAGCTACTTTAAGTCCCCTGCTTTTCAACAACCTTCCCAATGATGCAGCCGTGATTCCCTTACCTAGCGAAGAAACAACGCCCCCTGTTATGAATATGTATTTGGTCACTTTCCCGATCCCCGCTTTCCCTGGTGTGGTTCGAACTACCCATTCTTATGAATTGTACACCTCTTTATCATTTAAGGTCAACTGCCGGGATAGTCCAGCACTACAACGCCAGCCGATTCATGGAGGTCCTCGGCACTGACCTGCAGAGAAGGCCTTTTAACAGTTTTTTCGAATTGGCCGGTAAACCTCTCCAAAGGATCCAGCTCGAAGCTGAGGTGTTTAGTTTTATAATGCATAGGCACGATGATGACAGGGTTTAGTTGTTCCGCCACCACTCTGGCCTCCTGGGCATCTATGGTGTATATGCCCCCTACCGGAAGAAGCAGAATGTCCACATTGCCAATGGCCTCTATCTGCCGGGGCTCAAGGATATGGCCGAGATCGCCCAGGTGTACAATATCCAAGCCCTCGGCAGCGATCTTGTAAATTATATTCCGCCCCCTTTGCTGACCCTTCTTCCGGTCGTGAAAGCTCTCCATGCCTTCAATGCGAATCTGGCCGATTTGGAAAACCCCGGGTTGCGAGATGATGCGGGGATCGCCCTGCAATACCTGTACCGCATTATGATCCCAGTGCTGATGGCTCACCGTGGCGATGTCAACCGGCTGACGATACTCCTGATAACCCAGTTTCTTCTCAAAAGGATCGGTTATAATCCGGCCCAGGGGGCTGTCGATCAAAAACGAAGCATGGCCCAACCAGTTTATAATCATAAGCTATTCCCTCCTGGTGGCCCGATTGACGTGGTAAAACCAGTAGCCTTCACTCTGGTAAATAAGACGGTTGTCAAGATTCAAGCGGGTGTAAATGGAGGTCAGGGTCCCGATGTCAGTCTTTCTCCCCATCTTTTCGGCAATCTCGGTGATCAGCTGCAGATAGTGCATCGGTTCCCCATTGATAGTGAGAATCTCTACAGCCCAATCAGCTTCACTCTTTTTGCGTGTTTTCATGCTATACCTCCTACATGTGCTCCGGGGCTGTCACCCCGATAATGGACAACGCGTTGGCAATAACTATTTGGATGGCTTTCATCAGGTTTAAGCGCGCGGTTTGCAGAGCCGCATTTTCTTGCAGAACCCGGTAGTGGTTATAGTAACTGTGAAATAAAGCAGCCAGATCCAGGGAATAACGCGCGATACGGTGCGGCGCCAGGGTTTTGGCGGCAACCTCCACCTCCATGGGGAACTCGGCGATTTTTCTCAATATAACGATCTCTTCGGCCTGGTTAAGCACCGCAATATCTGGCGTTTCTCCTTGATCCCATTTTACACCGGCGGCCCCAGCCTGGCGGAATATGCTGCAGATGCGGGCGTGAGCATACTGCACATAATAAACCGGATTTTCCAGACTCTGCTGTTTGGCCAGTTCCATATCAAAATCCAGGTGGCTGTCGGGGTTGCGCATCACAAAGGAGAAACGCGCCGCATCCCTGCCGACTTCTTCGATCAGTTCATCCAGTGAAACCGTAGTTCCGGTGCGTTTTGACATGCGCACAATCTGCCCGCCCCGGTACAAGCGCACCAGCTGCATCAAGATCACGTCCAGCTGCGCGGGGTCATATCCCAGTGCGGCCATGGCTCCTTTCATACGGGCCACATGGCCATGATGGTCGGCTCCCCATACATCTATGACCCAATCAAAGCCCCGCTCGAATTTATCTTTATGATAGGCGATATCGGCTGCAAAATAGGTGGGGAGTCCGTTGGCGCGGATGACCACCTCGTCCTTTTCATCACCCAATAGAGTGGTCCTAAACCATTGAGCCCCGTCCTTCTCGTATATGTAGCCTTTTTGCCTCAGTTCCTCGATCACGGCCTTGACCTGTCCGCTCTCATGCAGCGTTTTTTCACTGTACCACAAATCATAGCTGATGCCAAAGCTTTCCAAGGTGTGGCGGATATAAGCCAGCTTCTCTTCCAGGGCCATAGCCACCAGTCTCTGCTGCCGTTCCCGGGAATCTACTTGCAGGAGGCTGTCTCCTTCCCGGGCCCTGATACTCTTTACCGTATCCACCACGTCCTGGCCGGCATAGCCGTTTTCCGGGAAGGTCACATTTTGCCCGCTAAGCTGCAGGTACCGGGCTTCAAGGGATTCCGCAAATATTTCAATCTGATTGCCGGCATCATTGATGTAAAACTCACGTTCCACGTCATAGCCGGCATAATGGAGCACGTTGGCCAGGGTATCGCCGATAGCTCCGCCGCGGGCATTGCCCATATGCAGGTTTCCAGTGGGATTGGCGCTGACGAATTCCACCTGAACCCGTTTACCGTTGCGGGGGGCCGAGCCATAGGCCTCTTTCATCCGCATCACCAGGGCCGGGATCTTGTATAGCCAATCGGAGCGCAGGTACATGTTTATAAATCCAGCCCCTGCCACAGCTACCTGGTCGAGATGCGAAAGAGCCTGCCGGTCAAGGTGGTCAACTATAATCTGGGCAATTTCACGGGGCGCCCGGCGGGCTGATTTTGCCATCAGCATGGCCGCATTACAGGCAAAATCCCCATGCCCTTTTTCCCGCGGCACTTCAATCACAAAATCGGGGATAGAATCAAAAACAAGGGCTTGCTCAGCCCGGGCCTGATTCAATGCTGATATGATCATGCTTCGCAAAGCGGATTTGATCTCCTCAATGGGGTTCATGAACGACCTCCTCAGTGCTTTATTTACCACATATATTCTACCTTATCCGGGCACAAACTATAAACAGGTGACTCGGCCAATTTTTGAGCAAATGTCCTGAAATTATGCAAGGAGGCTAAGGAAATGCGATTAGATAGGGGTAACCGGTCAATTCTGGCCTATTTCCGCGATGAAGGCGAAGCTGCCAAAGCGGCTCAGGTTTTAACTCGACATGGTTTTCAAGACATATCTGTAGATACCATCGTACCGGTTCCGGGCAGAACGGTTTACAGTACCCCGGCAACCAGTTTAACCGCCCTGGTCCTGGGATCAGGACGGGCCCGTCAGGGCCATCATCAAATCCTGCTGGGATCCGATCCGGATGTCAGCGGGATGGCAGGCTCATTTGGTTCTGATCAGGGAGGCTACAACCATATCCTGACCATGACAGCTGACAACGATCAGGCCGATATCGCAACCAGGCTGCTGCGCGAATGCGGAGCCCTGGTGTAATCACAGGGACCATCTGGAAAAAAAGCTGCTCATATCGCGGTGTGCTTCCTGATTGATAACCTGTTTTAAATCCGCTGTTGAAGCCAGCTGGTATTTATATTTGGCCAAATAGCTGCGCAAGATTTTTTGCACCTTGTCATGGCCCAGCTCCTCCTCCAGTGCCCACCAGAATGATTCCCCGCCCTGGTAGGCCACGGAATGGTATTGATCGGGTCCGGAAAATTCAGGCAAAGCCCGATCCAGCTTCATGGCTTGAACGGCCATCGGCGTAGACGAGGTTGTGGCTTGCCGGTAGTTCAGGTACAATGAAGCGCTGTAACTGGCCAGTCCTTCATCCAGCCACGGTTCATCATACTGGTCATTGCCCACCATTCCATACCACCATTGGTGGGCGATTTCATGAGCCAGCAAATTTCCTAAACCCGGGCTGCTCAGTTGGTTCTCGGCCACATACACCACCCCTGCGTATTCCATACCGGCAAATCCATGCATCGGCGCCACCACCAGGTTTAATTCGCCGTAAGGATATGAGCCCCACATACAGTTGAAGTACTCCAGAATTCGCCCCGCTTCCGCTAGCATCTGCTTTCCCTCCTCCTTCAGCCGGGGAGGGACATAACAGTTCAAAGTTGTGTTCTGGTGCTGCTGTTGCAGTTTTTCATAACCGGAAACGGCGGTCAGGGAGAAATCCCGCACCATTTCAGCTTTGAAGAGATGGTTTTCCCGGCCGTTATCCAGGGCCAGGCCGGCGATTTTCTCCCCGCTGGTTAACAACTGGTAATGCTGCGGAGCGTTAATGCGTACCAGATAATTAGCCGCGCTCAGACAGAAGGGATCGCCAAAGGGAATATTGGTCGGCAGGCACCAGCCGTCAGCGGTCAAAGTGTTTAAGACCGGATAGATATGTCCCAGCATAAAAATCCCGTCCTGGGTCCCGTAGCGATATCCAACCCGAGGCACCTCGGCCAGCCAGGATATCCTTATATCAATCTCCTGCTCGGGCAATAATTCGCGGAGCAGCATGATCTTCAAGGAGATGTCCTCCATCAGGAACTCGCTGTTCTCTCCGTTGACCTGGATCTGCTTGATCTGCATCCCCCCCCGGGAAAAGCCCTGAGAATAAGCTGCAGCCGGCGCGGGGCTTAAGCCTTTGCTCTGGAAGGCCTGAGGATATACCGTCAGCCACAATTCCCCCAGAACCCCGCCTGAGGAATTGACGGTGCTGATCAAGGATTGGCCATAAATGGTGCGGTTTAAAGTATCCAGATACAGATCCATTTGATAGCTGGTTTTCTCGGCCCGGGGAAAAGTATAAACCGGCTGCTGCTGGCTTTTGCCGGGATCCCACAGGTCTGAACGGCTGTTAAAAGGCAAAGCCGCCCCCACCCCTGCCGGCCACAGGTAACATACCGCCAGCAGGCAGAGAAGAGCAATTATTACAATTGTAAAAGTCCGGTTTCTTGTCATCGGTGTTTCACCGCTTTCGTTATAACTGCCTTTTGATCAACCCGGCGGCTATTTATAAAGTACGATATTTTCCCGGTAATCCTGTTGCAGATCCCTTTCCAGAAAGCTCAAGAAACGAATCAGCATAGCTGAGGCTTCAGCCCGGGTCATGACCTGATTGGGATGCACCCGATTGCTGCTGTCTCCGGCCAAAAGTCCGATCTGACGGGCCATGTAAACGCTGTCTTTGGCCCAGGCCGGGATTTCGGCATCATCGCGAAACTGGGTAAAAAATCCCGGGGCGGGAGCATTGTATTCAAATCCCAGACCCCGCACCAGAATGGTAACCGCCTGCGCCCGCGTCAGGGATGAATCAGGCAGAAAATAGCCGCCAACCCCTTGCACCAGTCCCCGGTTAATAGCTTCTTTTACATATTGGTAGTCAGGATTACTGCTCGGCACATCCTTTACCAGCGAAGCCTCGGAGGCGGCCTTGCGGGTCCGTACCAGGCCAGTTTTCTGGGGCTGTTCCGGGCTGATATTACAGGACCTCATTACCGCACGGGTGAAGTCCATACGGGTCATAGGAGCATCTGGCAGAAAGAAGGGCGAGGTCCCCTGAAAAACATTGAGAGAATAAAGCTTTTTGATATCCTCCTCGGCCCAGTGCCCGCCTAAATCGCGGAACTTGGGTAAAATCAAGCGTTCGATATTGGGGAGCATGGCCTGATGCAGATCTATCTCACCGCTTTCCCGCTGGTATTCCCGGGGAACGCCGTCCTTCATTCGTGGCAGGTCATACTGGCAGCTGGACACCATTTCCCGCTTTTCTACCGTCATATGACCCCCCGGGAAACTGGACAGAGAAACCTCGTTGGGGGAGTAATCCAGGCTTTTGCGCAAACTGTCGGAGGCGATTACCCGGACTGTGCCCGCCCAGGAGAAGCCGCCCCGCTTTTCTTCATCACCGGGAGAGGGCAGCAGCTCAGACTGCAGATTGTAGTCCAGTATCTGGGTTTCGGTCTTGCCCCAGAAATTGCTGTAGCCCACGGCTCCTCCGCTGATATCCACTATCACTGTGCCTTCATCTTTATTAAGCTTATAAACCTTGCGGGCCGCGATGGTCCCCGAAAAGAAATCCGCCGCCGGACGGTTGTCCACCACATCCGAACGGGAGAATTGATAATCCTCCAGGGTGAAACGATCCTCTCCTAAAACCACAGTTTCCCGGTAGCTCTTTATGCCGGTTGCTCCAGTAGTCTGGCCTTGTGGGCTGAAATTGGTGTAAGCCGATTCGTAGGTAACGCGCCGGTCCAGGCTGCCCTTCAAGGCAGGGTCGGCCGGCTTCAGATCAAATTTGTAACTCACTGTACCTTTGACGTCACTTATTTTTTCACTGCTGGTGAAAGAGCCTTTAAATAAGACCGGCTCTCCGGAAAGGAACACCACTTCCTGATATTCATATTCATTATTTACGCCGCCGCAATAATCAGGAGGCGCAGCCCAGACCGGCTGTAGAGGGGTCATTAAAAGCACAACTACCAGTAAAGCTAGCCATCTTTGCATAATACCGCTCCTAAAGAGATTATATTTTAGTTTATCGAGATACGGCCGTGATTACTTGACAACCGCACAACGAACGTAGAAATCATCCCGGACCAGATAGAGACGGTCTCCTGGCTTGAGCTGGTGGGCCGAGACAGGCTGTCCGTTTTTAATGATCAAAGCATCTGCCGTGCTCAGTCTCAGGAACTGACTCTTGAGCATCCACTGCCGGTTATGATTGCTCCAGTCATAGCCGTCTCCCAGAGTGATGCTCCAGCCTATAAGGGGATCATCCACCACCGTCGATATGGTTCCGGTACTGACCCGCAATGAATCCAAATCGCCTTTATCCGGCTCTACAGCCATACCTATGATATGATCACTGTCAGTATAAACATAGCCGTACCAATCCTTGAGGTCATGATCCTCGCTGTACTCGCTTGCTTCATCCACCGCGTAGGAGCCGGCCAGGAGTTCTCCAGTTTCCA
>DHBS01000040.1:59176-76575 GCA_002398825.1 Syntrophomonas sp. UBA4922 | reverse complement strand
CCAGCCAGTCGCCTGTTTCGGTGTCATAAACCCGACTGTCGCTGCCATAATAAAGCTGCACCTCATCTCCGGCATCTGCAAATAGATTATTCTGCAGCTGATATGGATTTTTAAGCCACAAGCTGTCCTCGGTAATCAGGTCGATACGCCCGTAATACAGCCTTTGCTGGCCCAGGCTGGAATTGTTGAGAGCCTGGTCAAATATGCAGACGATGTTGCTCAAGGACTGCCCCAGCCAGCTGTCAGCAATGACCAGGGCGCTGCTCCCGCTGCTGAGCACGCTTTTATCCTGCAGGCGTCCGTCCTTTATTATGACGGTGCCTTCACCCATCATGAAATTTTTCTGATTTAACTCAAACTCCCCGCTAAAAAAGTTCACCCGATCAAGGCGGCCATTATAGGTGTACTCGGTATGACCTTTAAGGATCAGCCGCTCGATTTTTTCCTGTCCCATAACCTGTTTGGTCAAAAGGTACACGGTTTTACCGCGGTAGTATTTCAGATTGGCGGTCATGATCCGGTGCCCGCTCAAATATACGGGGAGGTCACCGCTATAGGCAAAAGACCTGGCCGATTGGGCAGGCTGCCAGGTCCCGTTATGGAAGGCTTCCACTTCTGAACAGGACAATATGCCTTCCAGTGGATTAACCAGTTGCAAGGTGGCACGATACAGCTGGCTGACCAGAATGGATTTGCCTTCAATTTCCATGCGGCTGATCAATGCACTGTCGAGGTCGTCAAAATGGAGTATAACCCGGTCGCCCACATATAAAGCATTTAAAGGCAACGCCACTCCGTTCTTGGTGACGGTGGTAAAAGGAGCTAAAGTATAATGCCCCTCCAGACCGGTATCCTCCATAACCGTGATTTGATCTCGGTCAACAGCAGTAACCAGCCCTATTACGGTCAGGCTTCCCGGAGCTATATATCCCGGATGAGGGGTGGAAAAAGCCTCCAGGCTGATTAATCGCGAACCTTCAGCAGCCACGATCACCTCCAGTCCGGGTTGCAGATCAGCCCAGCCAACGGGGATGCCGTCGATGGCAAACGGCGCCGGGTCAGGCACCGACAAGCGGTAGAGAGCCCCGGAATAATCCTCAACCCGGAGGTTGGCGGCCCCGGAATCGGACTGGGGATTCAATTCCATCAAATAACCTTCGATTACAACCACGGTATCTGCCGCCCAGGCTCCTTGAACCCCCCCGGCAGACAGCAGCATCAATGCCATCATAAAGATTGCTATCCGTTTAACCATAACCCCTACCCCCTCTTTCCGATCATGCCGTATGTTCCCAAACTATCAAGGCTGATCCATCCCCCGGCGAATTCAGCCTCCAGCGGTACCCAGGCCCCCTGATAGGTATCCAGGCGGCAGGGCATGACCGTTCTTAACTGGCGCAGCTGTGCTTTATACTGATCGTATGATAGCAATAATGCGAAACTGCCGGAGAGATTATCAACCCTGCTTTGATTTACACCCTGATAGAATTGAGCTTCAATGCTATACGGCGTCGACAGTAAATTGCCTGATACCGCTCCGGTTTGAGGAGCAGCCGGGGCGATCTTTAAACGAATCCCGGCATCATCCTGCCGGGCGGCCGTCCTGACCTGATGAGTATTAAATACAGCCGGGCTGATGCTGATTTCAAAGTCCCGTCCGCGAATGCGCAGATCGGAACTGCTGTTGCGGCTGATCAAAGCGGCCGGAATAGCTACTTCAACCTCTGTGGCTCCAGCCAGCTGCCCCTGTGTCAGGTCAAGAAACCAGCCTCTGGAATCATCCCTGGTTCCGATGCTATAAAAGACCTGGTTGCCTTTGCGCACCGTCTGGCTGTATTCCCCCGGACTGCCGTCGCTGTCCGGGTTGCCCGCCTGTGATCCGGTGCGCACCCGGTTGCTCTTCATGGAGGGCGGCGAAGAGCCGAAGTCTCCAACCGCAGTTACTACGAATTGATAGCTGCGGTTTGGCTTAAGACTCTGATATACGAATGAGGTCAACCGGGTCGAGCCTATGTATTCGCGTTCATTATCGATCAGCACATAGATCTCATACTGGGAAGCATCCTTCACCAGAGTCCAATGAACCTTGATATAGCGGTCACAGTCAGCGTAAGAATCGTGGATTATTTCCGCTGTTACCTCCCCGGGAGACGGTAAGCTGGGGAGATCATAAGGCAATTCCAGAATATCACTGGCCCCCCCGTCAGGATTCTTTACCAGTAAACCGCCGCTGCCGATTGCCCCTCCGGGTGCGGTAACCAGAAGGGTGTCGGGACTTAAAACCTGGGCGGCCACCGCCTGCCCGGACTGCAGGTAAAAAGGCTCGCTTTCCCGGACGTTGCGCCCCTCTACAGTTCGGCCTACAGTACGATAAAGCGGGCTTCCCGCGGCAGCAGAAGCGCTTTCTGCCAACACCGGGTTAAATATCACCACCGCACCCGGTAAAAACCCGCTGCCTTTAATTGTGATCTGTTGTCCCCCCAGGATCGAAAGCTCGGTGATGCGGGTATTTCCCGCACTATCCCAAACCGTTGCCACCTCAGGTTCGCTGATATAAGTATAAGCACCAGCCAGGCCGGCCACGGTTCCGTCCGGATTTTCCAGCTTAACATCAACCGTCCCCGGGCTCCCCGGAACGGTTATCACCCGGCAGGTTTTATAATCCAGGAGGCTGACATCGCCGTCAGGCACCTTTACGGAGCCGAAATAAACCTCCAGGGAATCATCGTAACCATCGATACTGCTGCGGAAATCACTTCCGGCGATAAGCACTGCGGTACCGCCGCTGGCTGGCCCCATGGCCGGGGAAAGCGAAGTCAGGCCGGGGCTGCTCTCACCGCTGGTAAACTGCAAGTAAATGCTCGTTTCCCCGGGTATCTGGTCTGAGGCAGCGGTGCCCCCGTCCTGATTGACAACCACCACCCGGTACAGGTTGCCGACGGCCGTTTCCGCTGCCAGCGGCATAACGAAGCTGAGCTTTCCGGGGAGTTCATAGTCAATGTCCTTAGACTCTATATTGAACAAATCTCCCACCTGAATGCGGGCCCCTTCGCGGAAATCCTGGCCTAAAACACTGATCACCGCCCGGGATCGATAATCCATTTTTAATATGCGCCGGCTTTGACCCCCGATTGTAATTACCTGGGGTTCGTTGCCATCGCGGGTAATGTTCACGATCTGAGGATGACTGTCGGGGTTTTTATACTCGTACTGAGCCTGGGCCTGGCTGCCGTCAGGGTTATAAAGCCTGACCGCCACCACCCCTATGGTATAGTAGCTGGGGGTTTTCACTGCCAGCTGACGACCGGAAAGCATCTCCACCTGTGGGGCATAACCCCGCTCCACTACAAGACGGCGCTCCTCCACGCTTACTTTGAGCAGCTCATAACCGCCGTATGAAGTATTTTCATCGCCTTGCAGCCGGAGCTGTCCCAAATCGATATAAACCGGAGTGTCATCATAGGAATAAACCTGCTCAAAAACATGGCCTTTTTCCTCCACCCTGAGCTTTAATGTATTCCCGGCCTGGTATTCCACAGTTAAGCCTCCTGCCAACTGTACTGTCGCCAAGCCATTGTCGATCCGGCCGGAATTGGGCTGATCGCTTGGAATACTGCGATTATCAATACTGCCGAAACGAACCGCCGGCATGTTGAGGGTTTCGATACTGCCATCGTGCAGAACAGTAATTGCAGTGTTGGCGAAACCGCTGCCGAACATCTCCAGGTATTGACGGCCTTGCTTAGGCCCCTGGGCGGGCACCAGACTGGTGATGCGGGGGGTTAAAGCCTCATAGCTGTAGTTCACCGTGTTGCTAATACCGGCATCATTGTTGAGCAGGTAAACCTTGGCCGTGCCAGCGGCAGCCGACGGGGTGAGCACTTTCACATAACCCCGGGCAAATTCTACGATACGGGCTCTTTCTTGCCCAAAATAGATGCGGGGCAAGATGGGTGAATCGTAGTAATGATCATACTGGCTGTGATTGAGGGCTACCGGCGCTCTCCAATCGGTCAGCGGATCGTCTATGTCAATCTCACTGTCCCAACGATTATTGTGGTTAAGGTCGCTGAAAGGCTCGTTTGGGTCTCGAATCTGGTTGCGGTTGGCATCATCATAGGGTTCAAAATAACGAAAATCGCTGCCGGTGATTTCCACCACCTCCTGGCCGACCCCGCTGCCCTTTGATGGTGTCAATGCCGTGATAAAGGGGTGACTGCTGGGAACCACATAGGTGAATCCCTGTTTGACCCCGGCACTGCCCCCGTCCGGATTAACGATGACCACCGGCACCGTTAAGCGGTCAGTGCTTTTATCCTGGCGCAAATCGCCGGGATAAGCCGGAACCTTTACGGTAATCATGTCGCCGCTGCTGTTTACCTGGGTATCGGCAGCTTTGATTTCCATGCCGTTGATGAACACTTTGACCTTGGTATTGCCGTTATCCTCGAACTCCCGGCCCTTAATGTCGATAGTATAGCCGCCCTGGGTGGAGCCCTGATCAGGTTCGATTGCGGTGATCTCCGGACGGGATAAAGGCATTTTATAGTAGTAGAAGCCAGCCTCATCGACCCGGCTGTCCTTTTTGGTATCAGGATTAATGACAGTCAGGTCGTAGTACCCGTCCGCCTCCAAGACTGGCACCGTAAACAGCAGGGTTTCGCTGTCCACAACCTCTACCCGCTTACCGGTGAAATGATTGCTGCTGTTCACCTGGTAGAGGGTCTTAATATCCAATCTCAAAGGGGGACTGCCGGCAATCTCCCATGACGACCCAGACAGGGTGAGCAATGCCCTGAAGCCGTTGGATAGCACTGCTTCCACCTGCTTGTCGGGATTTACTTCCAGTTTATAGGTCAAGTCTGAGCCGTTGCTGAGCGTGATTTCCCCGTTATGGGCCTTATCCAGGGTGAACAGCTCCTTGCCGGGGCTGTTAGCCTGCAGGAGCACGGCTTGATAGTAATCGGCCAGTTCCAGGTACGAAGCCCCGCCTCCGCTTTGAATGCGCAACAAAGGCTGTTCGTTATTGACATAATTTTGCAATTCGATTTTATTAGTGACGGGATCGCGGTTGTACTGGTTGATTTCCCGCCCTTCCATCATAACCCGGGTGCCGATCAGTTTCAGCGGGCTGCTCTCTCCGGAAGATGGCTCCGGTTTAAGGAAATTATCCCCCTTAACCATAACCAGGGTTCCGGTTTTGCCCAGTTTGGGGGCAAAACCGGATATTTTGGGGTTGGTATAGGTAAGAACATAGGTAAATAAAGCTGTATCCATAGCTCCTTCGGGATTCATGACCTGCAGCTGGGTCTCCCCTTCACGCCCGGACGGGGCTTGCAGAGTGATTCTCTTGCCGTCTTCCTGGCGTGAAATCGGGCTTATTTCCCAGCCGTCGATGAATACCTTGACCCCGCTCATGAAATTGCTGCCTGCTATCTCGATGCTTTCACCGCCGTCAACTGTGATGGCATCAGGGTTGACCCCGGTGATGACCGGCTGGCGGCTGGCTTCAGGGTTGACAAAACTGATAAAATCGGGGCGCTGGGCTGATAGTCCGGGATGGGGGGAATTTTTGATGGGATTGGTTACTTTTAAATAGTTTTTTCCCAGGGTGTTCAAACTGGAATCAGCCGGAATCATGAACAAAATCCTGGTTCCTAATTCATTGCCCTCGGTTCCGTCCACCTCCCGGCCGTTCTTGTCGAATACCCGGACGTAAAGCTCCGGCTGGGTGTTCTTGTCCAGGAGCAGCTCCGGCCCCAGCTCAAGGATGGGATAGCGCAGTATTTCCTGTCCCTGAGCGTCGATGAAACGGGTTACCGCAAAGTTATTGCCGGTTATGGCGGCCATCCGGTCTTCAGGCACCACATAATGCCCTCCGGAAGCGATGACTTGAATCCTATCCGGGCTCATACTCACAATTTGCGGCTGAATTTTGCTGGGGATATAGGTGTAGCCATTGCTCAACGAGGCCCTCTCGGTAAAAACGATGGTCTTGTCATCGGCTCTGGTAAGTATGGTCTCGGTCTCCACCACAACATCCTTGCGGGGATCGGTAACAGCATCGGCTACCTGCGCACTGTGTACCGTGATGATATCCAGGTCGGCATTAAAACTCACTTCATACCCGGAGCCGTCAGCCCGGGGTAGAAAAGTAGCCTGATCCCCAATGATAACCTTCAACTTGCGCTGTACCTCTTTGATTGGTGTTCCCCGGTAAGTTCCAGGACCATAAGTGAGCAAAAGCTCTTTAGAGTTGACCGGGGGATCAGGGGTTAGAATGGTGGTTTCATCAGGCACGAATTCGGGTATATTCAGGGTTCCAAAAAATTGTCCGCTGATGGTTACCCGCGAACCCGTATCCGGTCCGGAAGCAGGCTGAACACTGAGGATGACCGACTTGATATTGGCATCGATCACCGTATACTTCTGATACTGCGGCTGCCCAACTATAAGCTCTTGAACCACTTGATTCATGGGATCGAAACCGAAAGCCACCGGATTGGTTAAAACCACGTAATATTCCCCTACCGGCAGGTTGGGAACCTCTACGGTAAGGATGTCCATATGGTTTACATTGCTCTGAAAAGTGCGGTTTTTACCCTGGTTAACGCTTGTGTACGGATCAGTTCCATCAATGTTTTTTAGAAAAAACACCTCATAGGTATTGAGCTGGGGGTGCGGGGCTTGAAAGATCAGCTTGGAACCTGCTTCGCCGCGGTTGGGGTACATCTCCAGTCCTTGGACAGATATATCCTGAACAAAGCGGAATTGATTCAGATAAGTATGTTTAATTGTGATCTCTACAGTTCTATTTATCCCCGGTCTGAGTTCATAACTTGAGGTTTCGGTCTTTTCGAATATCAGGTTCTGCAATCCCAAGGCACCGCCGGGTTTAGGAATAGCCACTTCACTGTCACTGTCGAAACAGCCTTTGTCCAGGGCGGTATAAGCGCCTTCATGCTCATAGCCGGCACTGAGTCCCGGGGTGTATTTGACCGTACTGAGGTTGGTGCCGGAAATGTGCAGGTCATCCAATCCCACCCGGACTTTACGGTTTACCCCGGATAAACCGGGCATAGCTCCTTCGTTAAGGGCAATGGAGAGCCCCTCGATGACCAGATAATTGCCGGTTTGATCCTGATTAATATTGAACTGCAAGAGTCCCTCGGAGTTATTGATGCGGTCTTTTAATTCCTGGTAGCCACTGCTGGTAATCATGCCTACCGAGGCATCCTTAAGGTATTGACCGGTAATCAACACCCGGCGTTGTTCCAACTGCCTTTCGGCATTATAAACCTTAAAAACAGTAATCGTGTCTATGCTGTAATTCTGGGGGTCAAACGCCTGAAGCGGTTTTAATCCATAAGAAAAAAAGCTTAAAAAGACTATGAGTCCTACCAGGACTCTGATGGCGATTTTAATATGGGTTGCTTTCCTCAAGCTTCTGTCTTGCATTGGCCCCTCCTCCAGTAATTAAGCCTAAATACCATCAATCCCTCCCTAATAGTATCGATTACTCTCAGGGCCGACTTTAAGCTTTGAGTATAGCGATTTACCATGTTTAAACCTCTATAAGACAAAAGACTCTTGCTAAGAGTGATCCTGCCCTGGCTCCGCTGCCACCTCCTCAAATGCTACTACCACCAGGGGGTCAAATTGAGTACCGATGGCTTTTTTGATTATCGCCAGGGCCTGGTCATGATCATAGGCCTCCTCCTCATCTGCCAGTCTGGTGAGGGCGTCATATATGTCAGCCACTGCGATTACTCGGGCCGCCAGGGGTATATCGGTGTGCTTCAGGCCTAAAGGGTAGCCGCTGCCGTCATAGCGTTCATGATGATGACAGACCGCTGATTTTATGGCTGCCAGGGATTCTTTGGCCGGGATCATCTGCTGGCCTAAAGAAGCATGGTCCATTTCGGCCTCATCCTCCGGGGCGGCCGTCCCCCTGCCGATATCATGCAATAAGGCCGCGTAGACCAGTTGCTGCAGCTCTTCTGTTGTCATCCCCAGACGCTGGCCGATAAGGCGGCTGATGCGGGCTACCCGCCGGGCATGACCTATAAATACGGGTTGATGGCTTTCCATGGCTTGAACAGCCGCCCCCAGTAGTGTTTCACAGCGTTGCTGTTCCTGCTGTTTAAGCTCAACCCGGCCAAACACGACCCCTAGATGATTCAGCAGGGCTTCCAGCACCGTCTTCAGGTTCCTAGGGCCGACTTGCGGCGGTATATTGATCATAAACAAGGCCTGGAGATTGAGGCTGCCTAATGGCACTACGGCCAGATTTTCAATCCCGGCAGGCAACTGTATATCTTCTTCGCCCCGCCCATATATAATCAGGGCCCGGCTCTCTTCCAGGCTTTGCCGGGCTAAGCGGGAAGCTGGTTCCCACTCTGTGATGGGACCGCTCTGCCCCGAGAATGGATAACGGTATAGTGTAGCCCTGGGAAACATTCTATTAAGAATCTTTTCGATTTGCTGTAGAGCCTCCTCCCCATCGGGCTTAAGGTGCAATTCTGCAATCCCGCTGATAACCCTGCCCTGTAAATTAAGGGTCTGCAGGTTTTTGAAATAGGCTGCTCCCGAAACTGTTACCGCCAGCCCCATCAAAAAGAACAACAGGGCTGTGGCCAGCTGGGGCAGCTGAACAGTCCCGGCTATGGCCACCAGCAGGGCGGTTCCGGCCAAAGCGGCGATTGTATAGGACTTCAGGTTCATAAGCCATCACTCTTTCCGTCACTATTTCTGGTATTGATTCTTATTATAATCCACAATCTTTCTCAAGATATAGCCTTGCTCATAAACTGCCTCTAGCCCGGGTTAAATGGAATTCATCTTCATATCTGGTATAATAGCCCTAGCAAACGTGAAAGGAAGATGTTATGACTACCAAACCGGTTGTTACAATCGAAATGGAAAATGGCGCCATTATCAAGGCCGAACTCTATCCCGAAACGGCCCCTAATACGGTCAATAACTTTATATCCCTGGTGAAAAGCGGTTTCTACGACGGCCTCACCTTTCACCGGGTTATCCCCGGGTTTATGATTCAGGGCGGCTGTCCCCAGGGTACAGGAACCGGCGGGCCGGGCTACAGTATTCAGGGCGAATTCGCAGCCAACCGCATTAAAAATGACCTGCGGCATGATCGCGGGGTCCTGTCCATGGCCCGCAGCCAGCATCCGGATTCTGCCGGCTCCCAGTTCTTCATCATGGTGGCAGCGGCGCCTCATCTCGACGGGCAGTACGCGGCTTTCGGCAAGGTCCTGGAAGGGATGGAAGCGGTGGATGATATTGTCGCCCAAAAGCGGGACTTCCGTGACCGGCCTCTAAACGACCAGCGTATAAAAGCCGCTCAGGTGGATACCTTCGGAGTGGAGTATCCCCCGGTTGAAAAGAAATAACGGTCAGGGGAAAAGCGGCCGGTTTCATTTATGATACCGGCCAGCCCTAACCCCACTCCGCCAATCATCTCAAGAGATAGTCTACAGGAGGACTGTAATGAACAAACAACCTGTTTCCCGGACCTGTTTTTTATGCGGCCGGGAAAATAATATCGGTCTGAAAATGGTGTGGTTCAATCACCCCGAAGAGGGAAAGGTCCGGGCCGTACTGGAAATCCCGGAACACTTCAACGGCTATCCCGGATTCGTTCATGGCGGCATTGTTGCCGCCATCCTGGATGAAACCTCAGGCCGGGCGATAATGATCGATGGTGGGAATGACCGCCTCTTTGTTACCGCCAGCCTGGAGGTTAAATACCGGCACCCGGTGCCGACCAATACAACGCTTACGGTTACCGGATGGGTTATTAAAGGGGGCAGTATGCGAGCCAAGGTTGCTGCAGAGATTTGCCTTGAAGACGGAAAATGCCTGGCGTCCTGCAAAGCTACGATCTTGAGGCCGCCGCAGGAATATTATGAGCTGTGGAACTGGCAGCAAGAGAAGGAGCATTGGAAAGTTCCAGAGGATTGATGGAAGTTATGAATCCCAGACGTTATGGCCGCGGCTGGTTTAGCCACGATTGCACCCGGCACCCCACCGCTTGTTGAGGATGGGTCTGATGCAGAATGATTTCGCGCCCCACATCGCAGCCTTGTTTTCTCAGATAACGGGCCACCGTGTCTTCAGCTATATCGGGGCGGTTATTCTGCTGGCTGAGGTGGGCCAGGAAGACCCGCAATCCAGGTTTCATTTTTATCTGGGCCAGGATTCGAGCGCTGTGGTCATTGGAGAGATGTCCCCTGCCGCTGCTGATGCGCTGTTTGAGGAAGCCCGGATAAGGTCCTTTGGCTAACATCTCCCGATCATGGTTAGCCTCCAGCACCGCCACATCCGCCCCGGAAAGAGCGTCAACGACCGTTTTGGTTATAGAGCCCACATCGGTGGCAAAAGCCAGTTTGCGCTGGCGGTAATGAAAGGTAAAACCTACCGGATCAACGGCATCATGGGAGATGCGAAAGCATTCCAGGTCCACCGGGCCAATCTTCATGGTATCGTCGAGTAAACAGCAGCATCTGCCGGGAATGTTGTCTCTGAAGGGAAGCCTCTCCCAGGTCTTGGCCCGTGAATAAACCGGGATCTGAAAGCGGCGCGCCAGGACTTCGACCCCTTTAATATGGTCGCTGTGTTCATGGGTCAAGAGGATGGCATCAATCGCCCTGACATCGCTCCCCACCGCTTTGAGCCCATTGGCGATACGCCGGGCGCTGATGCCCGCATCGATCAGGATAGAGGTGGAACCGAATTGAAACAGGGCGGCATTGCCGGTACTTCCGCTAGCCAGTATATGTATCTCAATCATTAACCTTTCCTCTTTAGCTGGAATACCCCTTAACCAGCAGCCTTCCACCAGGTAATTCCATAATAAGCAATCGAACCCCTCACAATCTAATATGTTAACATAATCATCCTGACTTGCCTATCCTTCATTATCACTCCCGTACCCATTTTGCAGCCGGCGGGCATGTAAAAATTTTGTCATTTCCCAGAGTCCTTCTTTCTAGTAAAATATTCCTGCAGATATGATAAACTGGATGAAATTGCCTCCGGGCGGAAAGCCCGGTTAAGCCTTATTTAGGAATTCAGGGCTAAAGGAGGGATAAATCTCAAGCCAACCGATATGGAAGGCATATCTATGAGAGGATGGGAGGACTTATTATGTTTGACAAGCAGGTTCATTCAGGTTGGATTGTGTTATTAATGCTGGTTTTCGCCTTCTCAGCCCTGGCAGCAGGCTGCAGCCAGATTGGCGAAAAGGCTACTGAAAAAGCCCTCGAATCGGCTTCTGGCGGAGAGGTCAAGGTGGATCTAAATGACGGCGAAGTCCAAGTGGATTCCAAGGATGGGAGCTCCTCTTTTAAGACCGGTGGAGACTTGACCTGGCCGAAGAGTATGCCGGCTGATGTTCCACAGTTGAGCGGAGCCAAGATCTCAAACGTCAGTGAAGCCAAAACTACAGAGGGCCAAACCATTATGGTCTGGTATGAAGAAATCGGCAATGTTGACCAGATCAATAAATACAAAGCCGACCTGGAATCGAACGGCTGGACCATAGCCGCGACCACCAATACCCCGGAGGGTACATATATAATGGCAGAAAAGACCGGTTGGGCTTTGAGCGCCACTTTCAGCACCGAAGACGGCAATGGCGTCATTGCTGCAGCTCAACAAAAAGAATAACGCCATCATAAAGCGGGCCCTGGTGTCACTGCCAGGGCCCCTCTTATTGACAAAGTCGAAAAGAGGGGCAGAGCGAGCGACGGAAGCGAAGAGCAAGGCGCGAAACAGGCCCGCGATTGAGGCGTACAAATAGTACGTTGATTGAGCGGACCTGTTGATCAACGCAGTTATTCGCTTTTGTCGACGGTCTGGGCCCTGGGGTTACCGCCAGGGCCCCTGTTTCTATAGTAATCGAACCACTATGGTTTTAGCCGCCAAATCCCCACAGCGCTGCTGTAAGGGGGTTTTCCATATAAGTACAGCCCCCACCAGGCAGAAGAACTGGAGGTCGACGATTCTCAAGAGATTGCGCAATAAGGCGGCAAATATCCCTATTTTGGAACCATCCTGACCGACCACCTTGATCTGCGCGATCAGCTTGCCGGGGGTAAAGCCCAGCAGGCCTTCAAAAGCCGTATAATACAACACCATTAGTCCAAAAACGGTCAATAAAGCCCTGCTTTGCCCCACCCAAAACGCGGCGGAAACAAGGCTTTGCCAGGTAAATGTCAGGCTGGCCGCCTGAGGCATCCAAAACCCTATGATAGCAAGAATGACTACCGTGTCCAAAACACCGGCGATAGCCCGGTGTACAAACCCCACCAATACCAGCCCCTCCGGGGTTTCCCTGACCTCATTCTTGACAGGGCACGCCTGCTCCAACAGGCCTTCATTTAGCATCCACATCAATCGCGACCCGCAAAACCGGCAATAGAAATTGCCCTCTCTCCAAACGCTTCCGCATATCGGGCAATACTCGGGCTGCTGTACCAACAAAGACTCATAACACTCCGGGCACTCCGTTAATCCTTGGGGAATCCTCTCTCTACAAAATGGACAACGCATCCTCCTTCAACCCCTCCCGGTTTTGTCTTAGGCTAACTATATGCCTCAAACTTTAAGCCTCATTCTATAAAAATCTTGTTCTTGGGAAATATTGATAGTAAGCAAGACTACTGGCTAAGGAGGCTTTATGTTGACACAATTGGATCGCAGCGGTAGATTCCTGGCGCAGGCCGGCCAATCCATAAGCGAAGCCCTTGACTGCGCTCAGTCAGCACATCAAAGTGTAATGCAGGCCCAGATCGGACTGACCATGCAGGAGATCGAATATGCCCAAAACCGGGTTCATGAAGCATTGCTTCGCATCTATCAAGCCCAGCAATTTGTCAGCCCTGAAAATGAGCGCCTATCCGCCCAGCTGCAGATCGAACACGATCGATTGCTGCAGGAATATCAGCTATTTAAATAAATAATGAGCACAGCCTTCTTTCTCTGCGCATCCTAAAGCGTGGAGCGGCCTTTTGCGGCCAGTAGCCCATCATATCATCTATAATAACATAAACAAACCCTGGATTCCTGCGATTTACATGACCTCAAATAAGACCTGGCATATCATTAAACTGCCTGATTCTGGACTGCACCTATATGCAGCCCGAAAACAGTCCTTCTTTTCTCGGCTATTGGGGCGGTTTCCAATAATGCCGGATAAAAGCGTCCCTTCCCGAAGCCAGACGGTAGCTTTTGTAATGCAAGGGATTCTTTTCGTGATAGCGTTGGTGATAATCCTCGGCGGGATAAAAGGCTTCGGCCGGCAAAACCTTGGTCACTACTGCAGATTTAAAGCGGCCGCTCCCGGCCAGTTGTTTAACTGAAGCCAGGGCAGCGCTCTTCTGAGCCTCATCATGATAGAATATCGCAGTCCGATAGGATTCCCCGCGGTCATAAAATTGCCCCCCGGCGTCGGTGGGGTCGATTTGCTGCCAGAATATCTGCAGGAGTGCTTCATAACTGACCTGGGCCGGATCATATAAAACCTGCACGGCTTCATAGTGTCCGCTTCCGCCGCTGCATACCGTCTCATAACTGGGGTTTTCCAAATGACCTCCGGTGTATCCGGAAATCACCTCGGCGACTCCGGGATGGTTTAGAAACGGCGGCGCCATACACCAAAAGCATCCCCCGGCAAAAGTAGCCACACCCGGGACCGATTTAAGTTCCCTTTCCATATTTCAAAACCCCTTTTAGAATATATTGCCCCACCGGGGTATTTTTCCTTCAGAATGAAAATAGGAGCCGGGCTTGTGTCCGGCCTCCAGCTTGTTGACAAAGTCAACAAGCTGTGCAGGCGAGCGACGGAAGTGAAGAGCAAGGCGCTCAATAGGTCCGCGATTGAGGCGTACAAATAGTACGTTGATTGAGCGGACCTATTGAGCAACGCAGTTATTCGCTTTTGTCGACGGTCTGGGGGCCGGGCTTGTGTCCGGCCCCCTTGTAGCCCTTTTTAAAGGGTCTTGGCAACTCCGGTCAACTTCTCCGCCATCTGGGCCATCTCCATCACGGAAGCGGTGATCTCTTCAGTAGAAGCGGCTTGCTCCTGGCTCTGCTGTACTGTACCCTCTGAAGCCGCAACTGCTTCTTTCACGGTGCTGTCTATCTCCCGGATCAGTTTGCCGATTTCATCGGCGGTTTGTTTGGATTGGTCCGATAGCTTGCGGATTTCTTCGGCCACCACTCCGAATCCGCGTCCGTGTTCTCCTGCCCGGGCTGCTTCAATTGCCGCATTCAAACCCAGCATCTTGGTCTGGTCGGCCACGCTCTTAATAAAGCCTAATATCTCACTGATACTGGCTGAATTGTCCTGAACAGCTCTGATATGCTGGGCCAATTGGCCTTCGGTATGGGTGATTTCGCCGGCTGATTCGGCAATACCCTGCATGGCTTCGGCGATTTCTGCGGTGGTCAGGCTCAATTTGGCTGCCATTTCCTGCAGATCACGGGCCAGATTTCTGGGGGTGGTAATGCCAAATGATCCAACCAGCTCGCCGCTGTCCTCGTCAAAGAGAGGGATTCCCAACATACGCATATTGCCGTACTTCTTGGTAGCGATATCCACCTGGGTCTTGCGCCGGGCTCTGATAGTGGCTGAGCCAGTGTCTCCGTCCTGCAGAGGGGTTCCGGCTACAAACTCCTTGAGGTCGAATTTGTCAGAGCCCATGCGATGTGTGACCTTCTCCAGGTCCGTCACCCCCACCCAGGCTCCTTCTGGCTGAGATTCAATGATGATAGGCGCAAAGATGTCAAATGCCTTGGCAACCGGATGGAGCTTGGGGGCAAATACCCCACAGGCGCCTATCACCGGTTTTTTCTCATCCTCAGCCTCGAAAATCGGCATTACCCACACATACAGGCGTATGCCATAGACTTTTTCATCAACCGCTTGAGAAATAACGCGTCCCTGACTGATACAGCGCTGAATGGGTCCGTCCTGATTAAGGCGCTCCCCGACACGAATACCGGCCACGTTGATATTATGGTTCTCCACAAAGTCAAAACGTTCCAGGTCAGTGCTAAAATAGATCACTCCGTCCCGTCCATAGGTTTGCACCAGAAACGGTGCGGTGGTGCGAAAGGCTTGCTTTTTGCTGCGCGCCCGGTTTAAAACCTTTTCATGCTCTTCTACGAAGGTCATCATTAGATTGGCGGCGGCAGAATCCATCAATGTGGCATGATCGGGCTTGGCAGTCATCACTTGTTCGCGCACCCGGCCATTTCCGGTGGCTTCAATGATAATGTCCAGTGCCGGCAATTGCAGCATCTCTTTTAAATCTGAAAAGGCCGGTATCCCCAATTCCTGTGCCAGCCGCATACCGGGAGCCGCCGGGTTTACATCACAAATACCCAAAACCCGGAATGTGTCGATACCGTGGAATGACCTCAGGATGGTACTGCCGCCCATCCCTCCCCCTACGATCACTATGTTTGTCATTATAGTCCTCCTCCCGCTTTCTCCTTCTCTTTTTTAAAGCCCATACTCCCGTATTTCTGATCAACTTCTAAAGCCTGCAGTTTATCTTGGCAAGATGATTTCTAATCTTGGTGAATATGGCATTTGTTAATGTCAGTGGTGATACGGTTCGCCGCGTAGTATTTTAAAAGTGCGGTATAATTGTTCAACCAGTATCAACACCGCCATTTGGTGCGGAAAGGTCAGCCTGGAGAGTGATATCCGCTCGTGAGCAGCTTCTATTACTCCCCTGTCCAGTCCGTAAGCACCGCCGACTACAATGTTAATCCGGGATTTGCCGCTCAGCATCCATTGCCCGACCCTGGCTGCCAGTTCCGTAGAACTGCCGGCCTGTCCCTGCACATCACATAATACCAGGTATTCCCCGGGAGCGATCTGCTGTAGGATGCGCTGCCCCTCTTTCTGTTTTACCTGAATGATGTCTTGATCGCCAGGCCGGGCCGGGGCCTTTTCCTCAAAACCGGTTACAAGTTCCACATTGCTGTATGGGGTGAGGCGTTTAACGTACTCTTGAATTCCGGCCTGATAAAACGGTTCCCGAATTTTCCCTACGGAAATTATACGTATTTTCAAAACTGCACTGCTCCCTTTAAAAGGCCTGTGGCCAGGATCTTCTCAGGTGGTTATCCTTCCTGGAGTACCACTGGAACGGTTATCACCTGAGCCTGAGACAGGTCGCCCCCCACCAGCCGCAGCAGTTTAACTTCTATGCTCTGCCCCACCTTGCGGTTAGCGATCTTCTCCTGCAGCTCCAGGCCGGTTGCCACATCCTCATTATCGATGCTGATAATTATATCGTAAGATTTGATTCCAGCTTTAGCGGCCGGGCTTTTAGCGACCGGCTCCACCACTACCCCGGACCTGCTTGGAAGGCTGAAATGCCGGGCTTGTTCTCCATTTATCTCCCCCAGAATTCTTATCCCCAGAAAAGGGCGTATCACTTTGCCATGACGCTTGAGCTGATCGATCACTTTTTGCACCTGATTGGAAGGGATTGAAAAACCCATGCCTTCAAAACCGGCTTCGACGATTTTTACGGTGTTGATACCCATCAGCCGCCCATCCAGGTTGACTAAAGCCCCGCCGCTATTGCCCGGGTTGATGGCTGCATCGGTTTGAATCAGGCGAAAAGCGCTGCCTTCCTCGGTAGCCAGCAAGCGGTTAAGGCCGCTGACGATTCCAGCCGTAACCGAACGAGCAAAACGCAGACCCAGGGGATTGCCTATTGCCACTACTTGCTGGCCAACTACCAACTGCTCGGAATCGCCAAAGATGATGGGCGAAAGCTTGCCATCCACTTGTATTTTAATCAGAGCCAAATCGGTCTGGGGATCTGCGCCAATAAGCTGCGCTTCCTTTTCATTTCCGTCTGCCAGGGTAACGGTTATGCGATCGGCCCCTTTGATCACATGGTTATTGGTGACGATATGCCCTTCAGAGTCAATAATAACGCCGGATCCGGTGCTCTCAACGCTGATTTGATCATAAACATCCCCTTGTTGCTGAAAATTATTGATGCCCACAATCGAAGGGCTTACTGCAGCCGCCACCTCACTGATGCTCCCCTCCGCCTGCTGTGGAACGACCGTTGGCTGGCTATTTCCCAAACCAGTGTATAATAGGGTAAATAGCAGCAAACCGGTGCAAAAACAGCCGGCAAAGACCAGCCAGATTTTTACTCCCACTTCTTTCATCAACTAATCACATCCAATCCCTGCTTTTTTTCCCTATAGCTTGTGCTGCTGAGAACTAATTATTCCATGATATCTGCCCATAAAAAAAGAGGCCTTCAGGCCTCTTCAGCTTGTTGATAAAGTCAACAAGCTGGGCAGAGCGAACGACGGAAGCGAAGAGCAAGGCGCTC
>DHBS01000040.1:31423-58945 GCA_002398825.1 Syntrophomonas sp. UBA4922 | reverse complement strand
ATTCGCTTTTGTCGACGGTCTGAAGAGGCCTGAAGGCCTCTGGGCTGATATGGTTATAGCAATGTGCCCGGATTTGATCAGCGGGGAAATTACTCGGTTCGCACCGCTGCCCCCAGTCTGGTCAGCTTCTCGGGCATCTTCTCATAACCCCTGAAAATATGGCCGGCATCGTCGATTATGGTCTCGCCCCTGGCGGCCAGGGCGGCCAAAACCAGGGCTGCTCCAGCGCGCAAATCGGTGGCTTTCACCCGGGCGCCGCACAAAAGGGGCTGCCCCTCTACAATAGCGGTATGGCCCTCTACCTTAATGTTGGCGCCCATGCGCTTCAACTCATCAACGATCTGGAAACGGTTTTCAAATACATTCTCCACGATGACGCTTGAGCCCTGACTGCGGCATAGCAGGGCCATCATCTGGGACTGCATATCTGTGGGGAAGCCAGGATAAGGCAAAGTCTTGATGTCTACCGGATGGATGTTTTCCCCGGCCCTGACCAATATGCCCTCATCGCATTCCTCAACATAGGCCCCGGTCTCCTGCAGCTTGGCGATAACCGGATGCAGATGAGTGGGGATGACGTTTTGCACCTTTACTTCCCCGCCGGATATGGCAGCAGCAACCATATAAGTTCCGGCCTCGATCCGGTCAGGTATGATGGCGTAGCGGCAGGGCTTCAGCTGTGAAACCCCTTCAACTTTGATCACATCGGTTCCCGCTCCCCTGATGCGGGCCCCCATGGAGTTGAGAAAATTGGCGAGATCGACGATTTCCGGCTCCTTGGCCACATTCTCGATCACACTCATACCCGGGGTGCGGCTGGCCATCATGATAATATTTTCGGTGGCGCCGACGCTGGGGAAATCCAGATACACCCGCGCTCCCCCCGGTTTATGGCTTTGAGCGTATATATAGCCATGTTCGATCTGAGTGATCGCCCCCAGGGCCTGTACACCCTTAAGATGCAGATCCATAGGCCGGGAACCGATATCGCATCCGCCCGGCAGGGAAATCACCGCTTCTCCCTGGCGCCCCAGCAAGGCGCCCATCAAGAGATTGGAGGCCCGGAGTTTTTTAGCCAGTTCGTAAGACGTGGTGCGGCCAAGCAACCCTCCGGGGACCAGTATAGACAGGCTGTCGTCAGAGTTCCACCTGGTGTCGGCCCCTATCTCGTTGAGGATCTGGGTCATCACTTCAACATCCCGGATGCGGGGCAGATTGTCCAGTATGGTCTCACCTTCCGCCAGGATGCTGGCCGCCATCAATACCAGGCCGGCATTTTTCGCGCCGCTGACGCGCACCTTGCCAAAAAGAGGATTACCTCCAGTTATAATCATCCTGTTGTTCAAACCTTACACCCTCTAATCCATTCTTTTTCCAAAGCCGTGAGCATTTCATCCTCAAAGCGTTCATAACTCAATCCCAGGGTCTTCTCCACCGTTCCATCGATTTGATAACCATCACCCAGGTCATTGAGGATCTGCCATATGGCAGCTTCTCCGTAATGATCGACAATATACTCCACTATCTGTAAAGACTGCCAGTAAGCTACGCTTTCTTCCAGGCTGTCAAAGTCTTTATCCAGCTGACGCAGCGAATACAGGGTGACCTCCCTGTTCCTGACCGCCGGACTGGCAAATTCAAATCCGGTCAGGTGCTTTTCCACATACTGGGCTATGCCTTCGGTAAGCCAGCGCGAGTAATTCCCCTCTGTGACCTCATCCACCATAAGATGCGCGTATTCATGATAAACCGGGCCTTCCCGGATAAAGGCCTCCTGACTGGGTTCTTTCAGCCATTCCCCGGGCGATAAGACCCGGATCGATCCTCCCCAATAGACCCCCATGGCCTTGGCGTTTTTGTTCCATCCAAAACTTTTGGCCAAGCTGGCGCTGTCGGGATAAATAATCAAGGTAGTTCGCTCTGGAGG
The DNA here is from genome assembly GCA_002398825.1 of Syntrophomonas sp. UBA4922. GTDB lineage: Bacteria > Bacillota > Syntrophomonadia > Syntrophomonadales > Syntrophomonadaceae > DTU019. Next base: position 57,018 of record DHBS01000040.1, on the reverse strand, counting down.
CTGTTCCCCGAACATGCCGCTTACCGATTGGCGGGCATCTTCTGCCACAGCGGCCACCATAGGGGCATAGGCTTCATCAATAGGCAGATATTTAACGTCAAAATGCTCCGTGCTGGTCACCTCATATTGAGAGGTGCTCAAACGGATTTCCTGATTGACCATAAACCTTTGCAGAACATGGCTGTTCTTGACCAAAATCATAATAATGATAAATACAGTAATTAAAAGCAGGGGCACCTTGACCCCATCAAATCTAACGGACGACAAAATTCCCACTCCCCTCGCATCCCATTATACTATGCCGGTCTTGGGGAATGACAAGACAAATCCTGGTGCTACTCCTTTAAATACTCAGTAATTGCTACCCCTGCCAGAGCCCCGTCCCCAACTGCGGTGGCAACTTGCCTTACCTTTTTGGAACAGATGTCTCCAGCCGCGAAAACACCGGGCATGGAAGTCATAAGCTCTTCATTGACCACGATATATCCGCTGTCCGTCTCCAGGCGGTTCTCAAGAAAGCCAACGGCCGGCACCATGCCGATACTGACGAATACGCCTTCGACCGGTATAATTCTGATGCTGCCATCGTTGACATCCTTTACCAGGAGCTGTTTGACCCCGCTCTGATCACCCTCTATCCCCTGTACCACCTGGTTAAGCTTAAGAACAATACGCTCATTGCTGTGCATTCTTTCCACAAGAGCCTGATGGGCACGGAAGCCCTCACGGCGGTGTATAAGATAAACCTCTGAAGCGATGCCGGCCAGGTATAAGGCTTCTTTTACTGCTGAATCTCCGCCCCCGACCACCGCTACTGGACTATTCCTGAAAAAGGCGCCATCACAGGTGGCACAGTAGGAAACCCCTCTCCCCAAGTACTCCTGCTCTCCAGGGACCTGCAGTTCCCTGCGCCTGGCTCCGGTAGCCGCCAAAACCGCTCGCGCGGTCAACTCTCCACAGCGGGTTTTTACCAGGATGCCTCGACTTGACCGCTCGATATCCAGGACCTCATCATAGCGGATCTCGGCGCCGCAGTTTTCGGCCTGCTGCCTAAAACGGGCCATCAGCTCGCTGCCATTAATGCCTTCAGGAAAACCGGGATAATTCTCAATAAGGTCGGCAATGCCGGCATTGCCGCCTACCATAGCCGCTTCCAAAACCAAGGTAGACAATTTAGCCCGTCCGGTGTAAATCGCCGCAGTCAACCCGGCTGGTCCGGCACCGAGGATTATTACATCATACACTGGGTCTGCCTCCTTTTAGTACACAAAATATAAAAACCCCGGCCAGAGACGGCCAGGGTGAATTATTTATCATTACTTCAAAACACTCAAGGGGTTCACAGTTGAACCGTTGTACATCACTTCAAAATGGCAATGGGGGCCGGTACTGCGTCCGGTGCTGCCCAGGGTAGCGATAACCTGCCCTCGGGATACCTTTTGCCCCACAGATACATTGAGGCTGTTGCAATGCGCATAACGGGTGGAATAACCATTGCCGTGGTCGATGACGACGCAGTTGCCATAACCGCCATTCCAGCCAGCGGATACAACATACCCGCTGCCTGAGGCCCGCAGGCTGGTACCGGTCTTTCCGGTAATATCGATAGCCGGGTGTCCTCCCCGATAATACTGGCTGATAGGCCCGTAAACCGGCCAATCCAGGACGCCTTTGCTGATGCCGGAACTGCCGCGTGATGCCACCTGTACCACCTGATTGCCTTTGACCAAAACCCGGGCTACCGGATTCTTGAGTATTTCTTCACTGGTAATCTCTCGCTCTGCGATGACTCCATTCTTTTTGACCGCCTGGTAGGTAATCTTCTTTTCCCCGTCACTGCCCTGTTCTCTTACTCTGACCGTAGCCGGCGCGCTGGCATCCACAACCACCTGGGTTTCATAAGGAATGGCCTCCACCTTTTCGCCCTCAACCTGAGCGACTACGGTGAGCAAGGGTTTAGTCTTGACCACAATCAATTCCTGACCCAGGCTTAAATTTTCTGAAGTAAGGTTGTTGGACTTTTTGATTTCATCCACATATGTATCATTGCGCCGTGCAATCAGCCACAAGTTGTCGCCTTCCTGCACTATATATTTCTCGGGGTTGAGAGTACCGGTCTTGATGAGATCATAGGCCTGTTCGCGGGTACAGATCTGATCCAGCGCAACCCTTTCCTCGACTACCTCGACCTGTTCTTCAAATCCCAGCTGAATGAGCTTTTCGCCTTGATCAACACTTCCAAACTCGCCCTTGAATTGTTCCACCAATTGCCGGGCTTCGTCCTCATTCACCAGACTGACTACAGCCTGGCCGTTTACCATGATAGTTGTCGCAACGGCGTTAAAGTCAACCTTCTGTTCAAGCAAGGCCGCCAACTGCTCGGCGCGAACCAGCTTGGAGGAAAGAGCAAAAACCTCTTTGAATTCCACTTCATTGCCCATCTCCAGGTCAAAACCTACCTGGCCTTCTTTGTCTATTTCCATTTGCGTCAGGGTTTGCAGGACTTCTTGGCGGGATGCTACCAGAAATTGGGTTTCACCATCAACGATTACGGCGATGGCGGAGGCTTTGGCAGCAAGTAGCCACATACAAGAAAAGATCGTAAAAGCCAAGGTAATACAGCTAGCTGGCACGAGCTGCTTCCGTTGTCGTAAATAAGCAAGCATGACAAAATTCTCCATAGTTTTTTATTTAGCGTTATCTATATTCTATGCCTGGTACTATTTTTCCTGCTTTTTTGATCATGTTTTTCCTATTCGCCTATAATAATCCAGGAAAATCGAAGCCTCCACCCGCTTGCGGTGCATCTCGCAACTCACCGGATAAGGCTTGTTCAAATCACCATTCTGCAGATAGGCCTGCGCCAGGCAACCACCCCCGCAATAGTATCTGGCCCAGCACCGGACGCATTCCTTATCATGAACCTGGCATGTCGAAAAACGTTGTTTAATGCCGTAATCAATCTCTCCCTGAACAACGTTGCCCATCAAAAAACCAGCTTCTCCCACCAACTGGTGGCAGGGATACAGGTCCCCTTCCGGAGTGACTGTAAGGTATTCCACCCCGGCGCCGCAGCCGGTCAAGCGCTTGGCCAGGCAGGGTCCTTTCTGCATATCCAGATTGAAATGGTAGAAGTGCACCGCCTGTCCCGATCGGGAACGCTCCATCAGAATCTCGGTCAGGCGCTCGTATTCTTGCTTTACCCGGGGGAGGTCAGCATCCTGAATGGCATATCCGTTGTCAGGCCCTACCGCCGGCTCCAGGGAAAGCGCTGAAAAACCTAATTCCAGCAGATGCCGGCAATCTTCCGCAAAATCCAGATTCTGCCTGGTGAAGGTGCCGCGTACATAGTAAGAGACTGGATTTGCCGCCACCATGGCCTTAATTTTGGGGACAACCGCAGCATAGCTGCCTGACCCGTCTTTTAAAGGACGGTATTGATCGTGCACCCTTTGACGTCCGTCCAGACTCAAAATCACCCCGATTTTATTGGCTATTACCCACTCTATAATATCTGTATCGAGCAAGAGGGCATTGGTCGTTAAAGTAAAAGCGAACTCCTTGTTATGAATAGGTTCTAAAGCCCGGCAATATTGAACCAGTTGCTGCAACATCCCCGCTGCCAGCAGCGGCTCCCCGCCGAAAAAGTCGATCTCCAGGTGCCGGCGCCCTTTGCTGTGAACGATCAGGAAATCCACCGCTTTTTGAGCTACATCAAAACTCATCAATCCGGGTTTCATACCAAAATCGCCCTGTGCAGCGAAACAGTATTTACAATTCATATTGCACAAATGGGCCGCATTCAGGCACAATGCCTTGAGGACCATCTGGCCGGTGTCCACCCGCACCGCATCCAATTCGGTAAAAAGCGCTCCCTGTTGATGCAGCTGTTCAATTTCCTGCCAGACTTCATCCAGGGTGTGGGCGGGCAATTGATCTGCCAGTCTTTTCCGGGCTTGCCGGCAATCGCCATTGGTCTCCATAAGAGCGGCCAGCAAAAGATAGGCAGGCTGATCCAGGACGTGAACCGCGCCGCTGTTCACATCGACCGCAAAATAATCATCTTTCCAGGGAAATACATGCAGGTTGGCCTTGTAGTCATAATCTTGCCAGAACAGAAGACGATCCCTCCCACCGCGGCCAGCAAATTATAGGCACGTCAAAACAGGGGCTTTGCCCCTGTTCATGATCAAGCTATGCTTCCTGGCGGCACACCTGATTGCCCACGGTGCAGGATGTTTTACATGCGGATTGGCATGAAGTGGCACATTCGCGGCAGTTGGTGGTATTTTCAGACTTTCTTATACTGGGCTTGATGATGGTAGCGATATGTTTATTCATGAATGGATCCTCCCCCTATTACATATAGAAAAATCTCGGGACCAGCTGTGCTGAAATCATTGCCCCGGCCACGCGGCGCCAATTTTTATCCATGTTTCAGCCGGTTCTTAATCAGCTTTCCCACAGCATCAATCTAACAGGGATATTCTATAATATATGGCCGGGTTTAGTCAATTATGTCAAGCCTGTCAGCACCCGGCGGGCCTGTATTCTGTTTTACCTTCCAGGAACTGCGGATGAGTGCATCATGATACCTCGCCCAGCCGGTTATGATCAGCGCTCTTTAGTATCTGCTGCACTACAACGCCGGCTTGCTGCTCGGGAGGCACCTTGATACCGTTTACCAGCTCCCCTCCTACCAGGACGAAATTCCTGGCTTTTGCTTTGATCTCGTCGAGGTTCACGCAGCAAACCGGGCACCCGCCTACAACCAGACCCACATCCGCTCCTTGTTCTGTAAGCTCAAGCGCAGTGTACTGTTTTAATTGGCTCACAACTTCGTTGACCAGCTTTTTGCGATTAATAACGGGATTGCAGCCGCCGCAGTACTTGATATACAACTTCATAACTTCCCTCTCTGCAATGGGCCGAATCCAAACAGAAGCAAAAGGGGAAGGGGCATACCCCCTCCCCTTTTTGCTCCCGCAGCGTTTTCAACGCCCACGGTGTTTACCAATCTATGTCAGGATTCTCCCTCACCCCGCATAGATTTTCAGCCAGTTCCTTACGGTGTTCCATATCCACCAGCCGGGTGATCATGATTCTCTGGGCCTGAGGCGACCCGGCCCCGTGCATGGACTCGGTCAGATAGCCCACTGCGGCCGCTCCCTGGGTCAGGTTTTCAATCAGCCGGGCCATGCGCTGCCGGTGTTCGACCGGCACATCATTCTGGGTGGTGGAATATTTCTTGACCAGAGGTCCGATATCCGGGTTGTTGAAATCCTTTTCAGAGGGCATGGTAACAAAGTAGCCGCCTGCTATATCCTGGGCCAGCCGGGCGATCTCATACGGAAAACGGGTTACATTCTGCTTGCAGATATTGGCCAGAAGCTGGTCGATCAGATAGTTTCCCGCCGCAGTCTTCCTGCCCTCGGCTGAACAGGCAATCCCGCAGCCATACAGGGTCTCGTTTAAGTGGCACATCTCCACCAGTTTGTCTTTGATATGGGAAGCCTTGGAGGCTCCCTGATAGTCAGCGATAGCCTTGGCGGCGCCGATCAGGGTGTCGCCTACCCCTACTTTACATCCGCCATAACTCTGGCGATGGTAACCGGCGAATCGCTCCACCACCATAGTGCTGAAGTCGGTTTCTCCATCCATAAAAACCCTTTCCCAGGGGACAAAAACGTTATTGAAAATGGTCATTACTTCCTGCCCGCCAAAATGGATATTGCCGATATCCACCTTTCCGCCTTCCAGTTTGCGGGTATCGCTGGCCTGCCGGCCGTAAACATAGATCATCCCCGGCGCGTCCACGGGTACTGCGAAGCATACTGCCCAGTCTTTTTCGTCTTCCTTGAGGCTGTTGTTGGGCATAACCAGTATCTCATGTGAATTTATCATCCCGGTCTGGTGCAGCTTGCAGCCCCGCACCACCAGTCCGTCTTCCCGTCTTTCCACCACATGCAGGTAAGCATCGGGGTCAGGCTGCTGTGCAGGTGATTTGCTGCGGTCGCCCCGGGCATCGGTCATGCAACCGTCTACCACCATATCGTTCTCCTGCACGTATTCCAGGAATTTGACGAAGCGCTGATGGTACTCGGTTCCATAAGCCTGGTCGATTTCATAAGTGGTGCTGTACACGGCGTTGAAAGCATCCATCCCCACACAACGCTGGAAGCAGGAACCGGTCTTCTGCCCCATCAGTCTCTGCATTTTGACTTTTTTAATCAGATCTTCAGTACTTTGGTGCAAATGGGTGAAACGATTGATCTTTTGTCCGGTCAGGTTGGAGGTTGCAGTCATGATATCCTCATATTCCGGATCCAAGGCCAGTTTATAAGTCATAGCCACAGAATTGATCGACGGTCTGATAATGGGATTATCCACATAGTTCTCAACTTTTTCGCCGAACATATATAATTCGATATTTCTTGATCTAAGATCATCCAGGTATTGTTGCGCTGTCTTCAAGGCCATTTTTATCAAACCCTCCCCATTTTTCCATTATTCCTTCAGGATATACTCCATGCCTTGGCCGATCATGACCGCTTCGCCCTTCTGATTAACACACTTGGTCTCCAGTTTGACCATGTGCTTGTCTTCCAGCTTTTCTATAATGGTTGCGGTGGCGGTAATGGTGTCGCCAATATATACCGGCTTGAGGAATTTGATGTTCTGATTGGCATAAACGTTTCCAAAGGTAGCCATGGTAACCGTGGTGGAAATAAGTCCTGCCACCATTAATCCAGGTACGATAACATCCCCGAAGCGTGTAGTCTTGCTGTATTCCTTGTCGATGTGAATGGGGTTCATATCCCCGGTTAAACCAACCCAGAGAATAACATCGGTTTCGGTGATGGTTTTGGTAAATGAAGCGGAATCGCCTACACTCATATCTTCCCAATGCTTGATTTTTTCGCTGTAATTCATGTTCTGCTTCCCTCCGCTTAACGTAAAATGGCGTTGCCTATGACTACTCTCTGAATCTCGCTGGTTCCCTCATAGATTTCGGTTATCTTGGCATCCCGCATAATTCTTTCCGCCGGATAATCGCGGGTGTATCCATAGCCTCCATGAATCTGCACAGCTTGATTGGCCGCCCGGTTGGCGGTTTCCGAAGCTTTGAGCTTGGCCATGGCGGCATCAGTTCCAAAATCCAGACCCTGGCTCTTTCTCCAGGCGGCGTCGTAGGTTAGAAGGCGCGATGCCTTGACTTCCAAAGCCATATCGGCCAGTTTGAACTGTATGGCCTGCAAAGCTGAAATAGGTTTGCCGAATTGCACTCTCTGTTTTGCGTAAGCCAAGGCTAATTCGAAAGCCCCCTGGGCTATGCCTACCGACTGGGCAGCGATACCAATTCTTCCGCCATCTAGTGTTTCCATAGACATCTTAAAGCCTTCGCCTTCTTGGCCCAACAGGTTCTCTTTGGGAATGCGGCAGTCTTCAAAGACCAGGTCGCAGTTCTGCGTGCCCCTGAGCCCCATCTTCTTTTCGAATTTGCCGAAAGTGAATCCCGGAGTTCCTTTTTCAACTATGAACGCGCTGAAAGCTTTACTCCTCATTTCTTTGGGCCCGGTGCGGGCAAACACTACATAAGTATCTGCAGCTTCGGCATTGGTTATAAAAATTTTCCTTCCGTTCAATATATAGCTGTCTCCATCCAAAACAGCTTTACAGGTCATGGCAACAGCATCAGAGCCGGCACCGGCTTCGGTAAGACCAAAGGCCCCCAATTTCTTGCCTTCGACCAGAGGAACCAGGTACTTCATCTTCTGCTCTTCAGTTCCCCACCTCCATATGGGCCAGGCCCCCAGGCTAACATGGGAGGAAAGGGTGTCGGCGGCCGAAGCGTCTACCCGGCCCAGTTCTTCCACGGCGATAGCATAGGCCAGATAATCCATGCCGGCCCCGCCGTATTTTTCCTCGAAAGGTATTCCTGTAAGTCCTAGTTCGCCCATCTTCTCGTAAATGGAGCGATCGAAATATTCTTTTTCATCTCTATCAACAACTCCGGCAGCCAGGACTCCTTCGGCGAAATCCCTAACTGATTGTCTAAGCATTTCATACTCTTCACCCAGTTTGAAATCCATTTATCCATTCATCCTTTCTGTTTGTTGGTACCAGCATCAATGTCTTAGGCGCCGTAGTACAGTATTTTGGCTTCCGCCATGATTTCATCTCTGAAATCAGGATGGCTTATAGCTACCAATGCTTTAAGTCTTTCCAGGTTGGTCTTGCCTTCCAGCATGGCAATTCCGTATTCTGTAACAATGCAGCTCACTTCATTGCGGCTGGTAGTTACCGCTGTTCCCTGTGACAGCGCGGGCACAATGCGGCTGACTTTACCCTTGGCGGCGGTTGACGGCATGGCGATGATAGATCTGCCGCCCCTGCTGAGGTGAATACCGCGGATATAATCCACCTGTCCGCCTACCCCGCTGTATTGTTGGCCAGCCAGCTGATCAGCCGCTACCTGTCCCAGAACATCAACCTGCAAAGCAGAGTTTATGGAGACCATGTTATCGTTCTGACCGATAACATAGGGATTGTTTACGTAATCTTCCGAGTGCATCTCAATAAAGGGATTGTCGTTTACCCAGGCATAAAGCTCTTTACTGCCCATCATAAAAGTGGAGACGATCTTGTTCTTATGCAGTGTTTTCCGTGAGCCGTTGATCACACCCATTTCCGTAAGCTCCATTACCCCATCGGAGAACATCTCGGTGTGAATCCCCAGATCATGCTTGCCCTTGAGATAAGACAATATTGCGTCAGGAATAGCTCCGATTCCCAGTTGCAAGGTATCCCCGTCTTTGATCAAGGTATTGACATAGCTGCCTATGGCGTCTTCCACTGCGGTGAATGGGGCCCGCTCTATACCCATCAATTCCCGGTTGCTGTGAACAAAGTAATCGATCTCACTGACATGCATAAAGGAATCACCGTGGGTTCTGGGCATGTGCTCGTTAACCTCGGCAACAACTGTTTTGGCCTTTCTAGCCGCAGGCAGCGTGTAGTCCACCGAAATTCCCAGGCTGCAATAACCATGCTGGTCCGGCGGGCAAACTGTTATTAGTGCTACATCTACCGGTATAATCCCATTTATAAACAACGCCGGAATCTCTGATATAAATCTGGGTAAATAATCGGCCCGGCCGCTATTGATGGCCTGCCTGGTATTAGGGCCGCCGAACAGGGACACATGGCGGAAACTCGGCTCCATTCCGGGTTGAGCATATCTGCACTCACCCATACCTATTCTGTGCACTACTTTGACGTTTTCCAGTTCGTCGTACCTGTCGCTCATGGCCCCGGTCAATGACCTCGGTTCACCACAAGCGTGGGCAACCACTACCGTGTGGCCAGATTTTATACAACGCACAGCTTCTGCCGCTGCACAGGTCCTGTCCTTATAATGCTCCTGCCATTTCATACCTCACCCTCCAGTGCCAAAGGAAATACCTGTTTAAAAAAATATTTATATTGAGTTAAAATGGGGTCCCGGTCCTGGTAATGATTTTTGCTGCAATTCATCCCTGGAGAAGAGGGGGGACAGCCTTGGGCTGCTTTCCAGGGCTGCCGGGACCCCCAGTTGCCCTCAATATTTAGTTTTGTTTATTATCCGCCTAGTCTTCCCAGATGGCGAAGGCCCTTACCGGGCTGCCGGTTAAGCCGACCCATTTAAGCGGGAACATAGCATAATAGAAGTCCTTGTGCCGCGGGATCTTGGTGATATTCACCAGGCTCTCGGTATGGATTACCTCTCTTTCGGCATGAACCGAATGGTTGGGATAATCCAGATCAGCAGGGGTATCCAGGCTGGCGGCATCAGTGCCGATGTTCAATAAGCCTTGATCCAGGAGCCAGGTAGTAGCCTCTTCATCCAATCCCGGATATTGGCTCAGATAATAGAACGGATCGGTCACACCATACGGCTCGATCCCGGTCCAGTACAAGAGACTCATGCCGGGCTTCAGGGTTACTTCCGCGGCATCCAGGCCTTTCTTGACAGCATCCAGGGTTATATGGGTGCGGTTGGGCACAAAGGATAGGTCAATCCAAGCCGCCGGGGTGATCAACTCCTGCAGGGTGATCTTGTCCACTGATAAATGTGATTTATTGGGATCAAAATGGTAAACTGCATCAACATGGGTGGAAGTGTGGTCGCAGGTTATGATCCCTTTCACCCCAAAGCCAAGTTTGTAGTTGCTCTTGTCGCCCAGGCTGAATACAGTTTCTTCATGAGTCTTGTGCCACCAGAAGTCAGTTTTCATATGGCCGGGATAGACCGGGATATCCGGACTGATATCCTTGCCTAAGTCCAGGAAATTAAGCTTTTTGCCCATAAATTCGACTACATCGATTTTTACGTTGTTTTCACTCATGATAAACCCTCCGATTAAATATAATTAAACGTTTTAGAGTCGTGCGGTTATCAGGTGTTGATTATGATTAAGCCGTTTGCGGCTGCATCTTGGCTCTCTCCGCTTCCAGTTCCAAATCAATCTGTTCCATGGTTTTTCCTTTGGTCTCCCGGGCGAAATAGAACAATACACCCTGGATGACAAAACATACCGCCAGGAAGAGGTAAACTGAACCGATGGCGTCAGCGGTTGCCTTGGGGCTTACCAGGTTGGAGGAGCCGGCAAAGAATGCGACTATCATGGGTCCGATCAACTTGCCGATGCCGCCCATACCGTAGGCAGACCCCATACCAGCGGCGCGCAGCTGAGAAGGCCATACTTCGGAACCATAGGGTCCTACCAGGGCGAAACCGCCGTCAGCGAAGAAGTAGATACCGATCATGCACAGCCAGAACACTGAGATTCCGCCGATAAAGTTCCCGATGTTGAAAATGGCGAACACCAGCATAACAGCGGCTCCGGCGCCCAGGGCCATACCACTGGTACGACGCCCCAGCAAGTCGGACATAAAAGCCCAGAACCATCTGCCGATAAAACCGCCCAGGGTAACGAATATATAAAGCTTGGCGGCTTCCTGCGGTGTCCTGCCTATAACCAGGGCCAACAATGCTGGCCCCCACATGGTGAAGCAATAGTACCCGCACTGCTGAGCAATGTTGGTTCCCCAGGTAGTTATGATACTGCGGGGATATTTAAAGAGCTCACTCCAACTTTGTTTAACCACCGGCGGCAGGTCGTCGACCCATTGATCCTTTTTACCCGTGGCCTGGCGGAAATCATGGTGTTGCCCGGTAACCCAATCGACTGCTGCTTCAGCTTCGTCAAACCGTTTGTTGCCGATAAGCCAGCGGGGTGATTCCGGGACCCATATCCGTATTAACAGGCATAACAAGGCGGGAACCAATCCTACCAGGAAAAGTCCCCTCCAGCCGATAGACGGGGTTAGAAAGGCAGCACTGCTGCTGGCAATCATGGTGCCGATGGGAATAAATGCGGTTACAATTCCGCTGACCCGGCCGCGGTACTGAGAAGGCACAAATTCCTGCACCAGGGGCAGGTCAACACAGTATAAGCCGCCCAGAGCCAAACCGGTCAGAAAGCGCAGCGCTACCAGAAACAACCAGTTCCCTTCGGGAACAAAGTACATCAAACCGGTCATTACTGCGCTAAACAATATGGTAAAGATAAATATCGGCCTGCGTCCGATTTTGTCAGCGATATAACCAAATGCGGCCGCGCCTATGATAGCCCCGAACCCGGAAGCCAGCAGAATAGCTGCTGAATGGCTGTAGGTCAGGCCCCAGGGAACCATAATGAAGGCGATAACAAAGCTGATGATAGTAAAATCAAAAAACTCCAGCATATCCCCCAGGACGGCGGCACTAATCACTTTATAGTGATTCTTGGTTAGATGGGAATTATCAAGCTGGGAAATTAAACCCGATGCTGATCTGGCCATATTTTTTTCGTCCTCCTAACAATGTTGATTGGGGTAAAGCTTCTGCTTTGAATCAAAGCGGCTGTATATTAAAGACGTTTGCATACCTGTTTTTACCAGGCTGTCCATCCTCCATCGACCATAACAATTGAACCGGTTATAAAATCGGCTGCATCTGAAGCTAAAAATAACACCGTTCCCGTAACATCACTGACCTCACCAATGCGATTCAATAATATCCTGCGCTCCACATCCTCCTTAAATTCCGCATCCTTAAACATTGGTTCTGTAAAAGGCGTATAAATAAAGGTAGGAGCGACAGTATTGACTGTAATGTTGTAGGGGGCCCATTCACCCGCTAATACCTTGGAAAACTGCGCGACTGCTCCCTTACTGGCACAGTAAGCTGAACGCTTGACATATCCCACCACCGACATGGCCGAACCGATGTTGATAATTTTGCCTTGGTTTTGCTGCATCATAATGCGTCCGGCAGCCTGGCTGCAGAAGAAAGCCCCTTTGGCATTGATCCCCAGAACTTTGTCCCAGGCCTCCTCAGTGACATCCTCCCCACGCTGCTGGACATTAACTCCTGCTGAGTTGACGGCAATATCGAGCTTGCCGAATTGCTCCGCTATAGCCTGGTAAGTTGTATTTATAGCCGGCACGTCTCTGACATCACACACATAAACGGTGCTATTTCCTCCCAGAGCGGCAATTTCTGCCTGAGTCTGTTCCGCTGCTGCTGGCGAGATATCGATTAATGCCACCTGCGCCCCACTGGAGGCCAAGGCCAGTGCACAGGCTTTGCCGATACCGTTGCCAGCGCCGGTTACTGCTGCAACTTTCCCGTTTAGGTCAACAGTGATATTAGACATACTCATCACCTCTTTTTCCACTCCACTTTCGCGCTCTCCCTTGCAAGGTTCGATTCCCTGTTCCCTGAAGCTCGTCAGCAGCAAGTACTTCCAGGAGAATCTCATTGTCTTATTGTGCAACCTTCATGCCAGATAATCTGTTAGCGAACCGCCTCTGCTGAGGAGAGCTGATATAACTGTATTTTTCTGTAAATTCACAAATTGTAGATCTGCTTTACAGAGGCCATGAACTAGGCCTTATCGAGGCGCCCGCAGCTCAATATATGGAGTAATCTGTCAAAAAATCATTGAAAAAAAAATTTTGTTCAAACGATAAATCCATCCAAAATATTTCCATGTTCACGTTATCCTTTTCACTTTTTCCCGACCCATTATTGAATCGCTTCTGATCGAGGGTGGTTTTCTGTTTTGGCACAAGCCCAACACCGCCGGAGCAAAAACGGCTGACCCATTTGCGGGTCAGCCGTTCCATTTCCGTTACACCTCTACAAGCAGCTTATCCTGACGGCTTGTCATCCAGCTTGATTCCGTATTGGGATGCCTTCCGCCAGATGGTGGTTTGGCTGGCTCCAAGAGATTGCGCAGCTTTGCGCAGACTGCCTTGTATGAGCAAATGCTTTTTGATCATGGTTTTTTCAAACTCTTCAACTTCATGTTTCAGATTTACAGGCCGGTAATCGCCTTCCACTATGGGCTTTATGCCTTTTTGCCCCTGTTGCAGAAAACCGAAGTCCTCAATTACCGTGTCAGCACTGGTGACCACAGCTCTCTCAATCACATTGCGCAGTTCCCTGATATTGCCAGGCCAGTCATAGTCTATCAATACACCCAGGGCGGAGGCGGTTATGGTCTTATTGAAGCCGTATTTGTCATTAAACATCTGCAGGAAATGCCTTACCAACGGGGCAATCTCCTCTTTTCTTTCTCTTAGCGGGGGAACATTTATGGGAATTACGTTCAAACGATAAAACAGATCTTCTCTAAACCTGCCTTCAGCTACCATTTTGGATAAATCGCGGTTAGTGGCAGCAATAACCCTGACATCCACCTTGATGGGTTGCGCTCCTCCCACCCTGGTAAATTCGCTCTCCTGCAAAACCCTTAACAGCTTGACCTGTAAATGCATAGGGATTTCCCCCACCTCATCCAGGAATAGGGAGCCGGTGTTGGCCACCTCGAATATACCGCTCTTGCCGCCCTTTTTGGCCCCGGTGAAGGCTCCCGTTTCATACCCAAATAGTTCAGATTCCAATAGACTCTCGGGAATGGCGGCACAATTGATCTTGATATAAGGCTTTTTACAACGAGTACTGTTCTTATGCAATTCCCGGGCAATGATTTCCTTGCCGACCCCGGATTCCCCCTGGATTAATACCGTGGAGTCAACCCGGCCCAGCCTGACGATCAAGTCGATAATATCTTTGGATTGACGCGATTCAGCAATGAAATTGCTTTCCTCGCTGATCCTGATCTTTTGCAGTTCCTCCTGGTAATGGCGGCTTAGCTCCTGGGCCTGCTCCATTTCCTGGCGCAGCTGTTCCAATTCTGTCATATCCCTGGCATTGGTTATCACCCTGATCAGTTCACCGCGATCGTCGAAAACCGGGTTGCCCGTTACCAGGAGCCTTTTTCCGGTCTTCAACTTCTGCTCAATTGTTACAGGCCTCTTCTGCTCAATCACCATCATCGAAACAGAATGATCATAATAACCTTCTTCAGCCAGTCCTTGCTCGTTCTTGCCGACCAGTTCTTCCCGGGACATCCCGGTTATACGCACATAGGCATCATTTACCCGGATGATATTAGCCTGCGCGTCGGTCTGGCATATTCCGTCAAAAGAGGCTTCAATAACGGCCTGCAATTCGTCTTTCATGTCCTGGGTTTTTTCAAGTTCCCCGGCCACTGATTCCAGGTCGGTTATATCCTTTATGTTGACCAGCACATTGGCGAGTTCGCCTTCTTTATCAAAAATAGGCAGCCCCGTAAACAGCGCCACTCTCCCCGTTGAGGTGGTCTCTTTATACATCACCGGTTGTTTGCTTTCCAGAACCATCAGGGTAGCGGCCTTGTTGTAGTAGCCCTGCTCAACCAGGTCATACATTGATTTTCCTACGATATCTTCAGCTTTGAGCCCGGTGATGCGGGTGTAGGCCTTGTTGACATTTATAACCCGGCCCTCTTTGTCGGCAACGAAAAAGCTGTCCAGTGATTCATTTAAAAAGTAATCCATGCTTTCTTTCATTTCCCGGGCTATATTCAATTCTCTGGTGATGCTCTCCATGTCCGATATATCCTGAGCAACCGCAACCGCACCTATGATGCTGCCATTGGAACCAATAATGGGAGTACGGTTGCTGAGGATGGTTTTGTCCTTATAGCTGAACTTTTCACCCTTTACCACCCTTCCAGTCTCCAAAATATCGATTAAAGCGCCATCTGGAAATATATCGGTATACAAAGCCCCCAGCACATCTTCTTTTTTCATTTCGAACAGTTCTTCGGCGGCCCGGTTGAATATGCGGATGATCCTGTCCTCATCGATGCTGACAATGGAATTATAGGCGGCATCAAGTACGGCATGCATGCGCTTGGTTATATCCTTAAGTTCCCTAGTATACACCCGGTTGGCGTCAGATTTGGTCAACATGCCGGTAACCCTGCCGTTGTGCAGCACGGGGAAGCGGCCAAATGTCAAGCCATGAATGATATCTACCGGCATTTCTTCGTCCAGGGTGTTCACGTCTGTACACATGATTTCTTTAACCGGCACGTTCAAAGGCTGCTGGCCGGCTAAAGCCTTATATAAATGCAATTCCGTGACCATCCCCAATAAACGTTGGTTTTCATCTACTACCGGAGCTCCATCTATACCGTATTTTAAAAATACCTCCGCAGCATCCTGTATGGACTTGTCCGGACTGATGGTAATCGGTCTGTGCGACATGACATCATTTATTCTCATTGCTATATACCTCCCTTCTCCATGTCATGGTAACGGAGTTATTTAAAACCTCCGCACTACATGGGTGGCGTGTCACAAGAATGGCAGACGGTGTGAAAACTATTCTGTGGGCCCCACTTACAGCCGATTTTTGGCTTTTATTCGGGGCGGAGGCTAGTCTGTTGACCGGAATAACTCGTTCCTCTCCCACTCTGGAGAATTAAATCGCCCATTTCGGGACTTTTCACACAGCCTGACGGGGTTATTGACACCCCTTAACTTGCGTCAGTTTATGTCTTATTAAACCATCGCCGGCTTGATTATCCAGCGGTGTTGTTATCCTTTTAGCACTCTATATAATACAACATATGTTCTGTCAAGGTCCCTGTTATTATCTTCCATTATGTCAAATTATACTTTGAGGTAAAAACGCCGGTGCTTAAAAACCCCGCTACATCGTAAACTGGGCGCTTTTTATAAGCCTAATCATACCCGGGCTATAATACCTTGGCCATAACAAAAAAGGCACTCTCAAAATATTGAAAGTGCCAGGTCTTTCTGGAGCGGGAAAAGGGGTTCGAACCCTCGACACCCGGCTTGGGAAGCCGGTGCTCTGCCACTGAGCTACTCCCGCTTAATTAAGATGATCGGCGATGTACTTAAAATTGGCGAAGCCGATGGGATTTGAACCCACGATCTCCGGCGTGACAGGCCGGCATGTTAACCGCTACACCACGGCTCCGCATTTTCAATCGCATAGATATATTAACAAAGTCATCATGAAATTTCAAGTCCTGAAGGGTTAACGCGCTGTCAAGGCCTGCCGGTCAGGCTTGAGGCATGAGCGCTCGTCGTTGCCTGAGTATATATTACGGTAAATTCTCGACAATTCATGTTTATGTCATTTAGCCCCTCCTGATACAACCGCGATATCATCAAGAGCTTAGTACCTGATGATCGCCCACTTGCTTAATCCCGCCGGAAGACATCTGCGTAAAAACGGCTTCCCGGGCGGCTGCTTCTAATGATAATATTTAGTTATTTTATGTATAACTTTTTGTGTGTTACACTATATCTGTCTAGGGGAGGAATGTTTATGTCTAATCAATATATAGCGCCGTTCTCAAACGCTAGAGACATTAACCTTATGCAGATAAAGGCTGCTAAAGCCAGCGGCCGGAAAGTGGTGGGAATTTATTGCGCCTATTGCCCGCAGGAATTGATACTGGCCGCGGGCGCCATACCGGTGAGCTTATGCGGAACCCGGGAAGAACCTATTCCGGCTGCAGAAGTGCTTTTACCCCGCAATCTTTGCCCCCTGATTAAATCATCATTCGGTTTTGCGGTCACAGATACTTGCCCATTTTTTCATTTCTCGGATCTGGTTATCGGGGAGACCACTTGTGACGGCAAAAGAAAGATGTTCGAGCTCATGCACGAATTGAAACCGGTACACGTCATGCAACTGCCCCATAACAATGTCAGTCCGGCTGCATTTGACTTATGGGCCGATGAATTACGCCGTTTGAGATTACGTCTGGAAGAGGAGCTTAATACCAGGATCACGGATGAGTCCCTCTGGCAGGCTATGGAACTGGTTGGCCAGGAGAGAAAATTTATTAAAGCGATGTTCGATTTGAACCAGGCAGACCCGCCCTTGTTTACCGGGCTGGAGCTTCTTACCGTTTCCTGGTCGCGCAACTTCAGCAGCGACAAAGGTGGGCTGATTGGACAATTGCAGCAGTTGTTGGAGAATGTGCGCGAAAAGCCAACCGGTACCCCGGCTCCCCGGGTACTCCTGACCGGGTGTCCGGTGGGCCTGGGAAGCGAAAAGGTCATAACTGTAACTGAAGACTTGGGAGCCCACATAGTGGCCATGGAAAACTGTTCAGGGTACAAGACTGTGGATCTTCAATATGACAATACCATCGATGACCCCATTATCGCTCTGGCGCAGATGTATTTAGGCATTCCCTGTTCGTGTATGAGCCCCAACCCGCAGCGGCTGGAATTAATAGAGCGCATGATCGCTGATTTTAAGGTCGACGCGGTGATCGACCTCACCTGGCAGGCCTGCCATACCTATAATATAGAGTCCTACCATGTGGGCAAACTGGTTAAAGAAAAAGGGCTGCCTTACCTGCACCTGGAGAGTGATTATTCCAATTCGGATAAAGAAAATATTAAGGTCAGGGTTCAAGCCATGCTGGAGATGATTGAGAAATGACGGGGATTGGGATCGACATCGGCTCCATAGCCACCAAAGGCGTTTTGATCAAAGACCAGAGCTATTACCGGGTTATACTTCCCACCGGATGGAACCCCAGGGCTGCAGGCCATGAGGCTATTGCAAAATTACTCGCTCTGTCAGGAGTTGAGCGCCATGGGGTGGAAAGCGTCGTAGTAACCGGTTACGGGCGGGTAGCGTTTGACAGCGCTGATCGGATAGTAACCGAGATCAAGTGCCATGCCCGCGGTGTTTCCCACCTGTATCCCGAGGTGCGAACCATCATCGACATCGGCGGGCAGGACAGCAAGGTCATTCAGCTGGGAAGCAGCGGACAAGTTGTAGACTTCGCCATGAATGACAAATGCGCTGCCGGCACCGGGCGTTTCCTGCAGGTGATGGCAACCGCTTTGGGCCTGGAAGTCAGCGAGCTGGGCAACGTGGAAGACCCCAACAAGCTGCTGGCGGTGAGCAGCATGTGTACCGTTTTTGCGGAATCTGAGATTGTAGGCCTTTTGGCCAGGGGCAACCCCAAGGAAGGCATAATAGCCGGGCTGCACCAGTCGGTGGGAAAACGCGTGGCCGCTATGGCCAGACGGATGGGGGTAAAACCGCAGGTGGCCTTTACCGGAGGAGTAGCTTTGAACCGGGGTGTGAAGAGGGCGCTGGAAGAGGAACTGGAATGCTCTGTAATGGTAGTCGAAAGCTGCCAGTATACAGGCGCGCTGGGGGCTGCATTGCTGGCCTGCCAGTCCGGGAAGCAGTGAATATCTTAACAAAATAACAGGGGAGGTATGTTTGTGGCTGACTATCGTGAAATGTGGTCAAATCTGGACATGGACCTGGAAAAACATGATGTGCTGTGTCAAGTTCTGCCCGAAGTATTTGGAGAAGTGTATCTTTCGCAGCAGAAACGGCCTCGGGGCATGGATTTTTATGATTTTGTGGTATCTGAAATCCATGGGGTCAGACCGGCCGAGTTGATTGAGCACCAAAAGTCGGGGGGCAAGGTTTTCGGCACTTTTTGTGTGTATGTGCCTGATGAAATCGTTTTTGCCGCCGGGGGCATCGCCACCGGGTTATGCGGGGGGTCGCAATTCTGGGTAGCGGCAGGGGAAAAGGTCTTGCCCCCCAACACCTGTCCCCTGATAAAAGCCTCAGTGGGGGCCAGGCTGGATAAAACCTGCCCCTTTTTCCGCATCGCTGATATGTTTGTGGGGGAGACCACCTGCGACGGCAAAAAGAAGGCCTGGGAGATTCTGGCTTCCGAAGTCCCCATGCATGTGATCGACATCCCGCAGATGAAGCGAGCGCAGGATGTCAATGCGTTTGAGCGTGAGATTCACAGCTTTATCAAGGTGGTGGAGGATTTTACCGGCAGCAAGATCAGTGCCGATTCCCTGGGTGAAAGCATCAAACTGATCAACAATAAAAGAAAAGCCCTGCAGCGCCTCTATGAGGCCCGTAAAGCGGCAGCAGTGCCCATCAGCGGCAAAGACGCCCTGCTGGTCACCCAGATCGCTTTTTATGATGACCCCTCCCGCTGCGCGCAGATGGCCAACCAGCTAAGCGAAGAACTGGAAGAGCGTATCAGCCGCAAGGAAGGGGTTTTCCCTGAAGACACCCTGCGGATAATGATCTCCGGTACCCCCATGGCCATCCCCAACTGGAAGCTGCACCATATCGTAGAAACTTCCGGGGCGGCAGTGGTTGTTGAAGAATCCTGTACCGGAACCCGCTATTTCGAAAATCTGGTGGATGAAACCGCCCCAACCCTGGAAAGACAAGTCCGAGCCCTGGCGGAGCGTTACATGAAGACCAATTGCGCTTGTTTCACCCCGAATTCGGCCCGCATCGATGATATCTTGCGCCTGGCCGAAGAATATAAGGTCGACGGCATCATTGACACCAATTTGCAGTTCTGCAACCTGTATTCGACCGAGAGTCACCTGGTCAAACAGGCCCTGGCTGAGAAGAATATACCGGTCCTGCATCTGGAGACTGATTACAGCGAGCAGGATTTCGAACAGCTGCGCACCCGGGTACAGGCCTTCCTGGAAATGCTGCGGGAGTAGGCTGGAGGGTGGAGACAGACAACAGGTTTTATATACTCTTTCCCAACCACCATCAAGGCTTGCGATTAAGCCAACTGCTGCGGGAGCGGGGCATCGATTACTTGATTGCTCCAACCCCGCGCCAACTCAGCACTTGCTGCGGGATATCCCTTATTGTAAAGGGCGGTGATTTAGAAGAGGCCAGTCAGGTGATCGCTGAGCATGAAATCGTAGTTGAAAAAATCGCTCCGGCTCCCAAGCGGGACGGGGACTGGAAATATCGCAGCTGTTAGCTAGTGATGTAAAACGCTGGTTCCGAGCATTCCCATCGAATAGCAACAGGTAATGGAAAACGCAGGTCTTGGATCTGCGTTTTTCCGTCACGGAAGCGGTTCTTCCGCATCATTTTGCTTAACTACCACTATCGGGGAAATAATACTATAATTGAATCTACTACAAGGTGCTCAAGCAACTGCTGCTCTATTGACCTTTTCCAGTCTTTTCAGGCAGCTTGGACCGTAAAAGATAAAGGCTTCGTAGAAGCGAGGTGATGATATTTTGCGCAATTATCCCGCACAAGCTATTGATCCCAAAGCGGTGCCATATTGGCGGTGTTCTGCCGCCATAGAATCAGTATTATTACTTCTTATTCCGGGCGGTTATTATATCGCGCAGCAACACTGGCAGCATTGGCCCACCTGGATTACTTTCGTCCTGCTGTTTCTTACCCTGGCATATGATATCTTCGCAGTGGTTTTTCAACCTGAGATTACTTGGAGAACCTGGCGTTATGAAGTATCCGAACAGGAAATCGATTTACTGCATGGAGTATTCATTAAAACCCGGACCCTGATTCCAATGGTGCGGGTGCAGCATGTGGATACCAAGCAGGGCCCGCTGCTTCGTCGTTTCGGGCTTTCATCCGTTACCATCTCCACTGCGGCGGGAAACCATGAGATACCTGCCCTGGCAGATGAAGTGGCAGATCTTTTAAGAGATAGAATTTCAGTCTTGGCCCGGGTGGTAGAAGAAGATGTATAAACCGCAGCGGGTTCACCCTATGGCTATACTCCAATTTACTCTGCGCACTGTCTACTCGCTGGGGCAAGGGCTTATACCCCTCCTTCTCATCGCCTTCGCCCAGCCAGAGATGCGCCGCTGGCTATTCTGGGGCCTCCCCCTTTTGCTGGCCTTCATGGTTGCCTATGGCATCCTTTACTGGCTGTGCTATGTATTTTATATCAGTGGGCAAGAACTGCGCGTGGAATATGGGGTTCTGATAAAAAAGAAAAGATATATCCCCTTCGAACGGATTCAGACTATACAGATTTCTGCCGGTATTCTGCACCGCATGTTTGGCCTGGTAAAAGTTCAGGTCGAAACCGCCGGCGGGGGCAGCCAGGCTGAGTTTGTGCTGGCGGCCCTGCCGCGAGATATTGCCGCGGAACTGCAGCATATCCTGCAGGAAAAGACGCAGCATCATGAGGAACCCGGTAATGAAACAGAATACATCGAATACAAATTATCGACCCGATCCCTGCTGGTTTTGGCCAGCACATCCAATGGCATTGGCATAGTTTTAAGCGCCATCCTGGCTGTCATTTCACAGCTGGACGATTTCTTTCCCAAAGCGGATGTTTGGGGTAAATTTGCAGCCTATGCCGGTCATCTGGCTGCTGGGAAAATAAGCCTTATTATCCTGGTTGTCTTCCTCATAATCCTGTTGGCCTGGCTTCTGTCTCTGCTGGGAACCATCATGCAATTCGGCGGTTTTCAGCTGCGAAGAGAAGGCAATAATATCATTATAAGTCGAGGACTTTTTGAAAAACATCAAATGAGCATACCGATTAAACGCATTCAGGCCATTAAAGTAGTTGAAGGACTGTTAAGACAGCCGTTGGGTATGGTCAGTTTACAAGTGGTAAGTATGAGTACTACCGGCATGAAAGAAGAAGGCAATGTGCTTTTCCCAATATTGCCAAAGGCAGAGCTGCCCGGGTTTGTTGAGAAAATCGCACCCGAATTCACCATGTCAATGAAACTGCACGGATTACCTGCCAGATCAAAATGGGGCTATTTGTTGATCAACACCATTCCGGCACTGATCATCGCTATTTTATGCACCGTCTACCTGCCCTGGGGATATGTTGCGTTTATTCTGCCTCTGCTGGGGGCAGCCCTGGGCAACGCACAGTATAATGATGCCGGTTATCAGGTGGAGAATAATAGATTATTACTCAGATCGCGCCATCTGGGCAGAGTGACTTTCATCATTCCCAAGCAACGCGTTCAGTCTATGCATGTTTCACAGAACCCCCTCCAGGCCCGCGGCAACCTGAGCAACTTAAGGATCGCGGTGGCCTCATCCAACGCCGCTGCCACCGTTCAGTTAAGAGGAATGGATATACAAAAAAGCAGCGTTATTATGAAATGGCTATTTGCCCAACGGCATTGACCGATTCGTTACGCCCCCCAGCTTCATGCCCTTGAATATTAGAAATGCGGCAAGCGCCAGCGCTACTTGTAGAATAACCGTATCCCCTCCGGATTCTCCCAGCATATACCAGGATGAAGTCGGCATAGTCTCCACGCCTAGGCTTAGGGTCTTCTTTCTATTCGTCGGTCCCTCAGGCGCCCAGAACTCAGAACCATTTATGAAAGCCAAGCGCCTTATTTAACCTTATTGGCCGCCCGAAATCCGGGTTTTTTCGTTGGGCCAATGTTACCCCTTACAGGCGGGACAGCGGTAGAGGCAGCATCATCCTGCACCAGTTTGTCCCCAAATCTGCCCCCAGGGGCCAAAAGGTATACCCCAAAATAAAAAATACCGGGGCTTTAAAACCCCGGTATCACTTACTTTCTATGGTGGGCGCAGCAGGTTTCGAACCTGCGACTTCTACCGTGTGAAGGTAGCACTCTCCCGCTGAGTTATGCGCCCGCTGCTAGATAGTGTATCATTTCTGCGGCCTTATTTCAAATCCTGGGCCTGGTTAAAAAATCTGGTCCTGAACTATGGTCTGGCTGCGTTTGGGCCCAACCGCGATCAGGGTCTGTTTGACCCCGGTGAGGTCGTAGATGACATCCAGGTAGCGGCGGGCATTGTGCGGCAGCTTATCGTACTCGGTAATTCCGCTGATATCCTCTTGCCAGCCAGGCAGCTCCATGTATTCCGGTTGGCAGCCTTCCAATACCTCTATACTTTCCGGAAACTCGCTGATAATGGTGCCTTTGTATTTATATCCGGTGCATATCTTGACCACCGCAAACTCATCCAGTACATCCAGTTTGGTGATGGCCAGGTCAGTCAATCCGTTCAAGCGCGCGGCATAGCGCAGTATCACCGCATCCAGCCAGCCGCAGCGGCGTTTTCTGCCAGTGGTTGTGCCGAATTCCATGCCCCGCTGCTGCAGCATATTCCCATCAGCATCGTTCAGCTCGGTCGGAAACGGCCCTTCACCGACCCGGGTGGTATAAGCTTTGGCTACCCCAATTACCCGGTCGATACAGGTAGGACCCACCCCGGCTCCCACACAAGCCCCGCCTGCGATGGGATGTGAGGAAGTGACATAGGGATAGGTGCCGTGGTCTATATCTAGCAGGGTCCCCTGAGCGCCTTCAAAAAGCACTTTTTTATGGTTCTTCATGGCCTGGTAAATCAATAACGAGGTATCGGCTATATAGGGGCGCAAGCGTTCTACTTGTTCCCGCAACTCCTCCAGCAGCTCCCGGTAATCGAAGCCCGGTTCGCCATGGATCTCTTCGATGATGCGGTTCTTCTGTTTTACCTGAGCCGCGAAGCGGGGCTCAAAATAAGCCGGGGAATCTAAGAGATCTCCGATTCTGAACCCGGTGCGGTTGATTTTATCCGCGTAGGTAGGCCCTATGCCCCGCTTGGTGGTTCCGATATTCGAAGCCCGGTCCTCCAGGCTGTCAATCCTCTTATGGTATGGCAGTACCAGCGGGGCGCGCTGACTTATGCGCAGATTTTTCGTGTCTATTCCCCGGCTCTCCAGTTCATCCAATTCTTTGATTAATTCACCCATATCCACCACTACCCCGTTGCCGACAATGCACTGGGTATTGGGATATAAAATGCCTGATGGAATCAGGTGCAGTTTAAACTGCTGGTCCAAAACTTCAACCGTATGTCCGGCATTGCTGCCCCCCTGATAACGAACCACACAATCCGCTTTTTCAGCCAGAAAGTCGGTAATCTTGCCTTTGCCCTCGTCTCCCCATTGGCTGCCTATCAAAACGATTGCTGACATCAGGCCACCCCCTTGGTATATTCACCAGTTAGCCGCCACACCAGGCCTTCGCGAAGTGGCCGGCAAACTCATATTAGCATTACCATTTATTAGTGTCAACCAAGGCAAGTTAAGGAATCTCGGGGTTTTTGTATACTGTATAAGAGTATACAGCTTGCTCAGGCGGCTTTGTCAATAGCATCGGCAGCGGCTTATAGGGGTTCCGATTGGCGGGGAATCGGCCCTGCAAATATGTGCGGATAGGCCTGATCGATGGATTCAAGGGGCACTATTTCCAGGCCTTTGGTTCCGGCGGGGACATCCTTGAGGTTCGCTGCCGGAAGCAGTATTTTACGCAGGCCTGCCTGCCTGGCTGCCTGGATTTTTTCCCATATGGCTCCTACCGGTTTGATCTTGCCGCGCAGAGATATCTCACCGGTTATGGCCACATCCTGGCTTATGGGCACTTCGGTTATGGCGCTGACGACAACTAGATAAAGGGCGGCGCCTGCCGAGGGACCGTCTACTTTTCCGCCCCCTACGATGTTGATATGCAGATCATAGTCTTTTAGGTTGGCGGCCAGCTGCTGGCGCAGTAGCGAAGCCGCGTTAAACAGCGAATCCCTGGCCATAGAACCGGCAGTGTCATTAAAACGGATACTGCCTTCACCGCTTGCGGAAGCGGGAAAAGCCACGGCTTCTATTTCTAAAACGTCTCCGTGATAGTGATGAGCCCCCAGTCCCATTATCCTGCCTACCTCACTGCTATCAAGCTCTACCCGGGGCGAAACCGGGGTAATGCGGCTGAACTGCACGGCTTGATGCACATGCCGTTTTAATACCAGGCGAGACTCACGGTGATCCCCAGGTTCATTTAAGGCCAGGGCATAGGCGTCGACCAGCAGTTTGTTGGCAGAGCGGCCTTCACTGGTATATTCGCTGATTATTTCGGGTACACCGGGCTGCATTTCAATACCCAGTTTGTTTGCCGAGATTTGCACTATCTTCTGTATATGCTGCGGGGTTAAAGGCTCGAAAAATACCTCCATACAGCGGGAGCGCAAAGCCGGACTGATGTTTTCCCGGCTGCGGGTTGTGGCGCCTATGAGAATAAAATCCGCAGGAAGTCCTTTTTCGAATATCTTTTTGATGTATTGCGGCACCCGGTCGTCGTGGGGGTCATAGTAGGAGGATTCGAAATAAACCCTTTTATCTTCCAGAACCTTGAGCAGCTTGTTCTGCAGTTCAGGGTCCATCTCCCCGATTTCATCGATAAACAAGATTCCCCCATGGGCTTCGGTAACCAGGCCCGGTTTAGGTTCAGGTATGCCGGCCTCGGCCAGGTCGCTGCGAGCGCCCTGGTAAATGGGATCATGCACCGAA
>DHBS01000040.1:26005-31266 GCA_002398825.1 Syntrophomonas sp. UBA4922 | reverse complement strand
ATGCACCGACCCCACCAGTGGATTGGTAGCCTCACGGGGATCCCAGCGCAGGGTGGTGCCGTCCACTTCAATAAATGGGGCTTCTTCGGCAAAGCAGCTGGAGGTCCGGCCTTTAATCATCTCCAAGGCCAGGCGCGCGCAACTGGTCTTGCCCACCCCGGGCGGGCCGTACAGGATGAGATGCTGTGGATAGGGGGTGTTCAACTTGGCCAAAAGGGCAGTTACCGCTTTTTCCTGCCCAATCAGTTCCTTGATGTTGGCGGGCCTCAATAGCTCCAGAGCGGAGCGGTTCAAGCCGGTTCTTTCCATCTTTTCGATAAATCCCAGCTTTTTTAAAGTGCGGGCGTTTTCGGGGGAATTATTTTGCTCTTTGAAGAGCTGGACCTGAAGGTCCCTGACATAGACCTGATAGTTTTGATCCACCTTTTCCTGGATGCGTTTCTGCCATTCCGCTTCTACGGAGCGCCTGGCACTTTCCTCGGCCAGTAATTCCTCGAGGTAAGCGGTTTCCTGCTCCAGGTTGCCGTGAAACTTGAGTTCATTGATAGTAGGATCTTCGGCCAGTATGCGGTGCAGCCCCAGGATCTTCTCTTCCAAACGCTCTGACTTGATCAAATCGATGGCATCCAGTTTACTGGCCCGCAAGACCAGCCCCTGAGTCCCGTAAAGGCTGTCCAGACTTTGATAGAGGTTTTCCACCTGCCAGTACAGGGCCCGGTTTTTCTGGTCTTTTTTATTGCTTTTAAATTTCACTTAATGCGCCCCTATCATCCGGGTTCCACGCTAACCTGTATATCTGCGTGTATGCCCGGGTATATTTTGATGTGCACCGGGTATTCACCCAGATGTTTAATAGGTTCTCCTAATTCAATCTTTTTCTTGTCAACCATTACCCCAAATTGCTGTTGCAAGACTTCTGCTATTTCCCGGGAGGTAACTGCTCCAAAAAGCTTGTCGCCCCCGCCGGTTTTGGCTTTGATTGACACCATTTTGCCATGCAGTTTGTCTTTGACCAGCCTCGCCTGATTCTCTTCTTTGGTTTTTTGCCTTTCCAGACGCTGCTTTTGATCCTCGGTTTCTTTTAAACGGGTAGTGGTAGCTTCCTGGGCAAAACCTTTGGGAATGAGGTAATTTCTGGCATAGCCGTCGCTGACCTCTTTAATTTCACCCTTTTTACCCAGTTTTTTAACATCCTGTGTCAATATAACCTTCACGCATTATACCTCCTGTCCGGTAAATGGTTTTCTCAGGTCCAAGAGACTGTCAAATATGCCGAGAATACAGAGGAAACCCAGGGCTGACAGCGGAAAGAACAGCGCCAGTACTGCCAGCAGGAAAATCATCCAGGACCTCCCCCGGCCCCTTTCGTATTTAAGGCGAAAAACCAGGCTGGCCAGGCCATAATAAAATGATATTACCGCCATGATAACCAGGATGTTCGAGCCTGCATAATAGGTGAGGCTGTGTTCATCCCAGCCTAAAAGCCACAGAGCCAAACCCAGATTTACCAGCCATACCAGTTCCCAGGGCATCAGTTCCTGCGCAAAAGGTTTCTTTTTTAGACGGCTGGCATGCTGGTTCCAGGTGAAAAAAGAGGCTAGCCACAGCATTAAAAATACTGCCAGTAATCCCTGAACATAGAAAATAGCGGGCAGATGATGCAAGATGTTGAGGCCCATGCTCTGCAGGGTCTGGTTTATTTCCTCCTGGGTCAGCCCCGCTTGCTGGTATATCTGGGTCCAGCCCTGGTTCTCATAATAACTGCTGGCCTGCATTACCATCTCGTTCACCTGCTGGGCAAAGTAGCTTCCTCCTCCGGATTGATATAAGGCCCCCAGGTACAGGCTTACCCCGGCTATGAGGGCCACGGTTCCCCAGCGGCGGGCGTCATAATAGCTGCCCTGTTTTAAAGTCAAAAATCCCATCACCATGGCCGGTATTCCATAAAAAGCCAGTAAATAGATCAGGTTGGCCGTTCCCCCGCTGACTGTGACAATAATTATATTGGCCGCGAATAAGGTCAAGAGTTTCTTGGCATCCAAATGCAGGCCGGCCATGATCAACAGGGCGCCCCATAATAAGGCTGAAATCATAGTCAGAGCAGGCACTGCAATCGTTACCAGGCCGGCCAGCACGGTTAAAATCAGGTATATTAAGAAGGTGGGCATTTTATCACCTCGTTCTGTGGCGCAAGTGATCATTGAGAGCGGTCATATCCTGATACCAGCGGTCTTCAAGCTGAGCTGCGGCCAGACTCTGTTCCAGCTTGAGTTTAACTGCGCGATCCAGGGCGGCAAAAGACACCCCCACCCGGCATCCCAGGAGGTAGATTAGAATGATGATAGCCGCAAGTTTATCGGCGGTTGCTTCGGCAGAGGCGTTAAGCAGGCTCTTGAACAAGGCCCCCACGGATTGAACTAATTCAGCCTTAAGCCATTCCACCATCTTCAGGTTTTTGGTTATATCCAGATCGCCTTTTAAGGCCATTTATAACACCCCC
Organism: Syntrophomonas sp. UBA4922; assembly: GCA_002398825.1. Lineage (GTDB taxonomy): Bacteria > Bacillota > Syntrophomonadia > Syntrophomonadales > Syntrophomonadaceae > DTU019. The sequence goes on along the minus strand of DHBS01000040.1, from coordinate 28,766 downwards.
TTTTCAAACTGTTCAACAAGGAGCCGTCATTTCCTCCTAAAAACTCGGGTACAGTGAGAACAGTCCTTTGGGCCGGTCAATTGATATCCTCTAATAAAAACAAGCCCTCAAAAGAGGGCTTGTCAGCTAGCTTTACTCGGACGTATAGGGCATCAAAGCCATGGTTCTGGCCCTTTTTATGGATACTGTCAATTGCCGCTGGTGATGGGCGCAATTGCCGGTGATGCGACGGGGTAAAATTTTCCCGCGTTCGGTTACGTAGCGGCGCAGCCGAGGAATATCTTTGTAATTTATGTGCTCAATCTTATCGGCGCAAAAATTGCACTGTTTTCTTTTTTTGCGCTTTTCCTTTTTCAAATACGATTCCTCCTCTAACTAAAAGGGAATGTCATCATCCCCGTTGCGGTCAACGAAGTCGATATCGTTTACTAACTCTTGTCCCACATCATTCCAGCCATCCTGGCCAGAGGAGGTATGTGCTGCTGCTGAACCAGGCGCACTGGCTGACGACCCGCCTTTGTCGAGGAATTTAACCTCATCAGCGACTACGTCGGTTGCCCAGCGTTTTTGACCATCCTGGGTTTCATAGCTGCGTACCTGCAGCCTGCCCTCCACTGCCACCAGCCTGCCTTTGCCCAGGTAATTGGCGCAATTTTCAGCAAGTTTATTCCATGCCACAATGGGAATGAAGTCGGCTTCGTTGCGATTGAACTTACGGTCGACAGCTATGGTGAAACTGACAACTGCAGCCCCATTCGGGGTATAACGCAGTTCGGGGTCGCGGGTCAGGCGACCAATTAAAACCACTCGGTTCAACACAAAATTCCCTCCCACCTGAATTTTAGTTAGTTCTCATCCTGGCGGATGATGATGTGGCGCAGGAAATTGTCCGATATTTTGATAACCCTGTCCAATTCTGAAACAGTATCGGGCTGGCCTTTGAAGTACCATAAGGAATAAATTCCTTCATGATAATCTTCAATAGCGTACGCCAGCCGTTTTTTGCCCCAGCCTTCGGCCTCGTTGACGAACTCTCCGCCGAAATCTGCGATGATGGTACGCAGTCTTTCCTTGGATTCGGCAATGGCCTCTTCAGACAAATCGGGTTTTAGCAAGAACAACATCTCATACGTGCGCATCGTTACACCTCCTCCCTATGGACTAACTCGTGCTAATACGAGTAAAGGCTCCGGTTTTTAACCGGAGCAGGGACTTCAAATTATTATAACAGTATTTTACCCCAGCATGCAAGATACTGGAAAGGTTTTATTATAAAACCCCTCTTATCAACAGGCTGTGCAATTCGGATACGGGTTTCTCGGTAATAAAGGTATCATTAAACAGCGCTTTCAGTATAGCCACAGGCTGCCCTTCCGGGCTGCTCTTAAATCCGATGATACAGAAGCGTTCTTCCCGGGGCATGTTTTTTACACTTACCAGGTCCCCGACTTGAAAGGGCATTTTATCTTTGCTTGTACCCTCCACTTCTTACCCCCCTTATAGCCATAGAATGATATAGTATATTCTATGCTGAGCAGGAAATAAGTGCTATTGACTTTCAGCCGAGGTCTCTACTTTGATCATGCGTTTTTCAAATTCCATCCGCGGAATCATCACCAGTCGGCCGCAACCCACGCACTTTATTTTGATGTCGGCTCCCATCCGGGTAACCTCCCAGTTAAAGCTGCCGCAGGGATGTTTTTTTTTCATCCTGACCACATCGCCGATTTTGAATTCTTTGCGCTGCATGGTTTTCCCCTCCCCCGCCCTTCAGGCCATCACTTCTATGGAGTAAGAGCAGGCTTCTACCGCCTTACCGATAAGTGCACAAAAAATCTGTCGTTTTTGCATAGCTTCTTCCAGAATCGAGGCTTGCCCGGCACTGACTGCCAGAAGCAGTCCTCCCGCGGTTTCGGGAGTGTACAGCAAATCCAGCCAGATCGGATTGAGCCCGGGATCTACACTAATTCTTTCTTCCAGGTAAGTGCGGTTGTTGTAAGTTCCGCCCGGTATTAAGCCCATGGAAGCACCGTCCCAGGCACCGCTTATGAGCGGCACCGCCCCAGCATGCAACTGCACCGTGACCCGACTGGCTTGAGCCATCTCAGCAAGATGCCCCAACAAACCGAAACCGGTGACATCGGTGGCCGCATTGACCCCCATCTCCGCGGCTATCTCGCTGCTCTCCTTATTGAGCATGGTCATCCAGTATATAGCTTCGTCATACGCTTGCGGCGAAACCATTTCCGCTTTTATGGCCGTGGCTATAATACCGTTGCCGATCGGCTTGGTGATGTATATCCTGTCTCCGGGTCTGGCCCCGGCATTGGTCAATAGCCGCTCGGGGTTGACCAGTCCGGTAACCGCTAAGCCGTATTTGGGCTCATTGTCATCTACGCTGTGGCCTCCCAGCAGGAAAGCCCCGGCCTCTTTAACCTTATCCAGGCCTCCCTCCAGGATCTGCCCCAGGGTGTGGAGATCTTCGCAGGTCGGATAGCATACAATATTCAAGGCCAGGAGCGGCTGACCGCCCATGGCATAGATGTCGTTTAAAGCGTTGGTGGCTGCGATCTGCCCAAACAGGTAAGCATCATCCACCATGGGGGTAAAGAAGTCCACAGTTTGAACCAGGGCTTTATCACGGTCAAGGCGGTACACAGCTGCGTCATCGCGCGTTTCCATCCCGACCAGAATATTTTCCTGCACCGTAACCGGGATGTCTTGTAAAAGCTTTTCCAAGGTCCCCGGACCTATTTTAGCA
>DHBS01000040.1:25447-25859 GCA_002398825.1 Syntrophomonas sp. UBA4922 | reverse complement strand
CGGACCTATTTTAGCAGCTCACCCGGCAGCCCTGACCATTTGGGTTAATCTGCGTTTTTCCACTGCCAGCCCTCCCCTCTTAAGGTATCCGCTTTTCAGGACATTTTTTCCATAAACGCCTGGTAGGCGCGGTAAGCCATGTATACATCGGCTTTACTAACTATCTCAAAGGGTGAATGCATGCTCAAAACGGCCACTCCGCAATCCACTACTTCCATACCGTAACGGGCCAGGTATTGAGCTACGGTGCCTCCTCCTCCGATGTCCACCTTGCCCAGTTCTCCAACCTGCCACACTACGTTTTCCTCGTCGAACAGACGCCTGATGGCGGCAACAAACTCGGGGTTGGCGTCATTGGAATCGGCTTTACCCCGGGAGCCGGTGTATTTGGTTAAAACTACTCCGGCAGACC
>DHBS01000040.1:0-25319 GCA_002398825.1 Syntrophomonas sp. UBA4922 | reverse complement strand
TAAAACTACTCCGGCAGACACAAAACTGCAGTTCATCTTTTCGAAAACGTCGGGGAAGGTAGGATCTACAGCGGCATTGACATCTGCTGACAGGGCGTAACTCTTGGCCAGGGTTTTACGCACCTGATAATAATCAGTTAAACCAGCCTTGGAGAGCAGCTCGGCGGTAATGTTCTCCAGAGCCAGGGACTGTAAACCGGTGTTGCCGGTACTGCCAATTTCTTCTTTGTCGGCAAACAAGCACACTGCGGTTCGGGCCGGCTGTTTCATGTTCAAGACCGCCTCTAAGGCGGTATACGCGCTAACCCGGTCATCCTGGCCGTAAGCACCGATCATACTGCGATCCAGCCCTACTTCCCTGGCCTTGAAAGCCGGTACAGCCTGCAATTCCGCGCTGGTGAAGTCGTCTTCTTCTATACCGTACTGCTGCTGCAGAAGGTTCAGTATGTGCTGCTTAAAGGCATCCTCCTTGAGATCCTGCACCGGGCAGGAACCGACCACGATATTGAGGTCCTCCCCTTTGATGCCCTCGTTCATTTTCTTCTCCATCTGGTCTTTGGCTAAATGAGGCAGAAGATCCGTAATGGCCAGAACCGCGTCATCCTCCTTCTCCCCGATACACACCTTAATACGCTCTCCGTTTTTCTTGACCACCACTCCGTGCAGGGCCAGTGGAATGGCCGGCCATTGATATTTCTTAATTCCCCCATAATAGTGGGTCTTAAGCAAAGCCATATTATCCGCTTCATAAAGCGGGCGCGGTTTAAGATCCAAGCGGGGGGTGTCTACATGAGAAACCACCAGGTTGAAGCCATCTGCCATGTTTTGGCCCACCATAATCAGGGCGCATAATTTGCCCTTCTGATTGACAAATAGCTTATCCCCGGATTTGACTGAATTCTGAGCTTCGAGGGACATAAACCCTTGCTCCTGTGCCTTCTGCAGCACATAGTCTATGGCTTCACGCTCGGTTTTGGCCTGATTGAGAAAATCCACATAGCCCCGGCTAAAGTCGTGAATGGCGGCATGCTGTTTTCCGTCACCCCTGTCCCAGACATTGGGACGGTTGTTGCGTTTTTCTATCAATGCTGATCCTCCCTTAAATTAACACAATTTATATCTCTATTGTCTTAATACAGGCTTATTCTTATACTTATATCCCCAGGGCTGCCTGCCCCCAGCGGTAGGCTTCCGTCATCCAGCTGACCAAAACCGATTGGTTCAGGCTGGACAGCAGGACTCCGGCGCCATCAACCCCCATTTGGGCAACAGTCTGAAGCACCGGTAAGGCGAAGCAGATTAAAACCGTCAAGACGATCGCCCCCTGCAACACGGCCAAAACCGTACCCAGGAGCCGATTCAAAGTCGATCCCGGGCCAACGTTGATTAAGTTTTCGAACCAGCCCAAACTGAGCCAGATCAACTGCCGGCTGGTCAAGGCGATGACTAAAAAACAAGCCAGGCGAACCAACCAGTTGGCCAGACTATGCAAGGCTTCCTCGATGGTATAGCCTTTTACCAGAAAGCTGTAGGGAATCCCCAGAGCCTGCAGAGGGGCATGCTCACTCAGGAAATGGTCCAGCTTGGAGACGATTCCGACACTGCGTTCCATATAGATGGAGAGGTCATCATAATAAAAGACCGCCAGTACGATGCTGGCAACGAATGTTATAACACTGCCCACGGTCATGACAAATCCCTGCCTCAATCCAGTCAGGGCGCACAAAACCAGAATGAGCAGCAGCAGATAGTCAACCGTATTAAATGTCAGGAGGCTTGGCACCATGCTTCTTTGCTCCGCCTTTAATCCCTTTTGCACCCTAATTATAACAGGACTTGCACGGATATGGACAACTATTGTTACTACAGCCAATTTATGGCTGCGGTCAGCTGGTTGAAACCTGTCGAAACAGACGGGAAGATTCCTCTTTACAACCTACCCGGTATAGGGTATATCCAATGTATATCCTCATTATGCACCAAATTACTATTCTATGAATATTTGTAAATACCGCCGTTTGACGGCGTCTTACTATGAGCAGGGGATGTGATGATCTATGGGTTATGGTTTAGGCAATGTGAGCATCAGCATGGTAATCACTTATGTGCAGTCCTTTGGCATATTGGCCCCTCTGGCTGCCTTTGGACTTTTTGTCATACAAGCGGCCTTACCGGTATTTCCCTATGTGATACTGGCCAGCGCCTGCGGTTTGTTGTTCGGTTTTAAACTGGGCTTCTTTTTGTCCTGGTCAGGGGCCTTGCTGGGCGCCTGCCTGGCCTACATGCTGTCGCGTTGGGCAGGAGGCAACTGGGCTCGCCAGAAAATACTATCCCGCTGGGGCTATGATGTGAACCATTTCGACCAAGAGCTGGCTTTCTGGGGCATTTTATTGGCGCGCATCATTCCTGTTTTCCCTACCCCGGTAATCAATGTGGTAGCAGGGATCGGCAAAGTCCCCTTCTGGAGTTTCTTTTTCTCCTCAGCCCTGGGGAAAATTCCTACTGCCGTCCTTTATACGGGTTTGGGCATCTCACTGTTGCGCAACCGGGATATTAAGTCAACCATATTGATTCTCGCTTTGATCCTGCTCCTGGCCTGGACCGGGCGCCACCTCTCCAAAGGACGCATACCGGTTTGCTCTCGAGCCCGGGATTAGCTCGACAGCATTTGTATATCCGGGGTGCGAAACATGTAATTATTTCCCGGGAAATAATTTAATTGATCATAAGTTGTTGTTTTTCACTGAAGCAGGTCGGGGGGCTCGAACCCTTGCCTCGGACATTTCGCTGCATTCTGCACCAAACACCCTTATTTTATTGAAAAAATTAGCTGTTGAAATTTAATTCAACAGCTCATGGAAGAGGAGTTTAGATATGCAATTTTCGAAGTAAATTGAATATACTTCAAAATATTGGCTAATTACCCGGGCGATCTTCTGGTCCAGTGTCCAAACAACTGCATTTTAGCTCTTGTTGACGGTAGTATCCCGCCATTCCATGCATGCCTGCCCATAGATCCCCATTGTTTAACCGACTATTTATGCAGCCTGTTTTTGAGATGGAATAGCACTTGTCCGCTTAATAGTCTCAGGCAGGAAGGCCAAAGGAATTATAGCAGCTACGTACAGGACTGCACTTGCTCCAATTGCAACTGAGAAAGAAGTTGCGGCCGCAACTGCACCTAACATCGCCGGCCCCCAGAAACTGGTCATACGCGCCAGATTATAAATAGTGTTAACCCCTGTTGCCCTAACCTCAGTGGGGAATAGCTCAGCCATATAACCTCCGAACAGGCCGAAGATTGGATAAGTTATAAACGAGTATACCGGGGCGTACCATAACAGGGTGTTGTTGTTATCAATACTTACAAAAATCATTACGGCTACAAAGGAAGCGGCCAGGGCAACGTAAGCTGGTTTCTTTCTCCCCCAGCGGTCGGCAATGAAGGCAAATAATATATAACCAAATATGCCACCGATATTTAAAAACATCATATAATTCATTGATTTTACTATATCCATATGTTTATCAGTAGCGAGCCAGCTCGGAATCCAACTCATTGCGCTCCAGTATGCCAGCAATGTGAATAACACCATGAAAAAGGCGCCCAGGGTATTTCGTCTGATCGTTGTTCCAGTAAAAGCGTATATCTCCGTGCTGAACAGTTTACTGACACTGCCCATCTGCAGACCGCTGTCTTTGGCCTGGTCTCTAGTCTTGACCCAAGCCTCGGGTTCAGGAATCAGCATTTTGGCAAGAATTGCTACTACTAATCCAAGGGCGCCAACATAGAATAAAGGCCTCCAGCCATAGGCGGGCAGCATGGTCCTGGCCAGGAAAGCGGCCAACATAGGCCCAAAGGCGAACCCGGTCTGGATTACAGCCGAACACATAATCCTGATTCGCGAAGGCAAGCATTCCGCAACTAAAGTGTTTCCAACACCCCATTGAGCTCCTAAGCCTAAGCCTACCAAGAATCTCAGAATCAACATTGTCGTCGCATTATTAGCATAAGCGAAAGCGATCGTAAACAACGAATACCAGACCAGACACCAAAACATGACTCTAACTCGACCAAACTTGTCAGACAGTACCCCTGAAATGAGTCCGCCTACCCCCGCGCCTAACAAAGGGGCGCCTAGAATAAATCCCATCATCGAAGATGGTATACCAAATTCTTTGCTGATAGCTGTAGCCGATACTGACACCAATTGCCAATCCAATACATCCAATACTAAGGCCAACCAGGCAAATACCCATATCAGGATCATTTGGCCGTTAAGTGGGGCATCCTTGTCCGGTAATGGCACATACCGTTCTTTACTCAAATAAATACCTCCTTAATACATTCGGTCCCGCTATTGACCTTATTTTTTCTTTTTTCACTCCACCTCCCGGCTATTCTTTTGATAGCTTCCAACCTCTTCTCAAAGGCATCATTAGAAGCTACTCTCATGGCTGCATATGCATCGCCCTTTCATCTATTGATTAAATCAAGCAATAACTGTGCCATGCACTCAAGCTATTTCAGAGAAGTACCAATCACTTTTCGTTCTCCAAATATCGGGCATTATCGAAGAAAGGAAGCCATTTTTTGTATGCGCTCTGGGAAATTATTATTTGAAAAACTGCACAGGCATTTTATATGGTATAAAAATGATACAATTGGGGGCTGATCATAGTGTCTCATTCCCGGACACATTTGCTGTGATTCGTTTATCTGGTGCATTTGCCGGAGGTTGTGGTCTTGATTCGGGGAAATGTAAGTATATATAGATTAGCCTGCTGTATTTATGAAAGCCGACACAGCATATTTGCTTTCTCTAAAGAATCTTACAAAGCTTTATTTATAGGAGTAAGCTGAAGTATATTACCTATACGGAGATTGAATGGGATGAAGGCCGAAGCGCAGTCTATGTTTATGGCAGAGCCATGAGTATGTTGTTCTCAGCATCAGATTTCTGAGTTTTAGAACATCAGCTCATGCTTTCCCGGCATACTTTTGGGGAATGACGGATATAAGATTCTGATAGCCCAGGTTATGGATATGATTGTTAAAGGCACAAACACCGTTGATAAGAACAAAATTGCAAATCCTGCTAAAAAAAAGTTATATGACAATATAGATTCTCCATTTACAATATTTTCTGGTAATAAGGCACTCTCAATTAGGAAGGTGGCGAAGAATACTGTAAACCAGTATATCTTCGCCTTAAGTGAGGGAATGTTAGTTGTAATCATGAATTAGAGATTACCATGTTGGCACAGCGAACCAAACCTAAAGGTGCCGGGGTAGTCCTCAAACTCAACTGCTATTTTTAATTATGCTTATATCAGATACTCATTAATTGCCTTGGCTGCATTTTTCCCGGCTCCCATTGCCAATATTACGGTTGCCGCACCGGTTACGATGTCGCCGCCGGCAAAGACTCCCTTTTTGTTGGTTTGCCCGGTTTTTTCATCAGCTACGATATTTCCATGCTTATTGGTTTGCAGGTCTGGAGTAGTATGCGGTACCAGCGGGTTGGGCCCCTGGCCAATAGACATAATCACGGTATCCACTTCTATCTCTTCGGTCTCTCCAGGTATAGGAACCGGGCTTCTCCGACCGCTGGCATCGGGTTCCCCCAACTGGTACTTCTGGCAGACAATACTCTTGACCCATCCATTATCATCGCCTTTTATCTCTATAGGGCTGCTGAGCAATTTAAACCTTACGCCTTCCTCTTGGGCGTGTTCCGCTTCTTCTTTTCGTGCCGGCAGTTCATTCATGGACCGGCGGTATACTATATAAGATTCCTCGGCCCCAAGACGCAAGGCGGTTCTGGCACTATCCATGGCTACATTGCCGCCACCGATTACTGCCACTCTTTTTCCAATTCTAATGGGGGTCAAAAACTCATCAAAAAGATAAGCTTTCATCAGATTCGTCCTGGTTAAGAATTCATTGGCTGAATAGACGCCATTTAAATTCTCACCCGGTATATCCATAAAATACGGTAATCCTGCTCCAGTTCCGATAAATACAGCATCATAGCCCTGGGCGAGCAATTCATCCACAGTATTCACTTTTCCGACCACCATGTTGTTTTTTATTTCAACACCCAGCTTCTGAATGCTTTCTATCTCCTTCTGCACGATGGCTTTGGGCAGTCTGAATTCCGGTATGCCATATACCAAGACTCCCCCGGCAGTATGTAGAGCCTCAAATACCGTTACCTGGTGTCCCATCAAGGCCAAATCTGCCGCTGCGGTAAGACCTGCGGGACCTGACCCAACAATAGCAATCCTTTTTCCCGACTGCTTTATTATAGGAATAGACTTTTTCCCATATCTTAAATCCCAATCGGCCAAAAAACGTTCCAATCTTCCGACAGCTACCGGTTCCATTTTCTTTCCCAGGATACAGGTCTTTTCACATTGGCTTTCCTGTGGACAAACTCGACCGCAAATAGCGGGGAGATTGTTCTTCTCCTTTATTTTGTTTATGGCCTGTTGGTATTCTTTCTTTTCCAAAAGTCCTATGAATGCCGGAATATCAACCTCAACTGGGCAGCTCTCGACACATTTGGGTTTCTTGCATTTCAAACACCTGGATGCCTCAATCAATGCTTGCTCTTCACTGTACCCCAAAGCAACTTCATCAAAGTTACATATCCTTAATACAGGACTTTGAACAGGCATTTCCTCGCGGGCAGGAATTGTTTTAGCTGCTTTTACTTCTGACATTGACATTCACCCCCTGCACAAAAACCTTTCATAGCAATGCCCTCTTCATTGGTGAACATCCGGGCTCTCTGTTGTGCCAGCTGCCAATCTACCAGATGGCCATCAAACTCAGGCCCGTCAACACAAGCAAATTTGGTCTCATCTCCGACACTCACCCTGCAGGCTCCACACATTCCAGTACCATCAACCATAATAGGATTAAGGCTTACGGTGGTATGAATCTCGAATGGTTTGGTAACGGCTGAAACAGCCTTCATCATGGGCAACGGTCCGATTGCAACCACTAAATCGATACTGTCACTTTGGCGGATAACTTGCGCAAGAACATCACTCACGAAGCCTTTCTGCCCCTCGCTGCCATCGTCTGTAGCTACAAATAACTCATCACTCACTGCTGCCATTTCATCTTTGAGGATTAAATGCTCTTTACTTCGAGCGCCAATGATGGAGGTCACTCGATTTCCCGCCTGTTTTAGTGCCCTGGTGATGGGATATACTGGAGCCACTCCAACACCGCCGCCAATACAAACCACATGGCCATAAGGTTCTATTTCTGATGCCTTCCCCAGCGGACCAACCAAATCCAAAATGTAATCGCCTGCATCGAGTTTACCCATCTCATAAGTGGTTCTGCCCACTTCTTGGAATATCAGTGTTATTGTCCCGCTCTGCCTATCAAAATCAGCAATTGTTAGCGGTATTCTCTCTCCAATATCATCGATTCTAAGAATAATGAACTGTCCTGGCTGTGCCTTTTTCGCGATATCAGGAGCACAAACGATGAATTGTTTGATTGCAGGCGCCAGAATTTGTTTGTCTATTATTTGGTACATGAAGTCACTCCTTGCTGCCATTCTGTCTTAGAGGTATGCCGACTGCTTTAAGTCATATTCACTCCCTGACCGAACATTCGGCATACCCCGACCCGTTTACTAAGCCACAAATACTAGCCGGCCATACCAACAATCAAGCTTATATATCTTCAATAATCATCAGCCAGGCTAATTTTAGAAAGTTACTAATCCTCGAAAAATTCTTTTGTGATTTCTACCGTCACTTTGTCATCTGACCGTAGTCTGATGGCCAGGCTGTCAATCTTAGTGAGCTCATAGTCAAAGAAATAACGACCGGCATAGATTTTCCCTTGATAGAAGACCCTATCTTGATCGGTGGGCTGGCCTTTTAAGGCAGTTACAGAAACAGTCATCAATTTCAGCCACTGCCAGGCGACGGCAATCTGGCTCATGAAGTCCAAATAAAGCACAGAATCAGCCAAAAAAGCCTCATTGGAAATTTGCGCTTTTTTTGCCAGCAACTCTGCGGTAAGGTCTTTCATCAGCCCCATGGCACTTTCCAGGGCCTCAACCTGCTTTTCCAGTTCCGGATAGGCCTTGGCTTCTGCTATGGCTTTTTCAACCTCGTTGATGTATAACTCGAATGCTTTTCCCTTTTTCATGCTTACTTTACGGCCCAGGATATCCTGGCCTTGAATACCGGTGGTGCCTTCATGAATGGGATCGATGCGAATGTCTCTGTAGTACTGTTCTACCGGAAAATCCCCGCAGTAGCCATAACCGCCATGAATCTGAATGGCTGCACTGGTGGCCAGAATACCCATTTCAGACGGATAGGTTTTAAGAATGGGAATCAGGAAGTCCACCAGCATTTCATTTTCTTCGGGGTCTTGCCCAACCATGGCCAGATCCTGATACAAAGACAGCTGCAGGGCTAGAGCCAGTGATCCTTCCATTACAGCCTTCTGGAACAGAAGCATTCTTTTAATATCAGCATGTTCGATAAGCTCCACCATGGGTGTAGCAGGGTCTTTCTGGTCGGGTTTTCTGCCCTGTTTTCGCTGCTGAGCATATTCTAATGCCGCGTAGTATGCCGCTGAAATTTTACTGATTGCGCCGATGCCAATATTAATTCTTTCTTCATTCATCATTTTGAACATCTGCGCCAGGCCTTTACCCAGTTCACCAACCAGCCAGCCCCGACAGTTTTTCTCTTCACCGAAAGTAAGCTGACAGATCGGAGAACCCCGGTAACCGAGCTTATGCTCGATTCCGCCGCATTGTACGTCATTGTCTTCAAGCTCGCCATTCTCATTAATGCGCTTTTCCGGAACAATAAATAACGAAATTCCCGGTACACCCAGCGGGCCGTCTTTTAATCTGGCAATCAATAAGTGAACAACGTTTTCTGTGATATCACTGTTGCCGGCAGAGATAAAAATCTTTTGCCCCTTTATCATGTAGTACCCCTGATCGGTTGGCTCTGCGGTTGTGGTAAGATCGCCCAGAGAGCTGCCGATATCGGGTTCAGTCAGTGCCATCGTGCCTTGCCATTTGCCGGAGTACATTTTTTCCAGATACATGTCTTGCATTTCTTGGGCGCCGTACTGATAAATCAGATTGGCTGCACCGGCAGTAAGCATCGGATATACATGCATTGAATAATTTGCTGCTCCGAATAGGAAATAAGCCAGCTCCTTTATGGTCAGAGGCAGTTGTTGCCCGCCGATGTCATAAGGCTTCTCGCATTGAATCCAACCACCCTCACCCATTTCTTTAAGGAATGGTACGATAGCTTTATGGACATGTACCTTGCCGTCTTCCCAGTAAGGGGTATTGGTATCCATTTCTTTGAAATAAGGGAACATCAGGTCTGTACTGATATTCATGGCAGTGTCCAGGATCATTTTGAAGGTTTCTTCATCGTGATCTTCGAAATAGGGAAAACGATTTAATGACACAACATTAAAGACCTCGTTGATCAAAAAATCAATATTCCTTCTGCTTGCGAATTTTTCGGCCATTCTTTGTAAACCTCCCCTTGGTACTTTTTTCAAAGTACGCAACGCCAAAACGCTTGTATTAATTCTTTTTCGCTCTAGTTATGAAACCATCGCCGATTACACCAGCGGATAAAAGATTATCAATGTCACTCTGGCTATAGCCCAGTTCTCTTAAGACCTCCGGGGTATGTTGCCCTTTAAAAGGGGGCGGCAGTTCAGCCAAAGCTTCATAAGCGCCAAACTTAATAGGATTGCCAGGTACTTTAACCTTACCTGCCGTGGCGTGATCATATTCAATTAACATATGGCGTGCCGCGGTATTATCACTTGCACAGATCTGTGGTACTTCAAGGATCGGGGCTACTGCAACGCGAGCTTCGCGCAGCATAGATACAACCTCATCAACCGCATAGTTGCCCATCCAGTTGTTGATTATATCTGTCATTTCCTCAATATTCTCCATTCTGGTGACATTGCTGTCGAACTTCGGATCGGCGGCTAATTCGGGCATTCCCATTATCTTGCACATGCTTCCCCATAGTTTTTCATTGGAGGCAACTACACAGACAAATCCGTCCTTGCATTTATAAGTGTCGTATGGTCCGCCATCGGGATGTCTGCTCCCCTGTCTCTTAGTAGGCCTTCCGGTTATTGTGTAGGCAGGTACATTGTTTTCCAATACCGTGAATATGCTGTCAACCAGAGCAACGTCGATGTGCTGCCCTTCTCCGGTGTTTTTTCTGTAATTCAGAGCGCCTAAGATTCCTATAGCGCCATAAAGCCCGGCAATAGCATCTCCCAGAGACGAACCTACTCTCAGTGGCGTGTCCGGAAATCCGGTTATACTCATCATTCCCCCCATAGCCTGGGCAAGCATATCGTAACCAGGCAGCTTGCTTAACGGCCCATACTGTCCAAAGGCAGAAATGGAGAGGTAAATGATATCGGGTTTTATTTTTTTGCAGGCTTCATAACCGACCATCAATTTGTCCGCAACACCGGGAGCGAAATTTTCCATAACGATGTCGGCACTCTCAACCAGTTTATAGAATACTTCCCGGGCCTTATCTTCTTTGAGATTCAGTTCTATGCTTTTCTTGCCACGGTTTAAGCCAATAAAATAGGTGGATTCTTCAGTCCCGGGAGCGAATGGCGGCCAACTTCTTTCGTTGCTGTTTGGACCGTCATCCTCAACTTTTACTATTTCTGCACCCATATCAGCCAGTATCTGACTACAGAATGGGCCGGTATAAACTCTAGTGAGGTCTACGACTCTGATGCCTTCCAGAATTTTCTTCTTGTCCAATTTGCCAATACCTCCTTGCTTTTAGGTTAGGGGTGCAGGGGGTCCGAATGACCCCCTGCTTATATTTGAAGAAGGGGATTAAGAGGGCTGCGTAGCTAAAGTTATTCCACCCAGATGACGGCTCCCCCACCCTGGGTTAAACCTCCACATATAGCGCATGTGGCGAATCCGCCGCCATTTTCCTTGAGGTTATAAGCGGCAGTCATCATAATACGCGCGCCGCTGGATGTATTGGGATGCCCGACCGATATAGCACTCCCGTTTACATTGAGTATATTTTTCAATGCCTGGTATTTGCTGTCATCATTGTCAAGAATCGGTTGGGAAGAAACTTCCTTGACCATTTCCCAGTAATCGCTCTTCAAAAAGCGATCATTTGACAGCAGTTTAAGGGCTACCAGCGGTACACAGGCGAATGCTTCGTTGATTTCAATAAACTTCATATCATCAATGGTCAAATTGGCATCGTCCAGACATTTCTTGATCGCGAAAGCCGGGGAAACCGGCATAATTCTAGGCTGTAAGGCGATGGCCGAAGTAGCTACAACGGTATAGAGTGGTTCGTACCCCAGTTTTTCAGCATTTTCACGGGTAGTGATAATTTGGGCGGTTGCTCCATCGTTCATTCCCGGTGCATTGCCTGCGGTGCAGGTCGGATTATTGAAAATGGGCTTCAGCCGGGCGAGTTCCTCCATGCTTATATCAGGCCGATACTGTTCGTCTTTATCCAAAACCTTGCTGGAGATAACATTGCCTTTTCTATCTTTTTTAGTTATTTCAAGAGGAACCATCTCGTTTTTGAAGAAACCACGCTCCCACGCCTTGCCATATCTTTGATGGCTGGCAAAAGCCAACTCGTCCTGTTCTTCTCTGGATACACCGTATTCAATCGCAACATTACCTGAATCAACAGCCACTGGTGCGTAGTCTTTGTATCCCAAGGGAATAATGGGGTCTTCAACCAGGAAAGAACTGTGCCGTTTGCCTTCCCATCTTAAATTACGAAGCAGGAATGGAACGGTGCTGAAACTGGTAGCTCCACCGGTCATGACCACATTAGCTTCTCCCAGTTTGATACTGCGGCTGCCGTATTTAACGGTAGTCATACCGGTAGTACAAGCCTGATCATAATACAGCGAAGGTACTTCAGGGGGGATGCCGGCTTTCAGCATACTTTGTCTAGCAACCACCGGGGTATAGGGATCTTTGCAGTTGGTGGTATCGCCGCAGCCCCACCAGACTTCGTCTATGACTTCAGGGGCCATGCCGATTTTCTCCAGAACATTTTTCATGGCAATAGCACCCAGATCGTAGATATCAATATCCTTCATCGAGCCGCCGAATTTGCCAAACGGGGTTCTGGCCGCACTGATTACAACTATGTCATCTTTGCTTTTTTTGAATGCCATATCGATTGCTCCTTTCATTTCACTTATTGGGCAACCCAGCCACCGTCAACACTCAATATTACACCAGTGCAATACCCGGAGCCGGGAGCTGCCAAGAACAAGGTAACGGTTTTCAACTCATCATCCGCGCCAAAACGCTTAACAGGAATATATTGCAACATTAATTCTTCACTTTTATCAAGCGTCCCGGCGGTCATTTTGCTCGGGAACCATCCCGGGGCAATAGCATTAACGGTAATATTGTGCTTAGCCCATTTCACAGCAAGATCCTTGGTCAATCCGGCAATAGCAGCCTTGCTGGCCTGATAGGCTACCGTATCCATGATTTCTGCGGGAGCTCCAACAAAAGCGGCCAATGAAGCCAGATTGATAATTCTGCCATAATTCTGTTTAGCCATAATCTGGCCCGCCTTTTGGGCCATGTACCAGGAACCCGTCAAATTGGTGTCAATTACTTTTCTCCAGGCATCCAGAGGAAACTCTAGCGATGGCGCCCCCCAGGTTGCTCCGGAATTATTAACCAAAATGTCTACCCGGCCAAATTCTTTCATTACTAAATCGTATAAAGCATCGATTTCATCAGTATTTTTAACGTCAGCTCTGGCCGGTAATACTTTTACCCCCAAATCCTTCTCCATCTTTTGAGCCATTTCTTGGCATCGTTCAAGGTTTCTAGCCGCAACAACCAGATTGGCGCCGGCTTCGCCTAGTGCATACGCCATTTGAACACCAATGCCGGCTGCCCCACCGGTTACTATTGCTACTTGACCTGATAAATCGAATAATTCCGTATTGCTTCTCAAGCTATAACCTCCTTTCACGGGCTATTATTAACATTATTTTTCGTAATCGTAAAAGCCCTTTCCGGACTTCTGACCTAAGAGACCAGCCAAAACGCGTTTTTTAAGTAATGGATGCGGTTTGTAGCGGTCACCAAAATCTCTTTCCATAGTTTCCATTCCGTGCATGGCAATTTCAGCTCCTACCAAATCCAGCAACGTGCAGGGTCCCATAGGATGCCCGGCACAGAGCCGCATGGCTTTGTCGATATCTTCGGGGGAGTTGCCTTCTTGTACCAGTTTAACGGCTTCATTCATGAGAACATCCAGCAGCCTGCTGACGATAAACCCGGCAAAATCTACAGCTATGGCTGATTCCTTACCAATCTTCTTAATATAGTCCAAGGTAGCTTGCATGGTCTCCTCAGAAGTTAGCTGGCCTCTAATGACTTCCACGCCTTTCATTAGCGGCACCGGGTTCATGAAGTGAATACCGATGACCTTGTCTCCCCGAGTGGTAGCGCTGGCAATTTCGGTAACCGGGATAGCCGAGGTGTTAGTTCCCAGTATGGCTTCCGGCTTGCAGAGCCTTTCAAATTCTGCGAACATTTTCTTCTTAAGCTCCAGGTTTTCGAATACACATTCCACCAGCAGATCGGCATCTTTGCATGCCTCTGCCAGATCAGTAGTAACAGTAATCCTGGAAATCGCAGAACTTACATCGGCTTCGGCAATTTTGCCTTTGCTGGCCAGCTTATTGAGGTTCTTCTCAATGGTAGCCATAGCTCTCTTAAGAGCCTCTTCTGAGATATCGTTCAAAACCACGGTGTACCCTGCTACAGCACTTACCTGGGCTACACCATTGCCCATGGCTCCTGCTCCTATAACAGCAATTGTGTTTACTTCCATGAATTGGTCCCACCTTTCAATCAATTATTATCTCCCTGTGATATTGGGTTGCCTCTTTTCGACGAATGCCAGCAGACCTTCTTTGCCGTCTTCCGTTCCAAAACATTGGGCAAATAACTCGACCTCCATTTTGAGTGCATTTTCAAGGTCGAGATCTTGCCCTATATTGATGGCCTGTTTGGCTAAAGCCTCTAATACAGGTGATTTGCTGGCAATCGTATTCGCCATTTTCCTTGCTTCGTCAATGAGTTGTTCGGGCGGAAAGACATGATTGACTAAACCGATTCTATAGGCTGTTGCCGCATCTATAGTCTGACAGGTGAAGATGATCTCCTTGGCCCTTCCAGCTCCTACTAACCGGGCTAACCGTTGAGTACCGCCCCCCCCCGGAATAATCCCTACATTAATCTCAGGATTGGCCATTTTGGCTTTTTCGGACGCAAGGCGTATGTCGCAGCACATTGCTACCTCAAGCCCTCCGCCAAAAGCGAAACCGTTAATGGCGGCGATGGTAGGCTTGGGAAATAAGGCTATGGCCTGTTGCGCGCGGTAGACACCGAGAGCGAATTTTCGCCCTTCTAGCAAATTACAGGCAGACATTTCAGTTACATCTGAACCGGCTGCAAAAGATTTGTTTCCGCTACCGGTAAGAATAACCACCCTTACAGCATCATCCTCTCTCATCTGCTGAAATACTGAGTATAGATCATTAAAAACAGCAGAATTGAGTGCATTTAACACTGCAGGACGGTTGATTTCAATTAACATAACGTAGTTTTCCAGAGAACAAATTAGGTTTTCGTACTGATATACCATTATTGTTAACACCTCCTTCCTGAACAATATAAATAAATGGCTACAGATGCGCGGTTTAGCCAGCCAGGCCTGGCGACAGCGATTCGCGTTGGGTTTCCAGTTTGCTTTGCTTGCGTGGCATCATCAACGCCTCTCCTTCGAGAGTTATTTCGTTCCTTTGGTTCGTGCAATAGGTGCGGAGCCGCACCCGGTTTTTGGCGTCATCTTTCTCCAGCACTTCTACCGTAGCGGTGATCGTGTCCCCTATAAAAACGGGCTTGAGGAATCTGCAAGTCTGCTCTAGATATATAGCTCCGGGTCCAGGCAATTGGGTTCCCAACACGTTGGAGATAAAGCCAATCGCCAGTATGCCATGGGCAATCCGTTTACCAAACACGGTTTCACCAGCATACTCGACATTAATATGAACTGGATTCATATCTCCCGTAACCCCTGCAAACGAATAAACATCCGATTCGGAAATGGTCTTGCTAAATTGTGCAGAATCCCCAACTTTTATCTCTTGCACAGTTTTTCCCTGCATATAAACGCCTCCATTCAGCATTTGCAACAGATATCGCAAAAGATATGCCAATTACAGTTTTCCGGGATAAAACTTTGCAGATTCCTATAATTCGGCAGCACAGCGGGTCATACACCGTGCTCAGAGCCAGTTACATAGGTAATTCTAAGGAAATAGACCGATAATGAAACAAACAGGACGTCTTAGAGGCGTCCTGTTTCGATACACATATTTATTTTTTCCATCATCTGTCTCAAGCCTACGCTGGAGACTACTAAAGCACTAAAAATTTTATTATTTATCCTAACGGTTCTTGCTGTAGTAACAACACCTTGCTTGAAAAGGTGTGTCCTGATTTGGGACACGCAAAGGTACCGACCCGGTGCTGATCACTGATACTAGCCATACAATTCGATATTGTAGAATACTATTCGCGAAGGCATGAGATTTGCATAGATATTTTGTATCAATATATTAAGGAGGTTTTTTATGAATGATCAGCATGTTTGTTCAAAATGCAGCCAGCCGGTCTCAAAACCGGGTCTGTGTAAAAAATGCCTGAAGGCTCATGATTTCATCATTAATGTAGTTGGTACGATAATGTTTGTTCTGGCTGCATTTTGTTTTTTCGGTTATTACAAATTTTTTATCGCCATGTAATTGAACCGAAATAACGGCCCGGAATTCTTGTAAAACAACCTATTTTATGACAAAATTTCATTGGAATGATTAAATTACAAATATTACGTTATTGAATAGATGCATCCTTCATCGTAATATCTAAGTGTATCAAAATGAAACATATCGGTTTATAATCGTGTTCTCAGCCATGAATTGTGTTGTTACTAAGGGTCTTACCGAGGAGGAAATATAATGTATCCAAAAATATTGCGTCCCGCACAAATCATGGAAATCTGGCAGAACCTCCATGAAAACCAACACAATCCCGAAGAATTATTTATTCCTGCCGAGGTACAGTTATCATGGGAGCGTAGTAAAGCTTACGGCGTTGATCGATATATGGAAAAAAACGATATCATTTTATCCCAAAAAGAATTGGAAGAGAAATTAGAGCATAATTCAGAACTTCTTTCTATAACTATTCCACATATGAATGTCCTTCATTCTATTACCAAGGATGCTGGCTTCTGCATTACTATCAGCGATAATGAGGGTTTCATTCTTAAGAGAATTGGCGAGCAGGCGGAAATGAACTTTACAGACTACAGCAACTTTGTAGAAGGATCGAATTGGTCAGAGCACATAATGGGCACCAATGCAGTAGCGATGGTCTTGGTTACTGACGCCGCTAGTCAAATTTATGGATATGAGCATTTTTGTAAATGCGCCTGTTTATCAACTTGTTCAGCAGCACCTATTCATGACTCTAATGGCGCAATAATAGGGGTGCTTGATTTAACAGGACCCTACAAAAATGCTCATGCTCACACGCTTGGAATGGTCGTGTCTGCAGCTCGTTCTATTGAGCGGTCGTTATTCCTAAATAATTTATACGATGAAGTAAAAGATGCCAATATGCTTAAATGCGCAATTATGAAATCCATTGCGGAAGGTTTATTGGCTTTAGACAGTGAAGGCCGCATTTCATTAATTAACCCCCAAGCCTGTAAGATGTTAGATTTAAAAGGCGATTGCATTAATAGCAGTATTTGGGAAGCATTACCAAAGGATAATCAATATTTCTTCAATTTAATTACAACTGCCAAACATGTTTATGGCGAAACAGTGCATATTGATACAACGCGTGGTAAAAAGAAATTCCTTGTGAATTGTACTCCCATAATAAATGAGGACAAGAGCATATCAGGCAATGTCATAACTCTTCATGAGCTCCATCATGTTGTTACCAAAATAATTGGGGCTAAATCAAATATAACTTTTGACAATCTTATCGGCGAAAACAGCGCATTTAAAGAAGCCATAGAACATGCTAAAATGGCGGCTGAAAATAATTCTAATGTTTTATTGCTAGGTGAGAGTGGAGTTGGGAAGGACTTGTTTGCCAAAGCCATCCACAATTATAGCAGTAGAAGAAGTGAACCATTTTTTGCCATTAATTGTGCCGCTATTCCTAGAGAGTTAATATCCAGCGAATTATTTGGTTATAATGAAGGCGCCTTTACCGGAGCTAGTAAGGGTGGGAAACCTGGGGCATTCGAATTGGCCGATCAGGGAACATTGTTTTTGGACGAAATTGGCGAAATGCCCATGGATCTTCAAGCCTCACTATTGAGAGTCTTGGAAGAAAAGACAATAATGCGTGTTGGCGGGAGGGAATTCATCCCGGTTAATATCCGCCTTATAAGTGCTACAAACCGCGATTTGTCAGAGGAAATTAGAAATCGTAGCTTTCGTCAAGACATATTTTACAGGCTTAGTGTAATATCAATATCCATACCTCCATTAAGACATAGAAGGGGAGATATTCCGCTATTGGTCGATCATTTTGTCCAGAGTTTCAGCAACCGCTTAGGGAAAAAAATAAAACGAGTTGATGCCGAGGTTATGGATTTATTCATGTACTATGATTGGCCTGGTAATGTCAGAGAACTGAGTAATTATATTGAACGCGCCATCAACTTAACCAGAAATGGCATTATTACTCCGGATCTCTTAACAAAAGAGATTTTAGGGGAGGGGGGTAAAAAACCGATATCAATTTGGGCAGATACGATTACTAAGGATAATATGGAGGAAGAGATGATAAGGACTTATATGTTGAAATTTAATAATAATAAAATGAATGTGGCTAAAGCTTTAAATATATCTCGGAGTAGTCTATACCGAAAATTGGAAAAGTATGGGATCGATATGAATTAATCCCGCCTTATACTTAAATTTCCTACAGGCAGCTTTGCCAAGACATATATTATAATTTAGGCCAAAAACTATGGGACAATTGGAATAACCATTTGTCCCATAGTTTTTGGTAGCTTCGTTCTTCTATGCATTTCATAATTCTGTCGATAAATTGGGTCCAGAAAAAGGATTAGACAGGTTAACAAGTCTGGCAAAAGGAATGGATATCAGGAACATTCCGATAAAATATAACTAAACTAGGCGCATACAATGAGCTTGTTTACAAGGAAAAACTTATACTTTGTCATCTATACTACATATATCTTCAAAAAGATTTATGGCTGGAGGCTCCTGGACAAGGTCTGTTATAGAACCTAAGATTTCTTTTACATAAGGCTGGCTGCGGTGTAACTCACGCGCTTCTTTATCCTTGTATACTTCATAAACTAGAAATTTGCTAATATCATCCATTCCTCTATGAAGAGTATAAACCAGGGTATCCTTTTCTCCTTGCACATGCTGGACCAAGGTTTTTAGTTTATTTTCTAGCTCCATTTCACAACCTGTTTTGGCTTTAAAAGTAGCTACAAGCACTATCATTAATATGCCTCCAATATTTTCAATAATCCCAATACAATATTGCTTACAGTAAAAATAAATTTGTTCTTCATAAACTTAATTGCAATAGTTACGGTAGATACAGAAAACCCCAATTATGAATTTAAGTTATTAACGCATATACATGCCGCCGTTAATATCCAGAGTAAATCCGGTAATGAAACTCGAATATTCCGAACATAGGAACATAATGCCATTGGCAATGTCAATCGGCTGTCCAAACCGTCCTAAAGGAGTTGACTTTAGCCATGCATCGCCCCTCTCCTCCAGAATCTTCCCGCTGAATATGGGCGTCATGATAATACCAGGGGCTACACAATTGACATTGATATTAAATGGCGCCAGTTCCAGGGCAACACTGCGACTAAAACCCTCCAATCCCCTTTTGGTAGCGGTATAATGAGAATTTGCAATAGACCCGCGTTCTCCAGCAATGGAGGAAAAGTGTATTATTTTGCCATAGTTTCTTTTCTTCATCTCTTTAGCAACCGCCCGGGTACAGTAGAATGATCCATAAAGGTTGACTTTCATATGGCGATCCCATAGCTCATCTGTCATCTCATCAACCATGGCCTGAATATAAAGACCAGCTGAACAAATCAAGCAATCGATTTGTCCCGACCACTGAATAACATCTGCAACGGCTCTATCTATTGCTTCACGGTCAACGATGTCGGTTACTGAAGTTAAGATCCTGTCACTTTTCCCCTCATTAGCAGCTAAAAAATCTGAGAGTGCTTGTTGATTAATATCAACAGCAGCAACTTTAGCTCCTCTATCTAAAAATGCCTGGGCACATTCCTTGCCTAGACCAGAACCTGCACCGGTAATTAATACGGTTTTTCCTTCAAAATGCAATACATTACCTCCCAACCTGATATGTTTCTTGACACATTGATATATTGATTGCTGATTTGGAATCGCATTCACAACTGTCCCGGTTTGGGATCGTTTAATTCTGCTATGCAAGCTGAACAGAGGCTGTTAGAGATCGCTTTGCCTCTTTATAATGCTTTTTCATCTTGGCCAGAAGCTCTTGATGCATATCATCTTTGCATTCTATTAGTATGTTGTTGTCTTTATTGGTGGAATCTTTGTATTCGATCACGATATAGTAACGAAAGTTTACTTTGAGGAAAAGCCCGATAAGGGGCCCCCATAAGACGATACTTCTTCCCTTCAGATCAGGATCATGCCTGGTTATTATCTTATCGACTTTAAAACAATTCGAATAATATACTCTTTGCTCGTCTCCCTTGTTATTGAAGAAGAGAAAGTATTCATCAGCTAAAGCGAGGTATAATTTCTGGGCTTTTGGTATGTTAGGAATTCCACCGTGATAAGATACTTCATAAACGTCTTGATCACAAATGCTTTTAATTCTGGTAGTATCCTCCAACAGTCTTTGCCTGGCTTTCAGAATTTTGTCACCGCGATACCAGCTCCAAATTATTGACAACAACACCAGGCCACCAATGATCCACCATTTAACCATGATGAATACCTCCTCCCATACAATAACAACAAGTTATTTCTTTACGAACACAGCCAACCACCGTCAACCGGCATCGTATGCCCGGTCATATAGTTGGCCAGATCGGAACACAGGAAGACCACTGGACCCGCGATCTCCTCAAGGGTGCCAAATCTCTTCATTGGAGTTCTTCTTATCAGGTCCTCGTACATAGCCGGGTTGGCCTTCAGCTTGGCAGTTAATTCGGTGAGGATGTAAGCCGGCGCAACCGCATTCACCTGAATGTTATAGTCGGCCAGTTCCAAGGCCAAATTACGGGTCAGCTGCAGAACGCCTCCCTTGGAAGCGGAATACGCTGAAAGTTCCGGTAGGCTCGCATAACCCATAATCGAACAAGTATTGACTATTTTGCCGCTTTTTTGAGCCATCATAACCGGCGCTACAGCCTTTGATCCGATCCATACTCCGGTTAAATTTATCTCAATTATTTTCCTGAAGTCTTCTTCAGGCATATTAACGGTTAAATTACGTCTATTGATACCGGCGTTGTTTACCAAGATGTCAATCTTACCGTATTTGCCCGTCAGATATTCCACCAGGCTGTTATATTCCACACTGCTGGTAGTATCCAAATGATAAGCCTCTGCCTGGCCGCCTCCGGCAACAATATCCTCAGCGGTTTTTTTCGCTTGTTCATCAGCGATATCAGCGATAATAACCGTAGCTCCTACTGAAGCCAAGCCCTGTGCCATCGCCTGCCCGATTCCCATCGCTGCACCGGTTACGATAGCTACTTTGCCATCCAGTCTGATATTTAAATCCATATTACCCTCCTAAATGTTACTTTGATTTTTTTACCGCGCTGGTTTAGGCTCCAAACGTGTATACTTGCTTACTCCAAACAAGATAGCTCCTAGTATGCCTGCCACCACACACACGGCAAAAGCGCCATTATATCCGTACTGAGAGCCAACAAAGAATCCGGTGATTATAGGGGCTAATGAAGCGAATGCGTTGCCGACGAAATTATAAACTCCGCCTACACCTCCGGCCTGTCCATAAGGGGCTATATCACCGGGAATAGCCCAGACATTGGCTGCTCCAAAAGCGAAAATCCCCATGAAACCGCTCAGATAGATAACGGCTGCAGTGGCAGTTTGGGCTTGCATAGTCAGAAAGATAAACACCGCTGCTCCCAGCATTGCCATTCCCATTCCAACTCTTCTTACTTGAGTTACAGACGCCCCGTGGCGCTGCCAGAGATCCCAGACATACCCTCCCAGTAGTTCGCATACAACGGCAGTCGCATAGGGAATCATAGCTGCAATCCCCATGGCCTTAATGTCAAGTCCCCGGGCTTGAACGAAATATGAGGGCATCCAAGTATTAAAAACTGTCCAGGTGTACAAATACAGGCCGTATGCTAAAGCTATTTTAAGAACGGTTGGATATAAGAACAGTTGCAACATTGGAATAGGTTTGACCTCAACCTGCCCTGACGCATTTATTACCTCATCCTGGCGAATATAGTCAAGCTCTTCCTTGGTGATACTCGGATGAGCATCTGGTTCATGATAGGTAAAATGCCATACAATTGCATATACAACAGCAATTGCACCGCTGATTACGAAAGACATTCTCCAGCCATAGTTTACAATCAACCAGGCTACTAAAGGGGGAGTAAACGCTGAGCCCAATCTAGCACAGCAGTCGAAGCAAGCTGAACAGAAAGTACGTTCTTTTATCGGAGTCCATACTGATACTACCCGAGCACTGGCGGGAAAGCCTGGCGCTTCGGTAAATCCCAGTAAAATGCGAACTATGAAGAAGCTAGTAAAAGTCGAACATGCACCTGTCAGGATGGTGACGATACCCCAACCTGCCGCTGAAAGAGATATTGCCGATTTGGGGCCGAATTTATTGATAAATCCTCCCACTGGCAACATGATCAAAGTATAAGCCCAATAAAAAGCTGATCCCATAATACCAATCTGCGCAGCAGTAATGCCAAATTCCTTCATTATAGACGGAACGGCTACGCTGAAATTGGTGCGATCTAAATAGTTGATGGCTATCATCATGGATACCATGAATACTACAAAATATCTTTTGTTACCAGCGGGTTTGTCCAGTATTTTTGAACTCAATGGGAAGCCTCCTCCTTTAATTATTTGTGAAGCCTGTCAGTTTTAATCTCTTAAAGCCCCCTTTCGTGGAATTCCGGCCAGGAATTCGCTGGCCGCCGCTATTGGTCGGGAATGTAGCTGTTAAACTAACACCTCCTATTCGCGATTAGTTACTAAGGACAACTAACATATAAAGCAAATAGCATACCGACCAAAAGCGTGATGATTAATATTTTTTTTCATATAAACGCAAGTAAGAGAGCTTACTCAGGAATAGTCGTTAAATCGAGCATCGTTAAATGATTTCCGCCACGGCCAAATAAAATCATACAGCTGACTTTTAGTTCATGAGTGATTTTATATAGGTTCGAATGTCCCATATACTGTCCCATTCGGACATACTGATTGTTCCTTATTGTTACACTGGGGGTTTTCTTTGCATCGAATTTGCGGGTTGGTTTGTAAACACATAAAATATTTAGGCATTACAGGAGTGATTCAGAGACGGGACATTTTGTAGGAATACATACTATATGGCTATACTATTTGAACATGATTTTGTGCCTTAATTCATTACACCCACAATTGTTTGAAGAGTTTTGTAACTGAAAATTGTAATCGGTTTTGATTAAAAATTCGAGCGTTAAACGATTAGCCAGTTTAGCCCTTAAATAGTGTTTCCCAGGTCGAAGGACTATGACTGTAATGTCATAACTCCTTTGGCCTGGGAATGGCAAGTTCTCAAATTGATTCAACCCTAAACCCGTCAGTATATTTGGATTTTAGCGTTTAGATATAAAAAGATCATGTAAATGATTCAAGTCATACTACTGTATTCTCCGTATAAGTCTGGAATTTTGGTAATTATTTTGGCTTAAAGATAAATATTATAATCTGTAGACATTGATTTAATGATCGTATGGTTTTCCGCAACACCTTTGGGCAGTCGAGTAAGCAAAACCGGGCAATGAGCTTTATGACTTACATACTGACTGACACTGCCCACAAAAGCCTCTGCGATACCCGTAATCCCTCTACTTCCCATAACAATCAGATCAAATTGGCCATCATCGGCCTCAGAACAGATTACTGGAGCCGGAGCCCCGATCTTTACTTCAAGAGAGGCATTTGTTAATACAGCTTCTTCTCTGATGCGATTGAGTATGGCCTGTCCAGTTTCGACTGATTTTGCGGGTAAAGCCGGTTCAGGTGTGGCGCCATCCTCAACTCCATATTGAAAGAGGTACGGACGCACCACATAAAGCAAAGTGACACTGCCGTCATTCTTACTTGCTATATTTTGGGCAACTTTGGCAGCCATAACCGAACTATCGGAACCATCTACCGGAACAAGTATTTTCTTAAACATACAGACCCTCCTTATCGGTTCAACAGCTTTATTGCAATACCCCGCTAATATATAACCAGCGAATACAGATGATTAAGGGTAATAGCAGGGATATGATTTCAATACCGTAGCAACCTTGTTTTGCTTTCACCTCCCCAAACGAGTATTTCGCTGGTTTACCCTGACCACGAAAGTTATTTACCTAATATTTGTTACAGAGCAATTATTATGCCAGTTATGTTTTTTAAATAAAATTAGGTTAATTTTGAAACACACCCAACCTAATTGATTTGAATTTGTGTAAATGACTTATATCTGGAGTTAATATTTCCATAGGATATGGTTGAGACAGTTACTGTATAGCTCTTTTAGCCCAAGTTGAATCCTTGAGTATGGCCCGACCCACACCGATAAGATCGGCCTGCCCCTCCGCCAGCAGTCTCTCTGCTGCTGAGGCCTCAGTGATCCCTCCAGTCAAGATCACTGGGATCTTAACGACTTCCTTGAGCGCCCTGGACAGAGGGGCGAAAAAGCCCTGCCCACTCAGGCCTGGTACGCTATAACTGCATAAGCCTCCAGAGGTGTCTATAATGTTGACTCCAGCTTTTTCGAACTCTCGGGCCGCCGGCCGGCTGTCTTCAATGGTGGTGCCCCCCTCCATGAAGTCCGCAGCCCCAAGCCGAATAAGCAGGAGAAAGTCTTGGCCGCAGGCGTCCCGGACGGCATTGATTATCTCCAGGTGGATACGGATGCGGTTATGAATGTTGCCGCCATACTCATCCATACGCTGATTGGTTAATGGAGATAGGAACTGATTGAGCAGGTAGCCGTGGGCGCTGTGGATCTCCACCCCGTCGAAACCGGCCTTCTTCACCCGGACGGCGGCGTCGCGGAATTTCCCGACCACCGCTGCGATTTCGGTTTGGTGCATTTCACGAGCTATTTCTGTACCGCGCGGGTTAGGTACCGCAGAGGGAGCCAGTCCTTCCGTCCCGGTAACCTCGCTGCTGGCCCGACTGCCGGCATGACTGAGCTGCATTACCGTCTTGCTGCCGTTTCCATGTATGATAGCCGACAGCTCTTTGAACCCGTTGATCAAACCATCCTCAGCGATGGAGATCTGATGGGGGTGGGCTTTACCCTCCGGACTGACATAACTGTGCTCGATTATAATCAGAGAGATATACCCCCCTCGGGACTTCTCTTCATAATAATCCAACAGTTCCTGGCTGACCTGCCCGTCAGGACCGGCTTTGGTGGTAGCCATGGGCGGCATGATCAGCCGGTTTTTCAGGGTTAGGTACCCGGTCTCGATCGGTTGTTGTAAAAGCGCCATAGATTTACTCCTCTTTAAATCGTGCCACTATTCTGTTGCAACAATGGCATCAGCAGGGCAACTGTCAGCGCAGGTTCCACAATCGCTGCACAGTTCAGTATCGATGATATATATATCTTCGCCCTCTTTAATCGCTTCCAAGGGGCATTCATCGACACACGCTCCGCAAGCTACACAGTTATCTGTTATTAAATGAGCCACTATTATTTCACCTCCATCGCGTTGATTATTCAATGCTGTCCACCATCAGCGCTGTTGGTCGGGTTTAATCACCACTCCCGGGCAGGCAAAAGAACCGTCCCCGTGCCTGTTTGTTAGGACTTTCCTACCATTCCTGGGGCAGTTGTTTG
>DHBS01000006.1:64720-135229 GCA_002398825.1 Syntrophomonas sp. UBA4922 | reverse complement strand
ACTGCGCTTCGCAATCCGCGAGGGCGGCAGAACCGTAGGCGCCGGCGTGGTCACTTCCATTAACAGCTAAATTGATTTACCATACCGGGGAACAACAGCAGGGATTAACCCCTGCTGTTGTTTCTACCCAAAATCAGGTAACATTGACACCTTGCTTACAGTGTGATAGAGTATTCTAGGATTTTTGTGTACCAGGATGGAGGTGTCGAAGAGCATGAGGGTCGGTATAACCATGGCCTGCACCGAGTGCAAGCAGCGCAATTATACAACCACCAAAAACAAGAAGAAGCATACCGAAAAAGTTGAAGTGAAAAAGTACTGCAGATTTTGCAATACCCATACCGTCCATAAGGAAATTAAGTAGAATCAGGATGTGAAAGTTTTGACCAAGAACAGCAGTCCTGCCAAAAAAGATGAAAACGTCAAAGGCAAATGGGATCAAGTTAAAGGATTCATGCTGGGTGTATGGTATGAATTGAAAAAGGTCCACTGGCCTAACCGCCAACAGCTCCTGGCCTATACCGGCGTGGTGCTGGTTTCGGTAGCCTTTGTAGCCATACTGATCTGGATCTTTGATATGGGCTTATCATTCGCCCTGGACAGATTATTTAAAGCCTTTGCTTAAAGGAGGTAGTTCCCATGACCACATCGAAAGTTGATTCCGCATTACCGGAAGAGGTTGGAACTGCTGCAGAGGCTGCGCCCGAGACCCGGGGAGAATGGTTCGTGGTTCATACCTATTCGGGTTATGAAAACAAGATCAAAGTGGACCTGGCTAAAAGGGTTGAATCCATGAATATGCAGGATAAGATCTTTGATGTTTTAATCCCTGAAGAAAAAGAGGTCGAGTATAAAGGCGGCAAAAGGAAGGTCACCAGCAAGCGGGTATTCCCCGGCTATGTTCTGGTAAACATGATTATGAGCGAGGATTCCTGGTATGTGGTTCGACACACTCCCGGTGTCACTGGATTTGTAGGCAGCGGCAGCAAGCCCATTCCTCTGCGCGAAGATGAAATCAACAAAATCCTGCGCCAAATGGGCCTGATCGAAAGCAAACCGAAATTCATTGATATCGAAATCGGGGAGAACATCAGGGTTCGCACTGGCCCCTTTGCCAATTTCGAGGGCATCGTCAAAGAGCTGCTCCCGGATAGAGGAAAAGTAAGGGTTAATATTTCCATGTTCGGCAGGGAAACCCCAGTCGAGCTGGATTATGAACAAATAGAAAAACTGTAAGGAGGTGAAGAGTTGGCTAAAAAGGTTATTGGCAAGGTATCATTACAGATCAGCGCCGGAAAAGCCACCCCTGCCCCGCCAGTCGGGCCTGCACTGGGTCAATATGGTGTCAATATTATGGGATTTTGCAAGGATTATAACGCCAGGACAGCTGATAAAACCGGTTTTATCATCCCGGTTGAGATCACCGTCTTTGAAGACCGTTCCTTTACCTTCGTATTGAAGTCCCCACCGGCCTCAGACCTCTTAAAGAAGGCCGCCAGTGTTGAAAAAGGCTCAGGTGAGCCTAATAAGAAAAAGGTCGGCAAAGTGACTCGGGCCAAGGTCGTAGAAATCGCTGAAACCAAGAAAGATGACCTGAACGCAGCCGATCTGGACGCTGCTATTCGCATGATCGAGGGCACCGCGCGCAGTATGGGATTGGAAGTAGTCGAATGACACTAATGTGGGAGGATTAAATCCGCACCAACCACAAGGAGGTATACTTAATGAAACGAGGCAAGGCCTATCAGGACGCTGCCAAACAAATCGACAGAACGCAATTGTACGAACCAGCCCAGGCATTGCAAATGGTTAAAGACATTGCCAAGGCCAAGTTCGATGAAACCGTAGAAGTTCACATCAAATTAGGGGTAGACCCCCGCCATGCTGACCAGCAGGTTAGAGGCACGGTCAGCCTGCCGCACGGAACCGGAAAAACCCGGAGAGTGCTG
Source organism: Syntrophomonas sp. UBA4922 (assembly GCA_002398825.1). Taxonomy (GTDB): domain Bacteria; phylum Bacillota; class Syntrophomonadia; order Syntrophomonadales; family Syntrophomonadaceae; genus DTU019. Next base: position 133,280 of record DHBS01000006.1, on the reverse strand, counting down.
GTTTTTGCTAAAGGAGAAAAAGTAAAAGAGGCCGAAAATTCCGGAGCTGACTATGTCGGCGCCGAAGACCTCGCCGAGAAGATCCAGGGCGGCTGGTTTGATTTCGATGTCGCGGTCGCTACACCGGACATGATGGCGGTGGTTGGTAAGTTAGGTAAAATATTGGGGCCTCGCGGTCTTATGCCCAACCCCAAATCAGGCACTGTAACCTTCGATATCGAGCGCACCATCAAGGAACTCAAGGCTGGACGCATTGAATACCGTGTGGATAAAAACGCTATTATTCATGCGCCTATCGGCAGAGTATCCTTCGAGATTGACAAGCTGCAGGAAAACCTGACGGTTTTTTCCGAAGCATTAATCAAGGCCCGCCCGGCTGCAGCCAAAGGTCAGTACATGCGCTCAGTTACGGTCTGTTCAACTATGGGCCCGGGGATTAAAATCAACCCGTTGGTATTGGCTGCCATGAGCAAATAAGCCTTACCCTATACAAAAACTGCAAATCAAAACCGTAGACAGCCGGTGGGAAACCTTAAAGAACGTCGTTCGCCAGCCGAGGTTATGATCGAATAGATTTATGATATAGACTATTGGATAACCTCTGCACAGGCTGCAGAGGTTTTTGATTTGTGGCCCAAATGACAAAAAGGGGGTGAAGTAAAATGCCGAAATTGGAAGAAAAACAAAAGGTTGTGCAGCAGCTTCAAGACAGGATCGATAAAGCCAGCTTGATCATTTTCACCGACTATCGCGGCTTGAATGTTGAAGAGATGACCTCTCTGAGGAACCGGCTGCGCATTCCCGGTGTGGAATACCGGGTGGTTAAAAACACCATGATGGAATTTGCCCTGGGCAACTGTGGCTACAATGAGATCGTCAATCAGATTGACGGTCCCAATGCGGTTTTATTCAGTGACGATGACCTGGTAACACCCGCCAAAGCCATTTATGAGTTCATCAAGGAGCGCAAGAAACTCGAGGTCAAAGTGGGAATCGTGCAGGGCCAGGTGGTGGCGGCCGACCGTATTAAGGCTTTGGCCGACCTGCCGCCTAAAGAAGTACTCCTGGCTCAGGTAGTGGGAACCATGCAGGCTCCGATAACCAGCCTGGTGTATGTGCTTAATGCCAACATATCCGGATTAGCCCGGGCATTGGATCAAATCCGCGTACAGAAAGCCGCCGGCTAAGCCAATAGATAGACTGCCTAAAAGAATAATTAAGAAACAGGAGGTTTTTTCAATGAGTAAAGTACAGGAAGTTATCGATATCGTTAAAGGTCTCACCGTTCTGGAACTGTCCGAGCTGGTCAAGGCATTGGAAGAAGAATTCGGCGTGAGCGCCGCCGCCCCCATGGCGGTTGCCGCTGCTCCGGCCGCCGCCGCCGAGCCCGAAGAAGAACAGACCGAGTTCGATGTAATCCTGACTTCTTCCGGCGAGAAGAAGGTCAATGTCATCAAGGTAGTCCGCGAACTGACCAGCCTGGGCCTGAAAGAGGCCAAAGATCTGGTTGACGCCGCACCCAACCCCATCAAGGAAAAGGTCACCAAACAGGAAGCCGCTGAAATCAAAGCCAAGATCGAAGAGGCCGGCGGAACTGTGGAGATCAAATAACTTGCCCCATAAAAAGGTGCTGTGCAGGCAGCACCTTTTTTTATTGGGAAATTCGTAATAAGATTATATTAGAATGGTGCAACCTGGGAATATATATAGAAGGGTTTAATAACAGGGGATAGGGGGATGATTCTATAATGAGGCTGAATGTGGTTTTTCTGGTCTTAGTATTATTGTTGGCCTGCCCTGCAGATGTCTTGGCCGCCGATTTCGACTGGACCCTGACCTGGCAAAACGGTCAGATTCTAACTGAAACCATAACTACCGATGACCCGGATCTTATTAACCCGGAGGGTGGCTGGCAGCGGCAGAGCGGGCAGCCTGATACCTTCACCCGCCAGATTGAGGGCTGGACTTCCTACAACCAACTGTCCGACCGTTTGCCCATTGTGGCTAAAACCAAGAACTATGTGGCTGTTAAAATTACCAAGATAACGCTTGATTCACAAACCTATAAGGAAGGCACCACGTTCTATGATTTGACCGCTGCTAGATCAGGCCAGGTCAAAATGGAAGTTCCCGGCTTTATCATGAAAGCCAGGCCGGCTGTGAAATCACAATGGCCTGAAGGCTTTGCCGCCACCTGGGCCATTGCGACCCAGGCAGAGACTGAAGAGTATAGATTCGCAATGACCGCCATTACCATTGAGATTCTGCCATCAGTTATAAGCCTCCTGGTCATTGGCTGGGGCCTTATCTGGATAGTCTACCGGCGGCAGGTCAAGCGCATGGAGAGGCTGATCGATGCCAGGTATTCTCTGGATAATGTTGTGCAAGCAGAGATTCCCACTATAGAGCAAGCCGAAGATAAACCTGATATATAATGAAAAAGTGAAAAAATTACAGAAAACCCTTGACCTCCAGTACCTCATATGCTAACATTAATACTTGCCATTTAGTAATAAACTAAGTGGCTTTATGGTATAAATGCTGGGGTAGTTTCGAATAAAGCGAGGTTTTAGATTAGGCCTTGCTTTTCACTCTTTTCGGATTAAAAAAAAGGGGTGAACACTGGATGGCAAAAGTTGAACAATATGGTCGAGTCCAGCGGCTCAGTTACTCAAGGATCGATGAACCCATTGAGCTGCCCAATCTTATCCAGATGCAGCTGAGTTCCTACCGCTGGTTTATCGAAAAGGGATTAAGGGAGGCTTTACAGGAAGTATTCCCCATATCCGATTTTACCGGCAATTTGGAATTAGGTTTCATTGATTACAGCCTGGGTGAACCCAAGTACGAGGTTCACGAATGCAAGGAAAGGGATGTTAGCTATCAAGCCCCCTTGAAACTGAAGGTGCGGCTTACAGATAAAGAAAACGGGGAGATTAAAGAATCAGAAGTGTATATGGGTGATCTTCCCCTCATGACCGACAAGGGAACCTTCATTATTAATGGTGCGGAACGTGTGGTTGTCAGCCAATTGGTAAAATCGCCCGGGGTATATTTTAATGACCGCGTGGATGTGGCCGGCAACAAATTGTATGGCTCCACCATCATTCCCAACCGCGGGGCCTGGTTTGAACTGGAAATGGACAGCGCCGGGGTTATCTATACCCGTATAGACAAGACCCGTAAAATCCCGGTTACGGTACTTTTAAGATGCATTGGCTTTGAGACCAATGAGGTCATTCTCAGTCTTTACGAAGAGGAAGAGATCCTCGCCAAAACCCTGGACAAGGATACCACCACCAACAAGAAGGAAGCCCTGATCGAATTTTACCGCCGTCTCCGTCCCGGAGAAATGGCTACGGAAGACGCCGCGGAACAGCTCTTGAACAACCTGTTCTTCGATCCGCGCCGCTACGATATGGCCCAGGTAGGCCGTTACAAGGTGAATAAAAAGCTGGGTCTGGACATTCCGGTTGAAACCAGACATTTAACCGTAAAAGACATCACCGCCACCATCGGCTATCTCATCCGTCTGATTCAGGGCGATGGCAAGACCGATGTTATCGACCACCTCGGCAACCGCCGTCTGAGGTCAATTGGCGAACTCCTGCAGAACCAGTTCCGCACCGGTTTGGTACGCATGGAGCGGGTGGTGCGGGAGCGTATGAGCATCCATGATGTGGAGAGCTTGACCCCCCAGGTACTTATTAATATCCGGCCTATCACCGCAGCGGTGAAGGAGTTCTTTGGCAGCTCACAGCTGTCGCAGTTTATGGACCAAACCAATCCCCTGGCCGAACTCACTCACAAAAGACGCTTGAGCGCCCTGGGACCAGGTGGCCTGACCCGCGAGAGGGCCGGCTTCCAGGTCCGCGACGTGCACCATTCGCACTACGGCAGGATCTGCCCCATCGAGACCCCTGAAGGTCCCAACATAGGACTGATCGGGAATCTGGCCACCTTCGGGAGGGTCAATGACTTCGGGTTTATCGAAACCCCTTATCGCAAAGTGGATAAGGCCACGGGCAGGGTGCTGGAAGAGATTCACTATCTGTCCGCAGATGAAGAGGAAGAATTCGTGGTAGCTCAGGCCAATGCTCCCCTGGACGAGAACGGCTATTTCAGGGAGGACCGCGTCGAGGCCCGTTTCGCGGAAGAGATCCTGGAGGTGCCGGTAAACCGTGTAGACTATATGGACGTTTCCCCCAAACAGGTCTTCAGTGTGGCCACCTCGTTGATCCCCTTCCTGGAAAACGATGACGCCAACCGCGCTCTGATGGGGGCCAATATGCAGCGCCAGGCGGTGCCGCTGGTACGCACCCAGGCTCCGGTGGTTGGCACCGGCCTGGAGTATAAGGCGGCCAAGGACTCGGGAGCCGTGGTTCTTTCCAAAAAATCCGGACGGGTGCGCAAAGTCAGTGCCGACCGCATCGTGATCGACACTGATGGCGGAGGCATCGAAATCCATAATCTGCTGAAGTTTGTACGTTCCAATCAGGGTACCTGCTATAACCAGCGGCCTATTGTAAGAGCCGGAGACTATGTGGAAGCCAATGAGATAATCGCCGACGGCCCCAGCACATGCAATGGCGAGCTGGCCTTGGGACGCAATGTCCTGGTGGCTTTCATGCCCTGGGAAGGATACAATTACGAGGACGCCATTCTAATATCGGAGAGATTGGTTAAGGAAGATGTATTTACTTCTATTCACATAGAGGAATATGAATGCGAAGCTCGCGATACCAAACTGGGGCCTGAGGAAATCACCCGGGACATTCCCAACGTATCTGAAGATATGCTAAAAAACCTGGATGATCAAGGGGTTATCCGGGTAGGGGCCGAGGTTCGCGCCGATGACATACTGGTAGGAAAAGTGACCCCCAAGGGAGAAACCGAGTTGACGCCGGAAGAAAGGCTGCTCCGAGCGATATTTGGGGAGAAAGCCAGAGAAGTCAGGGACTCCTCCCTGCGGGTGCCTCACGGTGAAGCCGGCAAAGTAGTAGCAGTGAAACGCTTTTCCAGGGAAAATGGCGATGAATTGCCCCCCGGGGTCAATCAACTGGTCAGAGTATATATAGCTCAGAAGCGCAAGATCTCCGAAGGCGACAAAATGGCAGGCCGGCACGGCAACAAGGGGGTTATTTCGAGAATATTGCCCGAAGAGGATATGCCTTTTCTTGAAGACGGCACCCCGGTACAGATTGTCCTCAATCCTCTGGGGGTTCCATCCCGCATGAATATCGGGCAGATCCTGGAATGCCACATGGGATGGGCCGCCAACGCCCTGGGTATGAACATTGCCACTCCGGTTTTCGACGGTGCCGATGAAGAAGATATATTCACTAAATTGTCTGAAGCCGAGCTGCCCATTAACGGCAAAGCGGTTTTGTATGACGGGCGCACCGGGGAACCATTTGACCACGAGATCACAGTGGGTTATGTTTACATGTTAAAACTGGCCCATCTGGTAGATGACAAGATTCATGCCCGGTCGATTGGACCTTACTCACTGGTAACTCAGCAGCCCCTGGGCGGCAAGGCTCAGTTCGGGGGCCAGCGTTTCGGGGAAATGGAAGTCTGGGCACTGGAGGCTTATGGGGCTTCTTATACCCTGCAGGAAATCCTGACCGTCAAGTCTGACGATGTGGTAGGGCGATTGAAAACCTACGAGTCGATTGTCAAAGGGGATAATATTCCGGAGCCAGGAGTACCGGAAGGCTTTAAGGTCTTGATCAAGGAACTGCAGAGCCTGGCCTTGGATGTGCGTATTCTCTCTGAAGATGACCAGGAGATCACCATCAAGGATATTGACTATGAGGTCAACGAAAAAGAAAAAGCGCGTGAACTGGGATTGGAACTGCCTGAGACCACCGTGGCCCGTTCCGCGCAAAGCGGTAGTGAATATGTCGATGATGCTGGCGCTGCAGAGGAAGCAGATGCAATGGCTGACGAGAGCGCCGGTCACTTAGACGAGGACCTTTTGAACCCAGAAATATTGGACGAAGAGATTTTGGAACAGGATATCCTGGACGAAGAGGTGCTCGACACCCTGGATGAAAGCGATGACAGGGAAGAGTACCTTGATTAACAGATCCTGAACAAAGGCTCGTTGACAGTGACGTATCTTCTGGAAAGGAGAGTCTGCCTTGTTAGACGTTAACAACTTTGAGCGGATTAAAATTGCCCTGGCTTCACCGGAACAGATTCGTTCCTGGAGCAGCGGGGAGGTTAAGAAACCGGAGACCATTAACTACCGCACCTTGAGGCCGGAAAAAGAAGGTCTGTTTTGCGAAAAGATCTTTGGACCGGTAAAAGACTGGGAATGTCATTGCGGCAAATATAAAAGGGTACGCCATCGCGGCATAGTTTGCGACCGCTGTGGCGTTGAAGTTACTACTTCCAAGGTCAGACGGGAGCGCATGGGGCATATCGAACTGGCCGCCCCGGTATCCCATATCTGGTATCTCAAGGGGATTCCCAGCCGTATGGGCTTGCTCTTGGACATGTCCCCCAAGGTTTTGGAAAAGGTTATATATTTCGTCAACTACATCGTTATCCACCCCGGCGATACGCCTTTATTGAGAAAACAGCTGCTCAATGAGAAGGAATACCGCGAAAACCGGGAACGTTATGGAGATACTTTTAAGGCCGGCATTGGCGCGGAAGCTATTAAAACCCTCTTAAGCGAAATCGATTTGGAAAGCATGTCTGAAGAACTCAAGGAGGAGATTGCCACCACCACCGGCCAGCGTAAAGGCCGTGCCATCAAGCGCCTGGAGGTAGTGGAGTCCTTCCGCCTGTCGGGAAATGACCCGGAATGGATGATAATGGATGTCTTGCCGGTGATTCCTCCGGAACTGCGCCCTATGGTGCAGCTTGACGGAGGCCGTTTTGCCACCTCAGACTTGAATGACTTATACCGCCGGGTGATCAACCGCAACAACAGACTGAAGCGCCTTTTGGATCTGGGTGCTCCGGACATAATCGTGCGCAATGAAAAGAGAATGCTGCAGGAGGCCGTGGACGCCCTGGTTGATAACGGCCGCCGCGGTCGTCCGGTCACCGGACCCGGCAACCGCCCCTTAAAATCCCTGAGTGATATGTTAAAGGGCAAACAGGGCCGCTTCCGGCAGAACTTGCTGGGCAAAAGGGTAGACTACTCCGGACGGTCGGTTATTGTGGTCGGGCCCAACCTCAAAATGCATCAATGCGGACTGCCCAAAGAGATGGCCTTGGAATTGTTCAAACCTTTTGTAATGAAGAAATTAGTGGACCGCGGCATTTCATCCAATATCAAAAGCGCCAAAAAAATGGTGGAGCGCGGCCGCGAGGAAGTCTGGGATATCTTGGATGATGTTATCAAAGAACACCCGGTGTTGTTAAACCGCGCCCCCACCCTGCACCGCTTGGGCATACAGGCCTTTGAGCCGGTGCTGGTGGAAGGCCGCGCCCTGCAATTGCATCCGCTGGTATGTACGGCATATAACGCCGACTTTGACGGCGACCAGATGGCGGTGCATGTGCCTTTGAGCGCTGAGGCTCAGACCGAAGCGCGCCTCTTGATGCTGGCCAGCAATAACATCCTTAATCCCAAGGATGGCAAGCCGGTATGCACCCCCACCCAGGATATGGTTATAGGTATGTTCTACCTGACCTACATGAGCAAAGAAGAATGGGAACGGCCTGCTGAAGCACTGCGCTGTTTCTCCAGCCCGGAGGAGGCCCGTATGGCCTACGAACTGGGACAGATCCAGTTGCGGGAAAAGATCAGGGTGAAGATGTCGTTTACGGTCAATTACGAACACCATTATAATGAGATCGTCGAAACTTCGGTAGGCCGGGTCATCTTTAATGAAGTCATGCCCGACAGCATCGGCTTCCATAATGAAGTAATAGACAAGAAAAAACTGGGCAATATCGTTTACGAATGTTACCGCCGCGAGGGCAATGCCCGCACTGCGGAGATGTTGGACGGCATTAAGCGCCTGGGCTACAAATTCAGCACCAAAGCTGGTATCAGCGTAGGTGTCACCGACTTTGAAACCCCTGAAGCCAAAGGGCGCATCCTGGCCGAGGCCGAGCAGGTGGTGGACAGTATTGAAGAGGACTTCCTTTTCGGTTTGATAACTGAAGATGAGCGTCACAGCCAGGTGGTGGAAATATGGAATCAGGCCACTGATGACGTAACCGATGCCCTGAAAACGGCCCTGCCTGAAGATAACCCGGTGTACATGATGGCTGTTTCCGGCGCGCGCGGCAACTTCCAGCAGATTCGTCAGCTGGCTGGAATGAGGGGCCTTATGGCTGACCCTTCAGGCAAGATCATTGACTTGCCCATCAAAGCCAACTTCCGTGAAGGCTTAACCGTTTTGGAATACTTCATCTCCACCCACGGAGCCCGCAAAGGTCTGGCTGACACCGCCCTGCGCACCGCCGACTCCGGGTATTTGACCCGCCGCCTGGTAGACGTATCCCAGGATGTCATCGTAAGAGAAGATGACTGTGAGTCAGTGGAAGGCATCTACGTGGAGAAGATTACCGAGGGTTCACAGCTGATCGAACCGCTGCACCAGCGCATCATCGGCAGGGTCTCGGTAGACACCATCCATCACCCGGACACTGGAGAGACCATGGTGCACGAAAATGAGATGATCGATGACGAAGTCGGCTATGAGATAGAGAAATCCGGCATCGACAAAGTGAAGATAAGAAGCGTCTTGACCTGCAAGACCAAGTACGGGGTGTGCAAGAAGTGTTATGGCCGCAACCTGGCCACCGGTTATGATGTCGAGATCGGCGAGGCGGTAGGCATACTGGCTGCGCAGTCCATCGGCGAGCCCGGCACGCAGCTGACCATGCGCACCTTCCACACCGGCGGCGTAGCCGGTGAAGACATCACCCGCGGTCTGCCCCGCGTAGAGGAACTCTTCGAGGTCCGCAAACCCAAGGGTCAGGCGGTGGTAGCCGAGGCCACCGGAAGGGTTAAATTGTCTGAGAATAAGGGACGCCGTGAAGTTCAGGTGCTGGGGGACGAAGATGAGCAACTGGGCGCCTACCTGGTGCACTATGGCTCCCGTCTCAAAGTCGGTGAAGGCGATTGGGTTGAACTTGGCGACGCTCTGACTGAAGGCCCCTTGAATCCCCATGACATTCTCAAGACCAAGGGCATGCAGGATGTGCAGCGCTATATCCTGCAGGAGGTGCAAAAGGTCTATCGTTCCCAGGGGGTTGATATCAGCGACAAACACATTGAGATCATGATTAGGCAGATGTTGAAGAAGGTCAAGATTGAATATTCAGGAGACACCTCTATGCTGCCCGGGGCCTTTGTCGATATCTCCAGCTTTGAAGAAGAGAACCGCAAGATCATTGAGCAGGGCGGCCTCCCCGCAGTATGCTCGCCGATGTTGCTGGGTATAACCAAGGCGTCTTTGAATACTGATTCTTTCTTGTCGGCAGCCTCTTTCCAGGAAACAACCAAGGTATTGACCGAAGCCGCCATAAAAGGCAAAATCGATTACCTGATCGGCTTGAAAGAGAATGTTATCATCGGCAAGCTTATACCTGCTGGAACCGGATATTCGACATACAGAAATATCCGGGTCTCAGAAAAGGCCGAGGCAGTGATGCCGATCCTGCAGGAAGAACCGGTTTAAACGACTAAAAGCATATTTGAGCGGTCCCCCACCAAATTAATCATGGTTATAATTGACTGGGGGACCACCAGGTGCTAAAATATTTAAGTGCGTGGCAAATAAGCTCGAATAATCTTTTTCGCCTATTTTCTGATGTTCGGAGGTTTATCTGTTGCCACTAGATGATCTAAAACAATCATCCCGGGTAATCGGCGCCAAACAGGTCAAAAAGGCCATTTCCCGGGGCATAGCAAGTAAAGTATACATTGCCTGTGATGCCGAACCCCATGTGGTTGAACCCATTAAGCAACTGTGCCACCAGCACCAGGTTGACATTGAGATGGTGAACAGCAAGAAAACCCTGGGTGAAGCCTGTGGCATTGATGTGGGTTCAGCAACCGTGGCATTGCTTGACAATAACATGGGGAAGGAGGTGCAATAGTGCCAACCATCAATCAATTGATAAGAAAAGGGCGCGAAAAGGTAGAAAAGAAGTCAACTGCGCCAGCATTAAAGAGCTGCCCCCAAAAACGCGGGGTATGCACACGTGTTTACACCACCACACCTAAAAAGCCGAACTCGGCATTGCGCAAAATTGCCAGGGTGCGTCTATCCAACGGGATTGAGGTAACTGCTTACATTCCTGGTATTGGCCACAATCTGCAGGAGCACTCGGTGGTTTTGATCAGAGGCGGTCGTGTAAAAGACCTGCCAGGGGTAAGATATCATATTATCAGAGGAACCTTGGATGCAGCTGGGGTTCAGAACCGCAACCGGGGAAGATCCAAATACGGCACCAAACGGCCCAAGAAAAAATAGGAGGGAGGCGCGATATGCCAAGAAAGGGACCCGTACCCAAAAGAGATGTTCTGCCAGATCCCATTTATCACAGCAAGTATTTTACCAAATTGGTTAATCAGATCATGTGGGACGGCAAAAAAAGCCTGGCAGAGAAAATCTGCTATTCGGCTTTTGACATAGTAGCTAGAAAAACCGGCAAAGACCCCATGGATGCCTTCGAAATCGCGATGAAGAACATCACCCCGATACTCGAAGTACGCGCCCGCCGGGTTGGCGGTGCCAACTATCAGGTGCCGGTCGAAGTCAGACCTGAAAGAAGACAAACCCTGGCGATTCGCTGGTTAGTGGGTTATGCCCGCAAACGCGGTGAAAAGACCATGGCTGAACGCCTGGCCGGAGAAATTGTTGATGCTTACAACAGCACCGGCCAATCAGTAAAAAAGAAAGAGGATACGCATAAGATGGCTGAGGCCAACCGGGCCTTTGCCCATTACCGCTGGTAATCACTTGTGCTGGGAGTGCCGATGGCTGCAAAGGCGGATTTGACTGCAATAAGAAATATTGGCATTATGGCCCATATAGATGCGGGCAAGACCACTACCACCGAGAGGATCCTTTTCTATTCCGGAAAGGTACATCGCATGGGTGAGGTCGATAAAGGCACCGCCACAATGGACTGGATGAGCCAGGAGCAGGAAAGGGGCATCACCATCACTTCTGCAGCTACCACCTGTGCCTGGAGGGATGCGGTTATCAACATTATCGACACGCCCGGGCATGTGGACTTTACTGTTGAGGTAGAGCGTTCATTGCGCATACTTGATGGAGCCATTGCAATTTTCTGCGCCGTGGCCGGGGTACAACCGCAATCGGAGACGGTATGGCACCAGGCCGATAGGTACGGCACCCCCCGCATTGCCTATATCAACAAGATGGATCGCATCGGCGCCGACTACTTCAGAGCAGTAAATATGATCCGGTCCGATCTGGGCAGCGAACCGGTCTTGATCCACCTCCCCATAGGGGTAGAGGATCTTTTCTCTGGTGTTATCGATCTCATCCGGCTCAAGGCCTACATATATGAGGAAGACAGCGGAGAGCATTTCCTGGTCAGGGATCTGACAGCCCAGCAGATGGAAGAAGCCTTGGAATACCGCCAGCAATTGTTGGAAAAACTAGCCGAGTTCGATGATAATATGCTGGAAAAATACCTGGATGGTATCGACATCACGGTCGACGATATACAGCGATCGTTGCGCGCCCTTACCATTAAAAACAGAATTGTACCGGTTTTGTGCGGTTCTTCTTTCAAGAACAAAGGGGTACAGATGCTCCTGGATGCAGTGGTTGACTATTTGCCTTCGCCAGTGGATATTCCCGCGGTCAAGGGTGTGGATCCCAAAACCGGGCTGGAGATCAGCCGCCAGGCTGATGTTGCCGGGCCAATGTGCGCCCTGGCTTTTAAGGTGGCGGTGGATCCTTATGTGGGTAAACTTACCTACTTCCGGATTTATTCCGGCAGGGTGAAGGTTGGCGGCACGGTGATGAACAGCGGGAAAAACCGCCGGGAGCGGATTACCAAGATACTCAAAATGCATGCCAACCATCGTGAGGAGATTCAGGAAGCCCTGGCAGGTGATATCGTAGCTGCGGTAGGCTTGAAGGAAACGGTAACCGGAGATACCCTGTGCAGCGAGCCCGATACCATCGTACTCGAATCCATTCAGTTTCCTGACCCGGTGGTAGATGTAGCCATTGAGGCCAAAACCAAAGCAGACCAGGATAAAATCGGTGACAGTCTGCGGCGTCTAGCAGAAGAGGACCCTACTTTCAGAACCCGGATGGATGCCGAAACCGGGCAGACCATTATATCTGGAATGGGTGAGCTGCACCTGGAGATTATCGTGGATCGTTTGCTGAAGGAATTTAAGGTTAATGCCAATGTTGGTAAACCCCAGGTTTCCTATAAAGAGACCGCTAAAAAGAAAAACCGTGCTGAAGCCCGCTTCGACAAACAAGCTGGCGGGCGCGGTCAATTTGCTCACGTAATATTAGAAATCGCACCTCGGCCTGAAGGCCAGGGGGTGCAGTTTATCGATAAATCCAATCATGAACATATACCCCGGGAATTTGTTCCCGTCATTGAAAGTGGGGTGTTAGAAGGTCTACAGGCCGGGATTCTGGCAGGTTATCCAGTTGATGATGTGGAGGTAACCCTGAAAGGGGGAACTTTCCACGAAGTTGATTCCACAGAACAGGCCTTCAAAGTCGCTGCGGTGATGGCTCTTAAAGAAGCCCTCAAGGCAGCTGAACCGGTTTTGTTGGAACCTATTATGGACATTGAAATTGTCAGCCCGGAAGAATATGTAGGAGATATTATTTCCGACCTCAACGCTCGCCGGGGAAGAGTGATGGGATTTGAAGAAAACCGTCACAGCAAGATTGTTAACGGCGAAGTGCCGTTAGCCGAAACATTTGGCTATGCAACCGCCCTGCGATCTGCCAGTCAGGGCAGAGCCAGCTTCTCCATGCAGATCAAAAACTATGCGGAGATACCCGCATCAAAAGCCAGGGAAATTATGGCTAAAAGGTATGGTATACCCTTACAGGATATGTAAAACAGGAAAGGAAAGGTGAGAGAACAGATGGCAAAGGCTAAATACGAAAGGACGAAACCCCATTTAAACATTGGGACCATCGGACACATCGACCATGGCAAGACGACATTGACGGCGGCAATAACCCTGGTATTGTCAAAAGTCGGGGGAGCGAAAGCGACGTCGTATGCAGAAATAGACAAAGCCCCTGAAGAGAAAGAAAGAGGCATAACCATCAATACCGCGCATGTGGAATATCAGACCGAGAACCGGCATTATGCCCATGTGGACTGTCCGGGTCATGCGGACTACATCAAGAACATGATAACCGGAGCGGCACAGATGGACGGAGCCATCCTGGTGGTATCCGGAGCTGACGGCCCCATGCCCCAGACCCGGGAACACATCCTGTTGTCCAGACAGGTAGAAGTACCCTATATCGTAGTATTCATGAACAAGACCGACATGGTAGATGATGAAGAGCTCCTGGAACTGGTGGACATGGAAGTCCGCGAACTGTTGAGCTTCTATGAATTTCCCGGAGATGACCTGCCGGTAGTGAGAGGCTCCGCCTTAAAGGCTTTAGAATGCGGATGCGGCAACCGTGACTGCGAGTGGTGCGGACACATCTGGGAACTGATGGATGCGGTTGACAGCTACATCCCCATGCCGGAGAGAGCGGTAGACAAACCATTCCTGATGCCTATTGAAGACGTATTCACCATCACTGGACGGGGCACTGTGACCACCGGCAGAGTGGAGCGGGGCCAGGTGAAAGTGGGAGACGAAGTAGAGATCATAGGGATGCGGGAAGAGACCAGAAAGACCGTATGCACCGGCGTAGAGATGTTCAGAAAACTGTTGGATTACGCCCAGGCGGGAGACAACATAGGGACGTTGTTGAGAGGTGTAGACCGTAAAGAAGTGGAGAGAGGCATGGTATTGGCCAAGCCTGGGAGCATCAAGCCGTTGACCAAGTTCAATGCCGAGGTGTACGTATTGACCAAAGAAGAAGGCGGAAGGCACACCCCGTTCTTTGGCGGATACCGGCCGCAGTTCTACTTCAGAACCACTGATGTTACCGGGATCATCCAACTGCCTGAGGGAGTGGAGATGGTAATGCCGGGAGACAACGTGCAGATGGCAATCGAACTGATCACTCCCATCGCTATTGAACAGGGACTGCGCTTCGCAATCCGCGAGGGCGGCAGAACCGTAGGCGCCGGCGTGGTCACTTCCATTAACAGCTAAATTTAGAAAACAGCGAGTTTCGGTTGGGAAGGTTATTATCCTTCCCAACTAGACACCCGGATACGTGTACAAGTGAAGCCAGCTAAGGAGGTTTAACAAGCGTGAATGGCCAACAGAAAGTAAGGATTAGACTAAAGGCATTTGATCACAAACTGCTTGATCAGTCCTCACAGAAGATTGTGGACACTGCCAAGAAGAATGGATCTAATGTGTCTGGACCTATTCCCCTGCCAACCGAGAAGAGTATTTATACCATTTTGAGATCGCCTCATGTGAACAAGGATTCTCGGGAACAGTTTGAAATGAGGACTCACAAGCGCCTTATCGATATACTGGATCCTAATCCCAAAACAATTGATGCTCTGATGCATTTGGATCTGCCTTCAGGGGTGGACATTGAAATCAAATTATAAAACTTCCCCGGCTGCTTGCAAAACCAGTGGACTAAACAGGTTAGGGAGGCAGTCAGCCAGCTAAGAGAAGTGAAGTTGGAAACCACTTCCAACCTATCACTGAGAATTGACCGACAAGGAGGTAAAAAAATGGCTGGAAATCTGAATAAAGCAATACTTGGCGTGAAGATCGGCATGGCCCAGATTTTTGATGAAGCCGGCAAAGCGGTGCCTGTCACTGTGGTGGAAGCCGGGCCCTGTACGGTGTTACAGAAGAAAAACGAAAATATCGATGGTTATAACGCTATTCAGGTAGGTTTTTACAACCTGAAAGAAAAACTGGCCAATAAGCCCATTAAAGGGCATTTTAAGAAAGCTAATGCGAAACCTTTGCGGTTTATCCGGGAGTTTCGCGTTGACAATGTAGACCAATACGAGGTTGGTCAGGATATTCAGGCGGATGTGTTCGAAAGCGGCGAATTGGTTGACGTGGTGGGGATCTCCAAGGGGAAAGGCTTTGCCGGAGGAGTGAAACGCCACAATTTCGCGCGGGGATCGATGGGACACGGATCAAAATACCACCGGCGTCCCGGTTCACTGGCAGCCAAAGGGCCGGCACGTGTTTTTAAAGGAAGAAAGTTGCCCGGTAGGTTAGGCGGGTCAAGAGTAACCGTCCAAGGCCTGAAGGTAGTAAAAGTCTATCCGGAAAGAAACCTGATTTTAATTAAGGGATCAATCCCTGGGCCCAAAAGAGGTCTTGTCACCATAAAGAATTCAGTCAAGGCATAAGCGCCGACAAAGGAGGGTAAATAAGTGCCTAAAGTAGCCATTTATAATATGAGCGGGGCCCAAATCGGAGAGCTTGAATTAAACGACCAGATATTCGGCATTACTCCCAATCAAGCGGTTCTGCATCAATTTATAAAAATGCAATTAAACAACCGTCGGGTCGGCACTGCTTCTACCAAGACACGGGCCGAGGTTCGTGGGGGAGGCAAAAAGCCGTGGAGACAAAAAGGGACCGGGCGCGCCCGGGTGGGAAGCAGCCGCAATCCAGTATGGAGAACCGGCGGGGTCACCTTTGGCCCTAAACCGCGTGATTATTCCTATACCCTGCCCCGCAAGGTAAGAAGGCTGGCTATGAAGTCAGCATTGAGCAGCAAGGTTTTGGATAACAACCTGATCGTTTTAGATGATTTAAAATTCGATCTTCCCAAGACCAAAGCCATGCTTCAAACCCTGGAATCCCTGCAGATAGATAAAAAAGCCCTGGTGGTCGTAGCTGATGTGGATCAGAACGTGATCAAGTCCGCCCGCAACATTCCGGGAGTTAAACCGCTGCCGGTGGATTACATGAATGTTTACGACCTGATGAATTACGATGTCCTGCTCATCACCAAGGATGCCGTTGCCAGGGTAGAGGAGGTATTTGCGTAAGATGAGAGATTACCGGGATATAATCATCAAGCCGATCGTCACCGAGAAATCGATGGGACTGCTGGCTGACAATAAATATACTTTCATCGTCGACAAAAAAGCCAATAAGACTGAGATCAAGAACGCCATTGAGAACATTTTCAATGTCAGAGTCGATAAGGTTTACACCATGATCGTGAAAGGCAAACCGAAACGGCAGGGGCGCAGCACCGGTTACACCCCGGATCGTAAGAAGGCCATAGTGATATTGAAACCCGGCCAGAAGATCAAGCTGTTTGAAGGCATGTAAGCCATCGCCAATGACGTTGCAAGGAGGGACACTAAATGGGCATAAAGAAATTCAGGCCTACCACACCCAGTAGAAGACAAATGACAGTGATGACCTTCGAGGAAATCACCAAAACCGAACCCGAAAAAAGCCTTACCGTTCCCCTGAAAAGCACTGGCGGGCGCAATGCCAAAGGGCGTTTGACTGTCAGGCACCGGGGCGGCGGACATAAACGCTTATACCGCATCATCGATTTCAAGCGGAACAAGGATCAGGTTCCAGCTAAAGTGGCGGCCATCGAATATGACCCCAATCGTTCGGCAAACATCGCTTTGCTGCATTATAAGGATGGCAGCAAAGCTTATATCATCGCACCCCAGAATCTGAAAGTGGGGGACACCATCGTATCCGGCAGCGGATCCGATATCAAAGTCGGGAATGCCATGGCCTTAAAGGACATCCCGGTAGGCTCATTGATCCATAATATCGAGCTGCGGCCCGGCAAAGGCGGCCAGTTGGTCCGTTCCGCAGGGACTGTAGCCCAGCTCATGGCCAAAGAAGGCGCTTACGCCCATGTGCGTCTGCCTTCCGGAGAAGTCCGTTTGATACATGTCAACTGCCGCGCTACCATAGGTCAGATTGGCAACCTGGAGCACGAGAACATGACTATCGGCAAAGCCGGCCGCTCCAGGTGGATGGGCATAAGGCCGACCGTTAGAGGCTCGGTCATGAACCCGGTGGATCACCCTCATGGCGGCGGTGAAGGCCGGGCCCCCATCGGACGGAAGTACCCGGTGTCTCCGTGGGGCAAGATCGCTATCGGCGGCAAGACCCGCAAGAAAAAACCTTCTGACAAGATGATCGTCAAGAAGAGGAAATAAAGGAGGTCTTTAGATGGCTAGGTCACTCAAAAAAGGACCTTATTGCGAAGAGAAGCTTTTAGCTAAGATTGAACAAATGAACGAATCCAGTAAAAAGACCGTTATCAAAACCTGGTCGCGGCGCTCCACCATCTTCCCGCAGATGATAGGGCATACCCTGGCGGTGCATGATGGCCGGAGACACGTTCCGATATATATTACCGAAGATATGGTTGGCATGAAACTGGGCGAATTCGCACCTACCAGAACCTACCGGGGCCATGCCGGCAAATCTGAAAAAACGAGCCGATCCAGGTAGAAAGGAGGCAGATTAGATATGGAAGCAAAAGCTA
This sequence comes from Syntrophomonas sp. UBA4922, assembly GCA_002398825.1. Taxonomy (GTDB): domain Bacteria; phylum Bacillota; class Syntrophomonadia; order Syntrophomonadales; family Syntrophomonadaceae; genus DTU019. Next base: position 115,686 of record DHBS01000006.1, on the reverse strand, counting down.
TTGCACGTTATTTAAGAATATCTCCTTTTAAGGCGCGTCAGGTCGCTGATCTGGTGAGGGGTAAAAATGTAAAAGAAGCGGTCGGGATATTAAAGTACGCCAATAAGAGATCCGCTCCCTTGATCAATAAAGTATTGAAGTCCGCCGTGGCCAACGCGGAGCATAACTACGACATGGATTCCGACGATTTGTACGTATCCGCCATATTTGTAGATGAAGGGCCCACCATGAAGAGAATGCAGCCCAGGGCCTATGGCAGAGCCGATGTAAGACGCCATAGAACCAGCCATGTTACGGTGGTTTTAAAGGAAAGGGAGGTTAAATAGTGGGTCAAAAGGTACATCCTAAAGGATTTAGAATCGGGATTATTCGCGATTGGGATTCCAACTGGTTTGCTGACCGCGATTATACCGAACTGCTCCATGAAGACTATAAAATCCGCAATTACATCAAGGAAAGATTTTATACTGCCGGAGTTTCTAAGGTAGAGATTCAGAGGACCGGCAATCGTGTAAGGGTTACCATCCACACCGCCAAACCGGGTATCATCATCGGCCGCGGCGGGCAAGAAGTCGAGAATTTAAAAGCCGAATTAATAAAGATGACCAAAAAGAATGTCAATATAAATATCCAGGAAATCAAGCGCCCCGAGCTGGATGCGCAGATTGTAGCCGAAAACGTCGCTCAGCAACTGGAAAAGAGGATTTCTTTCCGCAGAGCCATGAAGCAAACCGTAGGCCGTACCATGAGAGCCAATGCCGTTGGCATCAAGATCGCTATTGCCGGACGCCTGGGCGGAGCTGAAATAGCGCGCACCGAATGGTATTCTGAAGGCAAAGTGCCCCTGCATACATTGAGGGCCGATGTTGATTACGGCTTTGCTGAAGCCAATACCACTTATGGCAAGATCGGCATCAAAGTATGGCTGAACCGGGGAGAGATTATGCCTGAGGCTAAACAGCGGCCCAAACAGGCTAGAGTGGAGGAGGCCGAAAGATAATGCTAACCCCAAAAAGAGTGAAGTATAGAAAACAGCACCGTCCCAGCCTGAAAGGCAAAGCCAACAAAGGCCATGAAGTCACCTACGGTGATTTCGCGTTGCAGGCTTTGGAACCGGCCTGGATTACCAACCGGCAGATTGAAGCAGCCCGTATTGCCATCAACCGTTATGTCAGAAGAGGCGGGAAACTGTGGATCAAGATATTCCCCGACCGGCCTCTGACCGTAAAACCGGCTGAGACCCGCATGGGTAAAGGCAAAGGCTCCCCGGAGCATTGGGTAGCCGTAGTAAAACCGGGCCGCATCATGTTCGAACTGTCAGGTGTTAGTGAAGAAGTTGCCAGGGAAGCGATGCGCTTGGCATCCCACAAGCTTCCCATCAAGTGCAGGTTCGTAAAAAGAGAAGAAATGGGTGGTGAGGTTAGTGAAAACTAGCAAAATCAGAGAACTAACCGACGAGGAATTAAGACAGAAGGTTTCGGACCATAAGGATGAGTTGTTTAATTTAAGGTTCCAACTTGCCACCGGACAGCTGGATAACCCTATGAGGATCAATGATGTTAAAAAGAACATCGCCAGGTGCAAAACTATTTTGAGGCAGCGGGAACTGGCCAAAGGCAATAGGTAAAAGGAGGTCAAAGGGTGACTGACAACCAGCATAACAGAAAAGTCAAGGTGGGGACGGTCAGCAGTGACAAGATGAATAAAACCATCACTGTCCGCGTGGAGACTGTCAAACAGCATCCACTGTATAAAAAGACCATCAAAACCAGCAAGAAATATAAAGCCCATGATGAAGACAATACTGCCAAAACTGGCGATGTGGTAAAAATCATGGAAACCCGGCCCCTGAGCAAGGATAAAAGATGGAAATTAATAGAAATCATTCACCGGGCCGAGACCTTACAATAGGGTCTTAAGGTCGAAAGGGAGGTTACACCGTGATTCAACAAGAAACGATGCTGCAGGTGGGCGACAACACCGGCGCCAAAAAGGTACTGTGCATTAAGGTGTTGGGCGGATCAACCCGGAAATATGCCACGGTTGGCGATATCATCATGGTCTCGGTCAAAGAGGCTTCTCCCGGCGGTGTGGTTAAGAAAGGCGATGTGGTTAAAGCGGTGGTGGTACGCACCAAAAAGGAAATCAGACGGCCAGATGGCTCCTATATCGCTTTCTCAGAAAATGCTGCTGTGATTATAGATGATAATAACAATCCTAAAGGCACCCGTATTTTTGGGCCCGTAGCCAGGGAACTGCGCGATAGGAACTTTATGAAGATCGTATCTCTGGCCCCGGAAGTCCTGTAAAGATGGAGGTGTAAAAAGTATGAAAATTAAAAAGGGCGACAATGTCCTGGTGGTGACTGGGAAAGATGCTGGCAAAAAGGGGAAAGTCATCAGGGTATTACCCAAGAATAATAAAGTCGTAGTTGAAGGTATAAACAAGGTCAAAAAGCATCAGAAGCCCAGTCGCACCATGCCGCAAGGCGGGATTATCAATATTGAGGCCCCCTTGAATGCCTCCAATGTGATGCTGATATGTGGCAAATGCAATAAGCCTACTCGTGTCGGCAAAGCCGTTCTGGAGACAGAGAGAGCGAGAAAATGCAAAAAATGCGGAGAAATTCTGGACTAAGATTCTCCAGGAAGGGAGGCTAGCTATAGATGGCTAGGTTATATGAACAATATAAACAAGAAATCGTTCCTAAGTTAATGGAAAAATATCAATACAAAAATGTCATGCAGGTTCCTAAAGTTGATCGGGTCATCTTGAATATCGGCGCCGGGGAAGCCGTGCAAAACCCCAAAGCCCTGGATGGAGCGGTAAGTGACCTCACCATCATAAGCGGACAGAAACCGGTTATTACCCGGGCTAAAAAATCCATTGCCGGCTTCAAACTGCGTGAAGGTATGGCAATTGGCTGTAAAGTTACCTTACGCGGGGAGCGCATGTATGAGTTCCTGGATCGATTGATTAATCTGTCCCTGCCCCGGGTAAGAGACTTCCGCGGGGTATCTCCGCAGGCTTTCGACGGTCGGGGCAACTACTCTCTGGGGATTAAGGAGCAGACCATTTTTCCAGAAATCGAGTATGACAAAATCGACAAGATCAGAGGAATGGAAGTGGTGATCGTAACCACCGCCAACAATGATGAGGAAGCCAGAGAACTATTGAGAAGTATGGGTATGCCTTTCAGATAAGGAGGTTAGGGACTAATGGCTAAGAAGGCTCTTATTGCCAAGCAACAGCGTAATCAGAAATACGAGGTTCGTTCTTATAACAGGTGTAAGATCTGTGGAAGGCCGCGGGCTTATATGCGCAAATTCGGAATGTGCCGCATCTGTTTCCGTGAACTCGCACACAAAGGTGAACTGCCAGGGGTTACTAAGGCGAGCTGGTAAGTTGTAATATAAGGAGGTATTTAATATGGTCATGACTGATCCAGTAGCCGACTTCCTGACCAGGATTCGAAATGGCAATATGGTCATGCATGAAACCGTTGAGATTCCCTCTTCCAAGATAAAGCTGGCCATAGCCGCTATTATGAAGGAAGAAGGGTACATCAGGGATTATGAATACATTAAGGACGCTAAACAGGGAGTCATCAGGATTTACCTGAAATACGGTCCTAACAAAGAAAAGGTTATTACAGGCATTAAAAGGATAAGCAAACCCGGACTGAGGGTATATGTGAAAAGGGATGAGATCCCCAAGGTTCTGGGAGGATTGGGAACTGCAGTCATATCCACTTCGCAGGGACTGATGAGTGATAAAAAAGCTCGCAAGATCGGAATCGGCGGGGAAGTACTATGCTATATCTGGTAGCCAAAGGAGGGGTGAGCAATGTCTAGAATCGGCAAAAAACCTATTGAAATACCCGCAGGGGTAAGTGTTGAAATAGAGGCAGGAAAAGTTAACGTCACTGGCCCCAAAGGCACCTTGAGCCAGCATATCCCTGGGCAGATTACGATCAGCCAGGAGGGCAGCAATCTTTTGGTGGAAAGACCCAATGACAGCAAGCAAAACCGCGCCTTTCATGGACTGACTCGCGCTCTGGTAGCCAATATGGTGCAGGGGGTAAGCGCGGGTTTTGAACGGAAATTAGAACTGGTCGGGGTCGGGTACAGGGCGCAGCTGCAGGGCAAAAAGCTGGTTATCAACATCGGCTTCTCCCACCCGGTAGAGGTTGATCCTCCCGAAGGCATCGAGTTTGAAGTGCCGGCTGTAACCAGGATTACCGTAAAGGGTATTGATAAGCAATTAGTTGGCAACACCGCTGCTCATATTCGTGCCATCAGAAAACCTGAGCCTTACAAAGGCAAAGGCATTAAATATGAAAATGAAGTTATCAGGCGCAAAGCCGGTAAGTCTGGATCCAGATAACCTGGAAGGGAGTGATAATGGTTGTTTAAAAAATCCAGCAAGAAAAGCCTCAGGGACAAGAAACATAAGCGTATTCGCCTGAAAATCTCCGGTACCAGCGCAGCTCCCCGTTTATGTGTTTATAAAAGCTTAAGCCACATCTATGCTCAGATCATTGATGACAGCAAGGGAGTCACCATGGTATCAGCTTCCACCCTGGAACCTGATCTCAGGGATCTGGCATCTCGTACCAATCAAGAAGCTGCTAAAGAGGTAGGGGCTGCTATCGCCCGCAAAGCCCGGGAAAAAGGCATTACCACAGTAGTGTTCGACCGCAATGGCTACAAATACCACGGCGGAGTTGCCGCCCTGGCTGATGCTGCCAGAGAAGGCGGTTTAGAGTTTTAGGATCAGCAATCAAGCTAGGAGGGAAAGGATGAACGAAAGAGAACAAGCCACTCCTGAACTGATAGAAAAGGTTGTCAATATCAGGCGGGTCGCCAAGGTTGTCAAGGGCGGCCGCAGGTTTAGTTTCAGTGCCCTGGTAGTGGTTGGAGATGGTCTTGGCAAGGTAGGCACCGGCAAAGGTAAAGCTACCGAAGTGCCTGAAGCAATCCGCAAAGCGATTGAAAACGCCAAGAAAAATATGATCGAGATACCTTTGATCGATGAACGCACCATACCCCATCAGATACTGGGCAGATTTGGGGCTGGTCAGGTCTTGCTGAAACCAGCTTCGGCCGGAACCGGGGTCATCGCCGGCGGACCGGTGCGTGCGGTTTTGGAAGCCGCGGGTATCAAAGATATACTTACCAAGTCGTTGGGTTCTTCCAACTCCAATAACATGGTTCATGCCACTATGGAAGGGCTGAGGAGCCTTAAGAAGGCCGAAGCAGTAGCCCGTCAGCGCGGCAAGACCGTAGATGAGATTACGGGTTAGGGAGGAAATACTTGTGGCTAATATGATTAAGATTACCTGGACTAAAAGCTTCATTGGATGCCCTGAAACCCAGAGACTAACCGTTAAAAGTCTGGGCTTGAGAAAGCTGAATCAGAGTGTTATAAAACAGGATAGCCCTGAAATACGCGGCCAGATCAACAAAGTACAGCACCTGGTGTCAGTAGAAGAAGTAAACGAATAGAACAGGGAGGTTTTAAAGTGAAACTACATGAATTGAAATCTCCATCCGGTGCCAATAAACGAACCAAACGGATTGGCCGAGGAATAGGCTCCGGTCATGGGAAGACTTCCACCAAGGGCCATAAAGGGCAAAAAGCTCGGTCCGGCGGAGGGGTCAGGCCTGGCTTCGAGGGTGGACAGATGCCGTTGCAGAGGCGGATTCCCAAACGGGGATTTACCAATATATTTGGAACTCGTTATGCGATTGTCAACGTTAAGGATTTAAACGTTTTTAGCGATGGCACTGAGGTAACACCGGAGGTTCTCAAGGAGAACGGTATTATCAAGAGCATAAATGATGGCGTCAAGGTATTGGGCGATGGCGTTCTGGAGCGCAAGCTGATCCTCAAGGTTCACAAAGTGAGCAAGCAGGCAGCAGAAAAAGTCACCGCCCTGGGTGGTAGAGTCGAGGTGATCTAATGCTAGGGTCATTACAAAAAGCAGTTAAAGTAGGAGACCTGAGGCAAAAGCTGCTCTTTACCCTTTTCATGTTTCTGGTTTTCAGATTAGGGGCACATATACCGGTGCCCGGCATTGACGCGGATGCAGTACAAAAGTTCTTGAGCGGGCAATTGTTCAATTTCTTTGACATCATTTCCGGGGGAGCATTTAAGCGCTTCAGTATATTTGCTATGAGCATCACCCCCTACATCAACGCGTCCATCATCATGTCGCTCCTTACCGTAGTCATTCCCAAACTGGAGCGTCTTCAAAAAGAAGGCGAAGAGGGACGCAAGGTAATTGCCCAGTATACCAGATACGGTACTGTGGTTTTGGCCTTTATTCAAGCCATGGGTATGGCAGTAGCCCTGGGCCGCAATGGTGCAGTTGAAAACAATAACTTCTTTATGTACCTGTTTATCGCTATATGTTTGACTGCCGGCACCGCCTTGCTGATGTGGATAGGTGAAATGATCACCGAAAAAGGCATTGGAAACGGCATCTCGTTGTTAATTTTTGCAGGGATCGTCTCACGTATTCCCAGCCAGATATCCGGGGTTGGGCAGGAATTAGCCGGCGGGATCATCGGTTTTTTCAACATCTTATTGTTTATAGTCCTGGCTTTAGCCATTATAGTGGCCATTATCGCGGTTAATGAAGGGCAGAGAAGGCTGCCGGTGCAATATGCCAAAAGAGTGGTAGGACGAAAACTCTATGGCGGCCAAAGTACGTTCCTGCCCTTGAAGGTAAATACCGCTGGCGTTATCCCGATCATTTTTGCCTTATCACTATTGATGTTTCCGGCAACGATCGGGTCATGGATGGATCCAGCTTCAGGATTCAATGCCTTTTTGAACAATCACTTTCATCAGGGCAGTGCGCTTTACAACCTGATATATGCCTTGCTGATTGTATTTTTTACCTTTTTCTATATCTCGATTATTTTCAATCCCGCAGACGTGGCTGAAAATATCAAGAAATATGGCGGTTTTGTACCCGGCATCAGACCAGGCAGGCCGACTGCGGAATATATCGACAGGGTTTTGACCCGCTTGACACTGGCAGGCGGTGTATTCCTGGCTCTAATCGCAGTCCTGCCCAACTTTATTGTTTATGCCACACATGTGACCAGCCTGGCATTCGGCGGTACATCACTTTTAATTATGGTTGGTGTGGCTCTGGATACCATGAAACAAGTTGAATCCAACCTGTTGCTGCGCAGTTATGAAGGTTTTGTAAAATAGGGAGGCGGCTGGATATGAATTTAATTTTAATGGGACCTCCCGGGGCTGGAAAAGGAACTCAGGCCGATCTTATCAAAGCCTCTTATCCGGTTCCGCATATATCTACTGGAGATATGTTCCGGGAAGCTGTGCAAGAGGGTACCGAATTGGGGTTAAAAGCCAAATCTTTTATGGATAAGGGCCAATTGGTCCCAGATGAGGTGACTATCGGCATCGTGGAAGAGCGCCTGGCTCAGCCGGATTGTAAGGAAGGTTTTCTGCTGGACGGTTTTCCGAGAACTACGGTGCAGGCCCAGGCTCTTGATAAGGTCCTGTCCAGGTTGAACAGCAAGATTGAAGCCGCTATCAACATATTTGTTCCCGATGAGGTCTTGATTCAGCGCACTACAGGTCGGGTCAGCTGTTCTCAATGTAAATCGTTGTACCATATAGTTTTCAATCCTCCAGTTAAGGCCGGTGTTTGCGATAAATGCGGCGGAGAGCTTATACAACGCAGTGATGACCAGGAGGAAACCGCCCGCAACCGGCTCAAGGTTTATCAGCAGCAAACCAGCCCGTTGCTGGATTACTATGAAGCGCACGGGGTTTTGCATAGCATAGATGGTGACCGTGATACTCTGCAGGTATTTGCCGATATCCAAGCAGTATTGGCCGGTCTATAGAGGATCCGCAAATGGTTGGCAATGAGAGCGGAACCCAGGCAGGTCAGCTGCTGGCAAGCACGGAACCATTCCGATCAAACGGGGGTGGACGGCTATTTATGGAAGACATCCTGGGTAAAGTGGTTTATTCTAAAACAGGCCGGGATCAAGGCAGAATGTTTATTATTGTCGGAGTGATCAACGACCGTTTTGTAACCGTGGCGGACGGGAGCTTGCGGAAAATAGAAAATCCCAAGGTCAAGAATATCAAACATATTCAGTTTACTGGTGTTAAGGCGGATGAAATCGTTGCAATCATTAAAAGCGGCGAGACACCGGGAAACCATATCCTGCGCAAATACCTGAAAAATATTGGCACAACTGGGGTATCGGATGGGAAGGAGGTCTGGTAAATGGCTAAGGAGGATGTAATCGAGATCGAGGGCAAAGTGATTGAACCATTGCCTAATGCCATGTTCAGAGTGGAACTGGAAAATGGCCATAAGGTCCTCGCCCATATTTCGGGTAAGATGAGAATGAATTTTATCAGAATATTACCGGGGGACAGGGTGATGGTTGAGCTCTCCCCTTATGATTTGAACCGCGGCAGAATCACTTATCGTTTCAAGTAGGCACAGCCAAACGAGGAGGTAGACATCTTGAAGGTTAAACCGTCAGTCAAGCCCATGTGCGAGAAATGCAAGATCATCAAACGCAAGGGGCGGGTCATGGTGATTTGTGAAAACCCCAAGCATAAACAGGTTCAAGGTTAAATAATCGGAGGTGAAAAAATTTGGCAAGAATAGCTGGTGTGGACTTACCGCGGGACAAGAGAGTGGAAGTGTCGCTAACATATATTTTTGGTATCGGCAGGCCTTCCTCCAGGCAGATCCTGACCCTGGCAGGTATAAATCCTGATACCAGGGTGAAAGATTTAACCGAGGAAGAAGTTTCCAAGCTGAGGGAGATCATCGAGAAAAGCTATACAGTGGAAGGCGACTTAAGGCGCCAGGTCAGCATGGACATCAAGAGGTTGATGGATCTGGGTTGTTACCGGGGCATACGTCATCGGCGCGGCCTTCCGGTCAGAGGTCAGAATACCAAGACAAATGCACGCACCCGCAAAGGGCCTAAGCGCACTGCGGGGGGCAGGAAGAAATAGTTGGAAAAGGGGGATTCATAATTGGCCAGAAGAACAACCACCAGGGTTAAACGGCGTGAGAAGAAAAACATCGAGCATGGCATCGCTCACATCAAGTCAACCTTTAACAATACAATCATTTCCATCACCGACCGGCACGGCAACGCCATTTCCTGGTCCAGCGCCGGCACGGTAGGTTTCAAGGGGTCCCGCAAAAGCACGCCTTTTGCAGCCCAACAGGCTGCCGAAATCGCAGCCCGGGCCGCCATGGAGCATGGTCTGAAGGAAGTTGAATGTTATGTGAAAGGCCCCGGCGCAGGTCGCGAAGCAGCAATTCGCTCCTTACAGGCCGCGGGTCTGGAAGTCAGTGTAATAAAAGACGTAACACCCATACCCCACAACGGGTGTAGGCCGCCTAAAAGAAGAAGAGTATAAGGAGGTAGTGGCATAAGTGGGAAGATACATTGATTCCGTTTGCCGCCAGTGTCGCCGGGAAGGTGAAAAGTTATTCCTGAAAGGGGACCGGTGCTATTCAGAGAAGTGTGCAGTGGAGAGGAAACCATACGCACCGGGAGCCCATGGACAGAACCGGAGACAAAAGCCCTCTGAATACGGGCTGCAGCTGCGTGAGAAGCAAAAAACCCGCAGGATTTATGGGGTTTTGGAAAAACAGTTCAGTAATTATTTCAAAAAGGCTGATCGTCAACAGGGTATAACCGGCGAAAATCTTCTGGTACTCCTGGAGAGGCGTCTGGATAACGTGGTTTACCGGCTCGGTTTCGCCTCGTCTCGGGCGGAAGCCCGCCAGCTAGTTACCCATGGTCACTTTACTGTCAATGGCAAAAAGGCCACCATTCCTTCAATGCTGGTCAGGATTAATGATGTCATTCAGGTTAAACCAGGCAGCAAAGAATCCTCCAAATTTGCGGAGATGAAGGAACAGGCAGCATATAAGACCCCGCCGGAATGGCTGAGTGTGGACGTGGAGAATCTAACCGGTACTGTTCTGGCTTACCCCGCCCGGGATCAAATAGATACTCAGGTACACGAACAGCTCATCGTAGAACTCTACTCTAGATAATCACCTCTAGAAAGGAGGGTCTGTTATAATGCTGGAGATGGAAAAACCGCGCATTGAGTGTGTAGATAAAGACCCCGAAAAAAACTATGGCAAGTTTGTTATTGAACCCTTGGAACGTGGATATGGAACCACCTTGGGCAATTCGCTGCGCCGCGTTTTATTGTCTTCACTGCCTGGAGCAGCGGTTACCTCTATCAAGGTTGACGGCGTGTTGCATGAGTTTTCCACCATACCCAATGTGGTTGAGGATACTACCGAAATCATCCTCAACATAAAGAAGCTGGTCCTCAAATATGACAGTCAGGATCGTAAAATTCTGCGCATCGAAAAAGAAGGTAAAATGGATTTGAAGGCCAGTGACATAACGCCTGATGGCGAAGTGGAAATACTTAACCCGGATCTGCACATTGCCACTCTGGATGAAGGGGCCAAAATCTCCATGGAACTGACCGTGGAACGGGGCCGGGGCTATGTCAGCGCCGACCAACAGCCTATCAAAAGCGAAGAGATCGTAGGCTTGATTCCGATTGATTCTATTTATACCCCGGTAACCAAGGTCAACTATTCGGTTGACATGGCCAGGGTCGGCAAGCGCACCGATTATGACAGTTTGACCCTTGAGGTATGGACCAATGGAAGTATCAGCCCGGAGGAAGGAATCAGCCTGTCTGCACAGATATTGATCGAATATTTGAAACTCTTCACCGAGATCGACGATACTTATGCTGAAGTGGAAATCCTGGTGGAAAAAGAAGAAGAAAAGAAAGACAAGGTTCTGGAGATGTCCATCGAGGAACTGGAACTCTCGGTTCGCGCTTCTAATGGGCTTAAACGGGCCAATATCAATACCGTCGGCGATTTGATTGAAAAGACTCGTGAAGAGATGAGCAAAATCAGAAACCTGGGACAAAAATCTCTGGAAGAAATCGAAAGAAAACTTAAAGAACTTGACTTGTCCTTTAAGAAAACGGAGGACTAGAAAGGAGGAGCCCCAGTGGCTTACCGTAGATTAGGACTTTTGAGCCATCAAAGAAGGGCGTTGCTAAGAAACGCGGTGACTTCTTTGCTGGAAAGTGAAAAAATAACCACCACCGAGACCAGAGCCAAAGAAATTAAACGTATCGCTGACAAAATGATCAGCCTCAGCAAAGCAGGCGACCTGCATGCGCGCCGCCAGGCCCATGCATATCTGACCAAAGAACCGGTAGTAAAGAAGTTATTCACCGAACTGGCTGAGCGCTACAAGGACCGCCAGGGTGGGTATACCCGTATTATAAAAGTCGGCTTTCGTCAGGGCGATGGCGCCCCCTTGGCAATTATTGAGCTGGTGCAGTAATCCTGCTGAATCAGGCCGTTAATTACAGCAGGAGCGGGGATAGGCGGGTCCATCCCCGGTTTGACCTCGAAAGTACAGGCATTTCCGGGCAGTGATGGCAGACATCCAGCCCGGACAGGATTCGAGGTGTTGCTGCGTTTTTCTCGGTCCGATAAGTTGCAATAGGCATGGACAGCCGGGATAAGCCTGCACACAGGGCTTAAGGCGGTCCCATGCCGGCTACCGGCGTATGCTTCATACAGTTGAAAAAGATGCGGCTTATGGACCCGGCGAATCGGGGGAGGAATCCTGCTTTAGATTCGTAATCGGGTGCAGACAGTCCTCAAACAGTTATTCTATGGAGGAGTTGGCAAAACGTCCTCCTTATCTTTGTGTACGAGTTCTTAGTGCAACAAGCCGTACTGCCGGAGATTTTAAACATTTATCCGCCTTTACGGCCTCCCTGTGCCCGGCGGATGTCCCAGCCACTATAGTTTTTCCTAAGTCCTGGCTCCCGGCCTTAATTACGGCCTCTGTATAAGGCCGGCCCGACCTGCTAAATCATGATAACGGGGAAAGGTATCGTGCAGCGGATTAAAATGATTATTCAATATGATGGCAGCCAGTATCATGGCTTTCAGATTCAGCTTAATGCTCACACCATTCAGGCTGCCCTGCAGGAAGCCATTTACAGGTTAACTGCTGAAAAGGTATCCGTCCTATTCGCGGGACGCACCGACACCGGGGTTCATGCCCTGGGGCAGGTGATCGCCTTTGATACCTCTGCCAGCATACCGGCTCAGCGCTGGGGCTTAGCCTTAAATAGTTTTCTTCCGCCCGACATTCAGGTATTGGAGAGCGAGGCGGCCCGGGCAGACTTTCATCCCCGGTTTCTGGCTGTAACCAAGCATTACCGTTATAGGATTTACCGCAGCCCGCTTGGCGCTGTATGTCAGCGAAATTACGCCTGGTGCAACACCGAGAAGCTTGACCTTGAGAAAATGCAGAGGGCTTGCGCTTACTTGCGGGGTACGCACAATTTCAAATCGTTTTGTGCCAGCGGTTCTCCGGTCAAAACCTTCACGCGGACCGTCAGCCGCTGTCAGATGGAGGAAGATGACCATTATCTGTTTCTGGACATTGCTGCCGATGGCTTTCTTTATAATATGGTGCGTATTATAACGGGAACCTTGATAGAAGTTGGAAGGGGGCGGCTAAAGGCACAGAACCTGGCCGAAATCCTCGCTCGCCAGGACAGGAGATATGCCGGCCCGACTGCGCCTCCCCAGGGCCTATATCTGCTCGGGGTAGATTACTGACAGGTTTTAAAATTTGGCGCCGAAAGTAAAAAAGGCCTGGCAGAGTCGCTCTATTCTTGACAATGGCAGGAATTTTTGGCTATATTAAAAAGGTAGTCTCTATAAGTGTGACTGGCTTCCGCCCCGTTGACGGTCAGACTTTTAGAGCGGCTTCCAGAATTATATGGATTGTGACACACAGGAGGGAAAATCGTGAAAACGTATATGGCGAAGCCTGCGGAAATCGACCGCAAGTGGTATATCATAGATGCGAGCGGTCAGAGACTGGGCCGACTTGCTTCCGAAGTAGCTACAATGCTGAGAGGCAAACACAAGCCTACCTACACTCCGCACCTGGATACCGGTGATTACATCATCATCATCAACGCTGACAAAATCCAGCTCACCGGCGACAAATTACAGCAGAAAAAATATCGTTATTATACCGGTTATCCTGGTGGCCTCAGAGAGGTTGACTATCAGACCATGCTGCAGAAAAAGCCGGAAAAGGCGATTGAAATCGCAGTAAAAGGCATGCTTCCTCATAACCGTCTGGGCAGGAAGATGTTCAAGAAACTCAAAGTTTACAGGGGAGACCAACATCCCCATCAAGCCCAGAAACCGGAATTCCGCGAACTGAGAGGGTAAGGAGGAACGAACATGGACAAGGTGCAATACTGGGGAACCGGAAGAAGAAAAAAAGCTGTAGCCCGGGTCAGATTAATTCCCGGTGATGGCAGCATTGTAATCAATAACCGGTCATTTGAAGAATACTTTCCCAACAAAACCAGCCGGTTGGTAGTAGAGCAGCCGCTGGTATTTACCGACATGTCAGGCCGCTTTAATGTGGTGTGCCGGGTGCAGGGCGGAGGCGTAAACGGTCAGGCCGGAGCGGTACAGTTGGGTATTGCCCGCGCTCTGGTAAGAGCCAATGCTGAACTTCGGCCGATCTTGAGAAGAAAAGGCTACCTGACCCGCGACCCACGCATGAAAGAACGTAAAAAATACGGCTTGCACAAAGCTCGCAAAGCCCCGCAATACTCAAAACGCTAAACGAATCAACGCCAACCTCCCCAAATCGGGGAGGTTTTTCTATTACGGGATGACCCAGGAGGACGGTTGGACGGTTTAAGTGTGTCATTTTTTAATTCAGATCCGAATTGTCCGTTTGAAACAAATGTTACGCTCTACTTGTCTCCACATTATTCAAACTGAGGCTTCTTCTTGATTACATAAAACTTATAAAGCGGGGAATGTTAAACTCCCCGCCTGCTGGGATGGCTGCCGGTACGCCAGTTTGAGCTACCCGTTCACAGCCAGATGGCATGCAAACCTGATAGGATTGGCATAGATTTCATCTTCCAGATGTTGATCATTGAGTCGGCTTAGACTCACTTTCAGGGGTTTGGCATTGACCTCGATGATCCATACCTTGCCCTTATGGTCAATGCCCATATCCAGACCCAACTCCCCGCAACACCCAAAATGATCTTCAATAGCCTGACATGCAATCAGGGCAATACGGGTAACTTTTCCCGCAATTCCGTTATGTTGACCGGGTTTTTGGCGAAATACTGATTTCAGGGCATGAGGCCAGCTGATTACCGACCCGCCGCTTCTCGGGCTGGTAATGATACTTTTCCGCGCCGCTACTCTGACTGCGGTACCCGCCACTATCCATTTGCCGTTGATATCCTTCTGGCACAATACCCGCATATCAAACTGCTTACCCCGATATTTGGCCAATGGGATTTTTTCTTGAATGATATATCCCCCACCTGCTTCGCCATAGGAGGTCAGGAAAGACTGAATATTGTGAAGATTTTTTAAATGCCTTTTTACATTTTGTTCCGGCTTGCGGCTCTCCAACAGAAAACCATCACCCACTTTGGATAGTCTGAAAACCCCATGGCCCCTACTCAAACCATCAGGCTTCAAGTAGATGGCCTCACAATCATTCACTGCTGCAGCGACCTGTTTATTGGTATAAAGAATCGCAGTACGGGGCAAACAGGAGGCTAATTCAGGCGTCTGCCTCAAAACTTGATAAGTTTCCCATTTGCAAAGCTTGGGAATGGCATTGAATATCGTGACCTGTCGAAGCTCGGACAGCATCTCCCGCAGTTTGGTCCCATCGCTCCTGCCATGAGCCCCAAAACAACGGTCGTATATGACGGATGGAAGCGGAAATAGTCTGGAGGTCCATAAACCTTCTCGCGCTAATTGCTTCTTATAGAACCAGCCCCGGACGAGCCACTGACCCGGGAAAATATTATTGAGACTGAAAAAACAAGCCAGGGCTTCCAAACGGTCACATTCATTCACATACTTGTAGAAATTTTGGTTTTTGCACAGCCCTTGTGCTAAAAGCTCAATGTCTTTTTCAGATACAAAGATGCCGATCAGGGGACCCAAAATAACCCTGTTGTTAAACACTACTCGTCCCAATGTTTCCAGGTCCGGCAACAAAAGTTGCCGGGCAGCTTCCGCGGGTATCTTTAATCCGCCTTGCGCCCCCAACATGGCCCCTTTTTCTATAAGCAAGCCAGCAGTTCCAAACTGGAGAACTGCTTCTTCCTCATGATCTGACCAGAATTTGTCTGTGACATGTGCATTCGCGAGCGGCGATCTTAAAACGGTTGAGTTTTTATGCTGCAATGCTGGCCGGGTTTTGATCATAACCAATAAATCCACCACCCTTGTTACTTATATTTCAACTAGTTTATCTTATGGAGAAGCGTGTTGTGCTGACACCAATCCTTGTGCAATCTTCATAGGCTATAAATAAAACAGGTGAATCATATTGAAAATTAAAATACGTGTAATGCATGATAATGAACCGGTTCCCACCCTCTTTCTTGACAAGGTGCCTGAAGATATTGCAACTATGGATGTTGGTTACGGCGCCAAAAAAATAACGGCCAGAGTCAAGAAAGCGGATGGGAAAACAAGAACCGACGAAATCTTGATTAACCAGGCGCTATCAGAGCAACTGATGCTGCGTGAGAAGCAGAGATCGATCCTGAGCAACACACACCCCGGTCAACTCATTCTAGGTCCTCTCATCGGCATTCATGTTTCAGCAGCTTACAAAGCGGAACTGTTAAAAAATAATATTGAAGGAGATTATAGACGCTTTATTACGGCCGCCGATTCACTGGGGGGAGAAGCCTTTTTGTTCGCTAGCGGGGATGTAGAGGAAAATGGTTCATTCATAAACGGCTTGACCAAAGCCGACGGTGGAGACTCGAAATGGCAGCATCATAAATACCCGCTTCCGAACGTCATATACAGCCAGTATCATAATGATGACAATCCACAGCATATCAAGCAGGTATTAACGGCATTAGCTGATACTCATGGAATTAAGGTGACGAATTATCCTGAACCCCAATTCCACGTTATACCCAACCAAACTTTTAAAGCGGCGGAAATGCTGGATTGTTGCCTGGAAGTCCGCCTGTTGATGCAGAGAGACCACTGCGGTCTGTGGAAGTATTCTGCAGGGTGCGCAGTCCTTGCGCCACACGACATTAAGGAACCCACCTTGTTCATCAAGCACCCTTTGGACGCTGCTTTAAGAGAAGTTTATGCTGACAATTTCAAAAAGGTAAAAGAGAATCTGACCCAACGTGCCCTGGCTGAATCGGTAAGATTAGATAGTCAAAACCCGACTCTGCTCGAATTGGAAATGCATTTTGGTATGGATTCATCCGGTGCAGCACATCTGAAAAATATAGACATAATGCCTGAAAAAAGATATGCCCTGGATTTTAAGGGCTCATCGGCGGCATATTGGGCAATAAGGCGTCCACTCTATTATTGCTTCCACCTGGCGGGGTATCAGGTAGGCAATGTGGATTTACCCAGGTATATTAAGAAACGCTACAGGCAGAGGGTTCTCATCGGTATATTTGAAGCCATGGGCAGGATCAGATCGATTCAATCAGGAAATGCAGATATTGACCAACAGCTCCTGGCCAAAGCCAGCAGGGAATTAGAATGCACTACGTACCACTTCTCGGTCAATGACTTAGGCCATAATAAAACCATTAACGGTTGGCACTACAGCCATCGCAAAAAGAAGTGGCTGCACAAGGAATTTCCATGGCCGCAGGTCTTGTATGACAGGGCTACATTTTTCAGAGCTGCGCAGCGTGAAAAGGCCAAAATATTTAGAAACAGGATTAAGGACAACGGAAGCACACTGCTTATAAACAACAAATCAGTTTTTGGCAAGGGCAGAACCGATAAGATACTGTGTAAAATGCCTTATCTAAGGCCATATTTACCGGATAATCTGGTCAATCCGACGCCATCCAAAATAGAAGAATTACTGGAGCGGTTCGCCATGGTGTTTGTCAAAACCGAGTATGACTCCAGAATGTCAGGGGTCTGGAAAATTGAAAAACTGGAGGGCCTGTATAAACTGTCAACTGAAGAGGCCAGCTTGAGCTACAAAAGCTTTGTGCAGCTATGGTCCGAACTACAGCCTATCATTGCCCCGGAGTCCTATGTAGCGCAACAAGGCATCTATGCAGTGGAATATAAGACACATCCGCTGAATGTCAGGGCCATTATGCAAAAAAACCATCAAGGTCAATGGGAAGCGGCATTAATAAAGCCATGGATTACCAATTCACCTACCATCAGGGAAAAAACATTCAACTGGCAGCAGATCATGCCAGAGGTTTTTCCGCTCAGCCCAAAGGCTGATGCCATATATCGTGATATATGCAGGGTGGCAACAGCTGTAGCCCAGACCCTTGAAGCCCGGTCAGGGCCTCTGGGAGAGTTAGGCATCGATATTGTTATTGATAAAACAGGTCATCCCTGGATCATTGAAATCAACGGCAAAACCAATAAGACTTTTTTTATTCGGAATGAGCCATCGGACGCCAGGTATCGATTGTTTTACAACCCTCTCGCTTATGGGATTTACCTGGCCAGGAACTGTTGAGGACATTGGCATGACAGCGTCCCTGCGATATTACGCGTGTCGCGGGTGTGAGCCGGCCTACTAGATTACAGAAATGGAGCATATATAAGAAATAGCAACATTTTCAGGAACAGGGGTGGACGCGTGTTTAAAGCCGGGGTCTATTATCTCCCCATGAAGATATACAAGACTGCTGTTATTTCGACCTTTTCAATACTCCTGATTGCGGCCATCTGGCTGGGACTGCCGCCCGAAGAGAGCTATATTCCGGCTTATGCCCTGGCCAGCAAGGTGGTAGTCATTGACCCGGGCCATGGAGGCTGCGACCCCGGCGCATCAAGGGGGGCTTATGTTGAAAAAGATATTACCCTGGCTATCAGCCAGCATCTCGCCCGGCAACTCAGTGAGGCCGGGGCCATGGTAGTGATGCTGCGCACCGAGGACCGCGATCTGGTCGGAGATGGATTTAGCGGTACTGTGGCCGCGCGCAAACGGGAAGACCTTAAATTGAGGGCGCAGAGAGCCAATGAGGTCAAGGCTGACCTGTATATCAGTATTCACACCAATGCTGACCCCAGCCCGCGCTGGTATGGAGCCCAGGTCTTCTATGACGCTTCCAGCAAACCCAGCAAATTGACAGCCGTTATGATTCAGGAGGAAATAACCAAACAACTGGGGAATACTAAACGCAAGGCAGCACCGGGGGATTACTATATCTTGAGGAACACCCAGATGCCGGCCGTTATTGTAGAGGTGGGCTTTATTTCCAATCCCCAGGAAGCCAGCCTGTTAGCCGATAACGACTACCAGGTGAAAATGGCCCAGGCCATTTTCGCCGGAATCGCCCAGGCTCAGGTTAGAACTTATGATACCGAGATCGAACTATACCCCAATTGGTAAACCTTGAGACAGACAAAGGAGTGAGCACTATGCTGACCTATGCGGCCCTGTCGCCTCATCCCCCGTTGATCATTCCCTATATCGGCGAGGAGAGGCTTCAGGGCGTGAAGAGCACTGTTGCGGGTATGAAAGCGATGGCCGCGCAAATGGCTCGAAGCCGGCCGGAAACGGTGATCTTTTTCACCCCTCATGGCAATGTATTTGCAGATTGTATCACCGCACTGGTGGAACCGCAACTTTACGGTGATTTGAGCGCTTTTGGCAGCCTTCACAAAGGACAAACCTACCCCAATGACCTGGAACTCTTAAGTGAAATCGGGCGTTTATGCAATGATGCCGATATATCCATGCTGGCCATCGATGAGGCCTTGGCCGGCAAATATAAATTCCATAAAAATCTGGATCACGGCATCCTGGTACCTCTGCATTACCTGCGGGAGGCGGGCTGCGGCGGCATAGCCATCATAGCCCTCAGTGTAGCTTATTTGCCTTTACTTGCACTATATCAGGCCGGGCTGTTTGTCAGACAGGCTGCTCAACGTTTAGGCCGCCGGGTGGCTATTATGGCTTCGGGCGACATGTCCCATCATCTTAAAAGCGAAGGCCCCTATAGCTACCACCCCGATGGCCCCCGTTTTGACGGGGCCATGCAGGATTTGCTGGCTCACGGGGATGTGACAGGCATTCTCGACATGCCGGAAGATATGCGCGAAAATGCCGGCGAATGCGGCTACCGGTCGGTGGTCATGATGTTGGGGGCCCTGGACGGTCTGAACTTTGAGCCCCAGGTTTTCAGCTATGAAGGCCCCTATGGGGTTGGATATCTGGTGGCCGGATTTAAGCCCGGTACAGAACCCCGGGACAGTATATTGGAGCAAATGCAGAGCAAACAAAGCCAGGCTATACAGCGACAACGTCAGGGTGAAAGTATGCCGGTACGCTGGGCGCGTATGGTTCTGGAGGAGTTTATCCGCAACAACAGACGGCCGGCTTTGCCTCGTGAAATGCAGGAACTGCAGAAAAAACAGGCGGGGGCTTTCGTTTCCCTGAAGAAAAAGGGGCAGCTGCGCGGCTGTATCGGCACCATCACTGCAGTTCGGCCCGACCTGGCCCAGGAAATAGCCGCCAATGCGATTAGTGCAGGCACCCAGGATTATCGCTTCGAGCCGCTCCGGGCTGAGGAACTGGACGAGCTGGTATATTCAGTTGACATATTGGGTCAACTTGAACCGGCCACCCGGAATCAGCTCGATCCTAAAGAGTACGGGGTGATCGTCAGTTCGGGGAGGAAACGCGGCCTCTTGCTGCCGGATCTGGAGGGAGTGGATACGGTTGAGCAGCAACTGCAGATTGCACTGCAGAAAGCGGGTATATCCAATAAGGAAGCCTATACTATCGAGCGCTTCAAGGTAACCCGATATACGTAAGCCATAAAATAACTCCGCAGGAGGGATATCGTGGCTCAGGCTATGTTTTTCGAACCACTGGAGGACTTGGGAGTAAAGTGCAATTTATGCCCGCATCACTGCAAGATTAAGCCGGGTAAGAAGGGGATCTGCCGGGTACGCAGCAATCAAGCCGGCAGTCTGATAACCTCCAATTATGGACAGGTGGCCTCGCTGGCCCTGGACCCCATCGAGAAAAAACCGCTCTATCATTTCTTTCCCGGTAATATGCTCCTCTCGGCAGGCACCTATGGCTGCAATCTGTCCTGCAGCTTTTGCCAGAACTATGCCCTGGCCCACGACACTCCGGCTACCCGGTTTATTCCTCCTGAAACCCTGGTGCTGGTTGCCGAACAGAGTCGAAGCAGCGGTTCTATCGGCGTAGCATTCACATATAATGAGCCATCGGTTTGGTACGAATATATCTGGGATTGTAGCCAACTTCTAAAAAATCGCGGTCAAAAGGTAGTTTTGGTCACCAACGGCTACATCGAAACCCGGCCTTTAGAGCAGCTGCTGCCCTTTATCGACGCTCTCAATATCGATGTTAAGGCATTCCGGAATGACTTTTACAGAAGGCTGTGCAAGGGTGCCCTGGCGCCGGTAATAAACACCGTCGAGCGCGCCGCCCGTCATACCCATGTAGAGATCACCACTTTGATCATTCCTGGCGATAATGATCAGTTGGAGGACATAGAAGCCCTGGCCAAATGGCTGGCTTCCATACGCAAAGAGATCCCCCTGCATTTGTCGCGCTATCATCCGGCCTATCATTATGACCGGCCGCCCACCCCGGAATCCACCCTCATGCAAGCCAGAGAAGCGGCCCGGATTCATCTGCCTTTTGTCTATCTGGGCAATACCGGTCTGGGCAATGACACCCGGTGTCTGAATTGTCAAGCTCTGCTTATCCGGCGCAGTTACTACCGGACTGAAATGGTGCATTTTGAAGAAGGGCGCTGTACAAGCTGCGGGGCTGAGATAGACTATATAATCGCCTGAAGATAAACTCAGGACTAACTGGCCGGGCAGGATAGGTCAGATTGTTATCAGGTGGTTTTCCCGCTCAGTTCAAAGCGCAAGAAAGGGAAGAACTAAAGCGTTCTTCCCTTCTTTATATGAAAGCCCCGGGAAAAAACCCAGGAGCTGTTCACACCTTATCAAACCCACACAATGTATGATATGAAACCCTTAATAGTAGTGTTACAACAGAACAGGCTTTATATTCCAACCCAGTACTGAATTTCATACGAATCAAGGCTTCTGGGCATCATCATGAGACAGGCAGGATGTTATCGGGTATTATAGAGAAGATAAAAGAGAAACCAGGTTTAAACACCTATGGAGGAGTGGTTTTATGGAGAGCAAATGGACGCTCTATTGTATCAAATCGTGAAGTACCTGCCAGAAAGCGAGGGCGTGGCTTTCGCAGCACGGGGTGGAATTTTGCGAACGGGACCTCCTGGCTGATCCGCCCGGCCTGGCGGAATTGCGCCGGCTGGCCAAAATGGCGGGGGTGGGGGTCAGGGATTTGGTAAACACCAAAAGCCAGGCTTATCGTAAGATCAAGCCGGATTTGGACAACCTGGATGAAAAAGGCCTGGCGGATCTCATTCAGAAAAACCCCCGCATTATGGTGCGCCCGCTCCTGGTCAAGAAGACGAAAATCGAGAGGGGTTTCAGTGAAGCCAAATATCAGGCCCTCCTGGGCAGCTGAACAAAAAGGCATGGAACGCCCATGCCTTGCACAGCCACACCCGGGGAACATGATCAGTCATAGCAATAAGCCCGGAGGAATAAGTATACAGTATTAGCAGCCGCTATGGGTTGCAGATTAATAAATTCCTGCTATACTGTAATACGAAAATAAAATTAAGCACATGGCAATGACGCCAAAGTGACAACGCATCACTAAGGGCGTTTTTTTTTGCGGGCATCTACAGTTGCCCAGGATGGAGGCAAAAAATCATGAAGACCAATCCCGGTTATCTGGTACTGGAAAATGGCATGGTCTTTAGCGGAGAATTGCTGGGAACGGGCCCCCGCTCGGGTGAGGTGGTATTCAATACCAGCATGGTGGGATATGAGCAGATTATAACCGACCCCTCCTACGCCGGGCAGATTGTGGTCATGACGTATCCATTGATCGGCAATCACGGCTTTAACCTGAACAATATGGAATCCCAGCGTTCCTGGCTGGAGGGTCTGGTGGTGAATCAACTCTGCAACGGTTCGGAGCATTATGAACAACAGATGTCCCTGGTGGATTATCTCCATACCAACGAGATCCCGTGTTTGCAGGGCATCGATACCAGAGCCCTGACCAGAATCCTGCGGGTGCGAGGCACCATGGGCGGCATCATCACCTCCAGGCTGGACGACCTCGCCGGCCTGCAAAGAGAGGCCAGCCGCTTGACTCCTCCCCCGGGGGGCTACGTAGGCCGGGTGACCAGACCGGAGATGAAGATGGTAGGTTCAGGTCCGAGGCGGGTGGTTTTGATCGATTACGGAGTCAAGCGGAGCATCATCACCTCTCTGGCGGCGAGAAAGTGTCAGGTAATTGTGGTGCCGGCCCAGACTTCGGCCCGGACTATCCTGGACCTGGAACCGGATGGGATCGTATTGTCCAACGGCCCTGGCGACCCGGCCGACTGCGGTTTTGCCGTTGCGACTATCCGCCAGCTCCTGGGCAACATACCCATATTCGGCATCTGCCTGGGACACCAGCTCTTGAGCCTGGCGCTGGGGGGGAAAACCAGCAAGATGGTATTCGGCCACCGGGGAGCCAATCAACCGGTGAAAGACCTGCGCAGCGGCAAGGTCTATATGACCTCACAGAACCATGGCTACACAGTGGAAGCGGATTCACTCCATGATAAAGCGGTCCGGGTGGTCTTTAGCAACCTCAATGACAACACGGTGGAGGGTTTGATACACCGGGAGCTGCCGGCCATGTCGGTGCAGTTTCATCCCGAAGCCGCCCCGGGCCCCCTTGACACCAAGTTCCTGATGGATGAATTCGTGGCGCAAATAGATGCTTATAAACGCAATCATGATAAGCTTTTAATTCGGCATATAGGCTGAATATATTCATAGGGCAATGGGGCCCTCTGTCCAAGGTGACAGAGGGCCTCTGTTTTTCTATAGACTTTACTGCAGCAACGGCGCTGATAACCCCTAATTGGGTTTCAGGGCCTTTGCTATTGAAAGGAGGTGAAAAAATGAAAAAGATTGAGGCCATTATCAGACCCAGCAAGCTGGAGGAACTTAAAGCAGTGCTCAATAAAATGGAGGTGCGCGGCATGACGGTTTACAATGTGATGGGCCGGGGGCTGCAGCAAAATGTCAAGCAATACTACCGCGGCCAGGAAGTATCCGTAGACCTCTTCCCCAAAGTAAAGGTGGAGGTCATCTGCCGGGATCACTGGCAGGAGAGGATCGTCGATGCCATCATGGAGACCTGCCGTACCGGGGCGATTGGTGACGGAAAAATCTTTGTTTATCCGGTGGAAGAAATCATACGCATCAGCAGCGGCGAACGCGGCGATGCGGCTCTGTAAACAGGTATTTTATTACAGGCCAAAGGGGGCCTGCGCAAATTTTTAGGCTGTATTGACAGCCCGATTTAGGAGGTTTTAAATTATGAGATCATTAAAACTATCACTTGGCGCAGTGACCCTGGCCATCACCCTCTTGGCAAGCAGACCGGCCCTGGCTGCTGAAGAGGTCAGCATAAGTGCAGGGGATACCGGTTTTATCCTCATCTGCGCCGCCCTGGTGTTGTTGATGACCCCGGGCCTGGCCATGTTCTACGGCGGCATGGTGCGCAGCAAGAACATACTCAGTATCTTGATGCAATGCCTGGCAGCCATGGCCCTGGTATCGATACAATGGATACTCCTGGGCTATACTTTATCCTTCGGGCCTGATCATGGCACCTTAATAGGGGGTTTGGACTTCTTAGGCTTTGGCAACATCGGTCTGGAGGCCTTATCAGACACAGTACCCATTCCTCATCTGGCCTTTGCCGGCTTCCAGCTAATGTTCGCCATCATAACTGCGGCCCTTATAACCGGGGCTTTCGCGGAGAGGATGAAATTCTCGGTCTTCGTGGTCTTCATCCTGCTGTGGACCACCTTGATATATGATCCCCTGGCCCACTGGGTATGGGGAGGCGGCTGGCTGGGCCAATTGGGCATCATGGACTTTGCCGGAGGCACTGTGGTACACATCAGTTCTGGGGTGTCCGGCCTGGTGGCGGCTCTGGTGCTGGGCAAGCGCCTCGGCAAGGAGCGAGAGGCCATCCGTCCTCACAATATGCCCTTGACCGTTCTGGGCGCAGGATTGCTGTGGTTCGGCTGGTTCGGGTTTAATGCCGGCAGCGCCCTGTCCGCCAATGGGGTGGCGGCCCTGGCCTTCCTGGTGACCAACACCTGCACTGCTGCCGGAGCCTTATCCTGGGTGGCGGCGGAATGGCTGCATCATGGCAAACCCACCGTTTTTGGCGCGGTCAGCGGTGCGGTAGCCGGCCTGGTCGCCATCACCCCGGCGGCGGGTTTTGTCAGTCCTCTATCGGCTATCGCCATGGGTTTGGTAGTAGGACCTTTATGCTACCTGGCGGTCAGCAAAATGAAAGAGAAGTTCGGTTACGATGACGCTCTGGATGTTTTCGGCATACACGGGGTCGGCGGAACCTGGGGGGCTTTGGCAACCGGAATCTTCGCCTCCACAGCCATCAATCCGGCAGGCATGGACGGTCTTCTGGCCGGCAATCCGGGGCAGCTTCTGGTGCAAAGCATTGGGGTGGTGGCAACTTATGTTTTTGCCGCTTTGATGACCTATGCCGTACTTAAAGCCATCAGCTTATTTACCAGCCTGCGCGTCAGCGAGGAGGAAGAAGAAGCCGGTCTGGATCTGTCCCTGCACGGTGAGGACGGTTACAGTAATGCGGATATGAGCGGGGAAGGCCATGCAGTGGCGGGTTGATATAATCATTCAGGAGGGAGCGGACAAATAACGGCTAGATGCCCGCGGGCAGATAAGAATCAGATTAAAACTTATTTAACCTGCAGTATCAGGAGGACGATTGTGTCCGACGTACTGCAGGTTTGGTCTTTAAGAGGCGCACGATATAGATTGAGGCACAGCCTTACCTTGTTAAAAGACGGTATATCGACAACCTGTGCCGCATGTCCCCCGGTTCTGACGTTAGCTCGGGGGATGCTTGATACTCTGGACAATAGGCATGCGCCGCCCGGTGCCGAAAGCCTTGCTGGTGATTTTTAGCCCCGGCGCCGCCTGGCGTCGCTTATACTCATTGCGATCCACCACCGTAATGATGTGCCGGACCGTCTCCGCATCGAAACCCCGGGCGATAATCCCGGCAGCGGACTCACACTGTTCTATGTAGAGATACAGGATCTGGTCCAGTATATCATAAGGCGGCAGGGTATCCTGGTCGGTCTGATTGAACCTGAGTTCCGCCGAAGGGGCTTTGACCAGAACCCTGGCCGGTATCAGTTCGGCATCCCGGTTGCAGAACCTGGAGAGCTCATAAACCATGGTTTTGGGCACGTCGGCCAGTACGCTCAAGCCCCCGCTCATATCCCCGTAGAGAGTGCAATAGCCCATGGCGATCTCGCTTTTATTGCCGGTAGACAGCACCAGATAAGCGAATTTGTTGGAAAAGGCCATGAGATAATTGCCGCGGATGCGGGCCTGTATATTCTCTTCGGTAGTGTCATAAGAACCGCTGAAGTAAGGGCTCAATGTATCCAGATAGGCCTGAAAGACCCCGGTGATGGGTATGGTATGCAGGTTAATACCCAGGTTTCTGGCTAAAGCCTCGGCGTCTTCCAGGCTTGCCGCCGAGGAAAACTGTGAAGGCATGGCCACACCCAGGACATTGTCCCGACCCAGGGCAGCGACCGCCAGGCAGGCCGTCAGGCTGGAATCGATGCCCCCCGACAATCCTAGAATCGTCTTGGAAAAACCCGATTTATGAACATAGTCTCTCAAACCCAATACCAGAGCGTTATATATTGATGATATTTCGTCCTCGGGGCTGTAGAGTAAGGTGCGCCCCGGGGCATTCAGGTTAAAGGTCTGGATGTCTTCTCTAAAACCGGCGGCAAAAGCCAGCATCTCCCCCTGACCGTCCACGATCAGGGAATGACCGTCGAAAATAAGCTCGTCATTGCCGCCTACCTGATTCACATAAATAAAAGGTATTTTGTGTCTTTGGGCATGATTGCTGATCAGACGGTAGCGCAGCTCTTCTTTGCCGGCATGAAAGGGTGAGGCGGAGAGGTTGATGAACACGGTAGCCCCGGCATCGGCCAATAATCTTATGGGATCGGAGCGGTAAGGGAGTTGGGCCGGCCAGAAGGCCGGGTCATTCCAGGCATCTTCGCAGATGTTGATGCCCAGGCGCTGGTCTTTGAAGTTGACCGGCAGGTTATGCACCGCAGGTTCAAAATAACGGGTCTCATCGAATACATCATAACTGGGCAACAGGCTCTTGTGGCGTTCGGCCAGAACCGCTCCCCGGTAAATCAGCACTGCCGAATTGTGCAGGGATTTGCCGGCCTTCGCGGAGAAGGTTGGGGTTCCTATCAATATGCCCAGGCCGTCATATCGTTCTGACAGGGCCACGACCTTTTCCAGATAGCGCTGGGTCTGTTCCA
Organism: Syntrophomonas sp. UBA4922; assembly: GCA_002398825.1. Lineage (GTDB taxonomy): Bacteria > Bacillota > Syntrophomonadia > Syntrophomonadales > Syntrophomonadaceae > DTU019. The sequence goes on along the minus strand of DHBS01000006.1, from coordinate 89,010 downwards.
CAAACCAGGGGCGTTCCAGGAGATCCTGAGGCGGATAGCCGATGGTGGTCAGTTCGGGAAAAACTACCAGATCACTGCTATCCAGACCGGCCCTGGCGACAGCCTTTTCGATAATCCGGAAGTTGCCTTCCAGATCACCTACGGTAGGATTGATTTGCGCAATCGTCACTCTCATGTCAGTATCCTCATTCAGGTCCTATATACGGCTTACAGGGCCTCCCGCATTCTCCGCTATCCGCATTAAAGTCAAGTATAGGGCGCCAAGCAATCATCTTCAGTATTTTGGTTCAATTCAATTATAGCCGGGAACTTTAACGAGGGGTAACCGTTTTTCTTTCGAGATCGTATCCACAACTGTTCAAGTATACACATGCTAAACGGTAACATCCCTATTATACTGGCATAAATCTATATTAGGCAATGAGGCCGAGAACTGTAAAGGCTCCTCATGCCCTTTTTTATTGCTAATTATAGGGAGGTATTTTTTATGTGTGGAATCGCCGGTTGGATCGGATGGGATGACGGATACAAATACAAACAGCCTATAGTTGAAAAAATGGTTAAGACCATGATGCACCGCGGGCCTGACGCCCAGGGCATATGGGTATCCTCCCACGCGGTTTTGGGCCACCGCCGCCTGGTGGTGGTTGACCCTGCCGGAGGGGCTCAGCCCATGCGGAGACAACATCGACAAAAGAGCGGTGTGATCACTTATAATGGAGAATTATACAACACTGCCGAATTGAGGACGGAACTGCAATCCAGGGGCTATAGATTCCAGTCCAGAAATTCCGATACGGAAGCACTTTTGCTCTCCTATCTGGAATGGGGCCCGGATTGTGTGAAAAGACTTAATGGCATATTCGCTTTCGCCATCTGGGATGAAAATGAACAGACTTTGTTCATGGCCCGGGACAGGATGGGGGTAAAGCCCTTATTTTACAGCCAGAAGGACGATCAATTCCTGTTTGCTTCGGAATTGAAAGCTCTTCTGGCCAACCCCTTGATAAGGCCGCAGGTCGACGCCGCAGGGCTGGCCGAGATTCTGGTGATGGGGCCGGGGCGCACCCCCGGGCATGGCATATTTAAAGGGATTCTCGAGCTGAAACCCGGCCATGCCCTGCTCTACAGCCGAGAGGGAAGCAAGAGCGGGTCTTATTGGCAACTACACCACCGGACCCATCATGAAGATGCGAAAACCACCGCCGCCCACCTGCGCTGTCTCCTGGAGGATATAGTCGAGCGGCAGATGTCGGCCGATGTTCCGCTTTGTACGCTCTTGTCCGGCGGCCTGGATTCCAGTCTTATAACCGCCCTGGCCAGTAAACATACCGCCGCTGATTTGGCGCCGCTGCATACTTACTGTGTGGAATATGAGCAGAGCGAAGCCAACCTCAGGCAGGCAGAGGCGGGGGATGCCTTCTGGGCGGAGAAGATTGCCGGGTTCCTGGGAACCAGGCATCACAAGGTCCGGGTTCACCCCCGGGATCTGTACTATGCTCTGTACAATGCCCTCCTGGCCACAGATTTACCGGGCATGGCCGATATAGATACCTCCCTGATGCTGCTGTGTACGGAAATGCGCCAGGACTATGTGGTGGCGCTTTCGGGCGAATGCGCCGATGAGATTTTTGGGGGCTATCCCTGGTTTCACCACCCCTCCGCAACGGGTTTCCCCTGGATGAAGAACCTGGAAGACCGTATGGCTACGCTCTCGCCTGAAATAACCGCTCTGATCAAGCCGGAGCAATACCTTGATCACCGTTATACCCAGGCATTATCGGAAATTTCCCTGGAGCCTGGCGAAGATGAGGAAGATTCACTCAAAAAGCGGATTTCTTACCTGACCATGACCCGGTTTATGCCCACCCTGCTCAACCGCAAGGACCGCATGAGTATGGCCTCGGGCCTGGAGATCCGGGTGCCCTTCAGTGACCACCGCCTGGTGGATTATGTCTGGAACATCCCCTGGCAATTGAAAATGGCAGGCGGAGAGGTAAAAGGGATCCTGCGCCAGGCTGCACAGGGTTTACTGCCCGATGGAGCCCTACATCGGATCAAAAGCCCTTATCCCAAGACAGAACATCCCCTCTACGCGGAGATGGTACGCTCCCGGATGCGCTCCTTGCTGGATGACCGCTCTTCCCCGCTCCTGGAATTGGTGCAAAAGAGCTCGATCAAGCTTATTCTGGAGTCTCAGGGCAAGTATTTCCGGCAGCCATGGTACGGGCAATTAATGGGAGATGTGCAGTGGCTGGCCTACCTGATCCAGACCGATGCCTGGCTGCGCCTCTACCGGGTGGAGCTGCAGCTTTAACCGCAGCCATCATTCCTTATGATCCAATGCCGCCACCGTTCAAGTTAGAGCGTTAGCGGCATCAAGGGTATCAGTCAGAGGCATTCCCGGCAGCGCAACCTAGCGCTGTCGGATATTCGGGCTGGGATTGAGCGCCCCGCTGTCTCAGGAAAGAATTGCACGCGTAAAACCAAGTATACAATATATAAGAGCTTTACCCCTTGAATAGCCGCCTAAATGGGTTTACAATTTCCATGGAAAGATTACAGGCATAACTCAATAGCAATAACGGACAATGGCGTCCGAGGTATGTTGCTCGGTAAAAAAAGCGAATCATATCCTTGAGGCGCTTTTTTAATGTCCTGAACCCTGAGGAAACTAACAAAGGCAGGTGGTGCGATTGAGCGGCAAAGTTATAGTGGCTAGTGCAGTCAGCGCCGAACGCAAGCTCATAGCCGACATTCTCCGCCGGGCAGGTTTCCAGGTAATGGCCGAAACCAGTGACGCCAGCCACACCTTGAGGCGGATCCGTTCCCTGTACTGCGATTTGATCATAATCGACAAGGGTCTGGACGGCGGAAAAGGCTCCAAACTGGCCGAGATCGTGACCCAGGATCAGTTGGCAGCAGTGATACTGCTGGTAGACAATGATATATCGCACCTGGATCGAAAAGGCCATTACCTTATTAAACCAGTCAGCAGCGAAAAGATCATTCCGGCAGTGGAGTCGGCTTTATGGTACTGGAAACGGGAGAGCGAATTGCGGGCGCGCATCAGGAAACTCGAGGAAAAGTTGGAAACCCGGATTGTGATAGACAAAGTAAAAGGATTGCTCATGGATGTGAATGGTTGGAGCGAAAGTGAAGCCCACCATTTTATTCAGAAGGAAGCCATGAATCATAGCCTCAGTCTGAGGCAGGCGGCCCTGTTGATAGCAGAGCGTTTGGCCGATGCCAAACGCAAATCTTAATAAGGAGTGATCAACAATGAATAACGCGCAGAATGCCAGTGTAATCGAAAAAGTAAAAAATAATGGGGTGAGATTCATTCGCCTGCAATTCACTGATGTGACCGGGGTCTTAAAGAATGTCTCCATTCCTGCCAGCCAGTTGGAGAAGGCTCTTGAGGGGGAATTGATGTTTGACGGTTCTTCAATCGAAGGCTTCGCCAGGATCGAGGAATCGGATATGTATCTCATTCCTGATCCCAGCACCTTTGCGGTGATGCCCTGGCGGCCGGCTAGTGGAGCGGTGGCCCGCTTGATCTGCGATGTCTATACCCCTGAACCCAACAAAATGCCGTTTTTAGGCGACCCGCGTTCCAACCTGAAAAGGATCGTCCAGCAGGCCGAAGATATGGGCTATGTGATGAACGCCGGACCGGAATGCGAGTTTTTCCTGTTCACCGTCGATGAAGAAGGCAATCCCTTGATTCATACCCAGGATGAAGCCGGTTATTTCGACTTGGCTCCGGTGGACCTGGGGGAAGACGCCCGCCGTGACATGGTGTGCACCCTGGAAGATATGGGCTTCGAGATTGAGGCCTCCCATCATGAAGTGGCCCCCGGGCAGCACGAGATCGATTTCAAATATGGTCCGGCCTTAAGGGTGGCCGACGACATCGCCACCTTCAAACTGGTGGTAAGGACCATCGCTCAGCGCCACGGACTGCATGCCACTTTCATGGCCAAACCGATTGCGGGCATCAATGGTTCAGGGATGCATACCCATCAATCCTTATCGACTTTGGATGGCCAGAATGTATTCTATGATCCTGACACCCCCAATCAGTTGAGCGATATCGCACGCTGGTACATGGGAGGCATTATAAAGCATGCCCGGGGTTTGACCGCTATAACCAATCCCACGGTCAACTCTTACAAGCGGCTGGTTCCGGGTTATGAAGCCCCGGTATATGTAGCCTGGTCGGAACAGAACCGCAGCGCCTTAATCAGAGTCCCCGCCAAACGAGGTGCGTCTACACGCGTTGAAGTGCGGCATCCTGACCCGACCTGCAACCCTTACCTGGCTATGGCCGTAATGCTGGCATCTGGGCTGGACGGCATCAAGAATAAGATCGAGCCCCCTGCTTCAATAGATGCCAACATCTATCGCATGAGCCAGGCAGAGCGGGAAAGGCTGGGGATTGCCAGCCTGCCCGGATCACTGGCCGAAGCACTCCAGGCCCTGGATGAGGATGAACTGATTAAGGATGCCCTGGGACCGCACATCTATACCAAATATGTGGAAAGCAAATGGGCCGAGTGGGAGCGTTTTTGCCTGGAAGTCCATCCCTGGGAGACCAAAGAATATCTGCGCAAATTTTAAAGGGATTAATTGGATGGAGAGGAGGGATTCCCGGTGTTAAAACTGGAAGGAGATATCAGAATTCCGAGCGGCTGCGCTATTGCCGCGGTTATGAACCGTTCCGCAGAGCGTTTCGATGGCCATACCATCATAGCTTCGATAGCCACTATGCACAAACGTTCCAACGGATTGGGCGGCGGCTTTGCCGCATATGGGATCTATCCGGAATACCGGGATTATTACGCCCTGCATGTTTTTTACGATGATGACGGCGCCCGGCAGATGTGTGAGAGATATCTGCAGCACCACTTCAGAATAAAAGACCGTGAGCCGGTGCCGGTGCGCCGCACCCGGAAAATAACCGACGCCCCGCTGATATGGCGTTACTTTGCGGTGCCCCGGGAAGATAGGCTTTACCGTGAACAGCTCGGGGAGGAGGACTTCGTGGCCCGGGTGATGATGACCATCAATTCCGACCTGCGCGGGGCCTTCGTGGCTTCCAGCGGCAAGGATATGGCTGCTTTTAAAGGGGTGGGTTACCCTGAGGATATCGGGGAGTTCTTCCGCCTCGAAGAATATCAGGCTTACCTGTGGACCGCACATGGCCGTTTCCCTACCAATACCCCGGGATGGTGGGGAGGAGCCCATCCTTTTACACTGTTAAACTGGTCGGTGGTGCATAACGGGGAAATCTCGTCCTACAGCACCAACCGGCGTTATCTGGAGATGTACGGCTACAAAATCTCGCTGCAGACTGACACCGAGGTTATCGCCTACGCTTTTGACTTCCTGATGCGCCAGCAGGGTCTGAGCCTGGAGGATACTATCGATGTGATCGCGGCTCCCTTCTGGTCGAACCTGGAGCAGGAGAAGCAGGCCCATCTGCGCCGCAAATATGCCGGTCTCCTATTGAACGGCCCCTTTTCCATCATCGTTGCCACCAACAACGGTCTTATGGCGGTTAATGACCGCATTAAGCTGCGCCCCCTGGTGGCTGCCACCCGGGATGAGTTTCTGTATGTGGCCAGTGAGGAGTCAGCCATACGGGCAGTTGCTCCAGTACTGGACAGAGTCTGGTCTCCGGGCGGGGGAGAACCTATCATCGGGCTGCTCTACAACAAGAAGGGCTTGTTGGAGGCGAGCCCGGTCGGGTTGCAGACGGATGCCCAGTCAGCCTAAGGCAGGTGAGAAATATGACCCTGAGCATGTTAACCCCCGCGTTCACAGTGGGCCGGAATGAAGAGCGCTGTATCCGCTGCGGGGTATGTGTAAACCAATGTATCAACGAAGTGCATCACCTGGATGAAGACGGCTTCATGTGGGTGACGGATAAAAACTGTGTGGGCTGCCACCGTTGTGCGGTGTTGTGCCCCACCCAGGCCCTGGCCATAACCGAGTTTCCACTGGCCTTCAGACCCAATAACTACTGGTCATCTGCCAGCCTGCGTGAGATCTATGCCCAGGCTGAAACCGGCGGGGTGCTACTGACCGGCATGGGAAATCCCCGCCCTTACCGGAGTTACTTCGATCACCTCCTGCTAAATGCCAGTCAGGTAACCAATCCGTCCATAGATCCCCTGCGGGAACCCATGGAATTGACCACCTATCTGGGCAACCAGGCGGCCATGCTGGGAGAGCGGGAAAAACCGCTTTTGAAACTGGAGGTTCCGGTAATGTTCTCCGCCATGTCCTACGGCGCGGTGAGCCTCAATGTTCAGAAATCCCTGGCCAGAGCCGCCAGGGAGATGGCAACTTTCTGGAATACGGGCGAAGGCGGGTTGCATAGCGATCTTAAAGAGTACGCGGACTCTACCATCGTTCAGGTGGCATCAGGGCGCTTTGGGGTTACCCCCGATTATTTAAACAATGCCGCCGCAGTAGAAATTAAAATCGGTCAGGGGGCTAAACCGGGTATTGGCGGACACCTGCCGGCGGAGAAGGTTTCCGCGGATGTGGCTAAAACCCGCATGATCCCGGCCTGGTCTGACGCCATTTCCCCGGCTCCGCACCATGACATCTATTCTATAGAAGACCTGGCCCAGTTGATCGAGACCTTGAAAGTGGCCACCAACTATCAGAAGCCCGTCTCGGTCAAAGTGGCCGCCGTTCATAATATATCCGCCATCGCATCAGGTATGGTCAGAGCCGGAGCCGACATAGTGGCTATCGACGGTTTTCGCGGGGCCACCGGGGCTGCTCCCATGCGTATCCGTGACAACATCGGCATCCCCATTGAAATGGCCATTGCCCAGGTAGATCAGCGTCTGCGCGATGAGGGCATCAGGCAAAGTGTTTCGCTGGTGGCAGCCGGCGGGATCCGCAACAGTGCTGATGTGGTCAAAATCCTGGCCCTGGGGGCTGATGCGGTGTATATCGGCACAGCCGCGCTGATCGCCCTGGGCTGCCACCTCTGCCAGACCTGCTTTACCGGGCGCTGCAACTGGGGCATCGCCACTACCGACCGGCAGCTGAGCAAACGGCTTAATCCTGAAATTGGAGCTATCAGAGCCATAAATCTGCTCAAGGCCTGGGAGCACGAGATCAAAGAGATGATGGGTGGCATGGGCATTAATGCTGTCGACAGCTTGAGAGGAAACCGCCTCATGCTGAAGGGCATTGGCCTGGAGCAGCATGAGTTGGAGTTGTTGGGCGTAACGGCGGCTGGAGATTAGGGGGATTTACATGAAGGTACAGAATAATTCCGAATACTGCCTGGGCTGCGGGCTGTGCCAGGTGTACTGCGCAGCCGCCCATGACGGTTACAACGGCAATGTGATTAAGGCCTTTAAAAAGGGAACCCCCCAGGCCCGGGCGGGTTTGATCAAAAAGAATCATGAATCCTGGATCAATACCTGCAGGCATTGCCAGGATGCCCCCTGCATCAATGCCTGCATCACCGGCGCACTACAGAAGGATGAAAAAGGCACCGTGTTTATTGACAGCCAGCGCTGTGTGGGCTGCTTCACCTGTGTAATGGTGTGCCCTTTTGGACATATACAGCCTTCCCGGGATTCTTCCCGGGCCATAAAATGCGATCTGTGCCGCGGCTTGTCCGGGACGCCTGCCTGTGTGGCTTTCTGTCCCAACGGCGCACTAAGACTGGCAGAGGAGGTGGATAGACCGTGAGATACGTTATAATAGGCAATTGCATCGCAGCGGCGGGTGCGGTAGAAGGCATCCGCAGCGCCGACCAGAAGGGAGAAATCACGATAATCGACGGGGAAAAGCGCGGTTGCTACACCCGCCCCTTGATAAGCTATCTCCTGGCGGGCAGCAAACCGTCTTCTCTGCTGTATTACCGCCCCGAGGAATTCTTTGCCCAGCAACAGGCCCGGGTAATAGCCGGCCGGGCAGTCAGGATCGATCCAGCCGAAGGCCAGGTTGTGCTGGAAGACGGCAGGAGCGTTGATTATGACCGCCTGCTCCTGGCTACCGGAGCCAGTCCGGTGATACCCGGCCTGCCCGGCATAGAACAGCCCTGGGTAAAAACCCTGTACACCTGGAAAGATGCCGAGGAAATTGAGGCCCTGATCGAAGCGGGAGGTACGGCCGTAGTCCTGGGAAGCGGACTGATCGGCATAAAAGCCGCTGAAGCCCTGCATCAGCGGAATATGAAAGTAGTGATAGTGGAGAAGCAGGAACAGATACTGCCCCGTTTATTGAGCCCCTGGAGCGCAACAGCAGCGACCCGGCATCTGGAAGAACAGGGCATACAGGTGCTGACCGGGCGCGAGGCCATGTCCATAACGGAACAGCATCAGGTCGAGCTGGATAACGGCGTTAAAATACCGGCCCAGCTGGTGATAGTGGCAGTGGGCACCCGGCCCAATCAAGCCCTGGCCCGGGATGCCGGACTGGAAACCGGACAGGGTATTATTGTAAACCGGCATCTGCAAACTTCAAACCCCAATATATGGGCAGCCGGGGATGTCATAGAGACCCGCAATATCTTGAGCGGAACTGCTGAGGTGATGGCTCTTTTGCCCCTGGCCCATCTGGAAGGCTACCTGGCGGGGTGCAATATGGCCGGCAAGTCTGCCAATTATCCCGGGGGGATATTTTTGAATGCGGTTCATTTTATGGGAATGCACATCATAGCTGCGGGCGACCCTAATAGCAGCGGCACAGTGCTGAACTGGCAAGAAGGGCAAAGCTCTCTGGAGCTGACCATCGACGGAGAATACCTGGTGCGGTATATCTCCATCAATATTCCCGGCATAACCGGACCGCTGACAGCCATAACCGAAAAACAGATGAAGATCGCGGCAGGGGAGTGGCAAGAATTTATCAAACAACCCTCCATAGCCAACCTGCCGGCGGCTTATCTGGCAGAGACAAGGAGGTGGGAGGATGATGGCAGTCTTCGATGCGGTTGATTACGACCAGCATTCACTCCTGGAGGCCTTGAAGGCCAGCCCCGATCAGGAGATCGAGGTATTGAACCTCAATGGCCACCGATACCTGGGCTGCGGTTGGAAGAATAGCAAGAGATTGGTATTGCGCGGCACTGCCGGAAACAACCTGGGGGCTTTCGCTGACGGACCCACTATTTTGCTCTATGGCAACGGGCAGGAAGGGGTCGGAAATACCATGAGCGACGGCGAAATCGTAGTATACGGCCGGGTGGGCGATATCGCCGGCTACGGCATGCGCGGCGGGGGTCTGTATATCAGGGATGATGCCGGATACCGCCTGGGGATACACATGAAGGCTTATCAGGATAAGCGCCCCGTCATTGTAGTGGGCGGCCAGGCCGGGGCTTTTGTGGGGGAATATATGGCCGGGGGCACCATTATCGTTCTGGGTGTTAACGGCTCCAATCGAAGCCTGATCGGGCCATATTGCGGAACTGGCATGTATGAAGGCGAAATCTATATGCGCGGCGAGGTCCCCCGGAGGCACCTGGCAGAAAATACTAAAACTGAAGTCCTGCATGGAGAAAAAGATTTACAGAGCATATTGCCTTATCTGATGCGATTCGCGGCGCATTTTTCATACGATATAGATCTCATTCTGGCGGAACCCTTTACCCGTTTAACAGCTGTGGATAAGCGCATCTTCTCCCATATGTATACCGGGTTTACGGGCTAGGACCTGACTGTAGAGACTAAATAGGCACATTGAACACAGGTGGTGAAGGAGGAAACCATATGGAATTTGTGAAAATGCATGGTCTGGGCAATGATTTTATTGTTGTAGAAGCCGCTTCTTTCGAGGATGCGGCCTGCTACCAGGCCGTGAGCGCAGCCTGGTGTGAACGCCATTTTGGGATTGGAGCCGATGGCATTCTGGTTACCGGGCAGGATTCCCGGGCAGACATATTCATGCGCATATTCAACCCCGACGGGTCGGAAGCTGAGATGTGCGGAAACGGCATCCGCTGCATAGCTTTGTATGCCCGTAAGGCGGGGCTGGTCGACCAAGATGCTTTTGCGGTGAAGACCCTGGCTGGAAACCGCCTGATACGCATTGTATCAGATGAAGCGGTGCGGGTGGACATGGGCCGTCCCATTCTGGAACGTCCTCTCATTCCGGTACAGGGAGAAGGCAGCAACCTGGATATCCCGGTAAATTCCTATGGTGAGTGGTTCAAGGTCAATGCCGTATCCATGGGCAACCCCCATGCCATCATTTTTACGGAGGATGTCAGCCAGGTGCCCCTGGCACAGTGGGGGGCCAATCTGGAGAGACATCCCATCTTTCCGGCAGCCACCAATGTAGAGTTCGTCGAGGTCAAGGGCAGTTCCGAGATCATCGTCAGGGTGTGGGAACGCGGGGCCGGTGTCACCCTGGCCTGCGGAACCGGCGCCTGTGCTTCGGTGGTGGCCGCACATCTGCAAGGCCACACCGGACGCGAGGTTCTGGTGCACCTGCCCGGGGGCGACCTTTTAATAGAATGGAACCGAAATGATGACCATGTCTACATGACCGGGCCCGCCCAGGCGGTATTCAGGGGCATTATCGGCGACGACAGTAATGTTTGAGGCTAAGGAGGAGTGATTTATTATGAAAGCGAACCAGGCTATGCAAAACCTGCCCCCTTATCTGTTCGCCCGCATCGAAAAAAAGATTGAAGAGGCCCGGGAGCGGGGCATAGATGTCATCAATTTGGGGATTGGGGATCCTGACCAGCCCACTCCCCAGCACATCATAGACGTTATGGCCCAATCGATTAATGACAGCCCCAACCATCAGTATCCCAGCTCAGCAGGGCTGCTGCGCTACCGCGAGGCCGTAGCCGGATGGTATGGAAGGCGCTTCGGGGTGCAACTGGATCCTAAAACAGAAGTGGTGTCACTTCTGGGCTCCAAAGAAGGCATCGCTCATATATCCTTTGCTTATCTGGATCCAGGGGATATCAACCTGGTTCCTGATCCAGGCTACCCGGTATACGCTATCGGCACTCAGCTGGCCGGAGGCAAGCCCTTTGTGATGCCTTTGCATGAAGAAAACGGTTACCTGCCCGTTCTGGAGGATATTCCGGCCCATGTAGCCAGGGAGTCTAAACTCATGTTTATCAACTATCCCAACAACCCCACCGGAGCGGTGGCGGATATTGGTTTTTACCATAAGGTCATCGAATTTGCAAGAGCTTACGATATTCTGGTGTGCCATGATGCGGCTTATTCCGAACTGGCTTATGATGGCTATCAGGCCCCCAGTTTTCTACAATTGCCCCAGGCCAAAGAAGTGGGGGTTGAATTCCACTCCCTCTCCAAAACCTACAACATGACCGGTTGGAGAATAGGCTGGATGGCGGGCAACAGAGATGCGGTGGAAGTGATGGGGCGCTTCAAATCCAACGTGGATTCGGGTGTTTTCCAGGCCATACAGTATGCCGGGATAGCTGCTTTGGAAGGTCCTCAAGACGCCGTGGCGGAACTGCAGCAAATGTACCAGGAGCGCCGTGATGCGGCAGCGGAAGGTATGAAGCAATTGGGCTGGAAATTCAGGCCCCCCCTGGGCAGCTTCTATATGTGGGTCAAGGTGCCTGCTGATTATACATCGGCTGAATATTGTGAAATGATTTTGGAAAAAGCCCAGGTCATCCTCACCCCCGGAAACGGCTACGGACAGTACGGGGAAGGTTATTTCCGGATTGCTCTTACCGTGGACACCTCCAGGATCATTGAAGCCTTTAAGCGCATAAAAGCCATAAGCTGAACCGAAGGACTATATGCGGTGGAACTGTAATAAACAGAAAATAACTGATATAATTCGGCTATACATTCCCTTGCATCCTGCAAGGGTCAGACCGTCGACAACAGCGAATACCTGCGTTGCTCAATAGGTCCGCTCAATCAACGTACTATTTGTACGCCTCAATCGCGGGCCTATTGAGCGCCTTACTCTTCGCTTCCGTCGCTCGCTCTGCACAGCTTACTGAGCGATTGATGCTGCCCGGCGGCTTCAGGTGCAGGAGCGGCCCGGCCAATCACAGGAGGAAAAAGTGCAAATAATTGACCTCACCCATTTGATTTCGGAGGACATGCCGGTTTATCCGGGCACTGCGGGGCCCAGGATGCGGCTTGCCAATTCTTACGATGTACATGGGTTTAAAGAGACTTTGATCAGCATGTATACGCACACCGGGACCCATATGGACCCTCCGGCGCATCTCTTTCCAGGCCGAACCACCCTTGACAAGTTCCCGGTTTCGCAATTCGTGGGCAAAGCGTTGGCAATAGATTGCTCCGATTTGACAGCCGGACAGTCTATCACTGTGGAGCGTATCAACCGGGTCAGGGAAAAGGCCGACCAGGCGGAGTTTATCCTTTTCCGTTCCGGCTGGGACCGATACTGGGGAACGAATGATTATTTCGGAGACTACCCTTGTATCGCTGATGATGTTGCCGACTACTTGATAAAAGGGAATAAAAAAGGGGTGGGAGTAGACGCCATAAGCATCGATCCTATCAGCGACCAAAACCTGACCATGCACAAAAAGTTGTTTAAGTACAATGAAATGGTGGTCATAGAAAACCTCACCAATTTGCACCTGCTGGGCGGCGGCCTGTTTACACTATGCGCCTTTCCCTTAAAACATATTGATGCGGACGGCTCTCCCGTCCGGGCGGTGGCTCTGCTGGACTGATCAAGGCATGGCCTGAAGGCCTTCAATATTTTAACGGTTATTTCCCGCTCATAAAGGCTGAAGCCATGATAGGGGTTTTGCCTTATCATTTAACCCCGCGACTGGCTCAGTGTTGATAGAAATGGGGACCCTATGAAAAAATAATCATAGGGTCCCTTTTAGCGCGGCGAAAAATTTCTCGTAAACCGCCGTATCAAGCCCTTGGCCATTAAAACAATGAGTTGCTTTAATAAAAAGTTGTTGTAACATTATACACTCGGTTGTATAATTATAAGAGTTTTTAACTTTGAATTATAACAAGGAGGCCTGAGGGCGTTGCATAAGGTTGGAATTGTAGGCGACGGCTATACCGCCGCGGAATTGTTGAGAATACTGGCCCAACATCCTGCGGTTCAAGTGATCGCGGTATTATCCACGGAAAATATAGGCCAACGTATTGATTATTTATATCCCCATCTCAGCGGTTTTTGTGACCTGACCTGCGAAGAGAGCGACGTAAAAAAACTGGCGGGTCGCTGTGAAGCAGCCTTTCTGGCGCTTCCCCACGGGGTTTCCATGGAAATGGCCCCGGAGCTGCTGGCAGCGGGCATCAAGTGCATTGATCTGGGAGCCGATTTTCGCCTGAAAGACGCGGCCCTTTACGAGCATTATTACGAACTGCTCCATGCTCAACCGGGCTTGCTCAAAGAAGCGGTATACGGCCTGCCAGAATTATACCGCCAGGAAATCAAAGCGGCCCGTCTGATCGCCAATCCGGGCTGTTTCCCTACCAGCGCCATTGTACCCCTGGCGCCGCTCTTGCGAGCGGGGGTGCTGGAATGCGAAGGTCTGGTGATTGACTCCAAGAGCGGCGTATCCGGGGCGGGGCGCACCCTGAAACAGAGCAGCCACTTCTGTGAGGTCAATGAGGGCATAAAGGCTTACGGGGTGGGCAGCCACCGCCACGGCCCGGAAATCGCTCAGGAACTGAGCTTGGCGGCCGGGTGTGAAGTGGAAATGGTTTTCACCCCGCATCTGGTTCCCATGAACCGCGGCATCCTCACCACTGCTTACGCCCGGCTGGCCCAGGGGGTTAAGGCCGAAAAGGTGCGCGCCACCCTGGAGGAATTCTACCATCAGGAGCGCTTTATCAAAATACTGCCGGGTGATACCGTGCCCAATACCAAATGGGTGTATGGCAGCAACTATGTACATATCGGGCTGCATGTCAGCCCGCTCAGCCGGCGAGTCATTCTGGTATCGGCCATAGACAATCTCAACCGGGGGGCTTCCGGTCAGGCCGTGCAAAACCTCAACCTGCTGCTGGGGCAGCCCGAGCACGAGGCTATAGCCGGCGCCGGGGTATACCCTTGATAACGACCCGATAAGTTGAAGCGGAGGAAATAACAATGAAAGTAATTGAAGGAGGCATAACCGCGCCCCAGGGTTTCCTGGCCCAGGGGGTGTGTGCCGAGATTAAATATAAGAACCGCCGGGACGTAGCGGTCATCTATTCAGCGCTGCCCTGCACTGCAGCCGCAGTTTATACCACTAATGTCGTCCATGCGGCCTGCCTGGATGTGTGCAGAAGTCATCTTGAAAACGGCAGGGCTCAGGCGATTGTGGTCAACAGCGGCAACGCCAACGCCTGCACCGGGAAACAAGGGCTGGACGATGCCATTGAAACCGCAGTTTACGCAGCCGGGTTGCTGAATATCGAGCCTCAGGATGTCTTGGTGGCCTCCACCGGGGTCATCGGGGTGCAGCTGCCTTTAGAGCGGGTGCTCTGCGGGGTAAAGCAGGCGGTTTCCACCCTGACCCCAGAGGGCTCGGGCAATACCGCTATGGCCATTATGACCACCGATCTGGTGAAGAAAGAGATAGCAGTGCAGATCGAACTGCAGGGCAGAACCGTAACTATCGGCGCCATTGCCAAAGGCTCCGGCATGATCCACCCCAATATGGCAACCATGCTGGCCTTCATCACCACTGATGCCAACATCGAAGCGGAGTGCCTGAATAAACTGCTTAAATCCTCGGTAGGGATTTCATATAACATGATCAGTGTGGACCGCGATACCTCGACCAATGACATGGCCGCGATCCTGGCCAATGGACTGGCGGCCAACCCGGTCATTGATGATGAACACAGCCCTGATTACAAGACTTTCAAGGCGGCTCTGGACTATGTCAACACCGCCCTGGCCAAAAAAATCGCCCGGGATGGCGAAGGGGCCAATCATCTGGTGGAGGTTCAGGTGGTTGGAGCTGCGGATCAGAATGCGGCCCGCACCATAGCCCGCTCTATCACCGCATCCAACCTGACCAAAGCCGCTATTTTCGGCCATGATGCCAACTGGGGACGCATTTTGGCTGCAGCCGGCTACTCCGGGGCCGTTTTCGATCCTTCCCGGGTAGACATATACCTGGGGCGGGAAAAGATGTGCCAGAACGGCATGGGCTTGAGTTTTGACGAGGAAAAGGCCCGTAAAGAGCTGGAGCGGGAGAACGTGACCATCATCGTGGATTTGAAGTCCGGTGATGGTCAGGCTACTGCCTGGGGATGCGACCTCTCCTACGACTATGTGAAAATCAATGCGGACTACCGCACCTGATACGGGTGTATACACACATTCCCAGAAGTGGGCATAGACTGGATACTGGCGGATCGATTTAGTAACCGTGAGGAGGAGAAAGAGATGCACCTGTCAGCCCTGGAAAAAGCTGAGATCCTGGTGGAGGCCTTGCCATATATAAAGGAATTTTACGGGCGCACCGTGGTGATAAAATACGGCGGCGCAGCCATGGCGAAATGCGACCTCAAACAGAAGATCATGCAGGATATCGTATTGATGAAATATGTGGGGATGAACCCTATCGTGGTGCACGGCGGGGGGCCGGAGATCACCCAAATGCTGAAACGCCTGGGCCTCAAGAGTGAATTCGTCAACGGGCTCCGGGTCACCGACCGCTCAACCATGGAAGTGGTGGAGATGGTTCTGGGGGGCAAGGTCAATAAAGAGATCGTAGCCGGCCTCAACGCCAACGGCGGTCAAGCCATCGGCATCTCCGGCAAAGACGGCAGCCTGATCAAAGCCCGCCCGGTAGGGGATACTGCCCAAATGGGCTATGTGGGTGAGGTGGTGCAGATTAACCCGGGGATCATTGAAACCCTGATCGCCAACAACTATATCCCCGTCATCGCGCCCATCGGCATCGATGAAAACCAGGACAGCTACAATATCAATGCCGATCTGGTGGCTTCGGCTATCGCAGCTGCCATGAAAGCTGATAAACTGGTGTTATTAACCGATGTTCCCGGACTGTTGAAAGATGCCCGGGATCCTTCCACACTGATTTCGGTATTGAAACTGAGCGATGTCGATCAGTATATAAAAGACGGCACCATCGCCGGAGGCATGCTCCCCAAGGTGGATTGCTGCCTGGAAGCGGTGCGGGCCGGGGTAGGCCGAACCCATATCATCGATGGCCGGGTTCCGCATGCCATCCTTTTGGAGATATTCACCAAAGAAGGTATAGGCACTATGGTGGTTGATGAGTGAGCTTTCAGACCTGCAGTTTAAATTTAGGGAGGTCGCAGTTATGAGCAATGTTGATATTGCTGCTCAGGGGCAGCAGTACATAATGAACACCTATGGGCGCTATCCGCTGTCCTTTGTGCGCGGGCAAGGGGGCCTGCTGTGGGATGCGGACGGCAAAGCCTATCTCGATTTTGTGGGCGGCATCGCGGTCTGCATCCTGGGACACTGCCACCCCGAGCTGGTGGCAGTAATCAAAAAACAGGCCGAGACCCTGTGGCATATCTCCAATCTGTACTGGATTGAGCCGCAGGTCAAAGCGGCCGCCAAACTGGTGGAAGGCTCCGGCCTGGATAAGGTCTTCTTCTGCAACAGCGGCGCCGAGGCCGTCGAAGCCGCTATAAAACTGAGCCGCAAATACTTTTACCGCCAGGGTCAGCCCCGGCGCAATCACATCATCAGCTTTTTACAGTCTTTTCATGGACGCACCCTGGCCGCGGTTACCGCCACCGGACAGTTGAAATACCAAGAAGGCTTTGCCCCTCTGCCGGAGGGCTTCCAGTACGCCGAGTTCAATAATCTGGATTCAGTGAAAGCCTTGATCAATGAAGAGACCGCTGCGGTTTTAGTTGAACCGGTGCAGGGCGAGGGCGGCATCAGGCCGGCCCGGGCCGACTTCCTCAAAGGCTTGCGGGATTTATGCGACCGAGAAGGCATTCTGCTCATTTTTGACGAGGTGCAGTGCGGCATGGCACGCACCGGCAGTCTGTTCGCCTACCAGAACTACGGGGTCAAGCCTGATATAGTCTCAATAGCCAAGGGACTGGGGGGAGGTTTCCCCATCGGAGCGATGCTCAGCACCGACCGGGCCGCCAGCGGCTTTGCCCCCGGCGACCACGCTTCAACCTTCGGGGGCAATCTCCTGGCAACCGCGGTTGCAGAACAGGTTTTGAAAATAATAAGCGCCAGGCCTTTCCTGGACCGGGTCGGCCAGGCCGGGCAGTATTTGATGAACAAGCTGCAGGGCATCTCAGACTCGCGCATAGTGGAAATTCGCGGTCAGGGGCTTATGGTGGGGATTGAGATGTCTGTGGAAGTGGCTGACATCATTAACCGCTGCATGAGCAAGGGCCTGCTGCTGGTAGGAGCCGGCCCCAAAGTGGTGCGCATGGTGCCTCCCCTGACGGTGAGTGATGATGAGATCGAGCAGGCTGTGGCTATCTTTGCCCAGGTTTTGGGGGAATCAGCTGCCGGCTGAAATCATCGCCTAGAAGAAATATATATATGAAGGAGTGTATTAAATGTACCAACTCAGTGATCTCATACGGGGCCGGGATTTTATAAGCATACATGACTTTACGCCGCAGGAAGTGGCTTACATACTTGAAGCCGCGGTTGAAATTAAAAAGCTTCAGAAAAAGGGTGTCGCCCATTCTTACCTGGCCGGAAAAACCCTGGGCATGATCTTTCAGAAGGCTTCCACCCGCACCCGGGTGGCTTTTGAAGTAGGGATGTATCAACTGGGCGGCCATGCCCTGTTTTTAAGCCCCAGAGACATACAATTAGGCCGGGGTGAAACCATCAAAGACACCGCACTGGTTCTGGCCCGCATGTTGGACGGCATTATGATCCGCACCTTTGATCATGATGAAGTGCTGGAACTGGCCCGCTGGTCCTCGGTTCCGGTCATAAACGGCCTCACCGACCTTCTGCACCCCACCCAGGTGATCGGCGATATGATGACCATTCTGGAGCATAAAGGCGGGCTTAAAGGCCTGAAACTGGCCTTCATCGGCGACGGCAACAATGTGGCCCATGAATTGCTTTACGGAGGCGCCAAGGTGGGCATGGACGTAGTCATCGCTTCTCCGGGCGGGTATGAACCTGATCCGGTAGTTTTCAAACAAGCCCGGGAAGATGCGGAACAGAGCGGGGCCAGGCTGTGGGTGGTTAACGATCCGGCCCAGGCCGCTCAAGATGCCGATGTCATCTATACCGATGTCTGGGCCAGTATGGGGCAGGAAGAGCAGGCCGGTCAGAAAGAGCAGGCCTTCCGGAGTTATCAGGTCAACAACCAGCTGATGAGCCTGGCCCGCCCTGATGCCATAGTATTGCATTGCCTTCCCGCCAAACGGGGCAAAGAAATTACCGACGAGGTCATGGACGGACCGCAGTCAGCCATTTTCGACGAATCGGAGAACCGTCTCCATGCTCATAAAGCCATCATGGCTTTAACCATATAAACTTGCAGGTTCTGATTATCTTGGGGGAGGGGATGGAGTCGAACTGGGTGATTGAAGAAGCCAGGCCGGAGAACATACCAGCTATGATAGAATTCTGGCAGGAAATCGATGGGGTCGGCCTGGGCCGCAGCGATGAACCCTGGGCATTGGAGATAATGCTGACCAATAATCCGGGCTCCTGCTTGATAGCATGGCAGGGAGAAACTATGGTGGGCACCATTCTGGGCGGATTCGACGGCCGGCGGGGGATGATATATCATCTGGCGGTTTCGCCCCCCTGGCGCCGTCGGAAGTTGGGAAAGGTTCTGCTGGAGCGCTGTCTCAAAGTAATGAGGCAGCGGGGAGCCGTCAAGGTAAACCTGTTCGTTTACCGGGACAACAGCGGTGCCATCACTTTTTACGAAGGACTGGGCTGGGTGCAAAGAGAGGACATCCATGCTTATTCCTGGGATTATCCGGCCGGCTTTGAAGAAAATTGACGAACAGGGGATTGAAGCGGGTTAAAATATTAATGTCATAAATATCACTATTGGGAGGAAAACACATGGCCAAAATCATTCTGGCATATTCGGGAGGGCTGGATACCTCCATCATCATTCCCTGGCTGCGGGAGAATTACGGCTATGAGGTCATCGCGTTCTGCGCCGACCTGGGACAGGGTGAAGAATTGGACCCGGTGCGTGAAAAAGCGGTTAAATCAGGGGCCTCCAAGATTTATGTGGAAGACCTGAGAGAAGAATTCGTGCGCGAGTATGTCTACCCGGTGATGAAATCCGGAGCCATATATGAGGGCAAATACCTCCTGGGGACTTCTTTTGCCCGGCCTTTGATCGCCAAATACCTGGTCAAGGTGGCCGAGATGGAAGGAGCTGAGGCGGTATGTCACGGCGCCACCGGCAAAGGCAACGATCAGGTGCGCTTTGAGTTGACTGTCAAGGCCTTGAATCCCGACCTCAAAATTGTAGCCCCCTGGAGGGAATGGAACATCAAGTCCCGGGAAGACGCCATTGATTATGCCCTGGCTCACGGGGTGGAGGTCCCGGTCAGCAAGGAAAAGATCTACAGCCGCGACCGCAACCTGTGGCATATCTCCCACGAAGGCGGAAATCTAGAGGATCCCGCCAACGAGCGCAAAGATGATGTCCTGGTGTTGACCGTACCGCCGGAACAGGCCCCGGATAAACCCGCCTATGTGGAGATAGGCTTCGAGCAGGGCGAACCGGTATCCCTGGACGGCAAGGATTACGGCCCGGTGGAACTCTTGAGTGAACTCAACCGCTTGGGCGGGGCCAATGGGGTGGGGATCGTCAGCCTGGTGGAAAACCGCCTGGTGGGGATGAAATCCCGCGGCGTGTATGAAACCCCGGGAGGAACCATCCTTTACCGCGCCCATGAAGAACTGGAGCGGCTTACCCTGGACCGCCGCACCCTGCAATTCAAAGAGCAGATGGCGGTAAAATATGCCGAACTGGTTTATGACGGCAACTGGTTCACAAAACTGCGCTACGCCATGGATGCATTTATCAACGAGACTCAAAAGACCGTGACCGGGTCGGTCAGGGTCAAGCTCTATAAAGGCAGTTGCGAAGCGGTGGCCTCCCAATCACCCTATTCTCTTTACAATGAGCAACTGGCCACCTTCAGCCAGGATGAATTCTACAGCCACCAAGATGCCGAAGGATTCATCAACCTTTTCGGCCTGCCTTTGAAAGTGCAGGCTTTGCTGGAGCGGAGAATTAAAAACCAGCAAGGTTGAGCGCCAGCTTTTCCTGGCATAATTAGCAACCATATCGGAAAGCTGATTTGAAAAGTACAGCAGGATGTCCGGCATCCTGCTGTACTTTTTCATAGTATATGAAAATCAGCGAAAAACCCTGTCCTATTTGACAACCAGCTACAGGTGATTTCCGAAGAGCCGGGGTTGGCTAGGTTCATAAAAATGGGGGCAGGATTGGCTCATGTTTTCGTTGGGCGGGGGTTTATTCATTTGACATCGTAAATAAGCATAAGCATTTGTCAAAACCCTCATACTAGGGTTTACTATAGGCATGGAGGTAATCAAATGGATACTTCTGCTTTCATGTTCGCCTTTGCCTTGACCCTGGCCGCGGGCCTTTCCACCGGAATCGGCAGTGTGCTGGTTTTTTTCACCAAAAACGACAATACCAAGTTTCTTTCCGTCGCGCTGGGTTTTTCCGCCGGGGTCATGATCTATGTTTCAATGGTCGAAATCTATCAGAAGGCCAGAGAAGCATTAGGGCAGGTTCTGGGACCCAGCGCAGGCGATTGGGCCACCGCCGGGGCCTTTTTTGCCGGGATGTTTTTGATTGCGCTTATAGACCGCTTGGTTCCGGCGGAAGAAAATCCTCATGAACCGCATAGAGTCGGAGAGATCCGGGAGGCTTCCTCCCGACCGGTGGACTCGACCAAACTCATGCGGATGGGCATGCTGACCGCTTTGGCCATCGCCATTCACAACTTCCCGGAAGGGCTGGCGACTTTCACCATGGCCATTAAAGACCCTGGCCTCGGCATTGCCATTGCTTTTGCCATTGCCATCCATAATATTCCGGAAGGAATTGCGGTGAGTGTTCCGGTCTACTATGCCACCGGGAACCGCCACAAAGCTTTTTGGCTCTCCTTTTTATCGGGACTTTCAGAACCGGTGGGAGCGCTGGTGGGGTATCTGATTCTATTTAGTTTCTTCAACGATATGGTTTTTGGGGTGCTTTTCGCCCTGGTAGCCGGAATCATGGTTTTTATCTCCCTTGATGAGCTCTTGCCCATGGCCAGGGAGTATGGAGAAGCGCATCTGGCTATTTACGGATTGATGGGCGGTATGATAGTGATTGCAGTGAGCTTATTGCTTTTTATATAGGATTTTTATGAAAAAAATTATTTTTCACGGACCGGGTGCTCTTTATTTTTATCTTTATAATTTTGGATAAACTCCTGCATAGCATTGATGGAATCCATACTGATGACGTGTTCAATGGCGCAGGCGTCTTTATCGGCGACAATGGGCTCAATATTCAATATCGTCATTAAAAATTGGCGGATGACATGGTGTTTGTTGGCGGTAAACTCCGCCAGTTCAAGGCCGGCGGGAGTAAGATACACTTCTTTATACTTTTCATTGACGATCAAGCCCTTTTCGGAAAGAGTGGCCACGGCGCTGTTGGTACTCGCTTTGGTGACCCCCAGTCTGGCGGCGATATCCGATACCCTAGCCCCTTTTCCGTCTCTGGAAAGTTCATAAATTGCCTCTAGATAGTTTTCCATGGTAAAGGTTAGATTTTGCATAGGCTGTCCTTATCCTCACATTTGCATATGACCGCGCTTTTTCTTGGCATTGATTTTACAGCAAAAATCAATCCATCGGCAAGTTTGAAACTGCATAATCAGGTTTGAAGATTAAACTGTGGCACTGTCTGCCAATTAAGGGAAGGCAGTGGGATTGGCGTCCGACCATGAAATTTATTGAGGAATTAAGCGGCCGGTTGCTGCAAAATGAAATCAAAGATAGTAATAAGCGAAATTATCGGAATCACTTGGACATAGGTTTCTCCAGCTCCCGGCCGGTCAGCTTGCGTATAGGAAATATCGCCCTTTGAGATAATAGCTCCAGGAGGTGGGGCTTTGTTTCCGGAAAAAATATATTATGAGCCGGCGGTTTTGAATTATGAACTGGGCAGACAACTGCGGGAGAAGTTTGCGCATGTACCCTGGACAGCCGTTGAAAGCCATAATAATATAGAAGAATTGCGCAAGAATCCCAACCGGGAGTTTGCGTACATGAAACGCTACCTGATCCTGGGGGTGCGAAAGAGTTTAAAATATACCCCCAATCACAAAGTCTCGGATTTTCTGGTTCCTTACACCTCGTCCGGCTGCAAGGCCATGTGCCTTTATTGCTATTTGGTGTGCAATTTCAATAAATGCTCCTATTTGCGGCTTTTTGTCAACCGTGAGCAAATGCTGGAGCGAATCATGAAAACCGCCTGCCGTTCACCCCGGGATTTAACCTTTGAAATCGGCAGCAACAGCGACTTGATTTTGGAGAATACCATAACCGGCAATCTGGAATGGACCATAGAAAACTTCGCCACAAGTCCCAAGGGCTGCCTCACTTTTCCCACCAAGTTCGACATGGTGGAGGCTCTGCTCCCCTTGAATCACGGGGGCAGGACCATCATGCGCATGAGCGTCAATCCCCAACCGATCATCCAAAGGCTGGAGCTGGGCACCTCTTCTTTGCAAGGAAGAATCCAGGCCCTGCGGCAAATGCATGCCGCGGGCTACAAAGTGGGGCTTCTGATTGCGCCGGTAGTATTGCTGGACAACTGGAAAGAGCTTTATGCGCAGCTCATTGAGCAGCTGGCCGACGAACTCAGCGATGAACTCAAGCGGGATTTATTTATTGAAATCATCTTTATGACTTACAGCTATATCCACCGGGTCATTAATGCCGAAGCCTTCCCCAGGGCAGTTCAATTATACGATAAATCCCTGATGACCGGGAGAGGACGGGGCAAATACTGCTATAATTCCGATATCCGGCAGCAGGCCGAGGCATATCTGAGGGAAATCCTGGCTCAAAAACTCAACGGCATACCCATAATATATGTAGTATAGACGGCCTTTCAGACCGCTCCGCTATTAGGCTAAGAATCCCGCTGGCGGGAGCATCTTTAATATAGCTAATTTTCCTCGACTATATAGCTAATATAAGGATTGAGGGGTGATGTCATGCGAGTCAATACTACCGATATAGAACGTTGATAATACGGCCGGTTCTGCCATTGCCATCGTAAAAAGGATGGATGCTCTCAAATTGGTAGTGGATCACCGCCAGTTTCACCAGAGGGTCAACCCCATCAAGATCTTCGTTAATATATCCTTCCAGGTTGGCCATTAGGCTCAAAATTTCCTGCTCACCGCCCGGCGGAGTATAGATGACTTCGCCGGTTGCTTCGTTCTTGAGCACGGTACCCGGTAATTTACGTATTCCGACCTGTTTGTTTTCGATCAGGGAGTGGATATCGATGATCATATTCGTTGTAAGCATTTCCCGCTCCTGAACTAATTGATAACCATGCCAGAGCGCTGTACGATAGCTTACTACTTCCTTGGCGGCCGGGTTTTTATATCCGGCCTGACTCATGGCTTTATACAACTCATCATGGGTGGTAATGATGTTCTCAATAGCAGAACTATCTTTGGCTTCGTTGATGATAACCGCATTGATCAATATATGTTTGTTAGGTATGGTTGCAGCATATCCTTTTAATTCGCCAATGCGCGGTTAGCCCCGGCCAATTGTCTTAAAACAGGCTTGGTTTCCAGTTCTATGTCGGGTGGCAGCATAGGTAATTTATCTTCAATCATTATTCACGTCTCCTTCATATAGGCATTATATGGCTCGCTTTTACCTATGTAAACATTAAATGGGTAAAAAACAAACATTTTTGCCTATGTGAGACGTATACTTTCATTTTAATTGCCGCACGTTCCGTTTATATACAGATAACATGCTGTCCGACATGGCGCCCAAGCAGGGTTGACGGCAGAAACGCGCTGCCGAAGTTCATGATCTTCCAGGTGCTTCTGAACCAGTCCGGGGTATACTCTTTGAACGACTTGGCATGGAATAAAATATTTGATCGTAATAACCGCATTATTAAAGTATATAATAATAGCATAATTAAGACTTAATATTGCACAGGGGTGATTGATAATGATTATTAAGCCTACCACCGCTCTAAGGACAGAGCTTGGTGAAATAACCAGAATATGCAAAGAAAAGTCTGAACCTGTTTATCTTACCAAAAA
>DHBS01000006.1:64169-64569 GCA_002398825.1 Syntrophomonas sp. UBA4922 | reverse complement strand
TGAACCTGTTTATCTTACCAAAAATGGCGAGGGCGAGCTGGTTGTAATGAGTATTGCAGCGTTTGAACGTCGTGAAGCAATGCTGAACCTGAGAGCCAAACTATTGGAGGCTGAACAGCAGCGCCTTAGCGGTGCACCCACCTTTACCACGGATGAGGTGCGGGAATATATCAGGAACCTGTGCAATGAGCGGCTATAAGATCAAAATACTGCAGATTGCTCGCCAAGACATGGTGGATATATATCTGTACATTTTAGCGGACAGCCCCCAATCAGCAATGGCAACGATTGAAAAGATCGCTGACCGAATGGATGCTTTGGCAGGTTTCCCTTTTGCCGGTAAAATCGTACCGGATAATGAGTTAGCCAAGCAGGATTACCGCATGCTGGTTATCGACAG
>DHBS01000006.1:48992-63994 GCA_002398825.1 Syntrophomonas sp. UBA4922 | reverse complement strand
TATATCGTTTTTTATAAAGTGATCGGGGGCGAAGTGGTAGTGTACCGGGTGCTTCATGGTATGCGGGATTACCCCGACTTACTAAAATGATCACCCGCCGGATAAATAACCGGGTCATCATTGTTTCTGGTGCACTCCGGGACCGGGCCGGTTTCACGATGCCTTCATGCTCCATCCGGCCGACTCCTGCTGCAGGGTCCAAAGGCGGTTATACAACCCCGTCCGGGCCAGCAGTTGCTCGTGCGTTCCCTGCTCCACCACCCGGCCCTGGTTCAAAACTATGATATTGTCGGCTTTTCTCACCGTTCTTAAGCGGTGGGCGATGATGACCACGGTTTTATCGCTGACCAGAGCGTTGATGGCCTGCTGCACCTGGCTTTCGTTCTCCGGGTCCAGGGAGGCGGTGGCCTCGTCCAGGAGCACGATGGGAGCGTCCTTTAAAAGGGCCCGGGCGATCGACACCCGTTGTTTTTCCCCGCCCGAAAGGGTGCAGCCGCCCTCACCCACCGGGGTGTCATAACCCTGGGGGAGATTCATGATAAAGTCGTGACAGCGGGCCTGTTTGGCCGCCCATTCAATTTCCTCCTGGGAGGCGCTCATTTTTCCCACCCGGATGTTGTTGCCGATGCTGTCCTTGAAGAGATAGACGTCCTGAAAAACCATGGAGATGCGGGTGAGCAGGTTCTCCGGGTCGATCTCCTTAATATCCCGGCCGTCCAGCAGCACCCGGCCTTGCTGCACATCCCAAAAACGGGCGATCAGCCGGGTTATGGTGCTTTTGCCGCTGCCCGAGGGGCCGACCAGGGCGGTGATGCTCCGGGGCGGGATGATAAAAGAAACCTCCTTGAGTACGTCGGTATTATCATAGGCAAATGTAACCTTGTCAAATCCGATACTGCCGCCCGCAGGAGCCTCATTTTCCCCGGGCAGGAGTTTTTCATGCCGGATTTGCATGATCCGCTCGGCGCTTAAAACCGAGTAGCGAATCTCAGCGTAGTTAATCAGCACCGCAGTCATCGGCTCAAACACCCGGTTGCCCAGAATCAGAAATAACAGGAAAACCGGCAGGGTAAGCTCTCCCCCCGCCAAGAGGTAGGCGCCCAGGAAAACCATCAGGGTAAGACCGGAACGCATAATAGCGATGGCCACCATCATCACCGGACCCATCATTCCTTCCAGCTTAATAGACTCCCGCATAAGGCGGGCGAAAGCCTCCCGCAGCCGTTCAAACCGTTCCCCGCTTAGATTATGAGACTTGATTTCCCGCATGCCCAAGAGGTATTCCTGCAAGCGGCTGGCGCTGTCCACCTTGGCTTCGATATGCTTCTGGCTCAACCGCAATTGCAGACCGTTGGAAAGCCATACGATCAAGAGCGAAAAGGGCAGGGCGATAAACATTGCCAGGGCCATCTGCCAGTTCATAAACGACAAGCCCAGCAAGGCAATTACAGGAAAAGCCAGCGCGCTTATCATCTGCGGAACATAATGAGAAATGGTGGTTTCCACGGTCGCATAGTCACTCAGCATCATGGTGGTCAGGTCGCCCGGGTCGCGGCTGCCCAAAAAACCCAGCGGCAGCTTGCGCAGCTGTTCGGCCAGGGCGATGCGCCCCCGGGCGGAGGCCGCATAGGCGGCGGTAAAAGTCTTGCTGTAGGCCAGCCCTGAGGCCAGATACTGCACCGGCATCCAGGCAATCAGCACCGCAGATACTATCCACAGCCGGGCGGTATCCATAAGGGTTCCGGGGTTGGCAAAGGATAGGTACATGGTGTTGAAAACGTCAAAAATCAGGGCGGCGGGGATAATTTTGCACAGGCCGTCCAGGAATGAAGCCAACGAAGGTATTATCAGCTCGCCGGGATTGCCGCTGCTGATGTTATAGAAGAATTTATTCACGATACGTTCACCGCCTTGTTTTCTTTTTCCGCTGCCAGGGCCCATTCCCCGGCGTCTATATGGGCCGACCACATACGATGGTACAGGCCGCCCAACTCGATCAGCTCGTCATGCCGGCCCCGTTCCGCAATGCGCCCCTCATCCACCACCAGGATTTGATCGGCCTGGCGGATCGACGACAGGCGATGAGCGATGATGATCACGGTTTTACCCTGGATCAGCCGGCTCAAACCGGCTTGAATTTGAGCCTCGTTTTCCGGGTCGGCAAAGGCCGTGGCTTCATCGAGCACCAGTATGGGAGAGTTTTTCAAGAGCGCCCGGGCGATGGCCACCCGCTGCGCCTCTCCCCCGGAAAGATAAGTGCCGCCTTCGCCGATTTTGGTTTGATACCCGTCCGGCAGGGATTCGATAAATTCGTGGCAGCGGGCCGCCCGTGCGGCCGCCGCCACCTCTTCATGGCCGGCCTCGGCGTGTCCCATACGGATGTTTTCCTCAATGGTGTCATAGAAAAGATGAACATCCTGAAATACGAAAGAAACCAGGTTCATCAGCATCTCGGTTCCGATCTCGCGCACCTCCACGCCGCCGATGCGAATGCTGCCCGTCCCCACATCCCAAAAGCGGGGAATGAGGTTGGCGATGGTCGATTTTCCACCTCCGGAAGGCCCGACCAGAGCCGTCAATTGCCCTTCGCGGGCGTGAAAGGACACCCCCGTCAAGGCTTCAGTCCGGGTGGACTCATCTTGATTGTCATAAGAGAAACACACGTTGTCGAACTCGATAGTATACTCACCGGGCACCCGGGGATTCAGCGGTTCGGCAATCGGCTCCTGTCCAAAAATGGCGTCGATCCTTTCCACTCCTTCAGAGATCATGCGCATGTTCCCGCCCAGATACATGAGCTTCATGATGGGGGTCGACAGGCCGGGAGCAAAAACCAGGAAGAGCATCAGAATCAAGGCGAAAGCTTGATTATCGGGCTGTCCGCTTAAAATAAACACCCCCACCGGCAGGATGAAAGAGAGCAGCGAGGCCGGGATGGTTGTAAATATGATGTAGGGACGTTTGCAGAACCCGGTGTACTCCACCGCCCAATCCCGATAAGCGATGATGGAATTGTGGAATCGCAGGAAGGAACTTACCGTGAGTCCGAACACCTTGACCGCAGGCATTCCTCTGACATACTCAACCCCGGCCGCATTCATCCGCTCCAGTGCGTTGTGATATTCCTTGATGGATTCCAGGCCTTCCTTTCCGTAAAAGACCAGGGCCTGAAGGAAATAAGCCCCGATAATGGGAACGGCACAGACCAGGGCCAGGCGCCAGTCCAAAACAAACATAACCGTCAGCATGATCACCGGCAGGGCTACCGCTCCCACCAGGTCGGGCAGTTGATGGGCGATGAAGTTTTCGATTTTCTCCACGCTCATTTCCAGCAGCTTTTTAATCGCTCCCGTTGACTGGCGGGTATGGTAGCCCATGGGCAGCCTGGCCAGGTGTTGGGCCAGACGCATCCTGAGGTTGTACAATATACGAAAAGCGGCTACATGCGAGGCCATGATACCGGCGTATAAAAACAACAGTGAGCCCAGCAGCGAATATAAGGCCCACAATCCCCATTGCCGGATCAGTTCCATATTGCTCAAGGCCGGGTTAGCTGCGTTTTTCAGTAATTCCTCCACAATAAAATAGGTAGCCACAAAGGGGAGAAACATCAGTGCATTGCTGATTACGGACAAAACCCCTGAAAGCACCAGCAAACCACGTTTCTCACCGGCAATCTCCAAGAGGCGCGCAATACCGGTTTTCTTGCTGGCAGCATCATCATTGTTCATTGATTATCACCCCTTTTCATACAAACCAGGGATTGAGCCATACCAGCGCGGTTGGGCACAACCGGTATAACTTCAGGGCGCGCCGCTTGTAGGTTGATAAATCCATGTCTATGCCGGCTATTGACAGCATGGTCTCATAATTCTGTTTGATTTCTTCAAAGTCATAGCTTACCGGCACATAGATATAGTCTATATCGAGGGCTTGCCTGATATCATTCGCCGCTGCCAAACCTACCGGATTCGGAACGATATTCAAACTCACTCTGGCCAGTTGCTGAAATTCGGCAAAGGTTGCAAACTCCGAGATGTGGTGTATATCCATGTATCCGGCTGCAGCCATAATTTCATAGATCTCACTGTTTTTATCAATGCTTACGTTGTTGCCGCAAAAGGCGGCTGCTGTTAGAAGCTTAGCTTTATCGGACGGCTCCAAAAGGCCATAGATTTTGCGTTGTATATTCACCGGCGGAGGTACTTTGCTATCCAGTGTAATGGGATTCATATGGCATATGGTGAAGCGCATATCCGGATGGCCTTGGCGCAATACCTGCAGCAATGCTTCATGATCGGTGCCCAGCAAATCATCGAGACAGCTCACAAAAATCATCAACACCCTGGGGCGGACTTCCAGTTGCTCGAGAAGCTCCTCAACCGCTTCGCCTATGAGCTCTTCATAGCCCCCCGACACCATGTCGGTCTCATCTATATACAGGTAAGAAAGCCGGTGCTTCAGCCCCCGGGTGATGGCGCCGATAGCGCCATGCCGTCCACATGCAAAGGGGCATACCAAAAGCTGATAGCTTTCCGGCACCAGCATGCCGGTTCTAACCACCCCCCAGCCTCCGCGGGATGGCGAGCAATATCGCAATGTATCAGGAAAGCGGGCCAATAAACCCGTCTGTGTTTGTTTAATCAACTGCATGCAATCACCGCCTTTTTCGCCAATTCCATATATTCTTTTGCCGTAAACCGCAATTTTGTGCATCATGATGATCTTCCTTTGGATAGTTAGAGCATTCTAACTATTGTGCTAAAATAAATAGGGAACCTGACTATTGAACCCTGATTTTTATTGCTGCTGAAAGTCAATGGAATATTTTCTTTTTAATCCAGAAGCGTATCTCGATACGTACCTCTATATCTCATAGAAAATGCCCTTGGTGAGTTTCTGTGTACTTATCTGAAGACAACACCCGGGGTGTGATTCAAAAAGGATTGTGGTCTAAATACCTGGACATTTTCTTCAGGTGGGCTCTGGCTTTCATAAGATCAATTTTCATGTTACGCAAGCCGAATCTGCGCAACAATTCTATTATTTCCTGGTCGTTATAAGTATCGATCGGTTTTCGACTATTCACTTTGCTCAGGAAGGCTAGGGCCGATTCTAATCGTTCTAGTGACAATCATCTTATTAAGAAGGGTCGCGTTTCACCGTCGTCAGCGCCTGGGAAATACTGCTCAAGCTGGAGCTTGACAGGATTTTATAGGGTTTATTGATCCGGCTGCATATTTTCTTAACGCTCAAACAAGCGCCATGACTGTTGCAATCAACCGGACACAGGATGATATCGGATTTCTTTATCAAGCCCTCCAATTCTCTTTCTCCCGAGTGCAGATAGCCGTCATGATACTCGAAGTCGGCCCCTAGGTTTTCAACCACATCGCGATAAAAACTTCTGAGCTTGGTCAGCCCCCCGACGATCAAAACCCGCTTGTCGCACAGGTGACGGCAGCACTGGTTTTGGGAACAATCGGTTTGGTCGCAATCATTATCGCGTATCAGGCGTTCGATCTCGCTGCATAATTGCACATTGATCTCTTTCTGCAGCCACAGATCAGATTGCAGGGCCTCTTTTTCCTTTTCTAATTTTTGCACCCGTTCCTGGGCTTCATGCCAGGCATTTTCAGCTTGATGGAGGGCCCTGGTCAACTGCGCGCTATCTTCGACGCAACTATTTATGGTGGTGTCGGCCTGAACCGAATGTTCAGAATCTGCCGAAATGCGTTTTTCCAGGTTATGTAGTTTGTTTTCCAAATTGCGACGGATCTTTTCTGAGGCAGTCAGATCTTTGGCCAGTTCTCTCCGGTCCTTCTTTTCCTGCCGGAGTCTGGCCGTCAACTGGGCATTGATATAGGATAAACGGTCATATTCGATTTTTTCCTGGCGCGCTTTGCCGCCATTGAGATGGGACAACATATGAACATCGCCGAAGACGTTGTTGATCGTTTTCTCTGCAAGCCCCGGATGGGTGACCGCCACCCAGTACAGCCCGCAAATATGGCCTGATTTCACATGATCCTGCCATGCCGCCATAAACTGATCTTCAGTACAATTCCCGAAACGGGAGATTTCGCAGCGGTATTTATGGTTCAGATGACTGTTCAGGCGGCGTGACACTTTGTTTTCCGAATACAGGGCCTGCACCATGAACATATGGATTTCATGGTCGGAAAACGGCTTGCAGTCAATATGCAATTTATTGAGAATCAGCCTTTGCTCGTCCATATCCAGACAGGTGCCGCACACTGAACAGAATAAATCACTGGATATATCCCAAACAAATTTGCGTTTATTGCTTTTAGCCGGCATAGAATGTGTTTTGCCCACCGGTTTGATATGATTATTTAAAATCTCCATAGCTTACCTCCTTCCATGGATTTTTTTCGGCAAGAGTGTTGGCGGGGTTCACTCTGCGCTTCTATCGGTTTTTATGCCTGTAATCACCAGGCTGCCGGCTTCGATATCATGTTCGTAAGTTGTTTCCAGCTTATCCAGGACCCTTTGCGCCCATTCTTGGGCGGTTCTGCCAGAGGGAGCGGATGGTCCCCCCAGCATCAACTCGGCAAGCCGTTTACCGCCAATCAGAGCCATCTTGTATCTCCTTTAAGGGTTAAACCCCAATGCCCAACAACAGCCCGCCCCGGTAGACCAGGAAAGAGACGACCCAGGCCAGGGCCAAAGTGTAGCCAATGGTGAACAGCGGCCATTTCCAGCTATTGGTCTCCCGCTTCATGACTGCGATGGCGGCCATACAGGGAACATAGATCAAAGTGAAGATCATGAGCACATAGGCCACCAGCGGGGTATAACCGGACTGTTCCTTGGCCCGTTCAGCAAATCCTTTGACCGAAGATTCCTCTTCTTCGGCCAGGGCCTCTTCGTCTTCGATGCTATAAAGGGTTCCCAAGGTACTTACCACCACTTCCTTGGCGCCAAAACCAGCCACCAGGGCCACGCCGGTTTTCCAATCAAAGCCCAGGGGTCTAAACACCGGCTCTATAGCCTTGCCCACTTGTCCGGCATAGCTGTTTTCCAGCTGAACGGTGGCGTCTTCGTAGGGCTGCCCCTGACTATCGGTGGTGGGAAAAGTAAATAAAGCCCACATCACAATGGATATCATCAAGATGATGGTACCGGCCTTTTTCACGTAAAGCCAGGTTCGTTCCCACATATGGATCAGAATATTTTTTATCGTAGGCATTTGATAAGTCGGTAATTCCATAACGAAAGGCTCGGTTTCACCGGGCAAGAGCCAGGTGCGAAAAACCCGGGCCATAATAATCGCCAGGCAAATGCCGATCATATATATGGAGAACAATATGTTCCCTCCCATTTGCGTGGGGAAAAAGGCGGCAATCAGCAGACTGTAAACCGGCAGCCGCGCCCCGCAGCTCATCAGAGGAGTAACCAGCATGGTCACCAGACGATCACGGGGATTCTCCAGAGTGCGGCTGGCCATCAGCGCAGGCACCGAGCAGCCGAAACCAATCAACATGGGGACAAAAGACTTGCCATGCAGGCCGGCTTTGTGCATCACCTGGTCCATGACAAAGGCGGCTCGGGCCATGTAACCGGTTCCTTCCAGGAAGGCGATGCCCAGGAAGAGCAGCAGAATGTTGGGCAAAAAGACGATGACTCCGCCTACCCCGCCTACGATGCCGTCCACCAGCAGAGAACGCAGCAGGCCGTCTGCCATATTGGCATTCAGCCAGTCGCCCAAAGCGGATACTCCGGAATCGATCCAATCCATGGGAGGAGCTCCCAGGGTGAAAGTCATTTGGAACAGCAGCCACATCATGCCCAGGAATAAGGGTATACCCAACACGCGATTTAAAAGAACATTATCGATTTTCTCCGTCACGGTTGCCTTGTCCAGAAGGGCTCTCTGACAAACTTCGCGGCAAATCCCGCGAACATAAGCATAGCGGTCTTCCACCAACGCTATTTCCGGTTCATCGTTGGTGAGATTCTTAATACGCTGACGGCTTTGCTCAACTTCGCGCATGAAATCCGGACCGATCTTCCAGGCTGAAATTTGCCGGCCTACTTCCTGGTCATTTTCCAGAAGCTTGATGAGCAGCCAGCGGAAGGGCATGGTGGAGAGTTCGGTACCGGCTTCTACTCCAGCTGCGGCTTCCGCGGCCACAGGTTGGGGAGGCTGTAATTGCTCCTGCAGTCGAGCCAGCTCATCCTCAATTTCCGGACGGTAGCGCCCTTGTCTTTCCTGGGCCTTGGTCTGCCCGGAGTCGTAATTGACTATCTCCTCCAGGATATCCCGGATGCCCTCGTTTTTGCTCCCCACAGCCCGTACGACCGGTATCCCCAGGAGCTGTGAAAGCAGGCCGTGATTTATTTTAACCTGGTTTTTCTCGGCGACATCCGACATATTCAGTACCAGTATCACCGGAACCTCTAATTCTTTTAACTGCATAGTCAGGTAGAGGTTGCGCTCCAGGTTGGAAGCATCAACAATATCAACTAAGATATCGGGCTTTTCATTAATAATAACCTGACGGGCCACCACCTCATCCGGCGAGTAGGCGGAAAGTCCGTAGGTCCCAGGCAGATCGATCACGGTAATATCATGATCCTTATATTTTACCCGGCCTTCTTTTCTTTCCACGGTTACGCCCGGATAGTTGCCCACATGCTGACGGGCGCCGGTCAAGGCGTTGAATATGGTGGTTTTCCCTGAGTTGGGATTACCGGCCAGGGCAATGACAATGTTTTTTCGGTTCATCTTCTATTTCCTCCAGTTATGATTCCAGGATAATGGTATTGGCTTCTTCCTTGCGCAGAGACAAGTGAAAACCCTGGCTTTTAACCTCTACCGGATCGCCCAGAGGGGCATAGCGCTCCATCATAAGCTCCACCCCGGGCACCAGTCCCATTTCCGTTATGCGCCGGCGGATGATGCCGTGTCCGGTAACGGCCTTAATTCGGGCGCTCTCTCCAGGAGTCAAGTCTTTCAAAGTTCGGGTCATAGCTTTCATCTCCATTCTTCATATAAAATCCACTCTTTTTATACATGGCTTCTATTTTGTTATCCATCAGGGCGGTGGTTTGTTAGGAGTCCTGCTTGGGGCCTGGCTCCGCGCTGGCCTCCGGCCACTCGCGGACGGGGCAGGAGCTGGAGGAGCACATTCCACAGTCGCAAGAATTTTTTCTCGGTACACCGCTTGCCGTATCCATTAATCTTTTGACCTTAAAGCCGATGGCAATCAGGGCCAGCAGGAGAATTGCATATAAAATAAATTTTTCCACGGATATCACCCCTTTGAAAGTTAGCATTGGCTAACTTTTTATTTAAATAATAAACGCCACCACATATCTAAAATGATAATGATTATCAATATTATGATAGTCGATAGTTTTATCTTATGTCAATATATTTTTTAGACTAAAGCGCACCGGGGAGAACACGCCGCACCGGCTATTACAGGAATGCACTGCATCGGCAAAGATACCGAAAGATTCATCAACCTTTTCGGCCTGCATTTGAAGGTGCAGGCTTTGCTGGAGCGGAGAATTAAAGCTGAATAATCCCATAACCTGATTTGGGGCTGAATTACTGGGAAACACTAGGACTATAGGCGCAGGATGGGGCTTACTCCATCCTGTTAACTTTTTCAAAAGGGCTGAAAAAGGACAAAATACTTCGTTTGGATCATCCCCAGACATAATTTCTGGGATATGGCAAAACAGGCCTCGTTGTATCCCCTTATATGGTGGTATATACTGTATATAGTGTGAAGAGCAATTAGCACACCATATATATTGTGGTTGAAACAAGGAGGAAATGGTTTGAGCATTACAAAAATTCGCAAAAGGGATGGCCGGGTGGTGCCATTCGAAAAACAAAAAATCGTCAATGCAATATTTCAGGCCGCCAAAGCGGTAGGCGGCCGCGATATTCAAATTGCCCAAACCCTGGCGGATAAAGTAGCGGAACTGGCGGAATATCAAAGCCTGGATGATTACGAGATCCTTTCGGTGGAAGAGATTCAGGATCTGGTGGAAAAGGTCCTGGTCAAAAACGGCCATTACAAAACTGCCAAAGCTTACATTCTCTACCGCAAACAGCATGAGATGCTGCGCGATACCAGGCAGCTATTAGAGAGCAACGAGATCGTCAACAAATACCTGGATCGCAGCGACTGGCGCGTCAAAGAAAACTCCAACATGAATTTCAGCCTGCAGGGCATGAATTTCCATATCTCCTCTATAGTTACCAGCCAGTACTGGCTGAATCAGATCTACACCCCACAGATGAAGACCGCCCAGGAGAGCGGGGATTTCCATATGCATGACCTGGGCATTCTGGCGGTATACTGCGTGGGCTGGGATTTGCAGGATTTGATCCGGGAAGGCTTTAAAGGCACCCGCGGCAAGGTGGCCAGCAAGCCGGCCAAGCATTTCCGCACCATTCTGGGCCAGATCGTCAACTTCTTCTACACTTTGCAGGGCGAGGCAGCCGGAGCACAGGCATTTTCCAACTTCGATACCCTCCTGGCTCCCTTCATCTATTACGACAATTTAAGCTATGAACAGGTCAAACAGAGCCTGCAGGAATTTATTTTCAATGTCAACGTGCCTACCCGGGTGGGATTCCAGACCCCGTTTACCAACATCACCATGGACCTCAAGGTTCCTGGTTCCTTCAAGGATCAGGCCGCCATTATCGGCGGACAGCTGATGGAAAAGAACTATGGCGAATTCCAGAAGGAGATGGATATGCTCAACCAGGCTTTCGCCGAGGTGATGATGGAAGGCGATGCCGAGGAGCGGGTTTTCACCTTCCCCATCCCCACCTACAACATCACCGCCGACTTCGACTGGAAGAATCCGGCTTATGACCGCATCTGGGAGATGACCGCCAAATACGGCATCCCTGGGTTTTCCAATTATATCAACTCGGATATGGATCCGGAAGATGCCCGCAGCATGTGCTGCCGACTGCGTTTAGACAACCGCGAACTGCGCCGCCGCGGCGGGGGGCTGTTCGGCTCCAACCCCTTGACCGGCTCTATCGGCGTGGTGACCATCAATATGCCCCGCATCGGCTACCTGGCCAAGAATGAAGCTGATTATTTTGAGAGGCTGGCGTGCGTCATGGACCTGGCCAAAGACAGCCTGGAGATCAAGCGCAAGGTGTTGGAAAACCTGACCGATTCCGGGCTTTATCCCTATTCGCACTTCTACCTGCGCAATGTCAAAGAGGCCAGCGGCAGGTATTGGGTGAACCATTTCTCCACCATCGGTCTGGTAGGAATGAACGAATCCTGCCTGAACTTCCTGGGTCAGGATATCGCCAGCCCGGCCGGGCATGCCTTCGCTGTCAAAGTATTGCAGTTCATGCGCGACCGCATCAGCACCTATCAGGATGAGACCGGCAGCCTGTTCAATTTGGAAGCCACTCCGGCTGAAGGGGTGAGCTACAGCCTGCCGCAGAAAGACCGCAGGCTGTATCCGGAGATCATCGTGGCCAACAACGAAGCGGTGAAGCAAGGAGCCGAACCGTTTTACACCAATTCCACCTTCCTGCCGGTAGGATATACCGATGATCTTTGGGAAGCCATGAAGCTGGAAGACCCGCTGCAAACACTGTATACCGGGGGAACCACCTTCCACATTTTCCTGGGCGAAGCCCTGCCGGATGTGGGAGCGGTCCAGAATTTGATCAAAAAGGCCTGCGAGCAGTTCCATATGCCTTACTACTATATTTCCCCGACCTTCAGCATTTGCCCTGAACACGGCTATATCCGGGGCGAGCATTTCGAATGCCCCTATTGCCAGGAGAGCGGCAAGGAGACCTCCTGCGAGGTGTATTCACGGGTGGTGGGCTATCTGCGCCCGGTAGATCAGTGGAATGAAGGCAAACAGCAGGAGTTTAGGAACCGGCAGACCTACAAGGTTGGCTAGAGCATCTGCGGCAGTACTCTATATCGAATGAATGCGGAGTTTTGAGGCATGAGATTTGCAGGTTTTTTAAAACAGAGTCTGGTGGACTACCCCGGGAAAATAGCCGCGGTGCTATTTACCCGGGGCTGTAATTTGCGCTGCCCTTACTGCCACAACGGGCACCTCCTGGTCAAACCGGGGCGTACCGAAAATAATGACCTGGATCTGGACATTTTGCTGGGATTCCTGCAAGAACGCGCCGGTTTTTTGGACGGGGTGGTGATCACCGGGGGCGAGCCCACCCTCAATCCCGGCCTGCCCGAGGCCTGCCAGGCCATAAAAGCCCTGGGATACCTGGTGAAGCTCGATACCAACGGCACTCGTTATGAGGTTTTAAAGAGCCTGATCGAGGGGGGCCTGGTGGATTATGTGGCCATGGACCTCAAAGCCCCCCTGGAATACAAGGATTACCTGGAGGTGTGCGGGCGGCTCAGCCGGGAGGACTTCCTCAATATACGCAACAGCGTGCATTTACTGAAAGAAGCCCCCATCGAGGTGGAATTCAGAACCACGGTGGTGCCGCTTTACCACAATGCGGATGACCTGCTCCAGATCGGGTCAGCCATTGCAGGAGCAGAGCTCTATACCCTGCAGCAGTTCAACCCCCGCCAGACACTGGAACCCGGACTCCGCTCCAGCAGGCCTTACCGCCCCCAGGAACTGCAGGAAATGGCGGCCCGGCTCCGGCCCCTGGTAGCGAGGGTGCGGGTAGTCAATGCGTGAAAAGCGGCGGAAGTCTTGGTATCAGGCGCAGAGTACTCTATAATTAAGTAGTTAAAGCTCAAGGAACAGGGGTGTTGATATGAAATTGTGGGGTGGCCGCTTTACCAAAGAGAGCGACCTGTTAACCGAGGACTTTAATGCCTCCGTCGCGGTGGACGGCCGTATGTACCGCCAGGACATAGCGGGGAGCATAGCCCACGCTGCCATGCTGGCCAGGCAGGGGATAATTGACGAAGAGGAAAAAGATAAGATTGTGGCCGGCTTGCAGGAGATCCTGGCAGAGCTGGACCAGGGCCGGCTGGAATTCACCGTAGCCGCAGAAGACGTGCATATGAATATTGAAACCTTCCTGATTGCCAGGATCGGCGAGGTAGGCAAGAAGCTTCACACCGCCCGCAGCCGCAATGATCAGGTGGCTCTGGATGTGCGCCTCTACCTGAAAGACGAAGCCTGGATCATTAGGGGATTGATCCTGGGACTGCAGGAGACTCTGCTCAATCTGGCCCGGGAGCATACCGAAACCATCATGCCCGGCTACACCCATATGCAAAAGGCCCAGCCCATAACCCTGGCCCACCATCTTTTGGCCTAT
This sequence comes from Syntrophomonas sp. UBA4922, assembly GCA_002398825.1. Lineage (GTDB taxonomy): Bacteria > Bacillota > Syntrophomonadia > Syntrophomonadales > Syntrophomonadaceae > DTU019. The sequence goes on along the minus strand of DHBS01000006.1, from coordinate 50,706 downwards.
TTTGAGATGCTGCGCCGGGATGTGGAGCGTTTGGAGGATGGCGTGAAGAGGGCCAATGCCATGCCGCTGGGCTCCGGGGCCCTGGCTGGCACCGGCTTTAACCTGGACCGGGAATTTGTAAAAGAGCAGCTGGAGCTTGACATCATCACCCGCAACAGCCTGGACGCTGTCAGCGATCGCGATTTCGCCCTGGAATTCTGCAGCTTCGCCAGTATACTGATGATGCACCTATCGCGCTTTTCGGAGGAACTGATCCTCTGGTCCAGCGAGGAATTCGGCTTCATCGAGCTGGACGACGCTTATACCACCGGGTCCAGTATCATGCCGCAAAAAAAGAATCCGGATCTGGCCGAGCTGGTGCGCGGTAAAACCGGCCGGGTGTACGGGGATCTGATTGCACTTCTGACCTTGATGAAAGCGCTTCCTTTAGCTTATAACAAAGACATGCAGGAGGACAAAGAAGCCCTGTTCGACGCTATGGATACGGTTAAGAAATGCCTTATGGTCTATGAACCCATGCTGAGGACGGCCCGCTTCAGGACTGAGAAAATGCTTGAGGCCGCCCGGGGCGGATTCACCAATGCCACCGACCTGGCCGATTATCTGGCTGCCAGAGGGCTGCCCTTCCGGGATGCCCATGCGGTGGTAGGCAGGGCAGTGTTGCATTGCATTCAAGCCGGCAAGGTTCTGGAGGAGATCTCCCTGCAGGAGTATAGAGAATTCTCGCCTCTGATCGAAGCGGATATATACAATTACCTGGATATCAAGGCCTGTGTTCAGAGACGCTCCGTGCCTGGCGGACCCTCATCTTTGGCCGTGAATCGGGCTTTGGAGGAAGCCTTCTCCTGGTTGGGAAGTATGCATGAAAAAACCTCTTGGTAAACCTGGAAAAACATTTATAAACAAAAGCACATATCGTTGGATGAAACATATTGCGGCTGTCTTCGCGGGCAGCCTTTTTATATAAACTTTTGCTTAGAGCCGGCATTCTAACGGAACCAGGTCTTACGCGACAGCCGATAAGCATTGGCTATCCTGAGGATTTCATTCCGGGGCTGTCTTTTAGTGGAGTTATCGGGGCAACTGCGGCTTTTCTTCCGGGGACAGCCGTTTTTTGCCGCGGGAGCGATAATGGGGGATATTATCTTGCATGATTATGGAAGCCTGGCCTTGATTCACCAGGTAGGCCAGCATGCTGGAAACGGTTTTGGAGAGCCGGAAATAATGATTGCGGTTGATTTTAACTCCCTGGCGGGAGGTGAATTCACCTATAACCCCCTCCAGGCTGCGGGGTACTTGGATGATGTCGTCCATAGCCCGAAGGTTATTTGTCAAAATGTCGTAATTGGCGGTGATAACGAGAAGGGCGTCTTCCGCCAATCCCCCGTGGGACAGATATATTGACTTATAATTGCCCGCTGTGAGCCTATCAAGGGTTAAGAACTGCTGGGCCGCATCAACCAGAAATACACAGGGGAATGTCTTCAGGATCTGGGGAGATACCAGGCTGTCCCCGGCGAACAATACCCCGTCAGGGGTGATGAGGCCCATCTGCCCCGGGCTGTGCCCTGCCAACGGCACCGCTTCAAAGCGGGCTTCTTTGATAAACACAGGTCCTGCCTCAACCCGCTGGGTGACCCGGGAGGCCTGGGGCATGAAGAACTTGCCCCTCAAGAGTTTGGGGGGATAGGCAGTGTAGGTTGAATAGGGGAGA
>DHBS01000006.1:0-48842 GCA_002398825.1 Syntrophomonas sp. UBA4922 | reverse complement strand
TAGGTTGAATAGGGGAGCAACAGAGGGTTCTCAATAAAAGCCGCCTCGATGGCAGTGGCATACACTTGGCAGCAGGTGTGCTCCTGAATCAAGCGGTTGCCCCCGCAGTGGTCGGCATGGGCATGGGTATTGAAAATGGTGTGAACCGCCCAGCCTTTTTCGTCCAGTATCTGCAACACTTCCCGGGCGTGGGCTGAGGTGTGACCGCTGTCGATAAGCAGGCAGTCCCGTTCATCAAGAAGGTACACCCCCAGTGAGGCGAATTCGCTTTCTATGGCATAGGTCTTCGCTGCCAGCTGCCGCAGTTGCACCGCTTCTTGAGCCCTCCTCCAGTTCGCTTAAAAGCTCCCGCGTAAAAAATACCAGGGTTGTTCAAACTCCTCAGCCTGCCGTTCCCCCGAAAACAACCCTACTCCAAAATGACCGGGCTGCCGGGAAAATGTGGTTCTTCACTTTGCCCAAATCCTGAATCAAATATGGAAGGAGCCCCTATCAAGGGGCCTCCCATTTTACTATGGGCTTGCGGGCCGCAGTCACCTCATCGACCCTTTTTATGACCGCATGGTGGGGGGCATTCTTGACCAGATCAGGATTATCGGCTGCTTCTCTGGCGATGGACTGCATGACCCCAACAAAGCGGTCCAGGCGTTCCTTGGATTCGGTTTCGGTAGGCTCAATCATCATGGCCTCCGGAACGATCAAGGGGAAATACACTGTGGGGGGATGATAGCCGTAGTCTATCAGGCGCTTGGCGATATCCATGGTTGAAACCCCGTATTGCCCCTGGTTTTTGGAATTAACCACAAATTCATGCTTGCACAGCCGGTCCAGGGGTATATTATAGGTTCCCTTGAGTTGATGGCGCAGGTAGTTGGCATTTAAGACCGCGTGCTGGCAGGCTTCTTTGAGGCCTTCCCCGCCCAGGGCCCTGATATAGGTGTAGGCCTTTACAATCACTCCGAAATTCCCGTAGAAATTCTTCACCTTGCCGATGGACAGTGGGCGTTCGTAGTCGAAGGCATAAAGGTCACCCCGCCTCACCGCCACCGGCACGGGCAGGAATCTTATCAGGGGCTCTTTTACCCCCACCGGACCCGAGCCCGGCCCGCCTCCGCCATGGGGTGCGGAGAAGGTCTTGTGCAGATTGACATGAATAACATCAAAGCCCATATCACCGGGCCGGGATACCCCCATTACCCCGTTTAAGTTGGCCCCGTCATAGTAGAGCAGGCCGCCGCCCTCATGAACTATGCCAGCCACCTCCCGGATGTTCTCTTCGAACAGCCCCAAAGTGTTGGGATTGGTGAGCATCAGGCCGGCCACTTCGGAGGTCATTTTGGAGCGCAGGTCATCCAGATCGATAAGGCCTTCCGCATTGGAACTGATTTCGATTACCTCGTAGCCCACCACATTAGCAGTAGCGGGATTGGTGCCATGGGCGGAATCCGGCACCATCATCTTGGTGCGTTTGTCATCCCGGCGGTCTTTATGATAGGCCTTGATGATCATCACCCCGGCCATCTCCCCGTGGGCGCCGGCGGCGGGCTGCAAAGAAAAACCGTCCATACCGGTTATCTCGGCCAGCATCTGCTGCATTTCATAATAAAGCTCTAAAGCCCCCTGTACGCTACCTTCTGGCTGACAGGGATGGATAGCGGCGAAGCCGGGGAGCCGGGAGGCCCACTCGTTGATTTTGGGGTTGTATTTCATGGTGCAGGACCCCAGGGGATAAAAACCGTTATCCACACCATAAGCCCGGGCGGACAATTCTGTAAAATGCCTTACCGCCTCCACTTCGCTCAGTTCCGGCATGGCGGCGGGCTGCTGGCGCATAAATTGCCGGGGTATATTTTCACTCAGATCGATCTCAGGTATATCCAGGTCTGGCAGGGTGAAGGAATTGCTGCCGGGGACGCTCTTTTCAAAAATCAGTTGGCTCATGCTATTTCCCTCCTAAAATGGCTGCCAGCCGGTCAATTTCAGCAGGGGTGCGCTTTTCGGTGAAAGCCAGTAATAAAGCCCCATCCAATTGGTAGCCCCCGATGATGCCGTTTTCCAAAAGCCTGCGGTTGGCGGCCCCGGGATCATCGATTTTAATGGCAAACTCGTTGAAGAAGGGCTGATGGTATTTTAGTTCCAGCCCCGCCCCGGCCAGTTGTGCCTGAGCATAATGAGCCAGCTGATAACAGCGCCGGGCGATATCCCGCAAACCCTGCTCACCCACAAAAGCCAGATACATGCTGGCCGCCAGGGCGCATAAAGCCTCATTGGAGCAGATATTACAGGAAGCCAGTTCGCGGCGGATGTGTTGTTCCCGAGCCTGCAGGGTCAGGACGAAGGCCCTCTTGCCGTCTTTGTCGGTGGTTTGTCCCACGATACGCCCCGGAATCTTACGCATCAAGCTCTTATTGGCAGCCATAAAGCCCAGATAAGGCCCTCCGAAACTGAGGCTGATGCCCAGAGGCTGACCCTCGCCGACAGCCAGGTCTGCGCCCCATTCAGCAGGAGATTTCAAAAGGGCCAGTGAAACAGGTTCTACCGCCATGATAAAAAGGCCTTTATGGGCATGAATGGCCTTTTCCAGCCCGGTACAGTCTTCCAATATGCCGTAGAAATTGGGCTGCTGTATCACCGCGCAGGCGGTCTCATTATCGACGGCCGCTGCCATGGCCTCGATATCGGCGCAGCCATTTCTCCCCGGGACCAGAACCACTTCCAGGCGCCCGGAAAGGGTATAGGCCTTGAGAATCTGCAGGTATTCAGGGTGAACTGTGTCAGAGATCACTACTTTTCTGCGGCCTTTGCCGCTCATGCAGGCCAGGCTGCAGGCCTCGGCCAGGGCGCTGCCGCCATCATAAAGCGAGGCGTTGGAGACATCCAGCCCGGTCAATTTACAGATCAAGGTCTGGTATTCAAAGATGGATTGCAATATGCCCTGACTGATCTCCGGCTGATAAGGGGTGTAGGCGGTATAGAACTCGGAGCGCAGCAGAAGCTGTTCCACAGGCGCCGGAATATAGTGGTCATAGGCGCCTGCACCCAGGAAAGAAGGGAAATCCTCAGTATTGATGTTTTTAGCGGCCAGGCTTTTTATATGGCGATGCAATTCCATTTCCCCCATCCCCGGGGGCAGCCGCAGACCGCTCTTGACACGCAGGTCAGCATCGATGTCGCTGAACAGTTCATCCAGGCTGTTCAGGCCCAGGATGTTGAGCATCTCCTCTACGACCGGGGTGGGGTTAGGAGTGTATTTCATTTTACTCCTCCCTAGTCTTCGAGGTTCTGGCAAAAGGTGGTGTAGGCCGAAGCCGACATCAATCCCTGCAGTTTGCCAGGGTCGCTCAACTCGATGGCGGCTATCCAGTTCTCATAGGGATCCTGATTCAACAGCTCCGGGGAGTCCTCCAACTCCTCGTTTACGCTTTTGATGGCGCCGTCAGCGGGGCTGTACAGGTTGGCCACCGCTTTTACCGATTCGATCACCCCGATGGACTCGCCTTTGGATACTGAGGCATCCAACTCCGGCAGCTCCACGAAAACGATATCCCCCAGGTGATGCTGGGCATAATCAGTTATCCCGATATAGCCGACTTCACCTTCCACCCTTATCCATTCGTGCTCATCGGTATAAAGCAATCCCTCTGGTATGTTCATATTCGATCCCTCCATTATATTTAAGAACCTGATAAGATACCTTGCATTACTTAGACTTGGTTCTTTTGCGGTAGAATATGCCCTGGCCCACCACCGCTTTAACGGCTTTGCCGCGGATCATGATATCGATCTCGGTGCCGGGGGCGCTGTATTTGCTGTCTATCAGGGCCAGGCCGATCGGCTTTTTAAAAGTGGGGGCATGCAGGCCGCTGGTAACATGGCCGATGTTGACCCCGTCCTTTTCCACCTCGTAATGCGAGCGGGGAATCCCTTTGTCCACCATTTCGAACTCCACCAGTTTTCTTCCCAGCCCGGCTTGTTTTTGTTCCAAAAGAGCCGACCTGCCGATGAAATCACCGTTGTCAAGCTTGACGAAATAGCCCAAGCCAGCTTCCAGGGGGGTTATATCCTTATCGATCTCCTGCCCGTACAGGGGCAGCTTGGCTTCAAATCTCAGGCTGTCCCGGGCTCCCAACCCAATCGGGCTTACCAGCTCCCCTCCCGCCTTAAGGATTTCTTCCCATAGCAGAACGGCATCAGCGGGCCTGACATAGATTTCAAAGCCGTCTTCTCCGGTATAACCGGTTCGGGAGACTATACATTCTAATCCGGCTATCTTCACTGCGGGATTAAACTGAAAGAATTTGATCTGGTCGAGGTCAGTAGGGGTGAGGGTTTGCAGGATCTCCTGAGCCCGGGGCCCCTGGAGGGCCAACTGCGCATATTGGGGGGAAACATCTTCGGCAAGAACCCCCTCCATAAGATTCTCCTTGATCCAGGCGAAGTCTTTTTCCGCATTGGCGGCGTTCACCACCAGGAGATATTTGGCAGGGTGATATTTGTAGATCAAAAGATCATCAACCACCCCGCCGTCAGGATAACACATGGGGCTGTACAGAACCTGAAAGTCGCGCATTCTGGATACATCATTGCATACCAGCTTCTGCACGAAGTCCTGAGCCCGCTCCCCGGTGACCATAATCTCGCCCATATGAGATACATCGAAAAGTCCAGCACTTTCACGCACCATGTGGTGCTCCTTAATGATCCCCATGCCTTCATATTGAACTGGCAATTCCCAGCCCCCGAAATCAATGATCTTGCCTTTGTACTTCAGGTGCATGGGGTACAACGGGGTTGATTGCAACGGCATCATACTCCTCCTTCGCCAGGTAACAAAACCCGGGTTAACTTAGACTGATTGTGTTTATAGGCAATAAGAACTGCTTGGGATTTGATTCACAAATTAGCTTCCCCGCTACCTGCCCGATGTTTGTTTAAAGCGGGTTAAACTTCCAAAGCTTTCATTTGCCAAAAGAAATTGGACTACAGCAAAATTTTATCAAAAAAAGACAATAATTGCGAAACACTTATTGAGGATAAATGCAAAAAACGCCAAAACCTTATCAAATTGGGCTGTGACCTGATTTCAAATTATCATATAATATTATTTAAATTGAGCCCTGACGATATGCGATTTACGTAATCCCGCCTCGGGCGGAATTTGTTGAGGAGGATATAGACATGAGCCGCTTCTATGATGACAAAAACCTGTTCGATGAAGAAATGGTGGAGCAGTGGGCCGAGGAATTCTTCGGTCAGCTGATGAATATCTTTAACGGTTTTTTCACCCAGGTCGACCTCGAGGAGACTGTGGAGCGCATCAAAGAGATTCCTTTTGAATCCATGGTCCTGGAGAAGCTGAGCGGTGAGAGCGATGAGGTCAAATTGACCGCCATGCGCCGCATCAGGGAACTGGCCGATGCTGAGATCGAATATGTGCAGGGCTATTTGGAGCTGTAGAGCACCGGAGGCTGCTATTCAATACTCCTCCACAGGATTTCGCAAACGTCCAGGACCTTGACCCGCTCCTCTTCACCGGCTTCCTTGACCCCGTCGGTGAGCATGGTCATGCAGAAGGGGCAGTTGCTGGCGATCACCCCGGCACCGGTCTGCAGGAGCTGACCGGTGCGGGCGTCATTGATCCGCTTGAAGCCGCCCACCGCCTCTTCCTCCAGAAACATCCGCCCCCCGCCCGCGCCGCAGCAAAACCCGAAACGGCGGGACTTATCTATATCGACAACCTGTGCCCCGGTGGATTTGACCACCTGGCGGGGCGGTTCATAAATCCCATTGTGCCTGCCTAGAAAACAGGAGTCATGGTAGCTCATAGTGACCGCTTCGGTCTTATTCACACTAAGCCTGCCTTCCGCAATCAGCCTGGCCAAGAATTCGGAGGAATGGTAAACTTCAAAATCGCCCTCCATCTGGAGATATTCGTTTTTGATGGCGTTATAGCCGTGGGGGCAGATGCAGATGATCTTGTCCGCCCCGTATTTCTTGAAAGTCTCTATATTATGGGCGGCCAGGGTCTGGTAAAGGTATTCATTGCCCAGGCGCCGGGCGGGATCGCCGCAGCACCTTTCCTCATTCCCCAGATAGCCGAAATTGATGCCGGCCCGGTCAAGGAGGCGCACCAGGGCCTCGCCGGCCCGCTTGTAGCGGTCGTCGAAAGCCACCGCGCAGCCGCCGTAGAGCAGGTATTCGAATTCCCTGTGGTCTTCGGGCAGGAGATTGACCAGGTTTCTTATACCCCGCTCCTCCAGCCAGTTGGCCCGTGAGGCCCAGCCCACCCCCCAGGGGTTGTAGTTGCGCTCCAGGTTGGTGAAGGCGTTCTGGGCTTCAGCTGGCATATCGCCCTGCCACATTACCAGGTTGCGACGCATATTGATGATCTTGTTGAGGTGCTCGATGAACATGGGGCAGTGCTCCTGGCAGGCCCGGCAGTTGGTGCAGGCCCACAAGACCTCGGGGGTGACCACATCATAGAGCAGGCTGGCCTCCAGGGGGCTGACCGCATTGGCCTCGGCGTCCGAGGTCATGGCCAATTCGGGGCGGGCAGCCCCGCTTAAAAGGTGCGGGGCCTTCCCGTCCAGGTGCTTCTTCATGGCCTGGATGACAGTAACTTTGGGGTTGAGCTTCTTCCCGGTATAATAAGCCGGGCAGTTCTCCTGGCAGCGCCCGCAGCGGATGCAGGCATCCAGGTCTAAAAGGTCCTTCCAGGTGTTCTCCTCAATGCGTTCCACACCAAAGCGTTCCGCCTCTTCGATGTTTTCAATCAACGGAACCGCCTTGGGGTCCAAATCCCGGCTGTAATATCCGATCATGCCGGTGAAGATGTGCCACAGCTTGGTGAAGGGCACCACGGCGATAAAGAGGAAGGCCAGGAACATATGCGACCACCAGCTCAGGCGGTGCCACAGCACCAGACCGTCCAGGCTCATGCTTTTAAACAACCATGCAAACATCCAGCCTACCGGGGAAGCGTCCTGTTCATAGGCGATCTGCTGTAAGGTGGTGGAGAGCTTGATCTGGGCGGCGATGCGCAGCCCTTCCACCAGGAAGCCTCCCAAAAGGATGGCGAAGACCAGGGCCAGAATCCAGCCGTCCGCCGGTTTATGGTCATTGAGGCGATCCGGGCGGCGAATATAGCGTATAAAGGCCAGAACCACAATCCCAAGCATGGCGAAGAAGCCCCCCACGTCGGCCAGCCAGGATATCAGGTAATAAAGCCAGCCGGTCATCTCCGGGAAGCCGATGCGCTCCCAGGCGGCAAAGGCGGCGGTAGCAATCAGGAGAAATATGAAGCCCCAGAACAGGGCCAGGTGCATCACCCCTGCCAGCGGCTTGCGCAATACCTGCGCCTGGGAAAAGGTATTGAAAAGCCAGGAGGCCACGCGCCTCCCTACCTGGTCGTTGCGGTGCAGCCCGCTCTGGGCCAGCCGCCACACCCGGAAGCGCCGGTAGGCCCCATAAAAAAGGAACCCCAGGGGGATGAACATGAACACGTAGACCAGCCATTCATAGGGAATATTGGCTCCCACCACCCGCATGGGGACATCATGCCCGCCGGTGAAGGGCTTGTAAGCGAATATCATGGTATGCCTCCTCGCCAGATCGCGTATTATTCCAATTCTATAAGCTTAATCTGACTCAGAGGGTATCAAATTATTCCAGAAGTAGTGTTATTTACTGTAAGTGCGGCCTAAAAAGAGCCCCCGACGTCTAAGTCCCAGTTCTTCTGCTCCTCATGCGGAGAATCAATTTGGCGATATTTTTGAAGCACATCTATTATACTAATTAGGAGTCATGCCGGATCAAACCGGTTGAAGGAGGCGGAGGCCGTGGATAATACCGGCAAATTTAAAATAGAGACATTCCCTTTGAGTCGAATATCCACCTATGATATCGGCCAGGTTGGATTAAGCAAACATCATCTGAAGGCGTTAATAGAGTTAGACGTGACCGAAGCGCGTAAGTTGATTGCGCAAAAAAGGAAACTATCTAAAGGGATTTCCTTCAATGCATGGCTAATCAAGTGCATTAGCGAGGTGGTCAGGGAATATCCGCTGCTGCATGGTATAAGAAAAGGCAAGAGAAAAGTGATCGTATTTGAGGATATAGATATATCTATAATGATCGAAAGGGAGATTCAAGGCAAAAGAGTGCCTTTGCCATATGTGATTAGGAGAACCAATGAAAAGAGCATTACAGAAATATGGAAAGAAATAGAAGATGGGAAAAAGCAGACCATTGACAATGAGGGCAATTATGTTTTAGGGGAAGCCAAAGACGAGAAATTAATGAAATGGTATTATATGCTGCCGGGGTTCATAAGAAGAACCATATGGAGAGGCATAATTCGAAATCCGTTTGTGACCAAACAAAATATGGGCACGGTAATGATAACCTCTGTCGGTACGGTGGGCCGGATCAATGGCTGGGTAATACCGGTGAGCGTTCACCCCGTATGTTTTGCAGTAGGGTCAATAATAAAAAAGCGCAGTGTCATTGATAACGGAACGGAAACCAGGGAATATCTTAAAATGACAGTTTTGGTGGACCATGACGTTATTGACGGAGCACCGGCCGCCAGGGCACTCTCTAAACTCATTAAAATGATCGAAAGCGGGTACGGATTAGCTTAATCTCAGGCGGGTTAACCGACGCAAGGATTCCCGAAAATGTTCAATGAATGAACTCCTAGCCGCCCTTAAGTACTTGATTGTACTGCCGAAGCACCTTATAATTTAAAGTGCTTTAAAAACAAGCCGATGTGGCTCAGTGGCAGAGCAATTGATTCGTAATCAATAGGTCGGCGGTTCGAATCCGCCCATCGGCTCCAGGAAAAATAAGGCCCCTCCGTGGTTTGGAGGGGCTATTGATTTTGCCCTGGACCCTGCATAAGTAGTAATGGGCAAGCTAAGATACACTTTTTGCTAAATAATATTTTGTAAAGTGGTGGATTTATGAATATTTTAGAAAAGTTTGCTGATGTACCTAAAATAGAAACGGAACGTCTCATCCTTAGAAAAATCACATTAGATGATGCAGAAGATATGTATTTATATGCTTCGAATGAAGAAGTAACGAGATATGTAACTTGGGATACCCATTCTTCATTGTCAGATACAATTGAATTTATAAATACGTTTTTACCTCAATATGATGCTCTATGGGGGATTGAGTTTAAAGAAAATGGTAAATTTATTGGAACAGTTCACTTTGTTTGGTGGCAGCCAGAACACAATAGTGCTGAAATTGGATATGTTCTATCTAAAGAATACTGGGGCAAAGGGTTAATTACCGAAGCAGCAAGGGTAATTACCTCTTTTGGTTTCGACAGTATGAACTTAATTCGTATACAGGCGAGATGCTTTTTAGAAAACAAGGGTTCAGAGCGTGTTATGAAAAAGTTAGGTATGTCTTTCGAAGGTATAAGTAGAAAGGTAATGTGTGTTAAAGGGGAACATAAAGACTTAAAGGTGTACTCCATATTAAAGTTTTAGATGTATTTTTTATGCTTTATTACAGTGATATCGTTATATGGACGGATCAAAATCTCTCTTTGATATGCCAATCCAAGCTATCACTTATGAGGATAGGGCCTTTTGCGATCAAAAGCTTCCAGAAGGCTATAGGTTAGATTACAAACAAGACCTTCCGGATGACATATTAAAATCGGTAGCGGCTATGGCAAACACCGATGGCGGATAATACTTGTTGGGATTGAGCTTCCAGTCAGGACCGAAAGGGCTTCCCATCTTCCCAGGGCCGTTCGTTTTGCTTGAATGCGGATACTTCGTAGACCATAGCCTTTAGTCCGGTTACAGTAGAATTTAAACACCGGTATATCGCAAACCTAGCAGCATAAACATAAACCTATCAAATTTAAAATTCTACGAATAATGGCAGAACCTAACTCTGGAGTGTCTGTTTTATCGAGAAAGTCTCATTTCTTATATGGTCATTTTGACGCCATTCCTTGATCTATGGAAATATTTTCACAAATATAGAGCTTACTTCCAAAACAACCATAATCTTTTAACATAATAGATACCTTATTCATATATTTTTATTAACCATTTTAAACAAGCCAGAATAATCTATATTAGTCTTAATCTGCATAACTTCTGGTCATTGTAGCTATATTTGTAGCTGTATATTGATAAAAATGGATAACGAGGATGAAATGCAAAACATCCTAGATTTACGCTGTTGTAATAAAAAAGGAAAAAGATATACATCTACATATAAGTCTTAAAATTCATGCTAGCTTGTATTAACTTTTAACAAATATTCAAGGAGGTTTTTAAAAATGGGCTTTGTTAATCAAGTTTCTCAGACACAATTTTTGGATCAGAATATTAAAACTTTAAAGGTTCTTTGCACACAATGTATACAAGAAAATGGTGAGATTACGATATCCGCACCTTCAGGGGTAACTCTTGACGTAACCACTGGCCAGCTAAATGTCCCCGTAACCTTAGAACTTGCTGGTTCACCCCAAATTAGAAATATAACTGTTTTACAGGGTAAAGTTGTTAATGAAGGTATAGTACCCGTACGTTTGTTGGTTGATGGTCAAGAAATAATCAAATTATTGGAGATACCCTTCCAAGGAATTGTTGAATGCTCCGGTGTCGAACCCGGTGACAATATACAAAAGCATGATTTACAAGTGGAGGGGCTGATTGTTTCGCCGGTTCGTCTGATTACTGGTGATCTAGCCTGCTTAACCCTTAATCTTATTCTTAAAGCAATTGTTAAAGCGTGTATTGTTATTAGCAGAGAAACAATTCTCAAGATTAATGCCGCTAACCCGTTCTGCACCTGCCCTTAGATTAAGGGCAGTACTGGTTCAGTAAATCTTGACTAAATCTAAGCCCTTGTTTTGCCCTTAAGGGGAAGCTAGGGCTTTGTTAATTTATCCATAGGCTTAAGAAAGTAAGCGAGGACGCTTTAAGAAAATTAATCCCGGGTACAACTTATTTGAGTCGTGCCCGGGGTTTTGCTTGATCCTGACAATGTTTTGTATTCAACAAATTTCATCTAGCCACGGTCTGCAGATGGAAAGCCTTCCAGGAACCGCTGGTAGTATAGCAGCAATGCAAAAAACCCATACTTTATCACATTTTACAATATAAGGAATATTATGTATCACAAACAAAAAAGGAGGTTTTATTCATGGCTTTTGTAAATCAAAGTAGCGCGGCGAATTTTGTCCCGCAGAAAATCAAGGTACTAAAGGTTCTTTGCCAGGAATGTTTTCAGGAAATGGGTACAACACCCTTAGCAATTACTTTACCTACTGTTATCACTCCAGCTGATCTTGCGCTCCTTGAAATTACAGTAACTCCCGGTACTCCAACAGTTACTAACTTTACAGTCCTGACCAACAAAGTAGTGAACACCATAGCCGTTCCTTTAACAATAACAGTTGTACTTTTGGGTGTAACACTTGCTACGATCACTTTACCAGGCGTAGGTGCCCTTGTCACAGGCGAAATTAACTGCCCCGGTGTAGTGCCCGACGGTACTGTCAATGTACAAAAGCATGATTTAGAGGTATTACAACCGATTACGCCGGTTATAGTTTCTTTAGATGCAACTGGTCTTATCTTAAACTTAGCAATTACTGTAATAGTTGAAGGCTGTGCTGTTGTTAGCAAGGAAGAAATTCTCAAGGTTAATGCCGCTAGCTTGTTCTGCAGCTGTTCTTAGAACCTGATCCTGTTTTTAAACCAGCCGAATATTTCGGAGGGTCCGGTTAACTCCGGCCCCTCCTGTCGTATCTACTGTTCTGTATACAACAGCTATGTTGCGAAATAAAGAACAGTCTAACTCTAAACCAAACTTTAAGCCCTTGGTTTCCCCTAAAGGCGAGGCCAAGGGCTTTAGTCTGGAAAAATTGCCAATTTCAGGACCTTTTCTGATAAAGTTTCTAATTCCATCACATTAGACATTATCTGGAATACTATGTACTAAACACCGATAAGGAGGGTTTTTAATGAGCTGGGATATGTCCACAAAAGAAATAAAATCTCTTGTGGTGGTTCTCACAGATAATGTTATTAAAGTTGGTGAGACCATTGTATCTGCTCCCATTGGGATCATAATTGATCCCGAAAACGGTGAGTTAATAACACCACTAGAAGCTACACCTATGGATGATGTTGTATTGAATCCTAAAATAAAAGACAACATACTTATTAATGAAGGTTTTATAAAAATTAAGCTGACTTTCACCCATGACCCGTGCACCGGGGCAAAAAATACCATTACCAAAATTGTTACAGTACCGGTCCAATCCATTCACGTATGGAATTGTATTCGATCTGATGATATTGTTCAAGAAAAGGTTAAAATCAAAGCCATTATAGTCCGGGGTATACCTGATAATATTACTGCATCTCAATGCCCTGGTCAAAAAATAAATCTACTTATTAAAGTAATTCTTGAAGTTAAAATTACTGTGTTACGGGAAGAACTTATTTGCGTCCCCGTTCAAAAATGTGCGATAACCTCCGCTTGCAACAAGAGGCATAGAACCGGTAGAAAAGGCACACTTGGTATATGACCTTGTAAACTCTGAGTCCAAAGAACTGCTTAAAGCATATCTGGAAGAATGCTGGAGATTTGAAGAAGATGTAGAAGGTAGAAAGCACTGATTCCAGACCGTTGATTATTCTTTGTAAGACTCCTTTGTAAGTTATCCAGCAAGTAAAATGATTCCTGAAATTGAGGATAAATTTGCCGAGGAAATATCCAAAGACATCGCGATTTTTATAACTTTTGTAAGGTCGCAGTTTGTTCATATATCAAATATGCTATCCTTAAAAATAGCCCCATAACATATGTTTTCGAAACACCTTGGGAAACATATGGCGATGCAATCAAAAATCCTGATTAATTTAATCTATACCTGACAGCACTGGGCATCGCCAAAATGTCGCCAAAAAATCAAAAACAGTACACAAAAAGTTTAACAAGTGAATATGCGGTGTTGGGGAAAATGCCCATATATTCAGATTTCATGGCATAGGAGATAACTGGAAAAACACCTCGCGACGCAATTCGTAACCAGCAGGTCAGCGGTTCGAATTCACCCATCGGCTTCAGAGAAAGCAAGGCCCCTCCGTGGTTCGGAGGGGCTCCCTATTTTTTGTTGACAGCCTAAAAATACAAAGAGGTGGCAAGAGAATATGGGCTCGGAAAATCAATGTTGATTCTATTATTCAATATACCCATTACAGGAGGCTAACCGATTCTTTTTAGTCCTGCATTAAATCTTCTATGTCTTTCATTATATTGTTCATCTCTTCCATCTACATCAAAATTAGACCGACCCAACGTGGAAACGGGACATTGGAGATTAAAATCTAATATTTTCTTTGAAATCTCCTCCAGGTTCTCCCGGCTTTGGGCATAGAAAGCCTTCTTTCTCTGTTCATACCGGCTAACAGCCCCGCTGCTTCTTCTTTGGCTAAAAACCATCCCTGTGTACTTTTTAAAGTCGTCAACTTCCTGGTTCAATTTTGCTCTCAGAGTGTCAATCTCCTTGCCCAGCTCCATCCAGTAGGGTGCAAAACCGTTGTCCTTGAGGATTTTATAGGCCATATGCATATCATCCTGCGCGAAAAGATTCTCCGAGAGGTCAAGGGGTTTGCCGGCTCCCTCCAGATTGTCAAACTCCCCCCGCTCCATGGCTTGCTTTATCAATAATCCTACCAGATCGTGCTGACGAGCCAGGTGTTGAGCTCGATCAACCTCAACCAGAAAATCTGCTTTCCATGCTTTTTCAGAAGCCTGCTCAGCTAATTTCTGCATGGGATCTTTTTCGCTTCTAGGTTTGCTCATGATATATTTCCCTCCATTCTGAGGTTTCTCTAATCATTCTTTGCAACCTTGAACGTACGACAGTTTTAAGGAAGTCGCTAAACAGCATAAAAACCAATTATCTACCAAATGGCCGGAACTAAACGATAAGGGGTCTTGTTGCAATAATCTTTATAGCCCGGGAGCTCCTGCAAAAGCAGTTCTTCTTCGTTTTTTATTCTAATCACCGTCCATGGTATGATAAGAAGACTGGGTATTAAAGCCCAATAGGAACCTAAAGCCAAGGGAGCAAATAAAACCATTATCAACATCCCCGTGTACATGGGATGGCGTATTATGGCGTAGGGGCCGGTTGCTACAACCTGCTGTTCATCCTCAACCTTTATGTTGCCGGAAGCGTAGCTGTTTTCCCTAAAAACTATGACGATAAAAACGTAACCCAGAAAAGCTATAAGATTAGCTGCAATAACTATCCAAACCGGCACCGTTGACCAGTGAAACCGAAAATCAAAACCGGCTACGAAATAAAAAAGGGGAAAAAGGTTTAACAAACCAGGTATTTTCCGCACGGTTTCCTGGTCTTTATGCTGCCATCGCCTGGCTAGTAGTTCGGGGCTTCTTTTGGCGAAATAAGCGGTAATAAAAAAAGTTACGGCCGAAAACATCACCCAATAAATCCAGGCCTGCCAGTATCGTAAGGTCCCAGCGGGAAGAAACAGAATGAGGCCCATTACAATCATCATTATCGTGGGAAACAGATAGATTTTAAATGAGGATGTATTTGTCTTGCCTTCCACTGAAATTATCTCCTTGCCCTTAAACGAAAATATACTAGCCAAAAGAGCTTAGTCTTCTTGATTCGACTTGCGATATTCTTCAACCAGCTGCTGGTATTTTAATTGGGCCGGCGATAACACTCCGGCGACCATCTCCTTATACAGGCCGTTCAAAGGATCTTTCTGTCCTGAGCGGCTGAGCATGAGTCCCTTCACCTGCGGCATTTTATCAAGGAGCAGGGCAGATTCGCGGGCCAGAGCATCTATTCGGGGATCATCTTCAGGAACGTTAGTCAGTTCTGCCCAGCGTGCTCCAAAATCCAAAGCCATCTGATAATGGTCGGGATGGTCTTTAAAATACTCGGCCAGGATGCGGAAAACTTCTCGGAAATCCTCGCCCCATTGAAAATCATCCAGGATGCTGTACAATTTACGGTGCTGGTCATAGATTTCCGGGCAGGACCGGGCGTACTTTTCTATTTGATCCGTTCCCATTATCTCGGTGATCATTTGGAAAGAAGGGGATACGAAAATATCT
This sequence comes from Syntrophomonas sp. UBA4922, assembly GCA_002398825.1. Lineage (GTDB taxonomy): Bacteria > Bacillota > Syntrophomonadia > Syntrophomonadales > Syntrophomonadaceae > DTU019. The sequence continues at coordinate 33,695 of DHBS01000006.1, read as the reverse complement.
TGGTTCAAGAGCTCCATGTCTTCACCCAGTAATGCATCGATTTTCTCCACTCGTTGTTCCAGGGTTTTCTTCTCATTTAATAGCTCGATGCGGAGTGACAGCAGGATTTCCCGCATAGTTTTGGTGTTGTTAAGATCCCCGATTATTTCTTTGATGCGCTGCAGATCAAGCCCCAGCGATTTCAGGCGTTTAATCAAACGCATGCGGTTCAGCTCGGCGGGTCCGTATAACCGGTATCCGCCCGGAGAGCGCTCCGGTTCGGGCAGTAAACCGATCTTGTGATAATAAATAATAGTTTTTAGGGTGCTTCCGGTTAATTTTATAAAATCACCGATTTTTATACGATTCTCCATCGTCATCCCACCTTACAGTCAGTATAAACCCGACCCCAAGGGCCGGGTCAACATTAATCATGTTGACCTGCCCCACCAGGGTAACGATGGCAAGCGCAAACGAGACGATACCTGCGATTCCGTGCCAAGGCCATCACCCGCTTGCGCCCGAAGCCTCCTATCGGGCTTAGAAGGCCTATAGGCAGAAGCGAACAGATCAAGGCTATGGCCAGACAGAGCACAGGACCAGTCGTCTCGGTGATATGGCAGATGGCGGCGAACAACGCCGCATAGCCGGTGAGAATATGGACAACCTGGCCACTCCATATGATGACGATGATAGACTCCCAGTCGCCGGCAGCTCGCGTCCTTTGAGTTTAATTCAATCTTTGTTTTCATGAACATAGCCCTCTCTATTACTATGTAACACATAACATATTCGAATATTGTTATTCCTGGCGCTTGAGCTGCGGCATTCTAAGTGGCAACTTCCCTATCTACCGGAGTTTATCTCTGGTTTGTTCCGGCCGGGTGAATTATAATGGGACAAAGACTATAACAGAACACCACATCATACAGGTAGAGCAGCAAAGTTGTTAAAGTATTCGCAAATATCAAGTGTATGGGAATGTTATGAGGGTGTATGACCCAAATTTTGACTCGAGCAGTAATTCGGCCGAGTGGCTGAAATCCATGAAGGAGAGGAATGAGCCTATGACAGCAATTGTAATGAAAGATGATGTTTACTGGGTAGGCGTGCGCGACCCCGAACTGCGGATTTTCGATGCGGTCATGACCACCGATATCGGCACCAGCTATAATGCCTATTTGGTTAAAGGCAGTGAAAAAACGGTGCTGATGGAGGTGTGCGAGGATAAGTTTTTTGACCAGTATGTGGAGAATGTCAAAAGTGTTGCAAACCTTGCTGATATCGATTATCTAATCATGAATCATACTGAACCGGACCATTCTGAAGCCGTTGCTAAGTTGATCGACCTGGTGCCCAACTTGACGGTCCTGGGCAGTCAAACCGCTCTCGCTTTTCTGCGTGAAATCACCAATAAACCGTTTAAAGCCCAGGAAGTAAATGACGGCGACCGGCTGGAATTAGGGGGGAGAACTTTGCGCTTTATCAGTGCTCCTTTCCTGCACTGGCCGGACACCATTTATACCTATCTGGAAGAGGACCAGATCCTTTTCACCTGCGATTCATTCGGCTCCCACTACCCGGATGAACGCCTTTTCAATGATTTAATGGAAAGCAATTTTCTCACCCCTTACAAAGAGTACTTTGACGCCATCATCGGGCCGTTCAAGCCATACGTTTTAGAAGCCCTGGATAAGATTAAAGGTCTTCCCCTGGCTATGGTGGCGCCCGGTCACGGTCCGGTATTGCGCAAAGATATCGACCGTTATATCGATTTGTACCGGCAATGGTCCCTGCGGACGCCGATTCCTAAAAGCGACAAGCCCAAGATTGTGCTTGCCTACCTGAGTATTTATGGTTTTACCGAAAAACTGGCCAACAGCATCGTTGACGGAATCACCAGCATAGGAGATTTTGATGTCAGGAGATACCGCTTAATAGAAGACAAGCTTGATGATCCGGAATTGTTGGACCGGGTGGCGGAAGATCTTTTAGATGCCAGCGGATTTCTGCTTGGGTCAAATACCGTTAATGGCGACGCCCTGCCCCAGGTCTGGAAGCTGCTCAGCCGTTTGTCACCGATAAGTCACGGGGATAAAGTGGCTATGGCTTTTGGCGCCTATGGATGGAGCGGGGAAGCCGTGCCCAGCATAGAAAACCGCCTGCAGGCCCTGCGCATGCAGGTTATGCCCGGCTTGCGGGTCAGATTCAAACCAGGGGAAGGCAATCTGGAGGATGCGTTCATGCTGGGTATGGATTTTGGACGGGCCATTCTGGATAAGAAGCAGGATAAGTCCATGCAGCGCTGGCGCTGTCTGGTCTGCGGGCATATTCATGTCGGGGCTGAACCGCCTGCGGTGTGCCCGGCCTGTGGAGTAGGGCCGGAAAACTTTGTTCGCGAGTCCATGGAAGATGAATTTATCAACGACACTCAGGATAAATTCGTGATTATCGGCGGGGGCATTGCCGCCCTGTCGGCCGCTCAATCAATTCGCAAGCGCAACCGCAGCGCGGCCATCCTCATGCTGAGTGAAGAGGAATATCATCCCTATTACCGGCCGGCTTTATCCGATCTGCTCAGCGAAGATCTTCCCGATAAGCGGCTGTATGTATTCGATCCGGCCTGGTATGCGGACAACCGGGTGGAACTGAGGATGGGAACCCGGATAGTGAAGATTGAACCTGATAAGCAAGCAGTGGTTACGGAGCGGAATGAAAGCATCCCTTACACCAAATTGATTGTAGCTACCGGAGCCCGCAGCAACATCCCTCCTTTCAAAGGACGGGAAAACCGCGGCGTCTACGCTCTGCGCAGCCTTCAAGATGCCCTGGCCTTAAAGGAAGCCATTAAGCCGGCTAAGAAAGCGGTGGTTATCGGCGGCGGGGTGTTGGGCCTGGAAGCGGTATGGGAAATGGTCTCCAGCGGGGTTGAGGTGGCGGTTGTCGAGTACAATCAGCGCCTGATGCCCCGCCAGTTGGACGAACCGGCCTCCCTGCGCCTGCAGCAGTTGATGGAGAACAAAGGAGTAAAGTTGTATCTGGGCCTGGGTACTGAAGAAATAGTAGGCGACGGTCAGGTACGGGGCGTACGTCTCAATGACGGGCAGCTGTTGGAAGCAGATCTGGTGTTATTGTCCACCGGGGTCAGGCCCAATGTGGAGCTGGCCCAGGATGCCGGCATTGAAGTGGCTCAGGGAGTGGTGGTGGACAGCCGTATGCGCACCAGCCTGCCCAATATTTATGCCGCCGGGGACGGCGCCCAGTTCGGGGACAGGCTGGTGGGTCTGTGGCCGGTTTCCCTGGAGATGGGACGGGTAGCGGGAGCCGCCGCTGCCGGTGACTGGCTGGAATATAAAGCTCCTCTGCTGTCAACTATGCTGGCTGCTTTTGATATGGAGGTATTCTCAATCGGAGACGTCAATCTCCCCCCCGAACAATGCCGGGTAGTGGAGGTCAACGATCCGGTAGAAAAATACTTTAAGCGCAGTTATTTTAAAGATGGAGTTCTGGTGGGAGAAATCATCATCGCTCCCCGGGTGGACACAACTCAATCAATGCAGAGTTTAGGCCGGGACAGCAGCGGGAAAAAACGCGGCAATCGCTGGAAATGCCGGGTCTGCGGCTACGTGCACGAGGGACCTGAACCACCCGACATATGTCCGGTATGCAGCGCTACCAAAGATATGTTCGATCCCATAGATTAATGTTTGAGCATGGCGCGGATTTTCGCGCCATGCTTTTAGTCTACCCGGGCTAAAGGTTCAAATGAGACAGGGCCAATGCTGCATGCCAAAAAGGCTGCGCAGCTTATTATCGGGGCGGTAAATACCCTTTCAAACACCTGATAATCCGAACTTTATAGTGTTCTATCTGGAGCATGGAAAAGCTATTCTTGGTGATTTTACGCAAGCGAGGAGGACTTGTGAGTTTCAATTAATATACTGTGGGGAGGTCGGCTCAAGCCCGGCCATCACTCCATAATCATTAAGTCCCCACCGATATGGAGGGGCTTGCTGTTTTCTGATGCCAGCCATGGCATCTACCAGGAGGTGGCAGGTGCCTTTCTATCTTTACACTTCCTCACCCGTCCCTTCCAATAACTCACGGTTTTAATATCTTCAATCAGGCCATATCTTTACATAACAACAGTTATGGCTTCAGCAGATGAATAGATAATGAGTCCAAGCGGATTATGAGGGGTGAGCTGGTGCAATACATCAGGCCGGTATGGGCTGAGATCAGTTTGGATAATCTGGCCTTTAATGTTAGACAAATCAGGGCTCTGATAGGCAGCCGGGTCAAGATAATGGCGGTGGTAAAAAGCAATGCCTATGGTACGGGTATTGCCGGGGTCGTCGGCCCACTGCTGGAAGAGGGCATCGATATGTTTGGGGTTGCCATTCTGGATGAAGCTATCTTTATCCGGGAAAGGCAGCCGCAGGTGCCCATCGTGGTGTTTGGGTACACTCCCTTTGAATATTCCCGGCTGCTGATTGAGCACCGCATAACCCAGACGGTTTATTGCAGGGAACAAGCCCGGGCATTATCCAGGGCTGCCCGGCAAATGAACCAAAAAGCCGGTATTCACGTCGAGATAGATACCGGGATGGGAAGACTGGGTTTTCCGCCTGCAAAGAATGCTGTAGATACGATTGCCGAGATAGCTGAGATGCCTAATTTATTTATCGAAGGCATCTATACTCATTGCCCCTATACCAACGAAAGAAATCATGCCGGTTATTCATTTACCATGGAACAATTCCAAAAATTCAATTACGTGGTAAAGAGCCTGGAAGAGAGGGGAGTGGCGATCCTTGTAAAACATATGTGCAACAGCTTAGGCACGGTCTATTATAAAGAATTGCACCTGGATATGGTGAGGGCGGGGATTATTCTTTATGGCTCATACCCGGAATTTCAGGACCGCTTGCCCCTGAAACCGGTTATGGCGCTGAAAGCTCGGATAGGATCTGTTAAGAGGATCGCAGCAGGGGAGAACATAAGCTATGGCCGGACTTTTACCACTCGGCGGGAAACTCTTGTCGCCACCCTTCCGCTGGGATACGGGGACGGCTACAACCGCTTGCTGTCCAACCGGGGGGAGGTACTGGTCAAAGGCAAGCGGGCCCCGGTAATAGGCACTATCTGCATGGATCAGTGTATGGTAGATGTAACCGATATTCCCGGGAAGCTCGAGATCGGTGAAGAGGCGGTTCTGATAGGGCGGCAGGGGGATGAGGAAATAACCATTGAGGAAATAGCCCAAATAATCTGCGGGTTTATAAACTACGAATATATGGTTCTGATTCAGGCCAGGGTTCCCCGGATTTACACCCGGAACGAGCCATGACTGCTTCGCGGGAAACGCCGCCAACAACTTATTTCTCAGATATAATTAATGGTCTTTTTTCATCTCGAAGGGCGAATACCTGTCAACCGAGAGCTTCACCTCAGCTTCTTTTTCATCCCCCCGGTAAACCGTCTTCCAGACTTCAACCAGATAGCCGGGATAGCCTACCATTTCGTCCTCCGTTCCCTGGCCTGATTTGGAGTCTGCTTTTCTCCCCGGCGGAGGGGGAAATGTTTTCAAAACCCGGGTGGTTATTTCTACTCTCTCATTTAGCGGCCTTCCAAAGAACCGGATGGTTAATCGATCGTCAACCACCTCAGTGGTAATCAAAATGTGATGGTCTTTATTATTGCGAAAGGACAGATCTTTGTATGGATAACAGACAGTGGCGTCCCTGCCGGGTTCGATATACGGTACGGTAAGCTGGTGGCTGTGGCGTTCCACGATTTCCAGGTTGGACAGCAGTGCGGCATTATATAATGTGGAGGAAATCTGGCAAAGCCCTCCTCCTATCCCCGGGACCAGCTGCCCGCCGATTATTATATTGGCCGGTTTATAGCCTTTTCCTGCTGTCGCGTTGCCGATGAGGCCATTGAAAGAAAAGACTTTGCCGGGTTCCAGCAAATAATTGTTTATTCTGGCCGATGCCAGCCGGATATTATGTACCCGGGTCTCAAGGGTAGCGTCAAAACTGGTGGTAAAAGAGGTCATGAGCTGCTCGACCCCCTTTTCCTGCAGAGAAGAGATAGTTATCCGGGGGGAGTTTTTTTGGTCATAAGGGATCATGATTTCAAGTGGGCTGTGTGCTTGAGCCAGGTTTTCCCGTATGGCTTGTTCTATATCATCATGATTAAAACTGTAGCCGAACCTTTCAGGTATCAATTCGGCCTGGCCATTGGCATCAACTTTAAAATACGCATTCTCCGGCTTGCCGCTTAGTTTATAAACCAGTAAATCAATATTTTGCAGCAGCAGCTCTTCATCGATGCGGTACTTAAACGGAACAAACACCTTTTCCCGTTCAATTCGCAAAAAGTAAAAATATTTTTGAAACCAGGGCTGTCCTGAACTTAGCTGACAGCCGTACTGAAATATCTGTTCATAGTCAAGCTCTATCCCCATCTCTTTTAAAGGGACAGATACTGCCTGACCTTCCGGCCCGATGAAAGTAAACCGGGCAGCGTGCAGGGTTGCTCCCACCTCTTGCCGGGTTTGGCCTCCCAGGTAAATATCCTTAAAAAATACCCCTGCACTGACCCGGTTGATTCCGCCCAGATATCCGGCTATTACTAATAGAGAGATCAGCCCCGCAAGTATATAATAGCGATTGAGGCGTCTGCTTTTTTTCCCGGCCATTTTAACCACCTGAAACAGTATATAGATAAAAAAAGACAATATGCCCATATGGGAATTAACATATAAAAACCCCCGCTGACATAATCAGTTAGCAGGGGGTTTTTATGGGAATTAAGCTGGGGTACCTGGAAATATTTGCGGCGGCTTTCATCTGGGGGACTATTGGGGCATTTACCCGGTGGAGCGGGCTTACTCCTTTAGAACTGGCTTTTTACCGGGTATTAATCGCTGCCATAGCCCTGTTCTTGATACTGCCCCGCAGGGAACGCTTGCTTTTACTGCATACCCGGCACGGCCCTTTGATCGTTTTAGCGGGAGTGCTTTTTACTCTGGATATTCTCTTGTTTTTTTATGCTATTCATTTAACTTCGCTGAGCAATGCCGTACTCCCGTATAATATGCAGCCGCTGTTTATGGTTCTGCTGGCCGCGTTGCTACTGGGTGAAAAAATGCAGGGCAGATACATCTTTGCTCTTGTCCTGGCGGTGCTCGGTGTGGGAGTGCTGCTTGCGCCTGCTTTGATCCATATTTCTTATACGGATATAACCGGAATCAGTTATGCTTTGATAGGGGCCTTCTTACTGGCTGTTATCGCTGTCATAGCCAGAATAATCAACATTCAATCCATTACTTTCGTCTATTACCAGATGCTTATCGCTACCATCTGTTTGTTCCCATTCATGAGAGTAAAGAGTGTTATTGATTTCAATACCATTGCCATGGTTTTGATCATTTCGTTAGTGCACACAGCTTTTGCCTATATCGTCTATTATGATGGTTTGAAAACGGTGAGTATGCAGCATGTGGTGGCTTTATCTTACCTGACCCCTTTTGTGGCCGCCTTAACCGGCTCTTTTCTGTTTCAGGAAGCCATTACGGTTTTCACCGTGGTCGGCGGGCTAATTATCATTATTAATGGGGCCCTGGTAGTTTTTCGAACTTAGAATGATTGTTATAACCAGTTCCATACCACGATGGCATCCTCTCCGTTTTTGAAGAAGTTTTCACACCTCCCTATTTCATGCCAGCCCAATCCTCTCAGAAATCTCAACTGCGGTTCATTCGATACCCTGACTTCGCCGGTGAACCATCTGGCGCCGTGCTTTTTGGCTACAGCATCGGCGGTTTTCTGGATGACGGTGGCCAGGGCCTCCCTTCTGTAGCCGGCGTGCACCGCCATACTTATGGTGTGGGCCGCAGCTAAAAAGTACTGAAAACCTATGTAGCCTATGACTTGTTTTCCATCTCTGACCACTATATAACAGGTGTGCGGTTCTTGAATCAACTGAGTCAGCTTTGTTATAGTCAGAGGCTCAGGGAAGAACCCGGTTTCCAGTGCAACAATCTGTTCGATATCATCGGGGTGCAGCCAGTCGATTTGGTAGTCCCGGTGTTCCCGGGGGACTTGTTCATAGCCCGGCAAATCATTAATAGACAAAATCTACATCCTTCCTTTCGGCAGCGTTCATAATAAATCAGTACTTAAACCCTTTTCAAAAAGCCCTTGTAGCGTTGAATCCAGGAAGCGCGGGAATGAGGAGCAACGCAGTCAGGAGGTCATAACCACAGTTGCCCCCGGCGGATTAACACGTTTCATCCCGCTTTCCCCCAATTCACCCCTTCAAAACCATGCTGAAGGGAGTTTAATGCCTGATTTTTTCAGGTCTCTCATATAGTTGCCCTTACTGCCGGCCGTCGATCACATCGACCAGGCGCTGTACCCCCTCCGCCAGGGCTTCATCCTCCAGCGAAAAAGTCAAACGGATATGGCCGGCTCCCCCCGCTCCAAAAGCCGACCCGGGAACAACCGCCACTCCATGGTCTAATAGCAGATCCACTATTTTTTCATCATCTAAGCCATGAGGCAGTTTGGGCAACAGATAAAATGCGCCCTGGGCGTTTTCAGTTCTGAGGCTCTTGGAAGCGGATAGAATATTCCAGGCTATATCGCGTTTTCTTTGCAGGGTGCGGATCAGTTCTTTAGAATAACTTTCAGGTGCGGTCAATGCCGCCAGAGCAGCTTTTTGAATAATGGTTGAAACATTGGTGCAGCTGTTCTGGACTAATATGTCATAATTTTTGGCGATATGCTCCGGGGCAGTCACCCAACCGATACGGAAGCCGGTCATCACAAACCCTTTGGAAAAGGTGTCGATAACCACGGTGCGATCGCGTAATTCTGTATAGTAAGAAAGCGACTGGTGCTTAAAGGGCTCAAAAACAACCCTGGCAAATATCTCGTCGGAGACGATGGTCACGTGAGGGTGTCTCAACAAAACTTCGGCAATCTCTGCAGTGTTCTCAATCAATTGTCCATTAGGCCTTTGGGGGGTATTGAATACGACCAGTTTGGTTTTGGGGGTAATGAGCCTATCCATATGCTCGACATCCACCCGGCGGGGATCCTCAAATCTTAAATATTTGATAACCGCCTTCTGGTACCTGGCCCAGAATTCATCGGGCGGATATCCCGGGTCAGGCATTATCACCTCGTCGCCGGCATCCAGGAAGAGCAGGAAACTCGCCGCAATAGCAAACTTAGCCCCCGGGGTGACAATGATTTCTTCCGCTTTGGTGTCCCTTCCCCGGCTGCTCATTTCTACGGCCAATGCTTCTCTGAGCTCTGGAATGCCGGGGCCTGGTGAATATCTCACCTTTCCGCTCTTCACCGAGTCCCTGACGGCCTCAATGGCCTCCTCAGGCGGTTTGAATTCAGGCGAAATGTAGTCTCCTTTCTCCATGTGTATAAATTTTTTGCCCAGCTCCCTTTCAATTTTCTCGGTTTTCCTCATTGTCGACCATTGAGGCGGAAGCTCAAAGTGCGCCAATCGTGTGGTTTCCATAAGAACATCCCTTCTTTTTTAGAATCTCAAATTTTATAAAAATATCCTTTTATCCGTTCAACTGCGGCAGCAACAGGCTCCTTATCCTGGAACGCAATATCTTGCCGGTCGGTGATTTGGGGATTTCGTTTACATAAATATACTGCCTGGGCCGCATAAAGCGGGGAAGACCGGAGGAGGCGAGGCAGAACTCATCGAGCGCAGCATCGTCAAGATCAAGGCTTGCGGGAACAATCACTGCGGTGATCTTTTCTCCCCACCGTTCGTCTGGAAGTCCCACTACCGCAGCGTCACTTACCTGCGGATGCGACAGCAGCACCGCCTCGACTTCCTGAGGGTAAACGTTCTCGCCGCCGCTTATTATCATGTCATCCAGTCTTCCCTTAAAAAACAAGTCGCCTTCCTCGTCCAGGCAGCCCAGGTCGCCGGTAAAATACCAGCCCTCTCTTATGGAACGCTCATTGGCGTCCGGCCGGTTCAAATACCCGCAAAAGGCCTGGGGGGAATCGGCTTGAACGATTATTTCTCCTACTTCCCCGGGAGGGACTTCTTCACAGGGCAAAACCTTTCTGGAAGCTTCCGCAGCTACGATCCGGATATGGCTGTGCAGTGCGGGCCGGCCGCATGAAGCCGGCTTGCTTCTCAGATCTGGATTAATAGTGATGGCATGCATTTCGGTACTGCCGTACTGATTGACGAAGACTTCAGGATTGATAGTCCTAAAGCATTGTTCGACTAAAGGCTGGGACATGGGCGCACCTGCAAAGGCCAGCTTTTTTATACTGCTCAGTCTCTTGGTATCGAAATCTGACTGCGCAGTGAGGTCATAATAAACCGTCGGTACCAGATAAAGTGCGGTCAGCCGTTCCTTTTCGATACAGTCCCTACAAAGCGCGGCATCGAAATTCGGCAAAACTACCGCAAGGCCATTGAGAACCACCATGCTCAGCAAACAGTGCAGCCCCATGGTATGGAAGAAAGGCATAACGCCCAGGGTCCGCTCGAATGGGGTCCAGCGGTGCTGGATAATCAAGGCCAAAGCGGCATAATAATCGCTGCGATGCGTTCTCTGTACACCTTTAGGCCTGCCCAGAGTCCCGGAGGTATATAGAATAGTGCCCACGGAGCCGTCATCTCGTGTGATTTCCGGCGGATAGCCGCGGGGATATGCTGTTAAGTGGCCAAAAGTCGTCTTTCCCGCAGTATGAAAGACCTCCATGTCTAGCGGAACAGCGGCAGCATTATGGCGGCTGGAGGGCAGGGCATTGATAACCTGGGCAGAAGTGGTTTCGTCGTGGAATATTAAGCGGATTTCAGCATCATTTAAGGCATGGGCTATCTCGGTATTTTTCCAGCGCGTGCTCAAGAGTACGGCGGTTAATCCGGCCTTATGAGCCGCAAAGTATGCGGTTATGGCCGGTTCGCTGTTTCTCGCACAAATGGCGATGCGTTCCCCGGGTTTGAGGCCGAGTCTCCTCAATCCCCAGGCAACCGAATTGATTCTCTGATTCCATTCTTCATAGGTAAAACGCCTGCAACCATCAATAATTGCTTCAGCTCGAGGATAACGTTGGCTGGCAAGCTCAATTACCGTAGCCAGATGCATCCAGTTACTCCTCCTGCAGTGAAAATAGAATATACATCATACTATTCATATCAGTCTTAACTGTGTTCATTAATAGCATCTGATTAAGTAAATATCACAGGGAGAAAGGAGGGCGAAACAGAAACCGCCCCAGGAATGGCCCGTCAGCTCCAAAGAAAGTTCCCATCCCAATTCAACAAAAGCTTGGCATGTCAGTTATATTAAACCTGCCATCTCACCAGCGAAGATGGCAGGAGTTTGCAGATTACTGTCGAACCATGACATAGTGAAATAATTATCGAAGTGACCGCAAAACCCGATTATAGCAACTCGTGACGACAGCGTATCCAAAGATAAAAGCACTGGCCAAGTGTAGAGATTGGTATGCGCTGTTTCCCTCAAAAGGTTAATCGACCAGGTATACTTGGGCTGAATGAGGCCCGGACGCCCCGGTTCGGCATGCGGTTCAAATGAGGAGGAGAGATGGGAAAATGAACTACGTTGAAGAGTACAGCCGCAAGCTGGTCAGTGCCGATGAGGCCGTGAAATGTGTCAAATCAGGTGACAGCGTACTATATGGTGAGTTCGTTATGATCTCGCAATGGCTCGATGCCGCCCTGGCCCGGCGTAAGGAAGAATTGTTCGAGGTCAAGGTACGCGTTACTACCTGCCCGTTTGCTCCCCAGGTGGTGCAAGTGGACCCTGAACAGGAGCACTTCATCTATAGCGACGTGCATTTCAGCAGCGCCAGCCGCAAGCTGCACGACCAGAACCTGTGCTATTACATCCCGTTGCACTATCACGAAATGCCTTCCTGGTATACCCGCGGGTTCATACCGATTGATGTGGCTATGCTGAAGGTCGGGCCCATGGACAAGCACGGATTTTTCAATATTGGTGCGGCCAATTCTTGCACTCCTTATATAGCCCGCACCGCCAAGATCGTAATCGCAGAAGTGAATAATTCCGTTCCCCGCTGTCTGGGGGGCAATCTTGAGATGCTGCATATCTCCCAGATAGACTATTTGGTTGAGGGAGACCACCGTCCCTTGTTACAGCTTCCCGAAATCAAACCCAATGGGACAGACCAGAAGGTGGCGGAAATCATCGTCAATGAGATCCCTGACGGAGGCTGCCTGCAGCTGGGCATAGGCGCCATGCCTAATGCCATCGGGGCTATGATCGCCGATTCCGATTTGAAAGACCTGGGCGTACACACCGAAATGCTGGTCGACTCTTATGTGGATATGTACGCAGCGGGGCGAATCACCGGACGGCGTAAACAGCTGGACAAGGAGAAGATGGTCTATACCTTCGCCATGGGCACCAATAAATTATACGATTTCCTGGATAACAACCCGGTCTGCGCCAGCTTCCCGGTGGACTATACCAATAACCCCGATGTGATCAAGAGGAACGATAATGTTATGGCCATTAACAACGCCATCGGGGTTGACCTGTATGGCCAGGTATGCTCCGAGTCCTCCGGGATTCGCCAGATCACCGGAACCGGCGGGCAGCTGGATTTTATCATCGGGGCCTATGAAGCCAATGGCGGCAAAGGCTTTATCTGCCTGAGTTCCACCATTGCCGGCCCGGACGGGAGTCTCATTTCGCGGATTGTCCCCACCTTGCCGGTAGGCGCGGCTATAAGCGTACCCCGGAACATCACTTCTTATGTGGTCACCGAATACGGCATCGTCAACCTGAAGGGCAAGTCTACCTATGAACGGGCTGAAGCCCTGATCAGCATCGCCCATCCGCAGTTTAGAGAAGAGCTGGTCAAGAGCGCAGCGGAGATGAAGATATGGCGCCGCAGCAACCGGATTTTATAAAGGCCTCCGATTTTGCGGGACAGAATTTTATGTATGGAAGCAACATCAGGCAAAGAATAAAAAGCAACGGTGTATGGGGTTAAATCATCCGCCATACACCGTTTTTTTACTGAGAAAAATACTGTAACATTCACCCCAGGTACCATAAGAACATGATAATGACTGCAATAAAGCCCAGGGCATAATAGTCGCTTCTGCTGAAGGCCAGTTCGCACAGGTAGGTTCTGGGGCCGGGCCGATACCCCCGCGCTTCCATGGCTTCCGCCAGTTCATCGGAGCGCCGTATGATGTTCAATGTTAAAGGAGTTGCAAGGTATACCGTCAGACGAATCTTATCAAGCGGGCTTCCGCATCTGAAATCGGCGCCCCGGGCCGCAGAGGCTGTTTGTATCTGCTGCAGTTCGTGCTGCAGCAGGGGGATGAATCTCAAGGCCATACTCACCATCAGCGCTATATTGTGGGAAGATATCCTCACTATCCTTAAGGGCCTTAAGAGGTGTTCCAGACCCATGGTGATTTCAGTGAGCGAGGTGGTCATGGTCAGGAGCGAGGCCGCCAGGATGAGCAGCACAAATCTGAATAATTGAGATGCCCCCAGATGAAGCCCTTCATAGCTGATCTTGATTGAATAGGAAGCCAGGGGCGCCAGGGGAGTGCCCGGGGTAAACAATATATAGACCAGGAACAGCATCATAAAGAAAGGCCATACCGGCCGGGTTGTGCGGAAAAGCTCAAACGGACCTATTTTCCCCATAAGGGCGGCCCCCAGGATCAATGCCCCCACCATAATCAGGCCGGGAACCTCAATGTGGAGAATCACCGGGCTCAAGGCCAGCACCGCGATCAGTTTAACCCGCGGATCGCTTCTATGCAGCGCTGATTCATGGTGTAAATACTGCCCTAAATCATGCATAGCCGCCTGTCCTCCGGGGCGCATAGTCTTCGTCAACCGCTGCTTCATGCGTAAGCCAGGAATTTATCTCCCCGGCGGCATCATCAACGGTTATGACCGGTTTCCCGGGGGTATGTCCGTATGCTTCCAAACTGGCCATCAGTTCCACTATGACCGGGGGAGCAAGGCCCATCGATTTCAGCCGCTCCCTTTCAGCCAGGACCTGGAAGGCGGGACCGTCGGCGACGATTTGCCCGCCGGCCATCAGCATGACCCGGTCAGCCCGCAGGGCCTCTTCCATGTTATGAGTGACCTGGATAACTGTAATATTCTGATTTTGCAGCTTTTTCAGTATAGCCAGGACTTTCTCTTTGCTGTTTGCATCCAGGGAGGAGGTGGCTTCATCCAGAACGATGTAGCCAGGGTCCATTGCCAGCAGACCGGCCAGGGCCAGCAATTGTTTCTCCCCGCCCGATAATGTGACTGGCGCGCGTTTCTCAAAACCGCTCAGGCCTACCATCTCCAGGGCTTTGCTCACCTTCAGCCGAACTTCGGCAGCGGGCAGACGAAGGTTACCGGGACCGAAGGCCACATCCTCTTCTACGCTCATTCCTACTATCTGATTGTCCGGGTTCTGAAAAACCATGCCCACCTTGCGTCTTATCTCGGAATGATTACGCTGTTCATGGCTTTTAAGGCCGTCGATGGAGACCTCACCCCCGGTAGGCAGGAGCAGGGCATTGAGGTGCCTTATCAGGGTGGTTTTGCCGCAGCCGTTGGGTCCGATGAGGGCGATATGTTCGCCTTCCCCTATACACAGATTAATGTTGTGCAAGGAAGGCGCCGTTTCCGGCTTATAAGTATAGCTTAAATTCTCTATTCTTATCATGAACTTATCCCCTAAGCGGAAGCTTATTCTTCAGCTTGACGGTCAGTATCGCGGCCGCCAGGAGTTTAATTGCCTCAGCAGCCGCGAATGGCGCCACGCCCACCAGTATGGCCTTCAAGGGGGGCAGGTGGGCGACCAGGGAAAGCTGAACGGTCCCCACGGTGTAAATCACCAGATCGCCGGCCAGTATAGCCATGGCGGTATAAAACAAACCGGCGTCTTTCCGGGCTTCCATTATTCTGCCGATGACATATGCCCCGGCGATGAAACCGATGAGATAGCCTCCGGTAGGTCCGAACAAAACCCCCAGACCGGCCTTGCCGCCGGCGAAAACCGGCAGGCCGATAGAGCCCAGGAGAACATATACAACCTGGCTCAGGGCCCCGGCGTAACCGCCCAGCAAAGTGCCGGCCAGGGCGGTAAAAAATGTCTGCAGGGTAAAGGGGACGGGCTGCAGGGGAATCACTATAAATGCCCCGATGGCGGTCATGGCCCCGAACATGGAAGCGTAGACCATTGAGCGCAAGGAACTAGAAGCTGATGAGGACATATCCAGGCCTCCTGTATGATAGGTTTAAAAATAATATAGTATAAGCCTGGAATTATTGTCAACCAAATCAGGTCAATAAGGTTAACAATTATTTATGGTTGTCACGGGGGGCTTTCAAGAATATCTCCCCGGACATTACATTATGGATATTGCCCATAACGTCGCGAACCGTCAGAAAGCCGTTGTTGTCGATATCGATAGCCCTGCCGGCAGTCACGCCGTTGACGCTGTCAAGCTTTATATCCCGGCCTATCACTACAGACAGCTCTCTGAATCTCTCTAAAATTAGGGAAAATTCTCCGCCGGTTAGTTGCCGATAGCGCTTCTCCAGTTGCAGCAAGAGTTCCTGCAGCAGTTTGACCCGGGAAACCGGATGTTTAACTTCTTCCCGGGTCGAAGTGACGGCATCGCGAAATTCCTCGGGAAAGTCCTCGACCCGTTGGTTGACATTCAAGCCGATGCCGATAATGATATATTCTATGCCATCCATATCAGTTACCGCTTCGGTCAATATACCCGCGATTTTACGCCCGTTTATCAGTACATCATTGGGCCATTTGATGCCTGGCTTTAAATCCAGCTGCTTCTCCAGGGTCTCTGCGACAGCCACGGCGATGGACGGTGTCACCCGGGAAAGCTGGTTTAGGGACAGGGGCGGCCGCATAATCAGGGACATGTAAATGCCCTGTCCGGGCTGGGAATGCCATGCCCGGCCTCTTCTCCCGCGTCCTGCGGTTTGCCGTTCCGCCACCACTATCGTTCCCTCGGGGGAGTTTTTGGCAGCCAGTTCTTTGGCATGGTTGTTGGTGGAATCTATCTCCGCAAAATAGAAGTAATTCTCCCGCCCCAACACTTGTGTTTGCAATCCGGAGACAACTTCCGCCGCAGATAGTATATCCGGCACAACGGTGAGGCGGTATCCCTTTTTGGGAGAGGTCTCTATTGCGTATCCTTCCGCTTGCAAAATCTTCACCTGCTTCCAGACCGCAGTCCTGCTCACCCCGAGTTCTTTGCTCAGGGCCCCGCCTGACACCCATTGACCTTGCTTTTCTCTTATGGCCGCCAGGACCGCTTCGCGCTGCATCATTTCCGCCTCCTATGTCAACGATATTTATTTATTATAGTAACATTAATAGTTGAAACATACCCAATTCTACCAAGTGAATTTTCTAAGGAGCAAGACCAATCCTGGATGGTTTGCCGGCAAATCAGTAGTTTGCGCACGGGTTTTTTGAGAAACGAATCGTATTGTTCCCACATCCGTCAAAGCGTTATTTATCTCCGGCCCACAACAGATATATAATTAGAAATGTATACCAAAATACGGGGGGAATATATTTTGCATTGCTACAAAGCTGAAAACAGGGGGCTCGATCAAGAGATATTTGAACTCCTGTGCGACCAGTACCACCGTCAGCCCTGTCATCAGGCCATGGGGTTTGAAGTTACTTATCTGGGCAAGGGAATCGCCGGTCTGAGGATGGTCACCGACCTCAGGTACACCACCAAGGGAGAGCGGGTGCATGGGGGGGCTATTGCCAGCATAGCTGATACGGTTATGAGTCTGGCGGCATCGACTTGCGGCCATATTTACAGGACTGCAGAAATGAAGCTCAATTATATAGCGCCGGTTTATGCCCGGACCGAGTTAAATGCTGAGGCCCGGGTGGTGCATCCCGGCAAGACCCTGGCGGTAGTGGAAGCCGAGTTTCATAACAGCGAAGGAAAGTTGATCGGCAAGAGCATGGGGACGTTTTTCAGGGACCCCCGAACACCGCTGGGTGAAGAAGGCGATCAGGTTTAAAGAGTTGGGCCTGAGAAGATTTTGCGGGAGACAAAACGGAGGGCCGGGATTGAGGAGCATGATGCTGACTGTTTCTCATAGCGGCCCTCTTCTTATTTACTACCAGCGGGCATGATAACCGCGCACATCCACATGGGTGAAACTGGAATAGCGTCCCAGCCCCCCGTCCCCGAAAATGGTTTCGGCCGCATTGGCTACGGCGGCAGGGGCAACGCTGACCTGAATGTCAGCTGCGGTATTATACATATGCTGCGAATTGGCAGCGGCTCCTGAAAGCCTGCTGTTGTGCACCGGACAGCGATAACCTGAAGTCACCCAGATGGGGACTGAGCCCAATTTCACATAAAGGGCTTCGAGCCTCAACAGCAGGGCTTTGGACATCCCGCGGCCCAGGCTGCCGCAGTGGCGGCATTTGAATTCCCAGGGAGCGAAATGATCGGTCTGCAGGTAAGGGCTGAAAGCAGGTTGGCTGGACCAAAAAGCGATTTGATCTCCAGTGGTATCTCCCACCACGCCGTCGATAGGAAGGCCCGAAGCCGACTGAACTCCCTGCACTGCCTCCAGGGTATACGGGCCGAACCTGCCGTCAACACCGGTGGGACCCAGATAAAACCCTAAAGAGGCTAATTGTTTTTGCAGCTGGACGACCTCCGGGCCTGAACTGCCATATTGCAGCGTTGCGGCTGCGGCTGCCGGAATGAAATCGAAGGAGAAGATAGTGGTGAAACATATCAACAGGGCGAGTATTATACGTACTTTTTTCATGTATGCCTCCTTTTTGGCAGATATTCTAGTCCTTGCTACTGACACCAGTATATATATGGCTTTATTAAATTTGGACGCAGTTTAAATGATTTCAGTTCCCACCATAATTTGGCATGTTAACAGAGAGGAATTAATGAGAGGTTTGAATAGCAGCTTTTGTTTAGAATTAGTGGGTGGAGGCTTTGCAAGCATGAAGGATCATAATGGAATGAATGTAAACAAATGTAAGCAGCTTGTTTTTTAAGAGCTCTGCTTATGTACAGGCTCGATCTTAAATAACCGCTGCAACCGGTTTATTTTTAATGAAAAAATGCAGTGTATAAGAAATACCCGCCCATGCCGAGCAGAAACAGTCCGCATACGAATATTATGGTACTGTATACGCTTTGCTTGAGGAATCTCTGTCCGCCTGCTACCGAGACCGAAATCAACGTGTACCATAAAAGGTCGGACAGAATGTGTCCGGTGTAAAACGATCCTACGCCTATAGTGCCGAAGGGTACGGCCAGCACTAAATAGCCCAGACCAACGGTAGCCCACCAGATCGACCAGAAGGGATTGGAGATACTCAAGAGTATGCCTATCAATACCGGGTGCAGATCATTGGAGGATCTGTTGGCATCATCCGTGGTTTTCAATTGGATTCTGCCCGCCCGGGCATCCCGGCTCATATTGTAGCCCAGGCATATAAGGAAAGAGCCGCCTACCGCCGCGATCACCGTGGTGACTTCAGCCCTGGTCAGGAAGGCCGATAACCCTGCCATCAGGGCTATGATAAGCAGCAACTCCAGCACCGCATGACCCAGAACTATCAATGGGCCGGCCTCCCATCCCCGGCGCGCGCTGGCAGCGATGGTGGCGGATAGGAGAGGGCCGGGCATCATAGCGCCAGACAGCCCGACCATGAAAGCGGTGGCGAATAAAGTGGCAATTGTCATTCGCAAAACTCCCCCGATGAGCGTTTAAATTATTCGGCTGGGCAGCTCCGTGTCTTGCCGATAAAAGGGGCGGCAGCCCGGACCATTCTGCCAGACCATAACCCGGGTGGGCCTCGCCATGTTTTAACTGCTTTTCCTGACAGTCCGGTACTGAAAACATTCCACAAAATCAAACATTAACCTGATGATATCAAAATCAGTATATTATGGCCATAAAAAGGAGGTGCTGTGAACTATGGCCAGGCACCTCCCTTGCGGATTCAGTCTCAGGATTCTATATCGCGGATATCAGCGTGGTATTCCTGCAGCGACTTAAGCCGGGAGGCGTTAGCGGTATTTCCCTTATAGGCCGCGATGCCTTTGACACTGGCCTGGGCCGCTGCCATGGTGGTGATGTAAGGCACCCGTTGTTTAATGGCCGACTTGCGGATATATGAATCGTCCGACTGACTGCGCTTGTCGGAGGGGGTATTGATGACCAGGTTGAGTTCCCCGTTGGTTATAGCGTCCACGATGTTGGGGCGGCCTTCATACTGTTTGTTGATTTCTGTAGAGTCAATACCCTTTTCTTGAAAGTATTTATGGGTTCCGGCCGTGGCCCTGATCTTGAATCCGAGCTTGGCGAATTCCCGGGCGGTTTCCAGAGCGGCGGGTTTGTCCTGGTCGGTCACGCTAAACAAAACCGTACCCGATAAAGGCAGGCAGGACTGGGTTGCTTCCTGGGCCTTGTAGTAGGCCAGACCAAAGGAATCAGCGATGCCCAGCACTTCCCCGGTGGAACGCATTTCCGGCCCTAAGAGGGGGTCTACTTCAGGGAACATATTGAAAGGGAAGACCGCCTCCTTAACCCCGAAGTGGGGCAGATGTTTGGATTTCAGCCGGCTGACCGAGTATTTTTGCCCGGCGGCGTGGGCCATCATGATCTCGGTGGCAATCCGTGCCATAGATATGTTGCATACCTTGGAAACCAGGGGTACGGTCCGGGAAGCACGCGGGTTGGCTTCCAGCACGTATACTTTATCATCGGCAATGGCGTACTGCATATTCATCAAACCTATCACATTCAGCTCTTTGGCGATCTGGCGGGTATATTTCTCAATGGTGTTCACGTGTTGGGCAGCGATGCTGATAGGCGGTATCACGCAGGCCGAATCTCCGGAGTGAATCCCGGCTAATTCGATATGCTCCATGACCGTGGGGACGAATGCATCCTCGCCGTCGGCGATGGCATCGGCTTCGGCTTCGATGGCATTGCTCAAGAAGCGGTCGATGAGAATGGGGCGCTCCGGAGTTACTCCTACTGCAGCCGCCAGGTACTGGCGCAGCATCTCTTCATCATAGACCACTTCCATGCCTCTGCCGCCCAAGACATATGAAGGTCTCACCATCAGCGGATAGCCGATGCGGTTGGCGATGGCCAGAGCCTCTTCAATATTGACTGCCATGCCTGATTCCGGCATGGGAATATCCAGCTTCTCCATAATGCGGCGGAAATGGTCGCGGTCTTCTGCCAGGTCGATGGTTTCCGGCGTGGTCCCCAGGATCTTTACCCCGGCCCTGGCCAGTTCTGCAGCGATATTGAGGGGGGTCTGCCCGCCGAACTGCACGATCACTCCCAGCGGTTTTTCCTTTTCGTAAATGCTCAGAACATCTTCGACCGTAAGCGGCTCGAAGTATAATTTATCGGAGGTGTCATAATCGGTTGAAACCGTTTCCGGGTTGCAGTTGACAATCACGGTTTCAAAACCCAGATCGCGCAGGGCAAAGGCGGTGTGCACACAGCAGTAGTCAAATTCGATTCCCTGGCCGATGCGGTTGGGGCCGCCCCCCAGAATCATCACCTTGGGGCGGTCGCTGGTTGCGGTTTGATCCGGGCTGTTGTAGGTGGAGAAATAGTAAGCCGCATTTTCAACCCCGCTGACCGGAACAGCTTCCCAGCCTTCGGCAACTCCCAGGAGAAGGCGGCGACGGCGAATCTCCGCTTCGGGTATATCAAGAATGGTCGCCAGGTAACGATCAGCAAAACCGTCTTTTTTGGCCTGGATGAGTAATTCGTCGGGCAGATTCCCGCCCTTATGCTTCAGCAGCTCTTCTTCAAACATCACCAATTCCCGCATCTGTTCAATAAACCAGGGCTTGATATTCGTCAGGCGGTACAGCTGATTGATGTCGGCCCCTTTGCGCAGGGCTTCATACATAATAAACTGGCGCTCGCTGGAAGGCTCGGCCAGCATGGAGAGCAGTTCGTCCAGGGGAAGCTGGTGGAAATTCCTGGCGAAGCCCAGCCCAAAGCGGCCTATTTCCAGGGAGCGGATGGCTTTTTGCATCGCCTCTTTATAGTTTTTGCCGATGCTCATCACTTCGCCTACGGCCCGCATCTGCGTACCCAGTTTGTCCAGGGCCCCGGGAAACTTTTCAAAAGCCCAGCGGGCAAATTTAATGACCACATAATCACCCGAAGGGGTGTATTTATCCAGGGTCCCATCCCGCCAGTAGGGGATCTCGTCCAGGGTCAGACCCGCCGCCAGCATGGTGGAAACCATGGCAATGGGGAAACCGGTGGCTTTGGAGGCCAGGGCTGAGGAGCGCGAGGTGCGCGGATTGATTTCAATGATTACCACCCGACCGGTTTTGGGGTCATGGGCAAACTGAACATTGGTGCCTCCGACCACTTCAATAGCTTCTACAACCGCGTAGGCGTAGTCCTGCAGCCTTTTTTGCAGTTCGGGACTGATGGTCAGCATAGGCGCCGCACAAAAGGAATCTCCGGTGTGTACCCCCATGGCATCGATGTTTTCGATAAAACACACCGTAATCATCTGGTTTTTGGCGTCACGGACCACTTCCAGCTCCAACTCCTCCCAGCCCAGGACCGATTCCTCGATCAGTATCTGTCCCACCAGGCTGGCAGCGATGCCGCGATTGGCGACTATTCTCAATTCTTCAATATTATATACCAGTCCGCCGCCGGTACCCCCCATGGTGTAGGCAGGGCGGATCACCACCGGATAGCCCAGTTCCTGGGCGATCTTTTCCGCTTCCGCGATGCTGTAGGCCGGTTTGCTGCGGGGCATCTCTATACCCAGCCGGTTCATGGTCTCTTTGAAAGCGATCCGGTCTTCTCCGCGTTCAATGGCGTCGATTTGCACTCCGATCACTTGCACCCCGTATTGCGATAGAACTCCGGATTTACTTAATTCCGAACACAGATTCAAGGCCGACTGCCCGCCCAGATTGGGCAAAACCGCGTCAGGCCTTTCTTTGGCAATGATAGCGGTGAGGCTTCTCACATTGAGCGGTTCAATAAAGGTGACATCGGCGATCCCCGGATCGGTCATGATGGTGGCCGGGTTGGAATTGACCAGTACAATCTGGTAACCCAGATTCCTTAGGGCTTTGCAGGCTTGAGTTCCCGAGTAGTCAAATTCACAGGCCTGACCAATAACGATAGGGCCGGAGCCAATAATCAGGATTTTGTTAATATCGGTTCGTTTTGACATCTTTTTCACTCCATATTTTCAGTAGATGGTATCCTTAAACGACTAGTTCTCTACTAAGCTTTCATTCTACCATATTAATGAATAAATAAATTGCATACATCTCTGTGCACTGAATACCTGCCCAAGTTTACAGCGACATTTTACGCATTATTAACAGGCATTTCCCATCTGTCTACAGAGCTTGGCTTAAACCCCATAAATACTATTATTTACAACGCCTCTGCGGCTGCGGCTTATTATATAATCAAGCTGGTAAGCTCTCAAGCAGCGGCATGATTATTGCATAGTATCTGTATAAAACTGCTATGAAATAGAGGGAGATTATGGAAAAGTTCGTACAAGTTATAGGGATCAACGAAGATAACTGTACCAATTGCCATCAATGCATTGCGGTTTGTCCGGTAAAAATATGTAGTGATGGCAGCGGGGAAGTAATCAAATTCAATAATAACCGGTGTATTGCCTGCGGACGCTGCGTTGAGGCCTGTATCAAAAGCCACGGCGGCAGTATTGAAAAGAGCGCCCGCTTCATAATTGACGATGCCGCTGAGTTTGCGGCCAACCTGGGGAAGCGGGAAATCGTGGCCTTAATTGCCCCTTCGGCAGCCAGCAACTTTGAATTGCCCAAACTGATCAGTGCCTTAAAAAAATTGGGCGTTCACAAAGCTTATGACGTATCGCTCGGTGCGGAAATTACGGTTGCTGCTTATCACCAGGCCATGGCTGCCGGCACCGTCAAAAGGCCGCTTATATCGACGCCCTGCCCGGCGGTGACAAGATATGTGGAATTAAGCCATCCCGGTTTGCTTGAATATTTGGCTCCAATTGGCAGCCCGGTTCACAATTTGGCGGTATATGCCGGCTCATTGCATCCACATGCGGAATTGGCCCTGATTTCGCCCTGTTTGGCCAAGCGCCGGGAGTTCCAGGACAGCCGAATAGTGAAATACAATGTTACCTATCAGCACTTGTTGAAAATCTTCGAAGAGCATGGTATCGAGCTGTCTAGTATGGAGGACAGTGAGTTTGACAATATAATACCGGCCGGGATCACCGCAAATTTCTCTACTCCGGGCGGACTCAAAGCGTCGTATTTGTACCATTACCCGGATACCCCGGCCAGCGAGATTGCCCAAATCGAAGGCCCTGCCATTTATGAACAGTATCTGGGCAACCTGGAGAGATATATACGCCGGGGAGACCAGCATCTGCCCTTAATAGTGGACGTATTAAGCTGTGAAAAGGGCTGTAATATGGGGGTAGGCTGCATAAACAAAAAGACTGTCGCCAGCGAATATCGGGTTGCCAAGCGCTCCGAAGAGAACATAAGCGACCCCGAACTTAACCGCCAGCGCGATGAATTTATCGCTGAACTCTTGAAAAACCATGATTTCAGCAATGGGCACTATCGTGACCTTACCGCTCAGATGCGGCTTGATATTCCCAGTGATGAACAATTGCAGGCAATATATCACGATATGCACAAAGCGGAGGAAAAAGATTTCAGGAATTGCGCGGCCTGTGGTTACAATTCCTGCTATTATATGGCGGTGGCCATATTTAATGGTTTAAACAAAATTCAAAACTGCCATCTTTATCAGGAAAAGCAATTGTATATTGAACAACAGGCTCTCAGGAATGTAAATGAAGAACTTATCAATGTTTTTGACACCATGTCCGATGGGGTTCTGGGCGTAGATAAGAACGGCCGGGTTTCACAATTTAATCCGGCAGCCCGACAAATAATCGGATACTCCCAGGAAGCCCTTCTGGGCGTGCATATTGTGGAATTGTTCAGCGGCAAGGCCCCTAAAACCATGAACCTGCTGCAGACCGGTGAAGCCTTCCATGACCAGGAGATAATGCTGAGCGGAAGCAGCGGCAAAGTCCATGCTGCCGCCTCGGGCATCCCCATCTTTGATGAGGATCAACAGGTCATAGGGGCCACAATAATCCTGAGACCGATCGCCCGGGTTCAGGAGTTGGTCAACAGGTTTACCGGCGCACAGGCCACTTTTACCTTTGACTCCATAATCGGCGAAGACAAGCTGTTGCGCAGGGCCGTCAAACTTGCCATGAAGGCTGGAGGCAATAATTCCACAGTGTTATTGCAAGCCGAGAGCGGCACCGGCAAAGAGGTTTTCGCCCAGGCCATTCATAACGTGAGCGCCCGTAAAAACGGTCCTTTTGTGGCCATAAACTGCGCCGCACTGCCAAGAGAACTGGTGGGCAGCGAGTTGTTCGGTTACGTTGAAGGGGCTTTTACCGGGGCCAGGCGCGGAGGACGCCCCGGAAAGTTTGAGCTGGCCAATCACGGCACCCTTTTGCTGGATGAGATCGGCGACATGCCTTTGGAACAGCAAGCCGTCTTGCTGCGGGCTCTGCAGGAAAAAGCTGTTCTGCGTGTGGGAGGAGACAGCCCTATCAAGGTGGATGTAAGGATCATTGCGGCAACCAACCATAACCTCCCGGAACTGGTCGACCAGGGCCGGTTCAGGGTGGACCTTTACTACCGCCTCAATGTGGTCAGGATTAATATTCCCGCACTGCGGGAGCGCCCTGGCGATATTCGATTATTATTCAATCACTTCCTCAAAGAAATGTCAGGCCGGACTGGCCGCCGTATAATCTCTGTCGATGATGCGGTTTACAATTATCTGGAGGCTTACCAGTGGCCGGGCAACATTCGGGAATTGCAGAATGTGGTGGAAAGAATGCTCCTGGTTGCCGATGATTCCCGGCTTACTATAGATCATCTTCCCCGGGAGATCATAAAAATGGAGGTTGATACCGCGGTCAAGCGCCAACAGTGGCTGGACAATAGCAGTGTCGTGCCCCCGGGATATCTGGGGGATCGCCATACCCGTAAGCTGTTTGCCCTTGAGCAGGAAAAAAAGCGGATCATTCAGGCTCTGGATATGCACGGCGGCAACATCAGCAAGGCTGCTATAGAGATGGGCATTTCCCGCAGCACACTGTATCGGAAGATGAAGGAATGTCAGATAATCAACTAATAGCTGGACAATTGTAGCAAATCTGTATCATTTTTCGACACATGTCTAATAAATGATGCAAATTTGATACACATTACCGCAGCAGTATTTTTCGACCTCTTCTGGTATAATGGACCAGCGCCCCAATTTGGGGCGTTTTTGCTTTTGCATATTATGAAATACTTTTTGCTGTGAAGTTGGCACATAAGTTGCATTATAATTAGACATCAAGATTCTAAGCTTGAAACCTGTGTAAAATCTAACCTTTTGCCTACTTCTACGGGTGATCAGGGCGAACCTTCAAAATTCCCCCCTGAATCACCCGTTTTTTATTAGGTTTGAAATTATCTGGACGGCTAAAATCTAAGCCAGACCCGGCTATAAAATTCTGTATCCGATGGAAAATGCTGCTAGTATTGACATGCTCCTACTGTATACAGTATACTAAAACGTAATAGGTACCCAGCCGTGAGGCCGGGTACCTAATTATTATGGAATGATGATTACCATTAAATGTATGGGGAGAGGGAGGGTTTCGAGTGGTTCAGCGTGCGATTAAACCACAAACTTATGAGAACCTGCTGCGTCACCTGGTAGCGGTTGAAGAAAACCGCAGTCAATGGGTACATGACTATTTCCCACAGATTTCTCCAGAGCGCAAACAGGTGGTAAACCTTTTGGATCTCTATGTCAGGCAGCTGGAGGCATTCCTTGAGAATTCTATTCGCTCTGAAAAATCAAATAACGAATTGCCGTTTGTCATTATGGGCAGCCAGGTGGAGCTTATAAATCCCGAAACCGGAAAGAGGCAAATATTGGAGATCCTGCCGTTGTATGAAGAGCGGATAAAAAGCCATCACATTTCCATACTTTCCCCCATGGGAAGTGCCTTGCTGCTGAAGAGCAAAGGAGCCTCTGTCACCATAAAAGCACCCCGGGGAGATATTAACTGGCAGATAATTTCCATCAAATATCCTGAAAATTCCACGCCTGGACAATAGAATATTTGGATAGCGGCCTTCTATGTAGGGGTATATTGTATACATTAAACGATTTTGCGCACAATTTGGCGCCTGAGTTATATAATTGGCATAGTCAACCAAACCCGAATATGCTACAAGGAGGAAGCAGATTCAAATGAGTGAGACAAGTTACAATCCCTTTGTTAACGCCCAGGCACAATTCGACCGGGTTGCTGAGATAATCGGCCTGGATGAAGCAACCCGAGCCCTTTTGCGGCAGCCGGCCATGGAATATCATTTCCTTATCCCTGTGCGCATGGATGATGGCAGTACCCAGGTTTTTCAAGGTTTCAGAGTTCAACACAATGATGCCCGCGGCCCGGCCAAAGGCGGCATTCGCTTCCATCCCCAGGAGACTGCTGACACGGTTCGCGCCCTGGCCATGTGGATGACCTGGAAATGCGCCGTGGTCGACATTCCGCTGGGAGGCGGCAAAGGCGGAGTCATTTGTGACCCGCGCAATCTGACCAAAAATGAACAGGAAAGACTGTGCCGGGGATGGGTCAGGAAGGTAGCCCGCGATGTCGGACCGGATTTGGACGTGCCTGCTCCTGACGTGATGACGAATGCCCAGCATATGCTGTGGATGCTGGATGAATTCGAAACGATTCATGGGGGAAGATACCCGGGCTTTATTACCGGCAAGCCGGTTGGATTGGGCGGTTCTCTGGGCAGAACCGAAGCTACCGGTTATGGTGTGGTCTATACTGTGCGTGAAGCCTTAAAAGAAATGGGGATAAAACCCGAGGAAACCTGTGCCAGTTTCCAGGGCTTTGGCAATGTCGCCCAGTACGCGGCCGAATTATACAGCAAGATGGGCGGTAAGGTCGTGGCGATTTCCTGCTGGGACAACACCGACAAGAAATCCTACACTTTCAAATGTGAAGACGGCCTGGACAGCGCCAAACTGATGGAAATAACCGATGCCTTCGGCAGCATAGACAAGGAAAAGGCTAAAACAGTAGGCTGTGAAATCCTTGACGGCAATGCCTGGCTGGAGCAGGATGTCGATATACTATTCCCGGCCGCTCTGGAAAACCAGATAACGATTGAAAACGTACATAAAATCAGCCCGCGGGTTAAAATGATAGTAGAAGGGGCCAATGGACCGACCACCCCCGATGCCGATGAGGTTGTCAAAGCAAGAGGAATTTTCTTGATACCCGACTTCCTGGCCAATGCTGGCGGTGTCACCTGCAGTTACTTTGAACAGGTGCAGTCCAACGCCAACTACTACTGGGAGAAGGATGAAGTCCTGGCCAAGCTGGATGCCAAAATGACCGCCGCTTTCCACGCTGTAAATGATCTGGCTAAAAAGCACAATATGTTTATGCGCGATGCCGCTTATGTTATAGCCATCAACCGTGTAGTGCAGGCCGTGAGAATGAGGGGTTGGGTATAGGAAAAAAGGACAGGGGATTGCCATGCGGGATAGTGACTTGTTAGACGAACACTCCATTCACATCCTCAAGGAGCGGGCCAAAGAACTCAATTGCCTCTATCAGGTTGATGAGATTCTAAACAATCAGCGCCTCTCCCCGGGGGAAATGCTTGCGGGGGTCATTGAAGTTATTCCTTCTGGCTGGCAATACCCTGAGGTGTGCGAGGCCAGAATCCTCTTCGACAGCAACAGTTACCAGACTCCGGGTTACTGTAAGTCAAAACTGCTTTTGAACTGCCCCATAAAGATAGACGATGCGATCGTGGGCAGCATAGAGGTGGTCTATACCAAATCGGTTCCTTCCAGTGAGGAAGGGACCTTTCTGGACAAAGAACGCAAACTGATTCAAACGATAGCCGAACGAATTGGCCAGACCCTGTTTCACCGCCGCCTCAAACAAGTCCTGCAGGAATGGAACCGGCCTCGCCTGGGTTTTACCGAACGTCATTTAGAACACGAGTGGATGGTCATTTTGGACTTGCTGCGCCGTACCGATCCGGATATGCTTCTGCATGTGAGCCGCAAGATGATCAACCACTTGTACTGGAACGGGGTCGCCGAAGCCGGAAACCTGCTCAATGACTTCAGCCCGGGGTGGCAGGACTCATTCAGCCGCGGGGAGGTCAATTACCCCAGTGCCCGGGTGCCTCTGGGCAATGTGAACACCATTTGCGAAAAGACCTTTCAAATCGCCGCCCGGCATTTCAGCGACCAGGAAATCTCACTGCGCTTGAACCGCTGGATTCAAGAACAAAAGGCCTATGATCTCATCAAGACCGTGGACCGCATCGACACTTCCCTGGGGGAAATCGTTGAGGCCATAAAACGGTACCGCAATATCGCGGGGGAGAGCAATATGCTCTATTCCGCCACCGAGCGCTGGCTGGAAGTGGCCTTGATAAGAAGATTCTTATCCGACAACCTTGACTTCATCCGAGTGGCCAAGCAGTATATCGGTATAAGCCAGTTTTATGAGGTGGTCAAACGCCTCATTTACCCGGAGGAAAGCCACGGTAAAATCGGGGGGAAGAGCACCGGCCTGTTTCTGGCCCAGCAGATTCTAAAAAGAGAAAGCCACAACCACCCCCTACTGGCCGAGGTTAAAATCCCCCGAACCTGGTGCATTACCACCGATGAACTCACCGAATTTCTGCATTACAATAATTTAGAAGGACTGAACGAGCAGAAGTATAAAGACCTGCAAGAGATCCGCATGGATTACCCCAATATCATTCAGATGCTGAAGAACGCCAAGTTTCCACAGGGCATCGTCAAGAGCCTGGCTATGGCCCTGGACGATTTCGGTGATGTGCCCTTGATCGTCAGAAGTTCCTCCTTGTTGGAAGATCAGATGGGAGCTGCTTTCTCCGGCAAGTACAAAAGCCTGTTTCTGGCCAACCGGGGCAGCAAGAAGCAGCGCCTGGATGCGCTGATGGGGGCTATAGTTGAGGTCTACGCTTCAGTCTACGGTCCCGATTCGATCCGTTACCGGGCCGAGCGCGGGCTGCTGGATTTTCACGAAGAAATGGGAATCATGATACAGCAGGTGGTAGGGAAGAAGATGGGCCCTTATTTTATGCCGCTTTATTCCGGGGTCGCGGTAAACAACAACGAATTTCGCTGGTCGCCGCGCCTAAAACGGGAAGACGGTTTGATCCGTCTGGTGATGGGTTTGGGAACCCGGGCCGTGGACCGTTTGAGCGACGATTTTCCTTTTTTGATCGCACCCGGTCAGCCTGATCTGCGGGTTAACATAGTCCCTGAGGAGATCAAGTACTATTCACCCAAGAAGGTCGATGTCATCAACCTGGAGACCAATAGCTTTGAAACCGTACCCATTGCTGAGCTGTTAAAGCATTACGGCCCTGAAATACCCTTCGCACACCATCTCCTGTCAGCCTATCGCGAGAACTATGTGGAATGCTTGAATGCCTTCCAGATCGACTTCGAAAAAGAGGATCTGGTGGTTAATTTTGAAGGTCTTATTGCCGGCACGCCGTTTATAAGAAAAATTGGCCAGATCCTGCAGGTGTTACAGGAAAAGATGGGAACTGCGGTAGACATCGAATTTGCTTCAGACGGCCAGGATTTTTACCTTTTGCAGTGCCGCCCCCAGGGATTTGGGGAAGACGCTGTTCCGGCGCCCCTGCCCCGGGATATACCTAAAAACAAGATTATTTTTACTGCCCAGCGCTATATAACCAACGGCTTGGTGCAGAATATCTCCCATGTGGTATTTGTGGATCCTGAAGCCTACAGCAGACTGCAGAGTTTGACAGAGCTGGTCGATGTCGGCAAAGCGGTAGGCATGCTGAACGTTATGCTCCCCCGCAGACGATTCATCTTAATGGGCCCGGGTCGCTGGGGCAGCCGCGGGGATATCAAAATGGGCGTGCAGGTTACTTATGCGGACATCAACAACACCGCGGCCTTGATCGAGATCGCTCGCAAGCGTTCCAATTATGTTCCCGAATTGTCCTTCGGCACGCATTTCTTTCAGGACTTGGTGGAAGCCAATATCCGTTATATACCCCTTTATCCTGATGATAAGAACGTTCAATTCAATGAAAAATTTCTGACTAGATCTCCCAATATCCTGGCTCAGCTTCTGCCCGGCTACAAGCATCTAGAGGAGGTCATAAGGGTCATCGATGTGATGGAGGCCAGTCGCGGCAGTATCTTGCACATTAATATGAATGCCGAATTGGGAGAGGCCCTGGGTTATCTGGGGGATGCCACCAGTGGGCCCCTGCATGAGTCCCCGGATTGGTCGCATCTGGTCGAACCGCTGCCCCGGACTGAAGGCTATCGCTATGATGACCGCTATTGGCGCTGGAGGCTGTATATGGCGGAGCGTATCGGTGAACAGCTTGATGGAGAAATCTTGGGAGTAAAAGCGGCTTACATAATCGGCAGCACCAGTAACGGCACCGCTGGTCCGGGAAGCGATATTGACCTGATAATCCATATTGATGGAGACAGTGAAAAGTGCGGCTTGTTGAAGCAGTGGCTCAACGGTTGGAGTCAAGCCCTGGCAGAGATGAATTACCTGAAGACCGGCTATACATGTGAAGGTTTATTAGACGTCCATCTTATTACAGACCGGGATGTTGTCCAAAAAACCAGTTTTGCCGCTAAGATCGGGGCCATAACCGATCCGGCTTTACCGCTCAAACTGAAGAGCCAGCAAGTCTAAAACCCTCCCGGGGTCGCCACTTAGAGACATGCTTCTGCTCAGGGCAGGAGAGCGGGCATCTTGTTTTGGTACTATTCCATAATGTCCGGTTGAGGGGGCGGCATTGAATAACATAGAGCCCGGAATATGATTTTTTAACTGTATAATCACGATTCTATTTGAAACGCCTGATAATCAAGGGCGTTTTATTTTATCTATGATAAATGTTGAAATAACTGTTATCTTGCTATTTTTAAGAGAGGAATAACCGGCCCATTGTAGAATATGATTATATGTAATAAAAAATATAACATATAGTTATGTGATGGGAGGTATGGGTTTGGATCGGAACAAATGGTTTGTATTGGGGACCGGGTTGATTATCGGCGCGATTGCAGTCACCCTGGTCAAGTTGGGGAACCCGGCTAATATGGGTTTCTGTATCGCTTGTTTTGAGCGGGACATCGCCGGAGCGCTGGGTTTGCACCAAACCGCTACAGTGCAGTACATGCGCCCTGAAATCATCGGCCTGGTATTGGGAGCCGCTTTGACTGCTTTATTTGCCGGCGAATATAAAGCCCGGGGGGGTTCGGCTACCCTGCTGCGCTTTTTCATGGGAGTTTTTATGATGGTAGGAGCCCTGGTATTTCTGGGCTGCCCGCTGCGTGATATTTTGCGCATGGCTGGCGGAGACTATAATGCTTTAGTCGGATTGATCGGTTTCATTTTTGGGGTTGGCAGCGGGGTATTTTTCCTGAAAAAGGGTTTTGACCTGGGCCGGGCCAAAATCAGCAGTTCGCCCCTCGGAGGATGGGTGATGCCGGTCCTGATGCTGTTCTTCCTCTATCTTTTGCTCAAGGGCACGATATTTAATCAGGCAGCAGGTGGACCGCTGTTCTTCAGTCAAAAAGGCCCCGGCAGCATGCATGCTGCTCTTATGTTCAGCCTGGGGGCCGGAATCATAGTGGGATTCCTGGCCCAGCGCAGCCGCCTGTGCTTGAGCGGAGGCATAAGGGATTTCATGTTGATCAAGGACAATACTCTTTTGTTAGGATTTATCGGGATATTTATCGGGGCGCTGGCTTTAAACATCGGTTTTGGATACTTTAAAACCGGTTTTGCCGGGCAGCCCATCGCCCACAGCAATCACCTCTGGAATTTCCTGGGTCTATATCTGGTAGGTTTGACCGCCACCTTGCTGGGAGGCTGTCCTTTGCGCCAGCTGATCTTGTCCGGACAGGGCGATATGGATGCTGCTGCAGTAGTGATAGGCATGATCGTAGGGGCTGGTTTCATTCATAATTTCGGTTTGGCCAGTTCAGCCATGGCAGCAGCCACGGCTGCAGCCCCCGCATTGATCGGCGGACCCAATTTGTTCGGGCAAATTGCCTGTGTGGCAGGAATTTTAATTATGCTGGTAATCGGTTATACATACCGTGAAGAATAGGGGGGATTATCAGTTGGAAAAGCTGGATGTACGTGGGCTAAGCTGTCCCATACCGGTAGTGAAGACCAAGAAGCTGATCGACCAGGGCCTGGCTGAGCTCCAGATTGTTGGCGACAGTGCGGAATCAAAAGAAAATGTCGGCAAATTGGCCAGATCCTGCGGCTATACCGTGGTCATGAATGTGGACCAGAAAAACAACTGGGAGATGGAAATAAAGAAATAACCTTGAATGAGAATGAGTAGTGCCTTTTACAAAAAGGAGCGGTTCAAGTGGCCGCTTCTTTTTGTCATCTGGGCACAAAGTCAAATACGAGAGAACCCTCCAACCGTCCCCTATTGCCCATATAAGAAAAGGCGGGGGAAAAAACCCCCGCCAGGATGATTCCTTATTAGGAGCGGATTTAGGCCGCGGTTGTTTTGTCTTTTGCCACCGGAGCGTCTTTTTTCAGGTAGGAGTACCAGTACAGTGAACCCACCATGATGGATCCGCCCACGATGTTGCCCAGGGTCACCGGGATCAGGTTGTTCATAATGAAGGTCTTCCAGGTGAACACATTGGTGACTGCAAGCTTGAAGGCTGCCACGGCTTCAGGGGTGGTTGCGCCGGCTGCAGCAGCAGCAACGTCCACGATAGCCGGAATCTGGGCCACAACCAGACCCATGGGAATGAAGAACATATTGGCCACACTGTGCTCGAAACCGCTGGCGACGAAGGCCATGATGGGGAAGAAGATGCCGAACACTTTGCCGACCACGTCTTTGCTGGCCAGGGCCAGCCATACCGCCATACATACCAGCCAGTTACAGAGAATGGCGCGGAAGAAAGCGGCGCTCCAGGTCAACTCCAATTTGCCTTTGGCAACCGCCAGGGCTTTGGCCCCCACGGCTCCTTTAAACAAGCCCGTGGCCATGGCGCCGTCCGGTCCTACCCCGTAAAAGCCGCCGGCCACGATGTACACTAACAGCAGTGATCCTACGAAGTTGGCGATCCAGACCACGACCCAGTTCTTTAAGAGGTCTCCCCAGCTGCAAGAACCATTCATGGCCCCGATCATCATAAACATGTTATTGCCGGTAAACAGCTCGGCCCCCCCGATAACCACCAGCATCAGGCCGGTGCTGAATACGGCGCCGAAAAACAATTGACCCAGGCCGTTGCCCAGGAACTTGGGAATGTCGTTGCCGACTACAGTGGCCAGGTTGGCTCCGAAGCCGATGTAGACCCCGGCCAGGATACCGAGAATGAACAACTTGCCAAACGACAGCTTGGATTTAGCTGCGCTGATATTGCAGGCATTGCCCGCTACTTCTCCGGGTGCGAAACAGTTCAT